>CAVZMQ010000024.1:0-37989 GCA_963776365.1 Candidatus Acidiferrales bacterium | reverse complement strand
TGCCCGTGAACTGGGCAATTGTTTTTCCAGGGCAACGCGCTGATGTCGGGCCAAACGGTGGGCGAAAATATGAGGAGCGGTTCAACTGGGAGATTTCGCTGTGGATCTTCTGGGGTTCACTTGAGAATGGTGGAGTGCCCGTCCTATTGACGGCGCTTGCCACAAGCTATTGAGGCTGGAACGGGACGCATGGCCCAATAATCCTACTTTTTTGGCCGGATGCGCATCTAAATTCAGGTGCGGTAAAATTCTTCTTTGGCGAAACGGAACAGCACCTGTTTCGCCTCCGAGGGCAAAATGTCTTCTCTACCAATTCCCAGCGCACTCGATGCTCGCACTCAAGCTTTTCCAGTGTTGACCGCAGCGCAAATCAACCGCGTTCGTCCGGGCGGCAAGCTGCGACAAGTCAAGAAGGACGAAATCCTGTTCGAGCCTGGTGATACAAATGTCCCGTTTTTCGTCCTGCTTTCCGGGGACATGGAAATCGTGCAGCCGGATCTTGCGGGCGAGCGCCCGATCGCAACCCACGGTCCCGGCCAGTTCACGGGAGAGATGACCATGATCTCCGGGCAGCGCTGCCTGGCGCGGGGCCGCATGACGGAAGCCGGGGAATTGCTGGAACTGAGTGGAGATGGCTTGCGGTCGCTCGTCGCGAAGGACGCCGAGCTCAGCGAGATTTTCATGCGGGCCTTCATCCTGCGCCGGTTGGAACTCATCAGTCGCGGGCAGGGCAACGTTATCCTGCTGGGTTCGCGCCACTCGGCCAACACGCTGCGGCTGCGCGAGTTTCTTACTCGCAATGGACATCCTTACACGTATGTCGATCTCGATACGGACAAGAGTTCGCAGGAACTTCTGGACCGTTTTGAGGTGAAGCTGGATGAAATTCCTGTGGTGATCTGCAAGGCGCACGGCGTGCTGCGGAATCCCTCGATTCAGGAATTGGCGGACTGCCTCGGATTCAACAGCGCCATCGATGAAACGCAGGTCCGCGATTTGATCATTGTCGGCGCCGGACCCTCCGGACTGGCAGCGGCTGTTTACGCCGCTTCGGAAGGCCTGAATGTACTGGTGATTGAGGCTGCCGCACCCGGAGGGCAGGCCGGATCCAGTTCCAAGATCGAGAACTACCTGGGCTTTCCGACCGGAGTTTCCGGGCAGGAACTTGCGGCGCGCGCGATCGCTCAGGCGGAGAAATTTGGAGCCAAGATGATGGTGGCGCGCAGCGTTGCGCGGCTGGATTGCGAAAAGCACCCGTACGAAGTAGTTCTGGACAACGGCAACAAGCTCGCGGCGCGGGCGGTTGTCATCGCTACCGGGGCGCAGTACAACAAACCGCATCTGCCGAATCTGGAGCAGTTCGAGGGCCAGGGCATCTACTATGGCGCGACGTACATGGAGTCGCAGCTGTGCGAACAAGAAGAGGTCGTCGTGGTGGGCGGCGGAAACTCCGCCGGACAAGCGGCAGTTTTCCTTTCGCAGACGGCGCGCAAGGTGCACATGCTGGTGCGCTCGGGTCAGTTGTCGAGCACGATGTCACGCTACTTGATCCAGCGCATCGAAGAGAACCCCGCCATCGAATTGCACTACAAAACGGAAATCGTCGGTCTCGAAGGCGGCACGCACCTGGAGCGTGTTACTTGGCAGGACAAAACGAGCGGCGAGACTTCGACCCACGAAATTCGCCATGTGTTCATTATGGCGGGAGCATCGCCGCGAACCGACTGGCTGCGGGGTTGCGTCGCCCTCGATGATAAGGGATTCATCCTCACCGGGCGGGACTTGGAGACAGGGACAGGGGCACCGGGCTGGACGCTGGCCCGCGCTCCACACATGCTGGAAACGAGCCTGCCGGGCGTTTTTGCGGTCGGCGACGTTCGTTCGGGCAATGTGAAGCGCGTGGCCTCAGCCGTGGGTGAAGGAGCGATTGCCGTCCACCTGGTCCACCGCGCCTTGGCGGAGCTTTAGGGGGAAACATATGGAACAGTGCACGCACCTGGATCAGATTAAACGCGTGAAACCGCCCGCACGAGTCTGCGGCGAGTGCATCAAAATGGGAGACACCTGGGTTCATCTGCGGCAATGCATGATATGCGGCCAGGTGGGCTGCTGCGATTCCTCAAAGAATAAGCACGCGACAAAACATTTCCACGCTGTCAAACACCCGATCATGAAATCGATCGAGCCCGGCGAAAGCTGGGGCTGGTGTTATGTGGATGAGGTCGAGCTTGATTTCCCCTAACGCCGACCCATGCGTGACAGGCAGGCGTTCTAAACCAACTGAACTACCCCCCGGAAACCTGAACCAGCCGGGCGGAGAAAGGACAGCTTGAGGACAGTCGGATTAGTACCCGGAAGTCGGCTTCAGTCCCAGCGATTGGTTGGTCACTGCTGGCGCATTCCTCGATCGTGATCCGACGGATCGGTCCGGCGACCTGAGCGTGCTTTCGCGGTCGCTAAAACTTGAACAGGATCTTGCCGCTGCGATTCGATTTCAAAGATTGCCTGAATGCTTCCTTGAACTGGTCGAGCGGGTACACATGCTCCACTGCGGCGGAGAGCGATCCATCAGCTCAGAGGTCCCACAGCTTCTGGTATATCTCTTCGATCTCTGTGCGCGGCGCGTGCGTATCCAATTGATGAGCCAGAATCCGTGGAGACTAAGACCACGGTAGATGAACTCTTTGGGCGGCATCGCTGGGAATTGCCCGCTTTGCAGGCCGTACACGACAACCGAGCCGCCAGGTTTAAGCGATTTGGCCAACTCGCCCACGGCAGCTCCACCCACGGTATCGAGGACCAGGCTGAGCTTCTTCCCGTCGAGAGCCTTCTCAATGTCCTTGTGTAAGTTATCCTCTTGGAGGACTACGCGGTTACCTCCCCACTGCCGCACCTGTTCGGCAGCTTCTTCCCGCCGGACGACATTCAACGTCTTGACTCCCTCAGCTTCGCGAGGGCAATGATGTACTGCCCCATGGCCGCGTTGGCTGCGGTTTGACCGATCCAGTCGCCGGGCATCAGGGAAACGTATCGGTTCAGCAAGAGATAGGCGGTAACAGGGGTTGATTCCGATCATTGAGAGCTGCAGGGGATCTGCTTCGTTGCTCATTGGCACGAGGTTGCTCACTGGGGCGACAACTTGGTCTGCCCAGGTGCCCTGCTCGTAGGTCGGGATAATCAGGACTCGCTTGCCCCGCAGAGCAACATCAACCTTCGACCCGATCTTTGCGACTCGGCCAACACCCTTATGCCTACCGAGGATGGGAAAGCCGGCCGGACGCCGTAAATGCCGCGGACAAACAGGAAGTCTGATGGATTCAGTGGGGCCGCTTCCATCGAGATGAGAACATCCTCCTGACCAAGAGCCGGTTCGGAGACCGTGTTGAGTTCGATGACATCGGAAGGTTCGCCGTGGGCTATTAGTTGCAATTGCCGCATAATAAAACTCCTTTCATATTATTCCCGACCGACTTCACTGCGGATCTCCTTCGGCATGAGCTTTTGCCAACTTCGCCTCGCTACCGAGCGGCCTAAATGCGCCCTGAAAAATGGGAGCTCCAAACGGGGCACCGGTGGCTCCGCCATCCACCATCAGCTCGACTGCATTGACGTACGAGGAATCGTCCGAGGCAAGGAAGAGCACGGCGTTGGCAACGTCTTTCGCCTCAGCCCAACGCCCCAGTGGCACCGCAGAAGAGAAGAACTTCGCCAGCTTGGCGGACTCGTCCGTAGACATAGAAGCGCGGGGCCCGCGATTCCAAATAGGAGTCTTGGTCGCGCCCGGTGCGACGACATTCACGCGAATGTTGCGCGGTGCAAGGTCGGCGGCGATGGAACGCGCCATCCAGACGAGCCCACCCTTGGTGGCTGCATATGCGGCGACGCCAGGTTGGCCGAGATAGTTATGTACCGACCCATTAAAGATGATGCTGCCGTTGTCGTTCAGCAGAGGCGCCGCTGAATTAACCGTAAAGAAAGCGGCATTAAGGTTGGTGTGGATCACGTTCTCAAAAATGGCCTCTTCGGTCGAACCGGTAGGAGTCCGGCCGGAGATGCCGGCATTGGCGAAGACAATGTCGAGCTTCCCGAAATCTTTGGCCAGGGCTGCGAAGAGCCGCTTGCGATCTTCCGCAATGGTGACGTCGACGCGGTAGGCACGCGCGCTCGATCCAAGTTCGGCGATCGCTTCATCGAGCGTCTTCTGGTCGCGACCAGTAATGGCGACCTGCGCGCCCTCCGCAATGAACGCTTGGGCTGTGGCAAGACCGATGCCACTGTTACCGCCGGTAATAAGAGCCTTCTTGCCTGTGAGCTTCATAATGTCTCCTTTTTGTGGGGCCGGCATCAAATATGATGACTATCATAGATGGAAGGATACAAAAAATATGCGCTATCCCGTCGAAGAGACTGCCGCAAAGCATGAACGGATTGTCAAGGAGGCTTCCCGCCTGTTCCGGGAACGGGGGTTTCAGAACGTAACCGTGGGCGAAGTGATGAAGGCCGCCGGCCTGACGCATGGCGCCTTCTATGCTCATTTCAGTTCGAAGGAAGAACTGCAGGCGGCTGCCGTTGCCCACGGCATAGAGGTCTCGCTGGCGTCGTGCAGCGCAGCAACAGCAAGAAGAGCAAAGGATCGTTTACTCACCTGTACCTGAGCCGGTGGCACCGAGATAATCCAGGCGACGGCTGCACCATGGCCGCGCTAGCCCAGGAGGTGGCTCGCTCGACCCCAAACTCAAAGCCGCGTTCGAGCAAGGACTTCAGAACATTCTCTCCGCTAAGCGCGGAGACCGGAAAGAAGCCATCTTTTGGGTAGCCGCGCTGATCGGTGGCGTAGTCTTGGCCCGCGCTGTGCAGGATCCGCGACTCTCCGGCGAAATCCTTAGCAGCGTCCGACAAAAGCTCGGCTGAAGGTGTAATGGGCACTCGAAGCGGAACTCGAAAAACACCACGTTAGCCGAAGTCATCAATCACAAAAAAAAAGAAAGGTCAAAAAAAAGGAGGATCAAATGAAATCAGAAAAGAAATTTCTTGTGACGGGACCGACCGGCGCAACCGGCGGCGAAACGGTTGAACAGCTTCTTCAAGAAGGGACACTCCGTCCGAGCACTTGCTCACCGGGAGGACTAAAGATCGGAACGACTCAGCAAATTGGGCGCAGAGGTCGTTTTTGGCGACCTTCTCGACATGGAATCGGTACGTTCCGCCCTTCGTGGAATCTACGGAGCGTATTTCGTTTATCCGATTCGACCGGGGATCGTGGATGCAACTGTTCGATTTGCTGAAGCTGCAAAGGAGGCTGGCGTCGAAATTATCGTCAACATGTCACAAAAATCGGCACGCGGAGACTCTCAAAGCCATGCATACTAGCGCACTGGCTATCGGAGCGTGTGTTTGACTGGTCCGCGGTGCCCGTCAGCCACATCAGACCGACACTCTTTTCGGAGTGGCTCCTCTATGGGGCCGCCATGATCCATCAAGGTACCTGGCTCGTACCATTCGGCACTGGCCGCCACGCTCCCATCGCGGCAGAAGATCAAGCCAGAGTGATTGTCGGAATCTTGGAGAATCCGAAAGCACATGCGGGGGAAACGTATCCTCTTGTTGGCCCGGTCGAATATAGTCATAAAGAAATTTCTCGGATCGTTGGACACGTGCTCGGAAAGAAAATTCACTTCGAACACATTCCAATTGAGAAGTATCGTCAGCTCGTAAGTAGCCGGCCCCGTGGCCCGGCTCGGAATACCGCTGCTACAGCGTACGCCGAAGCAGACAAAGCTGGAGGTGCGGGCTCGGATTTCGTGTTCCAACATCTAAAAGAGATCGCTATCGACCACCAAAATGGCATTTTTAGTGGGATGAATAATTATGTCCAAGAGATCAGCGGTCGTCCTCCGATGACGGTTGAACAGTTTGTCGAAAAGCATCGGACGGAATTTGAGGGATAGCTGAGACATGTTCACAATTATATCTATCACACTCGCATAAAACCGACAGACAAGGCGCGTCCGAAGACCAATCCGGGGGCTACTTCATTTATGGGCACAAGAGCGTTTACCGGGGACTGATCTAAGCCATTTCTCCGGCGCATGCCGACGGGTTTAAGTAGAACAGCAAATGAATCGGCGCTAAGCGGGCTTCGGAGCTTTAAGCGCCGAACTTCTGGCAAGAGCGCACATCAGCCACAAACTTTGCGGGCAAAGGAGAGGCGAGTATTCTCAGTCCGCAATCCAGTTTCCATGAAATCCGTACGGCACGCGGCGTGGAAGTTGCACTCGAGCAACGGGCTTGCCCTGGAAGTCCGACGCGTTGATTATCACCAGATCGCTGCCGTCCCGGACCGGGTCGTAGACGTACGACAGATACCAGCCGGAGAGTTCGCCCGCGTCCGAATCGGCCGGAGCGAACACGGCCTCACCGGGGCCACCGGGCGCGGTAGCCGTACCGAACGAATGCTCCTCGGCAGTGCCGCGTTCAAGGTCATAGCGCACGAGTTTACCCGAACCCACGGTAACGCCGTACCGCGCCGGCAAACCAACCAGGCGATCATCGATGCGCGGGAACTCCACAGCGCGCTCGTCGATCTGCTGCTCTGTGACGGTACCGCGGGTCAGATTGATCGTCCAGGACCACATCGTAGCGTCAGAACCAGATGACCCGTCGTCGCGCCACAACTCAGTATATCGAGCCGCTTGCAGCACAATAACTTTGCCATCTTCTGTGGCCTTATCAAAGGCGTTGAGGACGTGAAAAACGTAACACGGGTCTATGGTAAACCACCGGATCGGACCGTATGGGTCATCGCGGCGCAACACTCCGAGCCGGGCGCCGTAGTCGTCGCTCCACCGGTACGGAAGGTCTCGCTCACTGTTGCGCGCGATGTCGAGCCTAAACACGATCGGCAGGTCCATGAGCACTATGTGCTCAGCGCTCAGCGCGAAGTCGTGCATCATGGTCAACTTGGGAACGTCGACGCCGCGATCAATGATTAGTTCCCCCGACGCGTTCGCGCGGTGGTAGGTGACATACGGCTTGGTCAGGCTGCCATAGCCGATAAAATGTAGCTCGCCAGTTCGGGGGCAGATCTTCGCATGTGCACTCATCGAGTCGGCTAGCTTGCCGCCGAAGTCGTAGGCGCCCAGAGATTCCAGCTCATTCGTGATCTGATACGGCAGAGACGACTCTACCAGCGCGAGCGTCTTGCCAGCGTGATTAAGAACATGAGTATTGGCAACGCTGGCGTGCAGGTTGCGAGTGCCGTCACTGTTATAGAGCAGGAAAGGTTTATCGAAGCTCTCGGTGCGCACCCATCGATTGCGGTACCAGGCGGCGCGCCCGTTTTCTAACCGCACGCCGTGGATCATCCCGTCGCCCGTGAACCAATGCGGCGTTTCGTGTCCGTGCCGGGGGTTGGGCCCGTTGCGCAGATACCAGCCATTGAGCTCTGGGGGGATCGCACCCTCAACTGGCAGATCGAATGTGGCCAACTCGTCGAAGACGGGTGCATAATTTCCAACGCGGAAGAACGGAACTGTGGATTGGCTAGACCAGGCCTGGACGATCGCGGGTGCTGCTTGCGCCATAGATGTCTCCTTACTTTCCGGTCATCGATGTACCTCGTCCTCTCCACGTATCGGCAAGGTCCCATCCCCTACGGGCCCTCCCTCCACCGAAGTTGGCGAGAAGGCTCCTGAAGGGCGGAAAATATTAGTTTGTCGAAACTGCCGTTGCTAAGTATCCTTAATAGTCCTTTCGCGTGGGGTTTTTAGCTCACCCTTCATTTATGTCGAAGTGGTTAGCAACGCTAGGCACTGGGCAATCAGGGACACAACGAACAGCGGAGTACGGATCATCACCGATCGATCCCACGACGACTGCAGCTCACGAGCATTGTCGAGCCTTCCTCCCGTTTGAAGCCGATTGATTGGCTTTGACAAACGATTGTATAAAACGACGAACAGGATCAGCACAGAGACCGACAGCAAATAGAGGCCTCGATGTCCACCTCGGGTCAACAGGCCCAGCAAAAGGTTAGACAAGATAGCCAGGACACCCCAGATTGGCATTCGTGCGTCACCGTAGAAATGGAAAAATCCCATAACCTCCGTTCCAGCAGCTGGCGAAGCCAACCTTAGAGCGGGCCGGCCCACAGTCAAAAAGAACATGTCCGTGCCGAAAACCACAGCCGTGCTTAGGATGCCGACCAGAGAAACCGCCCATATGAGATGGTTCATTGTTCCTCCGGCTTTCGCACCGTCGCAGCCCCGAGCTTCTGGAATACTTCTAGTAGGTTGAGTTCGTCCCAGTGTTCTACGAACTTCCCGTCTTTGACGCGCCAGATATCGATGCTTCGCATTTGAATCGAAGCACGGTTGGGCCGATAGCCCATGAACGGCTTGCTAAAGGTTCCGTTGTAGGTGAAGCGGGCGCTTATGCGATCGCCCTCTTCGATCACGTCCTCCATTACAACTTTCGTGTCGGGAAATGCGTCGAGGTAGTGCCGAAAGAATGCTTTAACGCCCGCCGGGCCCGGCTGTACGTATGCGTTGTGGTTGTTGTACTCCGGGTGGATGAACTCGTCAAAGAGTTCAACCCGTTTTTCGTTTAGCGCTTGTGCGAAGAGCCGTGGGAGATGTTTGTTGCTCATAAAATCCTCCATGACCCGATAGAAAGGCGTGAATCAAGGGTTTTGCGAAGTACGAATCGGCGCTGGCGGTACGACGATATCAACAAGCCCGGTCGCCACGTCATACACGAGGCCTGATATACGCCAAGCGCCAGGCAATGCGGGGATCGCCCGGAGCTCAGCAACGTCGAAAGCGACTGCCGCCCGAGGGTCATTGACCGCTTTTGTCTTGAGTTCCGCTTCCTGTATTTGAAAATAGTGCGTCAGCATGTCGGTGTCGCCGACAAGGCGAGTAATGCCGCAATCGGTGTGTTGAAGCACGACGAGGTGAAACTCCCCGCCGCCTCCAGGAATCTCTCCGGCAACCACACCGATTCGCCCGAGTAGACCTAACTGCTCCAACAACCCCGGGTTGATTCGACCGCCGATATTGCGCAACACGACGGCCTCGCCCGGTTTAATTCCAAGGACATGAGCCGGATCGACACGCATGTCAGCGCAACCGATGATGACCGCCTTTACATTGGGCAACGCCCGCGGAAGGGAAGGCATAAGTGTGCCCTCAGCAGACTGCCGAGCAGCAAATTCTTTATTGCGTTGTAACATGCGGTCGAGATTGCTCAGTTCGCTGCCTCGCTGTGTAGCACTGGATTGGGTCATGGCGTCCTCCTTTTGAATAGTTTTGGATTTTTATGTTTGTGATGCACATCATTGTCCGGAATGGCGGGATAATCGGAGGCGCGACTATTGCCCTCTGTCCTGTGAGTTCAGATTTTCAATTTCTGCCGGGCAATCATTTTGGAATTACCACACCAAAACAACTAGAAAAATGGGTTCTTCGCCTGAGTCTTGCCTGGGATTTCGTGTATGGAGGCGGCCAAGTCCTGTGAAACGGCGTAATCGCCGAAGTTCGTACTAGCCTCAACATTTCTGATTTCCGGCAAATGACATCGAAAATAAAAAGTGGGAAATAGCTTGTCCTTTTCTGTGAGTTGAGAGTTGGTTCTCTCACCCAGAAAGGAGCACCAAGTCGCAACGGACTCACGGAGTGAAGCGGCAGGAATTTGCGGCTGAAGCGGATGGCAACGGGCGTGACAGATCGGTGTTTACCTGGCGCGGATGTGTGCGAGCGAAGGCCGCAGGTATAAATAAATCAAGCACATAGAAGCAATCCACCTTGCGCAGCTGGGGAAGTCTGTGAGATGCGAGCGAGACCTGGCGAGAATAGTGGCGAGATCATGGCGAGAATATACTAGGATGATGGCGAGGTAAATGGCGAGATTATGGCGAGAACCTACATCCACGAACTTGCGGACTGGCCGAGATTTACATGGGAGTCAGGAGCCATAGCCCCACTGCTCTCGGAAGTGAGGCTGCGGCAAGGCGTGCTACTCGGAAGAATGAAGAACTATGGCTTCGCGTCGCAATGGACCGCCACTCTCAAGGTGCTGACCGAAGAGACGATTAAGTCGAGCGCCATTGAAGGCGTCGTGCTAGACCCCGAAAGCGTACGTTTCTCAATCGCGAAGAAACTCGGGCTCGACGTGGCGGGGCTTAAGGAGCACAAGGATCGCAGCGTCGAGGGTGTCGTCGAAATGATGGTGGATGCAACGCAGAGATTCGAGGCGCCTCTGACCAAGGAGCGTTTGTTTGACTGGCACGCGCACCTGTTTCCTGGGGTCCGCAGAACAACCGACAAGTTTCGCGTCGGCGCGTGGCGGGACGACAGTCAAGGTTCTATGCAGGTGATTTCAGGGCCGATCGGTCGGCCGAAAGTCCACTATGTGGCCCCTGCTGCTAGTCACCTCGATGCGGAAATGGAAAGATTTCTCGGGTGGTTTGAAAGCAACGAGCAAAAAGACCCTCTGCTCAAAACGGCAATCGCGCATCTTTGGTTTGTAACCGTCCATCCGTTTGAAGACGGCAATGGAAGAATCGCAAGGGCCATCGCCGAGATGTGTCTCGCGCGTTCGGATGGTAGTGCCCAGCGCTTCTACAGCATGTCGTCGCAGATCCTCGAAGAGAGAAAGAGCTATTACGAGATTCTGGAAAAGACACAGTCGGGCTCACTCGACATCACGGAATGGCTTAAATGGTTCCTTGAATGCCTGGACCGTGCGATTGAGCATTCGAACGAGATCACGAGCGGTGCGCTCGCAAAAGAGTCTTTCTGGCAAGATTTGACCACGAAGAATGTTTCTCTCAACCAAAGACAAAAGAAAGTCCTGAACAAACTCCTTGGAGACTTCGAGGGAAAGCTGACCCGTGAAAAGTGGATGAAGCTGACGAAAGCCTCGTCGCGCACGGCTCTACGAGACATCGACGAATTGATCGAGTTAGGGATACTCGAACAGGAAGAAGCGGGAGGAAGAAGCACCTCTTATAGGTTGAAGAAAAGCCTAAGCTAGACTTAATTACGCAGATTGTTGATCGTGTACAACCGTGTTCAGCATTCTTCCACTTCGGTTAGGGAGAACAACTTTATATCCGAGGGATGGGGACGGTCCGTTTGAGATGGAAGAATAGTTTTGTCTTTCAATGACAATGCGAAAAAATATTGCGCACGTCTCTGAACACTCATTATCGTCCGGGAGCACGCACGACAATATGGTCGGCAACCACCTGAGGACCGGCAGCGGAATTAGCGATGGATTCGGCTCGGGATTTATCTGACGCCGATGCAACCGTACCAGTGAGCGTTACGACGGCATAGGTTCGGTCCTGCCTGACGCGTATGTTTTTCAGTCCCGCCAGATCGAGGGATCTATGGATGGTGCCGGCTACAGCTGACTTCGTGGAGTCATTTTGGCATCCGGAAAGGCCCTCAAGAGCAAGCGCGGTGAGCAATGTACAAAACAGAATATGCGGTCTCATGATTCTCCTCCATTGCTATGCCCTGGAGTTTGTCCTGCATAGCCGGTTAGCCTCAGGCTTACGAGACCTTGATCACGATGCGGCCGGTCACATTCCCGGTCCGCAACCGTTCTAGCGCGCCGTTGACGTCGTCAAGTGTGATCGTCTCGATGTTGGCTTTCACCTTTCCATCGACGGCGAATGCGAGGGCCTCCTTCATATCCTCACGCGTACCCACCAGCGATCCGCGGACCGTCAAGCAGCGAAAGACCACGTCGAAGATCGAAAGCGGAAAGTCTGTGGGAGGAAGGCCGTTGAGCACGCATGTTCCGCCTCGCCGGAGCATCCCGGTGCCCTGGGCAAACGCTGCTTTGGAGACGGCGGTGATCAATACGCCGTGCGCTCCGCCAATCGCCTCCTGCACCGCCTTGACCGGGTCCACGGATTTGGCGTTGAACGTCAAGCTTGCGCCGAGCTTCTTGGCGAGCGCGAGTTTGTCGTCGGCTATGTCGACCGCAGCCACGCGAAGGCCCATGGCCTTGGCGAACTGCACCGCCAGATGCCCCAGTCCTCCGACGCCGCTTACGACGAACCAGTCGCCCGGCCTGCAATCCGCTACCTTGATGCCCTTATATGTAGTGACGCCGGCGCAGATGATAGGACCTGCTGCCACCGGGGTGAGTTCGTTGGGGATGCGAGCCACGTATGCAGGTAACCCATCATCCCTTCCGGATAACTGATCGACCGCAGCGTCCCCCGAAATATCAGCCAGTCGAAGCCACTCAGTACTCCCGCAATCTCTTCCTTGTGTTTCGCGATAAACTCTTGCATGGCGCTGCTGTTCCTCCTGAGATAAAGCGTTCTCGCAGAACAGCCACATCTTATCGAGAACAGCAGCGCCTTTTACCTTTGGTTGCGGCTCCGCCGCGCTGTGTTCCACGGTTGACTTGCCCTTTTTCTGCGTCGAACATCCAATGAAACAACGGATGCAGCGGAGGTGCGGAACCTTTTCTCGGGTGAGGAAGTCCTGGCCTTGGCTTTGGTCGCCCTCCGAGACACATGCATCTTGGAAACATAACTGCCCAATACGATAAGATCGCATAAATCATTGAAATCAATGGATTAGTCTACGACGAAGGAAGATAACCAAAGCGCTTAGGTTAATGGTATAATGCCTACTGTTGACGCGACAGATGGTCTGCGCGTGGTGATCTATTTCAACGACCACCGACCGGCCCACGTGCATGTCATCGGCGATGGCTGTGAGGCTGTTTTTAGGCTCAATTGTCCAACAGGTCCGCCGGAGTTGCGAGAGAACTATGGTTTTGCGGCAGGCAAGCTTTCAAAGATTAAGGCAGCTCTCGCGGCGAGATTAATGAGTTTATGCGCGGCATGGAGGAGGATTCATGGTTTACCGTAAGCCAGAAATCGAGGCAGCTAACGAACGGGCTGCTGCCCGTTTGGCAAGGACAGCCACGGTGGCGGCGGCTCATTACGACCGCCGCACAGGGCGTGTGGTCATTGATCTTAGTAGCGGCCTGTCAATTGCATTTAGACCGCAGGATGCTCAGGGCTTTGAGCACGCTAAACCGGAACAATTAAGGAAGATAGAAATTTCTCCGTCGGGACTTGGACTACATTTTCCCGTTATTGACGCGGATATTTATTTGCCGGCTCTGTTGGAGGGTTTTCTTGGTTCCCGCCGCTGGATGGCGGCGCGACTTGGTAAGGCGGGTGGCAGTGTTAAGTCCCACACCAAAACCGCCGCGGTTCGCGCGAACGGCAAGCTCGGCGGCCGACCGAGGAAACTTCATCACGTTACCGCCGACATGGCATGACTGAAAAAGCCGCTAATTCCGAGGAGACACAATGCCACTAACTCGCCGCGAATTATTTTCGGTCTTTCCCGTTGCCCTGTTGCCTGCATTGCTCTCGGTGGAGGATCCATCTGCACGGCAAAGCTCTCTCCCCTCGACTATGTATACGTTCGAGAATTTATCCGTTCGAACGGCGAACAATGTTCAGTTCCGGGATGTGCTGAAAGGCAGACTCGCGACAGGGGAGTCGTTGGAAGTGCATGAAACAACGTTGCCCCCGGGCGACGCACCGCACCCACCACACCACCACGTGCATTCGGAAATGTGGCTGATTCGCGAAGGAACGGTAGAACTTGCGGTGAGCGGGAAGACTTATCGGTTGGGGCCCGGATCGGTGGGATTCGTACATTCGAACGACGAGCACGGAATCAAAAACGTCGGCGCGACGCCAGCCACCTATTTCGTCGTTGCCATCGGCCCCGGAGCAGATTCTTAACCCAAGACGAAAAGGGGCTTTTGCGGAGTCAGAACTGAACTGCCTTAGCCACCGAGAGGATGGCTTCGGGGTTCGGAGTTGGATCAGTTATCTCCAGGCCCGGTATTGAATCTTCCTCGTTGCTCGATTCATCGATGGGTACCTCACGAAGGGCGCGACCTCGACGAAGCAACATGAGTGCCTCATTGATGGCGATGCGCGTCAACTAGGTGGAGAACGCAGATTGCCCTTTGAATCTGGACAGCGAAAAGAGTGCTTTTTTGAAGGCTTCCTGTACTGTGTCTTCTGCGTCTCCCGGCACACGTGTGTAGCGCAGGGCAAGCGCGAAGATTCTGGGCCGACTGCGTTTATTGCTTCGATGTGGCCGTCCTGACCAGTTCGGCGGGACATAAACTTTCCTCTCCGCTTCACCGGTGTCGCGTGAACGACGTTAATATCGCTTGTTGAGAATTGCAACGGACGTGTTTGTAGCACGTTCACCAAGGCCGGAACTTCTCGCGCCGACACTTCTTCATGCATACATGAAACCGATCGGGGGACTGGCGAAATCAAGTTTTTCGCGGCTCGGACCACGCACAGATTGGCAGCGTGAAGCTCTTGGAGGATGCCGATCCGATTGGCTACGATCCGTACAAAACACCTTTACGTCACCAACGGCGGTGGCGGGGCGCGCCTCGAGTACGCCACCCCAATTTCCTTTTTAGTGTTCTTACCAAGGTGGGCGAAACAGGGCCTTCCAATCCCTAAAAGCAACTATCAGCAAACAGAACCACTTCAGTTCCATCCAGGCCCCATTTGCACTAGTTGCGCCATGCCCCGTTCACCGTAAGAACGTGGGAAGTTATGATAGTGCTGTGACCTGGATCCTGGTCCCTTTTTCTGGGGAAGCGTCTCGACGGAGTGCTTCAGGTCTGACATCACGTTCGGCAGGTTCTGCATCATGTTGCGCAACGGCATTGCACAATTCGTTGGTTCCTGGGTTTCTCAGTTCGGGTATCGCTTGCGCGTCGAGAAAGTGCGCAGGGACCGGGCAGTCGTAGACTTCCTTGATCCCCGAGGTGCTCCCATCGTGCGCCCTTATATGGGAGGGGCCCCGTCGATGAAGATGATCGCGCACTACGACGACTACAACGAGGACTTCCGAGTGGATCTGTGGGAGGAGAGCATGGGGTTCATTCTACATTTGGATCACGAGTACGGTTACGTTCTGGACCCTGAGCAGCGAGAAGCGCTTGTGCCAGCGATCAGCCGGTATGCGCGGGACCGTTTTCTGGATGCGTATTACTCATTGTTTGGCCCTCTGGATCACTTTGTTCGAACAACGGCACGGAAGAAGAGGTTGTAGGTGCAAAAGGGCACAGATTTGCACGCTTCTGTGCTCCTGTCATTGGCTGCCAACACTTCCCTCCTCTCCGGAACGTCACACGTGGTTTTCCTGCTCCGCTCAAGAGAACACCAGCGACAAGACCCAGATCCTTCGTGTCCCTTACAACGACGCACTGCGAATTTGAACACATCGTCGTTCTTGCACTCCTACGCCTTTCTGACCAGGCGTACGGGGTCACTGTGCGGCAGGAAATCGAAGTGCGCACTGGCCGTGAGGTCTCCATCGGAGCCATCTATGCCACTCTTGGTCGCCTGGAAACGAAAGGTTACGTCAACTCTTACTTGGGCGACCCGACGCCCGAGCGCGGAGGAAGGTCGAAACGTTTCTTCTGCGTCACTGCAAAGGGAGTGGCAGCCGTGAATCGCACACACCGTGCACTCCGGAGCATGACCGAAGGTCTGCGTCTCGGCAGGAGGTACTCACAATGACTCACGCATCTTCCATTCAGCCTCCGCGAGTTGCTGTTTGGCTCCTCGACCTGTTCACTCCCTACGAGCAAACAGAACCGATTCCCGGAGACCTGCTTGAGGAATTCTCGGACGTAGCATCAAAATCGGGTGTCGCCTACGCGCGCCGTTGGTATTGGCGGCAGAGTATGCGAACAATTCTTCATCTGGTCCGTAGTGGATTCCGGGTCGCGCCGTGGTCTATCGCTGGAGCCGTAGTTGGAGGGGTCTTACTAGTGCAGTTGGGCCACGCATTTGCTGAAGGGGGGATTCGGACGTGGAATGAGTTCCTCAGTCATCACGTCCACCGCCTTTCCCACTTTGACCTGTTCTTAATGAACAGCGGAATGTATCTTTGGCGCCTCGCGGTGTCGATGCTCATCGGCTGTATTATTGCGCTTGCCTGCAAAAGCAGGGAAATGTTGGCTACCATCACGGTAAGCCTGGTCTGTAGCATCCAGGCCGTGACTGGATTCTGGACCTTTTTGCACGGCTGGTCCCCGCCTCTGCCAATAGTGCTCATAGCAGCGCTCTACTCTTTTGGTGGCTTGTTTGCGATTGTGATTGGCGGCGGAATTGTCCGGAAATCTAGATTTCGGTCTCTGAGTCCAGGTCCAGATATTGCGTCGGGAAATGGGAAAGGTGGCTCATAGTAAGCTCGTTTACCGGGACCTAGCGTGGCTTCTACGGGGAGAAAGGCGGTATTGGGAAGATCCTCCTGCTTGCGCCGGACTCAGCGCGGTGAATTCCTCCAGGTCCCGAGTCGTTCAGAAAACCCTTGAGCAGATCAACTTGTAAGTGATTGTTGCTTCGGAGCGAGTCAGATTGATTTCTAGCGTTCGGAATACTCTAATTCATGAACACTCATTTCAGAGCTTGCGTTCCCAAATGGAAATCTAACAGCCTCAAATTGAGAAGGAGTCTTCGGAACTTAGTCGACCGCGGCCCAAATTAGTTCTGATCACTACTGTCCGGTTGTTGAATTCTCATATCGACGTAACTGTCTGTAACCCGCCGGCTTAAGCGGCATTTCGACTTTTTTCGATTTGAACTGCAAACGGCGTTTTTGGCTCCTCCCGGCTTGGTCTGATTCTGCGAAACAATGGGGTGTGAATAACGGACGAACTGTTTTTTCGCAGCTAATGGATTTTCTGCCCGCCTACGAGTTTCAGAAATGTGTAAGCCGCTACCGCGGCGATCACAAGGTACAAAACTTTTCCTGCCGAGACCAGTTTCTCTCCATGGCTTTCGCGCAATTGACGTATCGAGAAAGTCTCCGCGACATCGAAACGTGCCTACAGTCTATAGGCAGTAAGCTCTACCACATGGGGTTCAGAAGCAAGGTGGCACGCTCCACTCTGGCCGACGCAAACGAATCACGCGACTGGCGGATCTATGCCGACTTTGCGCAAGTCTTGATCGCTATAGCGCGCCCGCTCTATGCGAGCGATCCGATCGATGTCGATCTGGACCAGAGTCTGTATGCTTTGGACTCCACCACCATCGATCTTTGCCTCTCGCTCTTTCCTTGGGCCAAGTTTCGTGAGCACCAGGCGGCGGTGAAGATGCATACGCTGCTGGATCTGCACGGCAATATCCCCACGTTTATCCGCATTACGGACGGCAAAGTGCATGACGTGAACATTCTGGATGAGTTCTTTCCCGAAGCCGGTGCGTTCTATGTGATGGACCGCGGCTACATCGATTTTGAACGCCTATTTGTGTTCACACTCTGCTCAGCATTCTTCGTCGTACGCACCAAAGAGAATGTCTTGCTGCAGCGGCGCTACTCCCATCCGGTGGACAAGACCACAGGCGTGCGATCCGATCACACCGTCATTTTGACCGCGATCGATTCCGCGAAAGCCTATCCCGATTCCTTGCGCCGAGTCAGTTATCTCGATATCGAAACGAAGAAACGACTCAAGTTCTTGACTAACAACTTTGTGCTTCCCGCATTTACGATTGCCCAGATCTATAAGTGCCGTTGGCAGGTGGGCGTGTCCAGAGTAAGGGCACATCAACCAGTCGGTGAAAGGCCGGCCGGGGCAAAAGACTCAGGCCCTGTAGCTTGGGAGGCGTCGTGGAGCAAAAGCGAGACGACGGAGCCCTCCGACAACATACTCAGAAAGGAGTATGCGCAACTCACCAGGTTGCAACGTACAGTGAACGCAGACGTAGCCTCGTTACACGAAACTCCGGTGGCTGAGACGGTCTATAACGCGCGAAGGCAGCAAGAGCTGACGGAAACGAGTCCGATGCGGCAGCTCTCACCGGCGGGGTATCAGCGACGACATGGTGAGAAGGAGGATGTGTCAACTGGAGAAGCCCTCGATGCCCGGCGGAGAAATCTCGCCGAAGAGACGCTTGCTATAACCCTGAGCGGGAAATGTGAGCGTAGGCATCAGGGTGACGGATCGGGTCGTACTACCGATGATGAGCGTGCAGCAAAACATGCTCGGAGGAAAGGGCCCGGACCGGTAAGTACTCCGTTCGCCAAAGTGAGGCAGGGGTGAAATGATAAAAACACCCATCAAACTGCAGGACCTGAGGCGACGGATCTATCGAAAGGCGAAGTCGGAACCGTCACATCGGTTCTGGGGGCTCTTCGTGCACATTGCGAAGATGGAGACCCTCGAAGAGGCTTACGGTAATGCCAAGAGAAACGGCGGCGCCCCGGGTATCGATGGCCAGAGCTTTGAGGACATCGAGATCCAAGGACGAACGATCTTCCTTGCGGCCTTACGGGAAGACCTTGTAACAGACAGGTACAAACCCATGCCGAACCGCCGGGTAGATATTCCAAAAGGAAACGGCAAAGTCCGCACGCTTCAAATTCCTTGCATCCGCGACCGCGTGGTGCAAGGAGCAGTGAAGCTCATCCTCGAAGCTGTCTTCGAGGCGGATTTCTGCACAAACTCCTACGGGTTTCGTCCTCGGCGCTCGCCACACCGCGCACTGGCGGAAGTCAGACGCAGTGTGTTGCGACGCATGTCTACGGTGATAGATGTTGATCTGTCGCGCTATTTCGACACGATTCGACATTCGGTACTGTTAGACAAGATCGCGAAGCGAGTCCAGGATCCAGAAGTGCTGCATCTCGTAAAGCAGATTATCAAAGTTGGAGGCAAAATCGGTGTCCCACAAGGGGGACCGTTCAGCCCACTGGCGGCGAACATCTACTTAAACGAGCTGGACTGGACCTTCGATGCGATACGCCACAAAACGGCACAAGGACCCTACGAGGCGGTGAACTATCATCGGTTCGCCGATGATATCGTCATCACCCTCAGTGGACACCACACAAAGCGAGGCTGGGCCGAACGCGCCCAACAGCGGCTCCAAGAACAGCTCACACCCCTCGGTGTGGAGCTGAACCAGGAGAAAACCAAGGTGGTGGATCTATTGAAGGGAGAAACCTTCGGGTTCTTAGGATTTGACCTGCGCCGCGTTCGGAAGCGTAAGGGGAACGGGCATTACCTCCAAATGACTCCGAAGAAGAAGGCCCGCAAAGCAATCAAGGCGAAGGTACGCGACATCATCCGGCACAGCGGCGCAACCCCCATGCCGAAGGTGATCGAGCAGATCAATGCCTCGCTTGCCGGCTGGGTCCAATACTTCCGAGTTGGCAACTCAAGTCGTGCCTTCAGTGAAGTGCACGAGTATGTGGAGATGAAAGTCCGCACCCTCTTAACGCGGCGGAAGCGGCGGCGAAAGACGAGTATCGGATGGCGGCGATGGAGTAACGAATACCTCTACGGTGTACTCGGGCTTTACTGGGGCTGGAAGCTCCAGCCACTGCCTGGGGTGGAGGACCTGAAGTGAAAGTCTCTGTCACCCGACCCGACACATAACCCTTTTGATGAAACCTACCGGGTGAGCTGCTTGAGGGAAAACTTCACGAGCAGTTCTTATGGGGAGGGACTGGAAACGGACCGCCAATAGGTGCCGCGCCAGCCCCTTACCCGACAATTATTTTTCAAATGGATCAAACAGCACCTTCGCATCAAAGCGTTCTACGGCACCAGCGAAAACGCCGTGAAGACTCAAATCTGGATCGCCATCTCGATTTATGTGTTGGTGGCCATCGCTCGCAAGCGTCTTGGGCTGGAGAAGAGTCTTTACCAAATTCTACAGATTTTCAGCATCACGAGTTTTGAAAAAGTGCCCATTTTACAGCTGTTCGAAGCATTCGACTCCCGATCGGAGTTACTCGATAACTCTGATATGGAATGACCTGTCAAGTGCAATCTCCTGTTTTTTTCTTTTCTTCCTCTCTTCCCCTGTGATCCTTCCTTGTGAGGCAGCGCAAGTCGCGGTCGAGGCGGCTATTGCGACGGTTGATCACTCTGATATTCGCGGGTCGAAACCGCATAATCGTGATCCGTCGGGAGCTGCCTCGGACTAAAGGCGCGGGTTCGGTCCGCAGACCTACCGCATAGAGTTTTCGAGGATTCTCCTTTCCATGCGCCTCTCGACCGCTACTCACGCTGCCTCCTGGAAAATTCTTGCTGCATAAAAAACTCACCTCATGCCGCCCGCCGTTCGGGTTCCTTCTGTGCTGCCTCTACTTTTACCCCAATGGCCCAGATAAAACCCAATAGCTCACGCCCGATCGCGGTCACAACCTTCCCTTTTTCCTTTCCTCGTGCCGTCAGCTTCCGATAACGCGCATGCAACCGATGCTGCGCTTTCCAGGCGATCTCTCGCACTTCTTCGCTGACCAACTCTTGCCGCTTGCGTAAAGCTGCACCTACGTTTGGCCGGTGGCGGTACGCCCAGGCGGCCTCCACGACCACGCGCCGTACGTGCGCATTCCCGGTCTTAGTGATGCCCCCTCGCCGGCTACTTTCTCCACTGGAATGTTCGCTCGCGACGATCCCGCCGTAGCCCATCAACTCCCGAGCCCCTGGGAATCGCGATATTTCTCCCAGTTCCGCCACGATCGTCACCGCCGCGACTTGAGCCAACCCCCGCAGGGCTTGCAATCCCTCGATCACCGCACGCATCTTCGGTGTTGTCGACTTCACTGCTTCATCGATGGCCTGGTCCAGCCGTGTGATGCGGGTTTCTGCGTGCTCCACCTCGTGTAAGTAATCCAATAAGGTGGCTTCCTGCGCCGCTTGTTCGAAGTGGACTTCCTTTTTTACCCACGCCATGTAATTCAATGTCCAAGGCTTCACACCGCTTGCCGGCCGCCTCCCGTGCCGCAAGAGAAACTTGCTTAGCCGGTGTTTCGCCCGCAACTGATCTTTCTTAGCCGCCTCCCGGGCTCGTACCAGATCTCGCAAGGCCTCCTGGGCCGCATCCGGTACCCACACCGCCGTCAACTCTCCGGCCCGATAATTCCGCGCCAGCTTTACCGCATCGCGTCGATCAGTCTTCACCCGCTCGCCCGATTTCACCGGTACCAGCGTTGGGGCCACTACTTCGCACTTCGCCCCCAGTGCCGTCAGCTGCCAGTACACGACATAACCTGTTGGGCCCGCCTCATAGCAGAAACACAGCTGCTCCACAGGTCCCAGTTTCTTGACCAGCTTCCGAATCGACTCCTCCCGATTCGGAATGACCCCGAGCGTTCTCACCTCCCCGTCCTGCTCGGCAACCGCCACCGCAATCGTTTCGGCATGGACATCCAAACCAACAAATTTTATTCTTTTCATCGACCGGCTCCTTCGCTTGTGGCTCTGTACTGCTTGTCTTCCGATTCGCAGCATAACCCACGACTGCGAATCGGAGCCGGTCATTCCATTGTGACTAACCAGCTAATTCTGTTCGGCTTATGACCGGACAGTCGTGAGTTCTGATATCTTCGGCCACCTTACTTAAATCTCCCCAGTCAGCGCCTTTTCGAATACCGCCTCTTCGAGTCGAACAAGTTGAGATGCCGTATCGTTTTGTGTCTGCTTCAACTTCTCCACTCGACCCCAAATGCCATCAAGGTAAGACACGATTCGACGTTGATGCGCGATCGTTGGAACGGGAACCGGAATAGTGAGGGCGTCTCGGGCATACAGATGTGTTTGACCGCGCTTGTCGGCGAACGCCATACCCTTCTCCCGGGCTAGCAACTCGCGCTGACCAGGGCGGGAATATAAGTAGTAAAATAGCCACTTCCCAAGACACCGCTCGCCGGCACGGACAATCATCAGCTGGGTGTCAGCCGTCCACTTCGCTTCGACAGACTCTACATAACACATTTGAGTGATTATTCTGCTTGCGTTTCCCGGGATGGTCTGCTGGAACCAGACTGACGGTCTCCCGATCTGGAAGAGTGCCACGGAGCAAAATTTGGTTCACTCGCAAGGGCCTCGAGTGTATAAGGGTGCTAATCAGGGCGGTTGAAACGGACATCCCTGCTAAGACGTGGGGGCCGCAAGTAGCCTCTTTGCGAGGATCGCCATGACTGTACTGGGCTCCCGAACCCAAGCCTTACTCCGAAAAGTCCTCTTCGCTACTGATTTTTCGCCTTCTTCCGAAACATCCATGCGATATGGCCTTGGCCTGTCCCGCCGTTATGACGCCACACTGTATACAGTGAGTGTAGTGTCTGCGGAGATTACCTACGATGCTCAGCCGCCCGACCCGCTCTACCTCCGGCATTCCGCTGAGAACAAGATGGCGAAACTTGTAGACTCCGAGCTGTTCCAGGGAATCAAGCATCTCGAGCTAGTAAGAGAAGGGTTCGGCCTTGTCTCAGAAGTGCTATTAGAGTTGATCGACAGACTTCACATTGACCTGATCGTGCTTGGTACGCATGGCCGCGGTGGAATCAAGAAGCTCGTGCTCGGCTCGACGGCAGAAGAGATTATTAACCGCGCGCCATGTGCTGTGCTTACGGTTGGGCCACAGGTTCCCCCCAGACTGACGTCGGAATTGAAGCTGCGAAGAATTCTCTGCCCGATCAACTTGCGGGCCGGCTCAGACAGGGTGCTTACCTATGCGCTGTCGCTGGCCAGGGACGAGAACGCCCACCTCACTCTGCTTCATGTTCTCAAAATGCCCGCCGATGCTCCGTCGAAACTTCGGGAGACGGAGAGGGACACTGCAATAAAGGAGCTTGCGCAACTGCTTCCTCCCGAGACGAGCCCCTGCGTGGAAGTACAGTCTATCGTGGAGATCGGCGAACCGGGGCAACGCATCCTGAAGGTGGCCGAAGGCCAAGGTGCAGACTTGATGGTCATTGGACCGCACCATACATTCCATCCTCGCGTATCCGCGCATTTGCCGTGGGCCATGCTTCATCAGGTGCTCTTTCATGCCCGATGCCCCGTTCTAAAGGTGTAGGACTGATGTCTTCGAACAGTCCTTCACAACGCGAAAATCAGGTATTCCTCCTTCTTACGCTTGCCATCGGCGCCTTGACAGGCTTGGCGGTTGTCGCTTTCATCCTGCTGACAGAACGGCTCGGGATGCGACTTTATCCGGTAGGCAGCGCCGCGTGGCGACGGGTGCTGATTCCTATCGGGGGCTCTCTTGGCGTCGGGTATCTGCTCTTTCGCTATTTCCCCAATGCACGAGGAAGCGGCGTGCCGCAGACAAAAGCCGCACTGTTCGCCCGCGAAGGAGTGATTACGCTACGCACTGCAATCGGAAAATTCTTCTGCACGTCAATCACACTCGCATCGGGAATCCCGCTTGGGCGCGAAGGGCCTGCGGTTCAAGTTGGCGGTGGCATTGCGTCAGTGCTGGGCCGCACCCTGCGATTACGACCTGAGAAGGTAAAGGCGCTCCTGCCGGTGGGGGCGGCGGCGGCAATTGCGGCGGCATTCAACACACCGCTGGCGGGTGTGCTGTTCGCACTGGAAGAAGTGATGGGCGATCTCCAAGCCCCAGTGTTGGGATCAGTGGTGCTCGCCTCAGCGACTGCCTGGGTGGTGGTACGCCTGCTTCTCGGCAACAACCCGCTCTTCAATGTCCCGCAATATCGACTGGTTCATCCCTTGGAATTTGGAGTGTATGCGGTGCTCGGCATCTTGGGCGGTTTAGTGTCAGGAGCGTTCACCAAGCTTCTACTGGGAATGCGGGCACGCTTCTTGCGGTTGCCAAAAAAGACCGTGTGGTTTCAACCGGCGGCCGGGGGGTTATTGGTGGGTTTGATGGGCTGGTTTGTGCCGCAGGTTTTGGGGGTGGGGTACGGCTATGTCGGCGACGCGTTGAACGGCAGGATGGCCCTCCAACTAATGGCTCTGCTGGTAGTGCTGAAACTCTTGGGTGCCTGCACCAGCTATGCGTCGGGCAATGCCGGGGGGATCTTCGGCCCAAGTCTATTTATTGGTGCCATGCTGGGAGGTAGCGTAGGAATTTTGGCGCATCGCTTGTTGCCCGCGTACACCGCGACATCCGGGGCGTACGCTCTAGTTGGCATGGGTGCAGTTTTCGCGGGAATCGTGCGCGCTCCGATGACGTCGGTGGTGATGATCTTTGAGACTACGCGCGACTATACGGTTATTGTCCCTCTGATGATTTCGAATCTCGTGAGTTTTTTTATCTCCGCCCGATTACAACGACAATCCATCTACACTGCGCTCGCGTTTCAGGATGGCATTCATCTGCCCACGGCAGACACCCTCCAGCAGTATCGCCAACATCAGGTAATCAATGCGATGCGTGCCGCAACCGAGATACTCCCTGCGCAGATCACCGTACGCGAGGCCTTGGAACGAGTTCGCTCAAGCACATTGACAACCTGGCCGGTAACCGATGTCCCTGGTGTAGTAGGCGTCATCAACCTGGCAACGCTCGAAGCCGAGTACACAAAAGGTGCTGGTACCGAATTTTTGAGTGATCTTGTGGATGAGCGCTCCTTCCCACACGTTCATAAGGATCAACCGCTTGATTTGGCCCTTGAACGCATGGGCGCAGCCGGCCTCGAACTCCTGCCCGTGGTTAGCCGCGCGGACATGAACAAGCTCGAAGGCGTCGTAATCCTGCGCGATGTCTTGGATTCGTTTGGTGTCGGTGCCCGTAGCGGCTGGGCTGAGCCACTCAAAGCCGAATAGAACGAGGCCTGAATGGCCCGGCCAATGGTTTGCATCCGATTACCGTTTACCGTTGCGGGCCCTCAGAAAACATTGGGGAACTTCCATGGCCAGCCAGCGCTCTAAACCGCTCAAATTGGCAGATTTGCTAAACATCAATCGCCTGGCCCACCTACCGCATGAAGACAATGCACGTAAGCGACGACCGGCATAATCCCAGCTTCAGGCCTCTTTCCGGTCACCGGCTGAAAGGTTGTAGAGCCATCCGAACAGCAGACCTGCGATAGCTCCGTCAATCAATCCGTCTATTGTGCCAATTACGACATCGACGAACGACCGTGACCCGTGAAACCACGGATACACCGAACTGATCGTGGGAATGGGCCGTTTCCCTTGAGCTCCGCATCGTTGACTTGCCTTCTGGCGCAACCTAACATCTGCCATGACCTCCGCAACAGCAGTCGTTGTCGTGTTCCCCGCAGTGACCATCGCCCCCGCAGCAACCATGATGTCCGTGCGCATGATGTCCGCAATGGTCGCTCTGGTTGCTCTGATTATCCATTCCTGTTCTCGTAGCGTCAGGTGGGACGCTGACTCCGGCCTGCTGCAGTGACCGTCTTAGACTGCGATACTCTTGACGGTCCTGCAAGAGACGCTGTTGCGCAGCATCTGCCTCATTGCTGTCCCAGCCATATTGGGATGCTGCGGAGCGAACGCCGTCGCGGTCCCTCTGCATTTGTTCATCGAGCTGTTGTAACCGGTCAAGTTGTTTCTGTTGGTCAGCCGTAACGGTTCCGCTACTCTCCGTTTTTTCTGTTTGCGCATAGGTCACGGAGGTAATGGGGTTCGTGCTGAACAAAAAGATGACCGGCATTAGTAGAAGCAAGCTCTTGGTGAACTTGCAGAAATGGACCTTCATAGGTTGCCCCCTTCAAAAGAGGAAAATACAGCATCAGTGTTGCTTTCGGGAGCACTCGGCACAATACCAAGAATCACACCAACTTGTGAGATGAAGACCTGCTTAGTACTTTTCAATTAGTATTGTGGCCAGTTACGGTCGAATCCATGCCGTTCGGCGCGTCACGCTCTTCCGATGGCCGTTTTGAGCACCATAGGTCTTGGTAAACGCGCTAATCGCCGAAGTGTGGGTGCCGGGACGAACCTTTCCGATTTGCGGACAAATCAGGAGTTGCGGCAGGAGAGAACTATTAGAGTTCCAGCATGGTGCGAAGACAGGCGGCCTAATTCCCTGCTGCGGGAATGGGCGCGCGCGAAGATTGGGTTGGCCAATTGTCGTTCGTGGGCTGCCAGGATTTATCCGGGTTGTACAGCTGCATGTCCTGGAAGATCTTCAGCGTGTCCGGGCCAAGATCTTTCTGATAGACGATGCCCTGGTAGCTCACGATAAACATCATAACCCCTGTGACCCGGTATTCCGCCGGCGCGGCCGCGAGGGCGAAACCGCCGATCATCGCGCCTTCGACCATGAAGTCCATTTTCCCAAGAGGCGCCGCGGGTCCCTGCCCTTTCAAGATTTTGAAGAAATAGCCATGATACGGCTTGGCTTTGTCGGAGTAGCCCTCTTCGAGGGCGTCGGCGATATTCTCGGCGATCGGACCTCCCAGGCTGCTATCGGGATTGCGCCAGGCGAGGCCATCGTGTTTTCCGGGAGTGCTGATGATTTTCTGCGCGTATTGGTTGACTTCGGAGCCGTCGTGCTTCTCCAAGGCGTATTCCTCTTGCGATTCAACATAGCCGCGGCAAATTTGAATGGCGTCTAATTCATTGGCACCGATGCGCCGGTTGAGAATCTCTTGCTTGCCCGCTTTGGTATCGAAGAGCCACACGCCGTTGCGCTTGACGATGGGAATGGGCATGGGCCAATCATCGTTTCCGACTACGAGGGTGGCGCGGTCCGGTTTTTTCGGATCAACCGAAACCGACTTTTTCTCACGGGCCTCGGCGGAAAATTGGGCCCCGATGTTCTTATCCCGAACCGGGTCTTCCGAGGAAACCAAATCTTCGCCATGTGGTCCCAAGATCTGATTGAGGGCCGCCACATCCCAACCCTCTACCGCTTGGACGAAAGCATCAGCCGCCGCTTGAGCAGAGGGGAACGTTTTCTGCGCCGGTTGGGCCGTGTCCGTCGTCTTCTGCTGTTGTCGCGCTGATGTAGGCGACTCGTAGAAGATTCCGCAGGTACAGGCAAAGAGCAGCAAGCTGAAAAGCGCCGGTGTAATTGGATTTTTCTCTCGTGAGGTCATTGGTGTGTCCTTGTACATGGTTTCTCTACCTCCTCCGACCCCCACCGCCGCCTCGATCTCCACCCCTGGCGACGCGGAGAAAGGATAGTCGCTGTCATGCGTTGTCCTATGTCACCCGTCACACTGGAAGAAAATTGGGCCGAAGGCTCTAAAACTCTCAATTTCTTAAGACGTAATCAGGTCCCCACGCAACTAGGAGAATCCCTAGCATGCATAAAGCAACTGTCTTGCTTCTTTTTTGAGGTCGTCCAGCTTTGGGCGGGGGGATATGAAGCCCCAAGTCCTTCCATGAGTTGACTGGCCAATGTGCACTCATTCTTGGGCGATGTGATCAAGAACATGGCTGAGCACGAGGAGGCGTTGGGAGAGTCGACGAAGTTTGCGGCGCGCGTTGGGATCTTGTAGTTCCAGACGGAACAACTGGAGGAGATGACGAACAACAGCTATAGCGTTGCGAATGGTGGGGAGATCAACGCGCTCCGGCGTGGTGGCTTGCGGCAGAGGCAGTTTAGGAATGGGATGGAGAGAAGCAGCTTTTTGTCGGGCGCAGTGAAATTCGCGTTGCAAGTCTTGCTGCGTGACGTCGAGATATAGCAGAGTCATGTGGATATCTTTGTGCCCCAGCAATTGCATGAGGGCGGGGAGACTAACACCGAGGCGCAGCATGGTGGTTGCGAAGGTGTGTCTCAGGCGGTGGGGAGTAACCGAGGTTGTGCAGACGGCGGTGCGAGCAGCGTTGGCTAAGGTTTTGCGGAGAATCGCAATCCAAGTGTGACGGCTGCGGCCACGACGTGGGAGCAAGTAGCCTGGAGGTTTCTCCGACTGAGAGGGACGAAACAAAGAGCGCAGCAAAAGAATGCGATCGAGAATGCGCCGGGTGGCTTCGTCGACGGGCACCTGGCGTTCGGTATGGAGCTTGCCCAGTGGAACATGAAGCGCCCACTGATCCTGACTGACCTGCCGCAGGCAATCGAGGGAAAGATCAACACACTCGCCGATGCGCACTCCGGTGGAGCGGATGAGTAACAAGGCGTTCGATTCGAGGTCGTCCGTGTGACGCAGTTGCTGCTGTAGTTGTTGATCCTGTTCTGGGGAAAACGATCGAGGCAGATAAAGGGTGGGAAGAGGGAAATCTTCGGAGCGAATCAAGTTGTGCTGGAGGGGATGACCGTTGTCGGCCAAGTCCCGCAACAGACGTCGCAGCTGGAGCAGATAATGCAAGCGGCATTCAGTGCACAAGGGAGGGTCTTGATCGCACAGCGAGCGGAACCAGCCCAAGAGATGGGGATCACGGCGCAACTGAGAGAGGTTGCACACTTTGGGGAACGCCGTGTGCAGATAGGCGAGGAAGCGGTGGGTTGCGCTTCGATAGTTGCGCACGGTGTGGGGGCGGAGGGTGGTGGCGAGTACGCGGAGGTGAGCGTCAAAAATTTGCTCCAGGCTGAGGGCGCGGCGGCTCATAGAGTCTCCGGAGAAGATAAACGAACGCGCTGAGCGACGGCGCGGGCATATTCCTGCCAGACATCTTGAGGCGCGAGTTGCACGTAGCGCATGGTGGTGTGAATTTGCGCGTGCCCCATCAAGTGCATCAGGGCGGGCAAGGAAATACCGGCACGCACCATGTCGGATCCGAAGGTGTGGCGGAAACGGTGGGGGTTGGCTTGGGGGATCTTGCTCGAGAGGCGATGATGGCGAAACAGTGAGCGCAACCCAGCGGCGCTCATGGGAAGGCCACGCCGACGGCCCTTCCAGGAAACAAACAGGAGAGGGGAGTTGGTGAGAGGCCTTTCACAGCGGAGATAGTTTTGGAGGACCTCGATAATTTCAGCTGGCAGTGGCAGGAGGCGTTTCTTGTTGCCTTTGCCGAGGACACAAAGATGTGCTTCGGAGAAGGAGAGATCTTCGAGCTGGAGCTGAAGAACTTCGCAGGAACGCAAGCCGTCCAGCAGCATCAAGGCCACGATGGCCAGATCGCGAAAGGTGCGAAAGCTTTTCCAGAAACCGGCGACCTGGTCGACGGAAAGAGGAACTACCAGGCAGCGGGGCTGGCGGAGTCGCAAAGCGGTAGTGACACGGCGATGCGGCCGGCCATAGCCGAGAGGTGATCGTGTCGTATAGCTACGATGAAAATGGGCTTTGCCGCCAGGAATCTCGCATCCGTAGTGGAAACGATAGAGACAGCCCAGCACAGCGAGACGATGATTGACAGTGGAAGGCGCGGGCTTGGGCAGCTGATCGAGTTGGTAGCGGACATAGTCGAGCAAGATCGATTGATCGATCTTGGCTAGCCGGTGACGCTTGAGGTGCAACCAGCGGGCCAGGTGCAGCAGGTCGTAGCCATAGGCGCGCAAGGAGCGGAGAGAAAGTTGGCGCAATCTCTGGGCATCGAGAAAAGCATTGGCCCAGTTGAGTTCACGGCCTTGCCCGTCGAGCAACCGATAAGGAGAGGCGCTCGGCGGAGAAGAGTTCCGCAGAATGAGTTGAAAAGTCATGGGGAATCAGCCTCCTCCAGGCAACGGATAAAGTCGTCGCCGCTCGCTCCGGCCAGGAAGAAACTATTGGGATCCTGGCCGGCAGGAAGGTGAACGACACGCGCGGTGAGACCGGTGCGGTGCAAGCGCTTGGCGAGGGCTCGAGCGGCTTGTTGACCGGCCTGGTTTTCATCCTGATCGAAGACAATGTCGACTCGACGATCCTGGGAATCGTGAAGTTGGTCCCACTGCAGGGGCGTCAAATGAGTGCCGATCGCACAGGTGGTGTTGCGAAAGCCTTCTTGCCAGAGAAGTGCAAGATCGAACAGGCCCTCGACCAGAATCACGTGGGAGTAGTGGCGGAGCGATTCCCATGCGAACAATCCGCCTTTCGAGCGGGGCAGGAGTCGATGAGGAAAGGCGGTGCCGATGCTGCGACCATAGAGATTAACGACGCGATGGTTTTGACGGCAGGGAAAGATGACTCGACGGCAGAAGGCATCTTGGCCTTGCGAGCCGATCAAACCCATTTCCAATAGCAACTCCAAGGAATAGCCGAGGTCGCTAAGGTGAGAGCGCAGTGTTCCGCCGGGGGCATAGCCGATGCCCAGTTCTTCGATCACCGCTGGATCGCGCAGTCCGCGTTGCCGCAAGTAGTGTGCGGCTTCGGGATGACGGGACAGTTGGAGTTGATAGAAGGCCGCAGTGTGGTCGAGCAGTTGAGCAGCAGGCGCGCGTTGCTCGCGCAGGTAGGAGATGCTCTGGGGAAAGGAGAGATGCAAGCTCAGTTCGACGAAACGAATCAAGTCACCACCGCGCCCACAGCCGTGACAATAGAACAGGTTCTTGTGCGGGTTGACGTAGAAGGAGGGATGGTTTTCCTCATGTAAAGGACACAGGCCCACAAACTCGGAGCCATTTCCAACCGGACGACCGGTCCAGTGGTGCCGTTGTAGGTACTCCAGTAGCGGAAAGTGCTGTTTGAGCCGTTCCAAATCCTTGCCCATGGTGCGCAAATCGCTCCCAAGTGCAGGCTACGAAGGCTGGGGTTCGAAATCCCAGGCAAGGATGGTGGGCCGAAGGAAATTTCAGAGGCGCAGGGGCCAAAGGAGCTGAAGAAAAGAAAACAGGGTCGGCCAGGATAAGGACAAGGGAGCGTACGGGAGATGCTCTCCACATGCCAAGCAGTCTGCGATGGTCCGCAAAGCGGATCGCAGGAAGAAAAAGGCGGGCGAGGAGTCCAGACTACGGAACCAACGGCGGAGGGTGGAAGGGTCGGTGATGCGATCTGGATCTTTGAGGGGCGGTGCTGCGCTTTCCAGTGACCTGTGTTCCAGGAAATACCGTCGCAGGGCTTGGCTACGGGCGACCAGGCTGTAATGGGTATAAGGCAAGGAGAAAACGGGAAGGCAGGTGAAGGTCAGATGGCAGGACCTACACACGCCTCGACGAATTTCGATCCAATCGTGAGTCTCGTCATGAGCCTGCTTGCTCCGCCAGCCGTGCGCAGTAACCGAATCGCACAAACACCTCGGACAACGGCGCGGGATCGGTTCCTTGCCGGTGGCAGCCCAGTCCAAATCTGGGTTGCAAGGATCACCGCGAAGTGGGATAAAAATAATCGTACTGCATGGGAAGCTCTCTCCCTGAACAGACTCTTGTCAGGATCTGTGTTCAGAAGAGGGCTTCCACTTCCCCACGAAATTAGAATGAAAGCAATATTACCCTCCAGCTCACGTTTTTGTGGCGGATCGGATCGAGATAGGCCGGTTAACCATGAGAAGGCCGCATTCAGCCGAGCCGCCTCTGTCGCCACCCTTCCATCCGCACTCTTTGTTGAGCGATTCTCGCCCAAGTTGGGTGTTCTTGATTCCAGTTACGGTTACCCGACGCGCTATCGCCGGGTTCTCGTCCTGTTCATGTACTGTTTCAGGACGGGTTTTTCTGAAAGGATTCCTTGGCCTTATCCCGCTGCTCTTGCTGTACGGCAATAAGTTTATAAGCCACATAGTATTTGTAGATGTTCGAGACGTAGTTTACGGTCTCCGCCCCAATTCGTGCTGCTGCGATTACTTCCACATTGTTAATCCATACGTTCGGGTCGAGCCCTTTTTTCGCGGCTTCGGTTCGTAGCTGCTTCACGCGATTTGGTCCACAGTTATACGATGCAAAGGTGAACAGAATCTTATTCAGGTCGTCCATAGGTTCGTCACTATAGAGTTGCTTCATCATCTGGTAGAAATACTTCACGCCTGCGTGGATATTCGGGTCTTGCTTATGAATATCGCCCACATTCATCTCTGCGCCGGTGGTTGGCATTAGTTGCATGACGCCGATAGCACCCACTGGGCTCTTAGCCTCTTGATTCAAACCTGATTCCTGGTAACCCTTGGCCATCATCAATAGATAGTCGGTGTCGTATTTCGCTCCATATTTGCGAAAGATGTTCGCGGTCTCCTCGAAATGCTTCATGGCTGTTTCCGAGACCGCCTGTTTCAGCATGTACGTGGAGCCCGTGTATCTGGTCACCAGCTCCTTTCCGAACGCGGCACCCTGGCCCTTCAGCTTCAGAAACGCATTGATCGTCTCCAGCAATTCCGGCGAGTTCTTCCGCACGGCCCAGCCGAACGACTGCCCGGTAGCCACTGTCAGGTTCTCATGGACCACTTCTTTCGTAAGCAACTTGCTCCAGAGTTTCGCTGTCCAGTCGTTCACGACTATTGCCGGCAGCAACCCGGCGTTGACCATCTCCAGAAGGTCTTCGTCTCCAAGATCCTCAGGCACAGCCATCAGTTTCACCTGTGGTTTGTTTTCCTTCATGAACCGCTCGTTCAATTCCTCCAGATGCTCCCAATAGCTTGAGGTTTTCCGTGCAAACACTTGTTTACCAGCCAGGTCGTCAATCGTTGTCAACGGCGGAGAGCTAGGGCCAGTCACCACGACCTCGCTCACGTTCGACACTGTGGGGTCCGAGAAGTCCACCACCTTCTGCCGTTCTGGCGTTATCGTCAAACCCGCGATGAGAAGGTCGAGGGTGCCCTCGTTCAGTTTTTCGACCGCCTTTTCGCGAGGCGTCACAAAAAACATCACATGAATCTTGATGTTCCTGTTGCCCTGCGGATATTTCTTGTTCAGATACTGTTCAAAGGCTTTGCCGACTTCGTAGGCCACACCCCACTGTACTCCCTTGACTGTGTAGTAGAGAGTCTTGGAATAAGGTACCCCTACACGAATGATCCGGCGCTTTAGGAGAGCGTCCAAGTCACCGGTCCATTTCTTGGCTTCTGTCGGAGCCTTAACAAGAGGGGTCCCCGATTTCGCGGACGGAGCTTGTGCAAGCGTCGCTGGAGTGAGAGTCACATTGGCAGTCAGAGTGAACAGAAGAAGAGATAAGCATATTGAGCGTGGAATCACAGTGTTCCCTTCGGAAAGGAACCATGTACTCGCGTGACTTTTGTACATTCCGGCGGCGCGGCCTTTTGCTGCGCTTCGGTTCCGGTAAGCAGCAGGAGCAGCACCGCAGTATAAATAGCCAATCTCATGAGTAATTAGACGCCGGATGCAGTATATCCCGGTCAACTGGTTAACGCCGAATCTCTAACGAGGCCGGCCGTTGTCAAGAGGGTTTTTCATCTTTTCTTACCTACTTGAGTCTTTGGTCTTCTCCCTCAGGCACACCCGTAGGCTTGCGCCAGAGCGCTCTGTTTCTCGACTGATCGTTTCCCCGTCGATCTCTGATCCGTGTCCACCCTACGCGCTCAGCCCCGTGTCACTTCATCACTTCGGTGTTGCCCACCAAACATCTCTTCGATCACCATCGACCATGATGAGTTATTCGAACTCCCTGGCTATCCAGAGAGGGCGGGTAGCCTAATCAATCGGCCGGTGACTATTCGCACCATTCGCCGTTTCTGGCATCCCCGCACAGGCTGCACCACTTTGCTGCTTCTGCCCGCGACGACAGAACTCTTCATAATCAATCTCGTCCCGCAACATGATCCATAGCCGGATCCCGAGCTTCCGTGCCACCGCCACACGTGCTTTCCCCAGACCTTTCTGGACCAATTTGCGGCGATAAAAACGCTTCAACTCCGGATCGCGGCGTACCGCGTGGGCACCCGCTTCACCCCAGAGAAACCGCAACAGCGGATTGCCTTGTTTGGTCACTCCACCGAGCCGCTGCCGTTCTCCACTGGAGTATTCCCGCGGGATGATTCCCACATAACTGGCCAGCGCCTTGCCATCCACGAACCGCCTCGGATCGCCCAGGAATACGTCGGTTGCTAGTGCTGTGACCGGCCCTACTCCCGGATGCGTCATCAGCAGTCGTGCTCGGGAACGTTGGCCCGCTTGCTCGGCGACTTGCTTCGTCAGGTTTTCGACTTCCTCTTCCATCTTCCGGTACAGAGCCTGCAACGCGCTTCGCCGATAGGAGGCATGGGGCAGCAACGGCAAGAAGGCGATCTTGGCTTGCCCGTCATAGCTCCACAGACCAGGACCTCGTCGTAATCCATTCGCTAAGGCAATGGCCTGCAGTGCGTTTTGTATCCGCGTCCGGATCTTCACCCACTGATGCCGGTGCAGGAGCAGTGCCCGTAGATCCAGCAGTTCCTTGGTTGGCAGCCAGATCGCCGGAAAACGGTTCTCCACCAGCAGCTTCAGAATCAAATCCGCGTCGCGCCGGTCATGTTTCTGCTTGCGGGGCTCTGCCGCTCGAATCGTGGCCGGATGGCCGACTCGGCATTCGATCCCCAACTCCTCCATCAGGTTCAGAAACCACTGCATCGACCCGGTGGCTTCGATGCCGACGAGCACCGGGCGCGGAAGCTTGGAATAAAACTCCCGCACGTTGTTGCCCTCGTGCATCAGCGTCAGATTCACCATCTCTCCCGTCGTCGTATCCAGCATCGCTAACGTTTGCTGGCGAGCGTGCAAATCACATCCTATAATTCGCATTCGGCCTCCTTCGGTCCGAGCGCTGTTAGGGTGAACACCGAAACAGTGTACTCGGGCCGTCGTGAGGCCGACCTCGTTATGACATCAACCGCCGAAGTACGTACTAGCCCGAACATGTCCGGTTTCCGGACCTATCAGGAGTCACCAACGTGGCCCAGTAGTCGTACACTAGTGATACGGCGCATAGGCGCAGTCGAGGAAGGCTACCTGGCCTGAAAGGGTCATGAATATGCGCGCTTTGGGTATCCTCAACAGTCGAGCTATGCGGTTCATTTTCTGGGCGGCGGTGATTGCGCTGGCTGTGAATGCCTTCCGGATTCACCAACCCACTTTGAAAGCTGCATTTCTGCCTTCTAAGGTGGTGCCATACACCGTTGTACTACAGGAACTTGCCCTGCAACGAGACGGCACAGCCGTCCCTAGTTTTAAGTTGACACAGGCGATGCGCGGCTCTCGGGCGAGTGAGATGACTAGCAGTAATCCCGCAAGCCCCTCCTCTGAGAGAATCTTGGACTTTTCAACTTTTCATCGGGGAAAAAATGTACATCTTTTCTCCCCGGCAACTGAACACCACCACGTTCGACCCGGCCAAAAACCTGGCCGCCCACTGGTTGCGCGATTCAGGAAACAATTGTTTGATTTCTGGATTCCAACAAAAGTTTGATGGTGAAGACGTCATAGACGGGTATCGGGCTGTAAAACTAACTCGACGCGCGTGTTGAAGTCAATCGTCACGAATGCGTCTGTCACGAATGCGTCTGCTCCATTCAAAACCTTGACGCCACGCTCGTACATTTCAACCAGCATCTCGACACATCCGGAGGGTTGCTCCTGCTCTAAACGGCTGGGTTCCGGCGATCCCGATGGAGGGCAAAAGCATCTTGCTCTACGAGCTCGTCGAAGTTTTCAAAAGCCTCCTGTCCGTCTATGGAAATTTTACTGGGCCAATTCTGAACGCACCCCGTTTTCGAAGCGGTGTACTATGTAACAGCAGAAGGCCAGTGAGATCTCGCCATCCATCTCGCCAACAATCTAGCCAAGTATGTAGCCATTATCATCCTTTATTATCTCATAACATAATGATATACAGTTATTTATCGTGAAAGACAAAGTCGCCATAGATCTAGCCAAGTATCCGGCCAAAAAAGCCGCCACGAAGGGGCCTGCCCTTCTTCCGGATCGCGGGGAAGCAACCGCGGACATGGAGCCCATGCTGATTGGCGAGACATCGAGATTTCGAGGTCCGTTAACGGACCTCGCGATCGATCTCGTGCAAAAATCCGCCAGGTTTCGCGGCAGCCTGCCCTCCAGCTTGCTCAATTCCCTGGCGGATCTCGTTCGCTCGATGAATTGCTATTACAGCAATCTCATCGAAGGACATAACACACACCCTGTCGATATCGAGCGCGCCCTCAAAGATGACTACAGCAAGGAACCTCACAAGCGCAATTTGCAGCTCGAGGCGAAGGCCCATATCGCCGTCCAAAAATGGATTGATGGTGGCGGGCTGCGAAACGGGCGCGCTGTTTCCGAAGACGGCATTTGCGAGATTCATCGTCGCTTCTGTGCGGAATTGCCCGAGGAACTGTTGTGGGTCGAAGACCCAGACACGAAGGAGCGGATCAAGATTGTGCCGGGCGAATTGCGTCGACGAGACGTAAAGGTCGGAAACCACGTGCCGATCAGCCCCGGCGCCGTTCCACGATTTCTCAACCGGTTTGAACACGTTTACGGCCATCTCGGCAAGACCGACGCCATTCTCGGAGCTGCCCCCGGGCACCATCGGCTCTTGTGGATTCACCCCTTTTTTGATGGCAACGGACGCGTAGCTCGGTTGATGTCGCACGCCGTGCTTTTGGAAACGTTAGACACTGGCGCGGTGTGGTCGGTCGCTCGTGGTCTCGCCCGAAAAGTCGCGGAATACAAAAGGCATCTCGCGGCCTGCGACTCACCCCGGCGCAACGATCTGGACGGCCGCGGCGCGCTGAGTGAGGAAGCGCTGGCGGCATTCACGAAATTTTTCTTGGAGGTTTGCGTCGACCAAGTGGAGTTCATGGAGGAATTGATGCAGCCAGATGCCCTGCGCGCACGCATTCTTTTGTGGGCGGAGGAACAAATTAAATTGTCGAAGTTGCCGCCAAGTTCGGGCCGTGTACTCGAAGCCCTACTTTATCGTGGGAACTTGCCACGCAGTGGGGTAGCCAGCGTCGCCGGTGCATCAACACGTACGGCCACACGCATTGTTTCGACATTGACGGAAGCGGGCGTTCTCACTTCCGATACCCCTTATGCGCCCGTACGTCTCGTTTTCCCCGCTGCCCTCGCGGAACGATGGATGCCTGGACTTTTCCCCGAGAACCGAGAATGACGGCTTTTTCGGACCACGCATGATTCATTACCACCGATACGACCATGACGTAACGACGAACCAAGTCACCGTCCACATCGTCATCATCGTGGGCGTGGCCATGGCCATCATAGTCGCCATTGTCGTTGTCGTCGCCATGGGTGTCACCGTCACGGCCGTCAAATCCGACACGCCCCAACTCTCCATTGTCCATCGGTAACAGAAACAATTAATCCACACACTTCCTCCAGCCTCGACCAGTTCAAGGGCCTCGACCAAATCGGTGACACCGGCCTGCACGATCAGGTCAACAACCACTACCTCCGCATCTTTGGTGCATCGCTCGCGATTGGCGCGCTCGGCGCGGTTGCCGGGGCAGGCACGGGAGGTGTTTCTGCCGCCTCCGGGAGCGACCTCATGCGGCAGGGATTTGCCGCGAGTACCGCACAGTCTTCCGCCCAGATTCTCGATCGATTCCTGAACATTCTCCCGATGATCACCATCCGCGAGGGCCACCGCGTCAAGGTGTATTTCTCGGGCGACCCGACCCTACCCGACTACAACAACCATCAGATGCCTTCCGACTTGTGAGGGCAAGAAAGGATTGAAGCAGTGAAAAGGAAATTCCTGATTGGCTTGCTGATTTTCGCGCTGTCGATCGGTACCGCCTCCGCGCAGTTGGGGAGCGGGATCGTCTACGACCCGACCAACTACCAGAATGCCGTACTCCGCTATCAGCAGCTGCAGCAGCACCTCATTGAACTGCAGAAGAGCTACGCCCAGATTACCAACCAACTCAACTTGGCCATGCAGATGGCGCAGTTCATCAAGAACATGCCGGCCCGCTACCGGGCGCTCTTTTCGCAATGGCGGAATGTGACCTCTCTCAACACCTTCGGCAATACCGGCTCCTGGGTCAGCGGCATCAACTCTGGTCTGCTGCCCACGATCTCGACCGGATACCAGAAGTCCACCACCCAACTGCTCCCGTACGGCACGGTGTTCTTGGTAAAGCAGGACCACCCATGAGCTCCGACACCGCATTTACACCCCGATCCCTAACCGCCTCGGCGTATGTCCGGGAGCTTTTCGGACCCGGGGATAACGCCGCGATCCTCGTCCGGAATCGCTCCACAGGCCACACCGTTCAAACAATCGCCAAAGCCGAAGCAATAGCCACCCCTGGGTTTCAAGCCTGGCTCGCTTATCAGAATGCCCGTGGCTATGACGTGTTCATGGGAATGAATCCGATTAAGGACGGCGCCTACAACCGGACCAAGGCAAATATAAAGGATATCTGCCATGTATACCTCGACCTCGACAGAAAGGGTGACGAAGCTCAGCG
>CAVZMQ010000023.1:0-117805 GCA_963776365.1 Candidatus Acidiferrales bacterium | reverse complement strand
CGGCATAAAACGAGGGCATCGAGAAGCTCGGCACGCTTTAGTGCGTTCTTCTAATTGAACAAGTCTTAGCGAGACGTGCCACAGTTCGAGCGCGGTACTATAGTAATTCGGCTACTAATTCGGGCTGTCGCTTCGATGGCGTCTGCGCTACAATTTGGGTGTAATTCGCCGCGGAGAGGTGGCCGAGAGGCTGAAGGCGGCGGTTTGCTAAACCGTTGTACTGGCTAAAACCGGTACCGGGGGTTCGAATCCCCCCCTCTCCGCCAGAATACTCCAATCCCATCCAGCGTAGAGACTTACAGACTTCCCACAAAAAAAAACCCTCTACATGATTCGCGTGCTCCCGAGCCTCTCGGGTTGCACAGTAGTTGCACACATCGTTTCCAGGGTCCTCATCGCATTCGCCGCGTCCCAACCACGGGACTAGGGCTTCATCCGATTTGGAAATTCAGCCTCGCGCGTTGGCTCATAAAATGAGGAAGCCTCCCCGCGACGGGAGGCTTTTTGTGTTTTTCAGGTTGAGGATTTCGCTATACGATGTTAGAAATGTCGGCTCGCGTGTTGGCTAGTTGTTTATATCTTTCGACAGCGTTTCGGAGTTAGCCCGTCCGGAGTGATAATCGTCCGAATTGTCGGGGTCAATTGCTTGACGCGCACCCTTCAAGCGTTCTGGCACGGGCATCGATTAATCGGCAGTTGACACAGCGAAGGCACGGGCGTAGCTTGAACGGTGTTTCGGGACTAATGCCGCCCTATCCTTGGTTGCCCAAGGATCTCCGAGATGGGTGACATGCACATCATTTCAACCCCACTCCACTCCTGATTCACCCGTAGATTTTCCCTCGGGATGCGGCCATGGAAATTAAATTCAAATCGCAAGCTTCTACCGCGTTGGAACAAGCGACGGTGCATCTTCAGCGAGCACAGCACATATTCACGAGACTGAAAAGCGGTGCAGCTGACAAACTACAGGAAGCGCGTCGCGCACGTGCGAGTGATTTGCGAAAGTTATTAGCAAACTCTCTTGATGCAATCGTTCTAACGAACAGACAAATCGCTAAATTCAGACCGCCACTTTTTATCGCGTTGAAAAAAGTGACCGTGCATCTTCAAAGAGCGGAGAAATCGCTCATGGGGCTGGGAAGAAATGTCATCAACAAACCCCGAAGACTACAGGAAGCGCATCGCGCACGTGCGAATGATTTGCGAAAGTTTTTGGCAGACTCTCTTGATGCAATCATTGTAACGAATGATGACCAGTGTTTGGTCGACGCGAATCCGAAAGCCTTAGATTTATTCGGCGTCTCGGAATTGAACATGAGGAAGTTCACCATCGACACCTTTCTTTCGCATTGTCAAATTCTAGAAGTTCGACGGAAATGGTTCGCCATAAGACGAGACGAGAGGCACGGCGAATGCACGATTAGGCGACTGGACGGAAGCTTACGAGTCGCAGACTATCTTTTTGTAGCTAATATCATCCCTCGCAAGCATTTATACAGATTCCTGAACGTTACCACACGTAGGATTACTCAGCTAAGGTCTAGCGCAAAAATGCCCATCAGTTCCACTGGGGGACTCTCGGAAAGCAATCGATTTTCTGCTGCAACCGTGACAAAGCAACTTAAGCCGTAAACATCCAATTCTGATGGTCTATACGGAGTGTGATCATCAAACTCCAAGAAAACTCCAAGTGGATTAACGGGAAAGATCAGACCGCGTTGGATGAGTGTGCCCTTTGATACCGACGATGGCACCAACATTTGCGGACTGTACAATAAGCACTTACAGCCCTCAAATTCGACAACCATTTGATACGACCATACTGCGAGCTGACACAGCACCACAGTGAGTTGTACCTGTCGTCTTATTCTGGCTAGCCTTCATCAATCAGATGATCAGATGAATACCGAACACCAATAATCCTCCGATCTCCCTTCCTGATTTCAATGGGTTAAAAGGCCACAGATTATGGGGATTCTTGAACGCTAAGGGAGAAGAGGCTATTTCCCAGAACCCCGTTTCGTAAGCATCGAATTCGGACCGTCTGTACAGAGTGTGAGTAGCCGAAGATGATGGCCTTTGTGGACACATTTATTTGTGTCCACAAAGAGGAATCGTGGACACACTCGGTCAAGGACCCCAGGCGGGGATGGTAAAGGCAAAGAAGCGTCGCCGAACCATTAAAGAGAAACGGGACATCGTAGAAGAGACGCTGGTAGCGGGGACTTCGGTAGCGCGAGTGGCCCGGCGACACGAGATAAATGCCAACCAAGCGTTCTACTCCCGTTTCTGACCAGTGACTGACATTGGTCGGTTATGCGGCTGGATTCTACGGGTCTTCTGCGCGCAACAGGAGACTCGATGCTGGCTTTCTTATCTGGTCGTATATTTCACGTGCGACTTGTCTTTGTGGGAAGGAGTGAGTTACCGCCACTTCGGATCTTAATACCGGGACAAGATAACTGGCGAATCCGATGCCAACAAGAATCGTTCCGAACGATTTTTCCGGCGTATATGTCCGAACGCCCGATTTCCCGAACTCGAGTCGGTAGAACCTAGTCTTATAACGCCGCTCAAAAAGTTGCTGCATCGCTTCCCGTAGATTAGCTTCCGCTTCTTCGACCGATCCGTTGCCGGCGTACTCGCACGCAAAACCGCCAAGGTAAGAGCCATCGGAATTGCGATAGACCTTGGCCACAAGCAGGCCGGCGGTGATCCGTGTTCCTGGCTTATCGGTGTGCTGAATCGCGATAATCCCCTCAAGCACGGACCCGTGGTGGATGTCGGGCAGGTGTGAGAGTTCGACCGTTTCAGGGGGCAGCACGGAGGTGTAAAGCATCACGTTGAAGTTCTCGATGCCGGCCATGTGCAAAGCTGCGTCGTACGAACCGGTCTCGATTCCGACATCGCTCTCTCCCGAGCCGATCACCCAGAAATATTCTTTGGGAATCCGGCAGCCAATTTCGGAGCAGCGAGCAAGAGCATGCTTCGGCATTTTGTGATTCCCAACGGAGCTTAGTGCGGTTCTGGTTGGACGTCAAATGAAGCGCTTGTTAAACGTACAAACCGAACTCCTCTCAACCTATCTCACCCTCTGTATCGCAACAAAGAAAGTGGAGCCTGGAACCGAGGAATCGTATGCGCGGTCGCCGAAGCGCTTGACCTTTCCGGTTTGGGTACCGCGAGAATGGCAGTCACACGCCATCTGTCGTTCCCACATTTTCGTTAATGTTGGCAGTAGTTCGGTAGATGTAGAGTACGCCGTAGCCCGCCGCGGGGGCCACGTTTGGATGCTACAAGTGGGTCGAATCGGCGGAACGCAGAAATCGCAGAGGATGGCTCGATGAATACAAACTCCGGTGACAGCTCGAACCTGAATTCACAAGAACGCAAACGAATCCTTCGCATCTTGGAAAGTAATTGGCAGGCCGAGATGCGTGGGCGTGAGACCTACGCAGCGCTGGCAGAACGAGAAACAGACCCCCAACGGAGCATGGCGGCATGGTTGGCATGATTGCGAGCGCACTCTCCATGGGTTCTGGCGCATATCTCGCCGCCAAGAGCGAACGTGAAATCTATGAGGCTGAGTACGCCCGCGAGCGCGAGGCCGTTGAATACAACGAGCCTGAAGCACGAGAAGTTCTATCGCTCAGCTACCAAGTCCGCGGGTTATCCGAGGAAGACGCCAACCGTTTTGTCGATCAAGTCGGCCGAGACAAAACACAACTCGTCCAGGCTCTTGCACGGGAACGATTGAGCACCACTGAAGAAGGGCTCCGCAAACCCTGGACCTCCGCCATTTCGGGAGCTCTTTCAACGGCCCTGGGGGCACTGATCCCGATTGTTCCGTTCTTCTTCTTGACGGGTTACCCCGCCGTCGTTGTGGCCGCCGTCGTTTCCCTCTTGGCGCATTTCGCTGTTGGGGCCGCGAAATCCCTCATCACCATCCGTCCCTGGTGGTCCAGTGGATTTGAAATGACGTTTGTCGGAGCCATCGAAGGAGTTGTTACCTACTTGATCGGAATCTTGCTTAGGCGAATGGGTGGAGCAGGCATTTAACTTGTCAAGCAACACGCAAACCGCCAGCGCAAGGCGGTGCGGTGGTCCTCTCCTTGCTGCCCGATAAGTCCGCCTCGAGGAAGCCAATGCCATGAAAGTAGCTTGCGTTCTCATCTCCTCGAACCCCGTCCGGGGAGCTTCCGAGCTGACCATCCAAGAGTTGATCGGTTCGATCAACACAAGCGCGTTTTTTGTCGGTACTAACCCGACCGGAGAGCTGATAGCTTCCGGGTTGCCCGTCACTTGGGAGCAGTCGACGCGATGTCAGCCGGACCGTCGACTGGACAACTGGCGACGATCTGATCGGGCTCCGAGAGCAGCCGCGGCAGGAAATTCTCTGTGATCTGCAGAACTTCCATGGGGCTCGAATAAATTCACCGCGAAGTAGAGATCCAATGCAGACAATCGTTCCCGGCAGACCGGAGAAAAGAGTAGTCTTAGCGTGTGGCCGCCGGGGGCTTGTTGGGCTACTCGTGAAAGTGCGGAGGATCGCGTGGCTCAGCGATCGGAGCATATTCTGGGCGCAGATCAGCTGGGGAAGCTGATTGTGGCTTTAGTGCGCAAGGGCTATGTAGTCATCGGGCCCACGCTGCGTGACGGGGCGATCGTGTACGACAATGTTGAGTCAGTCGAAGATCTGCCCGCTGGATGGACCGACGAACAGGAGCCGGGGCGTTATCGCCTGAAGCGCCGCGAAGATGAAGGCTTGTTCGGATACGCGGTGGGACCACAGAGCTGGAAGAGTTACCTGCACCCAGCGGAAGTGCGACTGTGGTCGGCCGAGCGCCAGGGTGGAACGTTCCGAATCCTGAACAATGAGGCGAAGCCCGAGTGTCCGCATGCGTTCCTAGGAGTTCGGGCATGCGAACTGGCGGCGATTGAAGTGCAAGATCGCGTGCTGCTCAAAGACAAATACTGTGATCCGATCTACGACCAGCACCGTCGGGGTGCGTTCATCATCGCTGTGCAATGCACGCATGCGGCTTCAACATGTTTCTGTGCGTCGATGGGAACGGGTCCGCAGGTGTCAGACGGGTTTGATCTTGTCCTCACGGAGTTGCTTGGGTCCAAAGGGCATCGCTTCCTAGTAGCCACGGGTAGCGATCGCGGCGCCGAGGTACTCACCGAACTGGAAGTGGTTCCAGCTACCGGAGAAGACCGTCAGGAGGCCGGGGCGAGGGTGGAAGCAGCGGCGCGCCAGCAGGTGCGTAGCATCGACACCACAGGCATCAAAGAGCTTCTCTACGAGAACTTTGAGCATCCGCGTTGGGACAACGTGGCCAACCGTTGCCTGACCTGTGCCAACTGCACGATGGTCTGCCCCACATGCTTCTGCACCTCTGTGGAAGATGTGACCGACATTACAGGAGATCACGCCGAACGCTGGCGCCGCTGGGATTCCTGCTTTACGCAAAGCTTTTCCTATATCCACGGAGGCAGCGTCCGCACCTCCGCCAAGGCACGCTATCGCCAGTGGATGACCCACAAGCTAGCCTCGTGGATTGACCAGTTCGGGAGTTCGGGATGTGTTGGCTGCGGCCGTTGCATCACCTGGTGCCCGGTGGGCATCGACATTACTGAAGAGGTCCGGGCTATTCGGGAAGGAGGAAAGAATGGAAACACTTGAGCGCATCATTGCGGAGCACCCCTTCTTCAGCGGCCTTGACGAGGGCTTCACGAATCTGATGGTAAGTTGTGCCTCTAACGTACGGTTCGAAGCCGGCAACTACATCCTCAAGGAAGGAGATCCGGCAAACACCTTCTACCTGATTCGGGAGGGGAAGGTGGCCGTGGAGGTTCTTGCGCCTCAGCACAAGCCGATTATCATTTCGACCTTGAGCGTGGGGGAAATTCTGGGGTGGTCTTGGCTGTTGCCACCCTTTCAATGGAAATTCCACGCGCGTGCTGTCGATGACGTGCGCGCCATCGCCCTCGACGGAAAGTGTTTGCGAACGAAGTGTGAGGAGAACCACGATCTCGGCTACGAGGTTGTGAAGCGATTTGCCCGGATCATGGAGCAGCGGCTGGAGGCGACGCGCTTGCAGTTGCTCGACGTATACGCAGTCAAGTGATGATCATGGCGACGGCAATGACAACCGACCCGATGCTTCCCCAGCCGTACTCGGTACGAGAGGTGGCCAAGGAGACGCCGGACACATTTACCCTGACGCTCAAGCCCGTGAACGAAGTCGACAGACGCTTTTTCCAGCCCGGACAGTTCAGCATGCTGTGGGTGTTCGGAGTTGGCGAGTTGCCCATCTCGATCAGCGGCGACCCAGCGCTGCACGATCGCTTGGTCTACACGGTGCGTTCGGTCGGACAAGCGACTCATTCGCTTGTGAATCGGGGAGTGGGCAACGGCGTGGGTGTACGAGGTCCGTTCGGCGCAGGCTGGCCGGTAGCGGCCGCGCGAGGGCGGGACGTCATCGTGGTAGCTGGCGGCATTGGCCTGGCGCCGTTGCGGCCTTTGATCTATCACGTGTTGCAGAATCGGAAAGACTATGGGCGATTGGTAATCCTTTACGGAGGGCGCAGCCCGCGCGACCTTCTGTATCGCAAGGAACTGGCGACATGGGCTCGCAACCGCGAGACTCAAGTGCTGGTCACGGTCGACTATGGTGGTCTGAGTTGGCGCGGGCATGTGGGCGTAGTCACGACGTTGTTCAAGTACTCCCGGCTGCAGCCGGCGGGTTCGGTCGCGATGGTCTGCGGTCCTGAGATCATGATGCGCTTCGTCACGCGGGAACTGGAAACACAGGGAGTTAGCCGCGGCGATATCTACCTTTCGATGGAACGGAACATGAAGTGTGCCGTCGGTTTTTGTGGCCATTGCCAGTATGGACCACACTTCATCTGCAAGGATGGGCCAGTGTTTCGTTACGAGCAGATCCGGAAGTTACTGGAGAAGTATGAGCTCTAAATCAAACCACAAGCCCAGAATCGGTGTTTTCAAATTCGCTTCGTGCGACGGCTGTCAATTAACCCTCCTCGACGCGGAAGATGAACTGCTCGGCATTGCTGGAGCAGTGGATATAGCCTACTTCCCTGAAGCCACGCGCGCGATGTCGAAGGGTCCTTACGACATCGGCCTGGTCGAGGGGTCCATTACCACATATCAAGATGCCCAGCGTATTCAGGAAGTGCGGAGGCAATGCAAGACTCTGATCACGATTGGGGCTTGTGCCACCGCCGGCGGCATTCAGGCTTTGCGTAACTGGAAGGATGTCGATGAGTTCATCCGGGTCGTGTACGCTACACCGCAGTTCATCAGCACGCTGAAACTCTCGACTCCAATAGCGGAGCACGTTCCCGTCGACTTCGAACTGCGTGGTTGTCCGATCGCCAAACACCAGCTCATGGAATTGATCACCTCAACGCTGGCCGGACGCAAGCCGACTATTCCTTCGTATAGCGTGTGCATTGAGTGTAAGCGCAAGGGCAATGTGTGTATTGCTGTGGCCCGCGGCGTTCCATGCCTTGGCCCAGTCACTCAGGCTGGTTGCGGCGCGCTGTGCCCAAGCTACGACCGTGGATGCTACGGTTGTTATGGACCTATGGAGAGTCCGAATACGCTTTCGATGACGAGGCAGTTCCGAATTTTGGGACAGACGGATAATCAAGTCGCCTTCGCTTTCCGGGGATTCAACGCTTGGGCGTGGCAGTTCCGCAAGGCCAGCGAGGAGTGTGAGCGGACATGACGGGTCGCGCAGCGAGAACAATTCGTGTCGACACGCTGGCCCGCGTGGAAGGCGAGGGCTCTCTTTACATCAAACTCGTGGGCGAACGCGTGGCCGATGTGAAGCTCAAGATCTACGAGCCTCCCCGGTTTTTTGAGGCCTTCCTCCGTGGACGTCACTTCTCTGAAGCACCAGATATCACCTCGCGGATCTGTGGCATCTGCCCTATCGCTTACCAGATGAGCGCCGTGCACGCGATCGAACGAGCTCTGGGAGTCCCGATCGACCCTGCGATTCGCCTGCTCCGTCGTCTCTTTTACTGTGGCGAGTGGATCGAGAGTCATACCCTGCATGTTTACATGTTGCACGCGCCCGATTTCCTTGGCTACCAGGACGCAATCGCCATGGCGCGAGACCACCGAGCCGTGGTCGAAAAAGCGCTCCGGCTGAAGAAGATTGGCAATCGGATTGTGCAATTGCTTGGCGGACGCGAGATCCATCCCATCTCCGCGGCGGTCGGAGGCTTTTACAAGACACCCACCAAGCAACAGCTACGCGATTTGGTGGACGATCTGGAATGGGCTCTCGAAGCCTCGCTGGAGACCGTGCGCTGGACGGCCGGTTTGCAGTTCCCCACCTTCGAGCAGGACTACGAGTTCGTAGCACTTCGTCATGCGGACGAGTATCCGTTCAACGAAGGACGATTGGTGTCGAATCGCGGTCTGGATATCGACGCCGCGGAATACGAAGATCACTTTGTCGAGTTGCATGTCAAGCACTCAAATGCCTTGCACTCCGTAGTCCGAGGAAGAGGCTCGTACCTCGTAGGTCCGCTGGCACGGTTTAACTTGAATTTCGAAAAGCTGCCTGAGGTGGCGCGCAAGGCGGCGATCGATGCGGACCTGCGACCTCCCGTAAAGAACATTTTCCGGAGCATCGTGGTTCGTGCCGTCGAACTCGTCTTCGCATGTGCGGAGGCGTTGCGAGCAATTGAGGAATACGAGCCTCCCGCCGTACCACGAGCCGAGGCCCCCAACCGGATTGGTGTGGGTCAGGCGATCACGGAGGCGCCTCGCGGCATTCTCTATCACCGCTACGCCTTGGATGAGAACGGGCTGATCGTCACCGCCAAGATCGTGCCTCCAACCTCCCAAAACCAGAAGCGGATTGAAGATGATCTTCGCGAATATGCGGCGCAGTTGGTGGCTTGGCCGATCGAAGAAGCGACCTGGAAATGCGAGCAGGCGGTGCGCAGTTATGATCCGTGCATTTCCTGCGCCACCCACTTTCTGAAGGTCGTGGTGGAGCGTGAGTACGTCAAGGACTGAAGCATGCTCATCATCGGTTGCGGCAATAGGGAACGAAGTGATGACGGGGCCGGAATCCTGGTTGCGGAGCAACTACGGAAGCTTGGCATCGCAGCCGACACACGCACTGGCGAAGCTGCGGATCTGATCGAAGCCTGGCAGGGCGCCGACGATGTGATCGTGGTCGACGCAGTGGTGACCGGCGCGCCGGTCGGCACGGTGCAGGTGTGGGACGGCCGGCAGCCACTGCCTTCCGTAAGAACAACTGCTTCGACCCATGGTTTTGGCGTAGCAGAGGCGATCGAATTAGCGCGCGTTCTTAATCGCCTTCCAATACGGCTGCAGGTCTACGGCATCGTGGGACGGCGATTCGAACCCGGGGCTGAGATCTCTCCCGAGGTACAGCGTGCTGTCGAGGAAGTGGTGCGAAGCATCATCGACGATGTGAGCGCAGCCTCCCGATAGCGGGCGGCCACGTCCTCTCAACTCGGCGTTCTGCTGCGTCGGGACTATCTCCTTCCTCACGCGATAAGCCGACCATAGGCGGATCCAAAGGTTCTACGCGGGTGGTCGGCCATCCGGAAGGAATCCAGATTGTGACCTGCGGATCGGGACAAGTCCGCTTGTGTTTACCGGTCGAGAGAGGTGGCCATTGCTACTCCAACCCTAGTCACGGCGCAGCGGATGCAACTAGTGATCGCAGATTTTGACGCTGGCCCGAAGTCTCGTTGTGTGAAGTGAGGGTTTGTCGAAGGTCGCTTGAGTTCTCATCTCCGCGAACGCCGTTTGTGGACACTAACGGCCTTTTGATCGCTTGCCTCCTATTGACACTCTATAGGTGCATTGATACTATTCCTATAGAATACCGATAGGAGATATCTCTTGAACTCCGCACCGACAACCCTTTTGCAAGGAACTTTGGACCTATTGATTTTGAAGTCGCTTGTCGCTGGCGAGATGCACGGATTGGGTGTCTCGCGCAGAATCCAACAGATCACAAGCGGCACTTTTGTTGTTAAGCCAGGCTCGCTCTTTCCCGCCCTACACCGGATGGAAGAAGAGGGGTGGATTTCCTCCTTTTGGGGAGACTCGGAAAACAACCGCCGCGCGAAATACTACCGCTTGACTAAGGCTGGACGGAAGCAATTCGAAGTCGAAACCAAGAGATGGGGCCGTATTTCTTGGGCGATCGCTCAAGCTTTGGAAGCATCGTAGAGAGGTGCTTAGCATGTCGCTCCTCGTAGAAGTCCGAAGTTTCCTGCGAAATCTATTTTTATCTCGTCGTGTGGAAGTAGACCTCGACGAGGAGATTCATTCCCACCTCGAAATGCTGATAGCGGAAAACATTCGCGCCGGCATGCCGCCGCACGAAGCGCAACGCGCCGCGCGGATCGAACTTGGCGGTGTAGAACAAGTGAAAGAGCAGGTTCGCGAAGAGCGGATTGGCAATTGGCTCCACTCCGTGATCTCTGATTGCCGCTACGGTATCCGTAAACTCCGCAAGAATCCCGGCTTCACCGTCGTCGCCATACTCACCCTAGCACTCGGCATCGGTGCTACCACTGCCATCTTCTCGGTTGTAAACACCGCGCTGCTTCGCCCTCTCGCATATCGTGATCCGCAACAGCTTTACCTTGTCCGCGAGATTGTGCCGCAGCTCGCCAGGTTTTATCCGATGCTGAGTGCAAATCTGCCCGATTTTCAAATTTGGCAAAAACAAGTCCATGCGTTCGCGGACGTAGCCATTGCCGAATCAAACACCGCCGACCTGTCGGGCCAAGGCGAGCCCGAAGTCCTTCACGGTGTCCGTGCCTCGGCAAACATTTTCTCAGTGCTCGGAACCCATCCTGCCCTCGGCAGAACCTTTCGCCCCGAGGAGGACGACTCCGGCCGTGGCCACGTCCTCATCCTCACTGACGCATTCTGGCGCAACCGCTTTCAGGGCGATCCGTCCGCCATCGGGAAAACGATAACGCTTGATGGCGTCCCTCACGAAATCATCGGCATCCTCCCTGCGTCGTTTCCATTTCCCCAGGTCCTCGGAGGGGCAGCCAGCTACTCTCGCCTCGCCTTTTTCAAGCCCCTGAACGGCGCGGAGTCCTATGAGCAGAGCCTCATCGGCGAATTCGATTTCGCCGCAGTCGCACGCCTCAGTCCCGGTGTAACTCAGCAGCAAGCTCTCGCTGAACTCAACGTCGTCCAGTCACAAATTGCTAGACAGGCCAACGAAGGTGTCGATCTCCTAGGCACGCTCCTGCCTCTCGAAACCGAAGTGGTCGGACCCGCCCGCCCGGGCCTCCTTTTTCTCCTTGCCGCCGTTGCAGCTGTCCTCCTCATAGTCTGCGCCAATCTTGCCAGTTTGCTGCTCGCGCGCGTTCCCGGACGTATGCGCGAAGCTGCGATTCGCGCCGCGTTGGGCGCCACACACGCGCGCATCATTCGCCAGTTGCTTACAGAAACTCTCCTGCTGAGTTTCGGTGGCGGCGCGCTCGGCATCTTCATCGCCGGTTTCGCTGTGAAGTGGCTCGTACATCTAGCACCTCCAGGCATTCCGCGTTTAGACGAAGTGCACATGGATGCCCGCGTCCTTCTATTCGCTTTCGTCATCTCCATTGCTACGGGCTCTTTTTTCGGAATCTTCCCCGCCTTGCGCGTCGCTCGTTCCCAGCCTGTTGACGCTCTCAAGTCTGGCGCTACGGCCACGACAGAAAACCGTCGAACTCGCCGCCTTCGCGAAAGTCTGGTTGGCTTCGAAGTTGGACTTACCACCCTGCTTTTGATTCTTGCGGGTCTGTTGATAACCAGCGTCGGGCAGCTCCTCCGCATTCACGCAGGCTTCGCCGTTGATAATGTCCTGGTCGTCGGCGTTGACCTGCCCCCGCAAAGCTACCCACAACCCGCCGATCGCCTGCATTTTTACGACAGGGTCCTGGCAGGCCTTCAATCGCTTCCCGGTATTCACGCCGCCGGCTGGGTCAGTATTCCTCCGCTCGGAGGCGAAGGCAGCGTGACCGGCATCAACATTCCCGGCGCCCCGCAAACACAAACCGAAACCCCCGTCGCCAACTATCGGCCTGTCAGCTCGGATTATTTCTCTGCAATGGGTATCCCCTTATTGCAAGGCAGGATCTTTGGACCCACCGACCACGATCGAAAGATCGCCGTGGTCTCGCAAAGTGTCGCCGAACACTTCTGGCCCGGAGAGAATCCAATCGGCCAAATCTGCATTACCCAATGGGGCCCAGATGTCCCTGCCGAAGTAGTCGGTGTCGTTGGCGATATTCGCACCGTGCAACTCGACGAGCCTCCGCTCATGATGGTTTACGTGCCTCCGTGGTTTAACACTATCTCTGTTCCTACATCCGCCTCAATCGTTCTCCGCACCGCGAGCGACCCCGCCATCTATGCTGGCCCGGTCCACGACCTGATTCGCAACATTGACGCAGACGTGCCCCTCACAACCCTCCGTCCCATGTCGCAAATCGTCTCGCACTCCCTTGACGCGCGTCGCTTCCCAATGTTTCTCGCGATGTTGTTTGCTTTGTCATCCCTTCTGCTCGCCTCGCTCGGAATCTTCGGCGTTGTCGGATACTCCATCGAGCAGCGAGGCCAGGAATTGGGCATTCGTATGGCGCTCGGCGCAGAGTTACAAGATTTGCTCCGCATGGTGCTTCGTCAGGGCATGGCACCCGTCATCGTCGGCCTAGTTGCAGGAGTGGTCGCCGCAATTTTTGCGGGCCGTCTGATCGGGAGCCTGCTTTTTGGTGTCAGCGCGAACGATCCGCTCACCCTCGCAGCCGTTACGTTCGTCGTTGTCGCCGTAGCGCTTGTGGCCTGCTATGTCCCCGCGCGGCGGGCGATGAGGGCCGATCCGATGGTGACGCTGCGGTACGAATGAAGAACCACCCCAGGCGCTTCAGAACTCCGCCGGTTCCAGGTGGATGATGGCGAACTCTGAAGTATTGGGCTAGAACGGACGCTGCTGTCCCGAAGTCCCGTTCGGGGAAATGTGAGTTACGTCTGGCTACTCGCGGGCCGGCCCTCTGCAACGACCTGTTATTTGCAAATCCCTTCTGCTTACCGGATGTTCAGAAAACCCTTGAGCCTTGGAAGTGATTGATATCGCGAGGCGAGCCAGACTGATTTCTAGTGTTCGGAATTCATGAGTTTTTCGAACCTATTTTACGGGTCCCAAATATCGGTCCAGCCAGGCTAACGTTTCCTTGATCACCTCGTCGCCCGGTAGATCGTGGCCAGTATCAAACAGCACACACGGCGCTGAGTGCAGTTCGCGTCGACCGTCCCTGTGCCAATCCGTATTTCCACGAAATCTCTTCCAGTCGCGTGCCTCCCTTAACACCAGTTAGTTATTGACCATCGCGCGACCTTGGGACCGCCGTACTACATACACCATGAAAAAGAAAACCCAGAATTACGGTGGATAGGAGTTTCTTGCATGCAGATTCAGCCCAAACGCTTCTGCTCTTGGTGCATATATCCAAAGCCTGTCCCGCCACTCCTCAGCGTCATTGCGCTAAGTCTTGTCCTGGCATTGCTTTCCGGTTGCGCGGGAGGGTGGCAAGGACCAAAGTCTTTATCATCCACCACGGTCGTCGTCTCGTCGCCAGAGAATCAGACCGTCACCGTCGGCCAAACCGCGACCTTTGGCGTTTCCGTCAGCGGCGGTGGCGGCCCATTCAGCTATCAGTGGTACAAAAACGGTGCCCCTGTAAGCGGTGCCACCTCCAATTCTTATACAACTCCCCCCACCTCAATGGGCGACACCGGCTCTGTCTTTACCGTCTCCGTATCCAGCACCGCAGGCACCGTCACAAGCACCCCCGCCACTCTAACAGTGAACGCGATCAAGCCCGCCATCACCGTTCAGCCTGCCAGCCAAACCGTAACCCTTGGCCAGCCTGCCACATTTACCGTAACTGCCACCGGCACCGGCCCCCTTGCATATCAGTGGTACTTGAATGGTGTCGCCATTTCCGGCGCCACTTCCAGCTCCTACACCACTCCTTCGACAACTTCCAGCAACAACGGCAGCGTCTATACAGTAACGGTTTCCAACTCTGCCGGCTCAGCCACCAGCATCTCAGTAACATTAACCATACCCAATCCTCCTCCCGTTGCTGCCAGCCTCGTCCCTAGCAACGCCGCGCCTCCTTATGACGGCACGGTTCTTCTCGTTCCAACCTTTTCTGGCGGCACCGCGGCCATCGGCTCCGCAGGGGTTGGTAGCTCGGACATCACCGCCTCGGCTGTGAGTGGCACTTCCTATCCCACGCCAGCACTCACTTCCGGCAAGACCTACACGCTCACGGTTACCAGCCCCACCGGTACAGTGGTCTCCACTTTTTGCATCGTCACGCCGACCACCGTCACAATTTCCCCCATTACTCCTGCGAATCAGATTTTTGCTCCGGTCCCTGCCACGTTTGTCGCCACCGCCACCGGCGGACTAACCAACAATCTCACTTGGACCGCCTCAAGCGGCACATTCACTGGAAATGTCTGGACCCCGCCATCAGTCGCCGGCACCTACGCCATTACCGCAACCAGCGTCGATGATCCTTCCGTTTCCGTCACCACCACCGCAACCATTGCTCCCCCTGCTATCACCACGCAACCCAACAACCAGCGCGTTTGCTCCGGCGGCATCCTGACGCTCTCGGTAGTCGCCAACTATGCCACCAGTTATCAGTGGAATTTCAACGGTGCCGCTATCCCCGGCGCTACGGCCTCAAGCTACTCTGTCTCCAGCGCCACGTCAGCAAATAACGGAAATTATTCAGTCACCGTCACCAACGCTTTGGGTAGCGTCACCTCCACCGTCGCTTCCGTGGTTGTCGGCTCTTCGATTACTTCGAACCCCACTAGCCTTTCTGTCTCTGCCACACAAACAGCGACTTTCTTCGTCTCCGCCTCCGGTCTAAGTCCGTTCGCCTATCAATGGTTTCAAATCCCCTCCGGCGGAACGACTGGGACCGTCATTCCTGGCGCCACTTCCAGTATCTACACCACGCCCGCGGTGGACTCTTCTTACGATGGCTCGCAGTACTACGCCACCGTCACCGATTCTTGTTCGACGATGACCTCCACCAGCGCTTCTCTCACAGTTACCGTCAACAATGTTCCGCCGACGATTCTCATACAACCGGTTGGTGAATCTGTCGCCCCTGGTGGCATCACCTCCTTCAGCGTCGTCGCTTCCGGTTCTCCGGCGCTCGCCTATCAGTGGTATCGCATTCCTGCCGGCCAAACCGAGGGCACACTCATTACCGGCGCCACCTCCGCCACCTATTCCGTTCCTACCACCGACACCCTCACCACCGACGATCAAGACGCCTATTACGTGATTGTGACGAACCCTTATGGACAAGCCGTCTCTCAACCGGCTTCTCTCGCCGTTGGCAATGGTATCCTTCTTCAAATCACAGGCCAGCCCGCCAACCAATTCGTCAACGTCGGCGATCCCGCAACCTTTACCGTTGCCGCCACTTCCAATCTTCCTCTCACTTATCAGTGGTACCGCGCGGATCCCGGTAGCTCTGTATTCGCAGCAATCCCCGGCGCAACCACCGCCAGCTACACCATCGATCCCACTGCGCTGACCGATTCCGGCTCCGTTTACCATGTCGTCATCAGCAATGGCACCACTTCCTCCGTCACCAGCAATGAAGCCGCTCTTTTTGTCGGTCCTCTTGCCGGCATCGACAATCTTTGCAGTTCCAGTTGGGTCGCTCAAGGCACTGCCGTCGCGCGATCCGGCTGCGCTTTCCAATTGACCGACAACTTGAATAATCAGCGCGGCGCGATCGTCTGGCCCAGCCTCGTATCCACAGAAAATATTCAGCTGAGCTTCACGGTACAAATCTACGATTCCACCAGCACTCCCCCCGCCGATGGTTTCGCCGTAGTGTTTGGCGATCCATCCCTTGGCGCCACTTCGGCCAGTGTAGGAGCTCCGGGTCAAGGCCTAGCCGCCGAAGGAATTCCCGGGTTCGTAGTGGCTATCGACGACTACCACAATGCCGGCGAGTACCCGGTGCCGTACTTCGCTATCGGCAGAGGCGAAACTACGTTATGGGAGACGCCTTGGGACGCCGTTAATACCACCATTTCTCCTGTGGCGGTCGTTGGCAGTACTGTTTCCCACGACTACACTCTGTCGTTGGTTCAAGGCAATCTCACCGTCACCATGGACGGCGTCCAGATTTTCTCCGGCGTCGTTACCGTTCCGCCCGTCTCGTATTTTTACGTCACGTCTTCTACCGGCGGTAAGTTCGAACAGACCATCGTCAGTAACTTGTCAGCGACGGTTTCAGCGCCATCGGAATAATTTGCGTTGTCTCTGAGGAGATTTTTCAATGCGATCGTTTTTACTTTTAACGACTCTGCTGCTCGGCAGCGCAAGTTTAGCCATGGCTCAAGAAGAAGCCTACTCTGGCGATGCCGGCGTATCCTATCACTGGATGCGGACCAACGCCGCTCCCGGCGACTGCGGCTGCTTCAGTCTTAACGGCGTCGGTGTCTCCGGTTCGTGGAATATTCACGGCGCCTGGTCGATCGCCACTGAATTCGGTGCGGAGTTCCGGGCCGTCGCGTCCAGCCAGGACTCCCTCACCGTCACCTCTTTCCTCGTCGGCGCTCGCTATCGTATCCCGCAGCCCTGGCTGAAAGGTGCTCACCGCCCCCAGCCTTTTGCTCAATTTCTGATCGGACCCGCGCACGCCAGTGGCGGCGAAGCTGGTGTCGCCGACGGAACCTACGCCTTCGCGTCTCGGCTCGGTGGCGGCATCGATATCCCGCTCAAGTCCCATTTTGAAGTGCGCGCCTTCCAAGTCGAGTGGTTTCGCACACAATTCGCCAACGCCAAAAATGACCGTCAGAACAATCTTCTGATCTCCGCCGGTCTCGTCTACCATTGGTCCCACCCCAAATAATCGTAGATTCCTAATATTCGTCACCCAGTTGTCCGGGTGATTCAATTCCTCTCCGGGCCGGCTCTTCGGTCCTGGTGGTCAATTCCCTCCTAGTCGGTTCTCACAGAGGCGTCCGTTTGCAAATTGAATGCTGCCCGGAGAGCGCGGCGAAGACCCGAACGGGCCTTGACTGCTGGATTCACCGCTGTCGGTCGCCAAGTGGATCAACGAAAGATTCAGCTCATTTGACATGCTCGTCTAAAGGTTAGATTTGGAGCCCAATGAAGAGCCCAATGAAGAGCCCAATGAAGAGCCCGATTAAGAGAGGAAGTACACAATTATCCGACGCCGATTCAACGCTTTAGATTATTTCACTGCACGGCTCTTGCGGTTCGGGACCAGGAGGTCCGTGGTTCAACAACTGCGATTTCAAATCGCGGACATTTGAGGAAACGCTGGTTGCACAATGGTTGCACAAATAGTTCCAACAGCCCGGTTCTACACCAAAGTGGGGCATCTCATCCGAATGTAATTTATTGATTCCGAACAACAGGCTGTGGAATCGGGCAATTTGCTAAACCGTTGTAGGGGCCAAAACCTCTACCGGGGGTTCGAATCCCCCCCTCTCCGCCAAAGTTCCCTAACCATTTCAAACTAAAGCTGGTTATAGGCATTCGCAAAGTCACTTCATCTCATACTTTGAGGTGTGCGGAGGCGCGGTTGGGGAACCGGAGGGAAAAATCGTCATACCAGACGCGCAAACCGTTGGCTTGAAGAGCCTCTGCGAGCGGTGTAGCGTGGTTGCTCGGAGTCGCACCTAGCAATCGGAGGAAACCTATGAAACGAGAAATCATTCGTGTCGAGCCACTGGCGACCTACCTCGAAAAGTACAAGGCGCCCGCTTCGATGGTGACTAAACACGGCGACACTATTTACGTCTCAGGCGCTCCGCCGTTCGATCCGAAAACCGGAGAGATTTTCCGAGGGTCTATTGAGCGCCAGACCGAGATCGTTTTAGACCAGCTTAAGCTCTGTGTCGAAACGGCGGGTTCGTCCTTGGAAAACATCCTGAAACTGAATGTCTACGTGACGTCAGTAGATATGTTTCCTGCTGTTAACGGGGTCTACAGGGGTTACTTCCCGGAGAATCCTCCTGCTCGAATCTTTATCAATGTTCCTGCTTGGTATGGCGGCTTCGACATCGAGGTGGACTGTATCGCCTCTGTTCTATAAGAATATTCTTTAGCTTCCCGCTCTTTGGTGACCCGCGCAATCAGGATCATCACCGCGAGAGAGCGCACGTTTGGCGTAGGCCCAGTCTGGCTCGGATTGACTCTTGTGACCGGCGAGCATCTTTCGCTCACTCCCTAGGTTGTCGGTCAAACGCCGCTGTGCTTCGGGTGAGTCGTCGTCGATTGCGAAATCTCGGAGGAAGTGAACCAGATTGCTTTCCTGGCGCGCTTGAACGATGAATTCTTCAGCGAGTTTGTGTTGGCGAACCCAGGCCGCCGAAGCACACGCGTGGAGTCGGTTGCGGCAAGGTCACCGTCGAATCGATTCGCGAGGCTACCGTGGCAAAGTGCTGGTATTCGTTGCAGAGGAACAGCACCTGGCAGAAATATCGTTCGGGATGCGCTTCCATTTCCGGCACACGGTTGAGCACGGCGCGCTCGAAGTCGAGCTTCATCATCACTCCCAGGCGTTTCCGAACGAGTAATTATGAAAGGCCGCGTAAGTTTCGAGCAATCGCTCCGGCTTTTCGACCGCCTCCCGCAGTAGTTCTCCCCAAGTGGCGTGTTGTCTTTCTGGCATTTGGTTCCTTCTTTCTTCCTTTTTTCAGGCGTGATTTCCGCTTGAAAAAAAGAAGCAAATGCCCTTCGTGGCGATCCCCGGCGCTTTGCCGCACGCGCTGTCAAGGCCGCGGGTTTTGCGTTCATCGAAGCGAAGTGAAGAGCCTTGACAGCAAGAGCGGCCGGGGAAGCGCACTCTTGCGCCAGGAAGGGCAAGGAAAGACGGGGTTTTGGTGGAGTTAAGGTTGGTCGAGACGGGGCTCTGCATCGCACTTGAGGACCGTCGGCAGTATGCGGATTGCCGACTGACCGAGGCTTAATGTCCGGCGGGTTCATTTTGTGTTAGGCTCTTCGACACCCACCGACGGAGTTCGTCGTCCCAGCCGACCCAAAAAAATAATCGCCAGGTCCAGAGACGGAGGAGTCCAAGACTGCCCAAATGGAGGACCTGATGACCCAGACCACTGCTACACAACGGGGCGCCACGCCTGAGCCCTCGCAGTTCAACATCGACCGCACACATCCGGGTCGGTGGACGATCACGTTCAACAACCCGCCGATCAACATCTTTGTTCCCTCAACGATCGTCGAATTGGGAACGCTGTTGACCGAACTTGAGGCGGACCCGTCCGTGAAGGTCGTAGTATTCCAGTCGGCGAATCCCGATTTCTTCATCGCCCATCTCGACGTAGCCAAGGCAGCGGAACGGCCAGAGGTGCTGGGCCTTTGGCGCGACATTGTCTTGCGCCTCTCGTCCATGCCAGTCGTAAGCATCGCCAAGATTCGCGGCCGCACGCGCGGCATCGGCAACGAGTTCGTGCTGGCCTGCGACATGCGCTTCGCCAGCCGGCAGAGCGCCGTATTCGGCAACCCCGAGGTCGGCGTCGGGCTGGTCCCAGGCGGCGGAGCGATGGAATGGCTCCCACGCTTGGTCGGTCGCTCGCGGGCACTTGAGTTCGTGCTAAGTGCCGACGATTTCGATGCGGAGATCGCCGAGCGCTATGGCTGGGTGAACCGCACGCTGGACGATAACGAACTGGACTCGTTTGTCGATACACTCGTCCGGCGTCTGGCTTCGTTCGACCGTGAAACGCTATCCGCGGCGAAAACGCAGATCAATCGGTTCGGCATGCCGACCGCTGCCGAGCTTCAGTCGAGCAACGACATGATCTTCCCAATGCTGGCCTGGCCCAGTGCGCAGGCCCGCCGTGCCAAGCTCCGTGGTATCGGTTACGGTATTCGGAGCGATTTCGAGTTGAACTTTGGGCGGTACCTCCCTAGTTTCGGGGAGGCGGACGACGATGACACGGATACGCATCAATAACGCGTTGGCAGCGAGGAGACCTATGTCACATCATTTCGACACCAAACTGGCGAGGGAAGATCCGAGCCTCAACCTCTGCGACTTCTATCTCTTTGACGGGCCATCGGGCAGGACGGCGATGGCGATGACCGTGAATCCAGATGTGGGATTATCGGCTCCGGATACGCTGCATCCAGAAGGGCTCTACGCGTTCCGGTTCGACCTGAACGGAGATGCGAGGGAAGAGGTTACGTTCAAGTTCAGGTTCGGTGAACCGCGACACGGAGATGGCAGTGAGCATACTCACATTCAGCCGTTTGTGGTGCGGAAGGCAACAGGTGACGACGCTCTTCGTGGGGACGCCGGAGAGAGTCTGGTTGGGGGTGAAACCGGTTCGGTCGTGACTGATTCCGATCTTCGTGCGTATGTTGGGATTGCTCCAGACTTATTTGCGGCAAATGCTGGATTCCGCGCATTTATGACCGCTTTCTATAAGGACCAGCGCTACGACGGAGACGCACTTCTGCAACAGCAAAATCCCTTTGCGAGACGGAATGTTGTGGCGATTGTCCTGGAGGTTCCGAGTGAACTGATTGGGAAGGGAGAAATCAACGCATGGGCGACGATCTCCCTCTCTGGCCATGCGCCGGAGGTACAAGTTTCGCGTTGGGGCCTGCCCATGGTTACGCATCTCTTCCTGAACGACCCGCGCGATCAAGAGTTGAAAGAACAGTTCAATGCGTCGGTTCCGTCTGAAGATCTAGAGCGCTTCGCGAAGTCGATTGCGGATTTTGCGGAGAAGATGACGACCTATGCTGGCTCGACGCCGAATCCGGGTGAGTACGGGAAGCAGATTGCTGAGCGGCTTTGCCCGGATACATTGCCCTACGAGCTTGGAACGCCAGCGGCATTTGAGGTGGCCAGCTTCAATGGACGCGCGCTGGGTGACGATGCGCTGGATGTGATGTTGACGCTGGCGGCCAACACGCCACTTGTCGATGGACTTGCTCCCGACCGCGGGCGCATTCGCAAGGATTTCCCGTATTATGGAGCGCCGTATACGGCGGAGGAGCAGGTAGGGGTGACGCCGATGCCGCGACCGGCTAAGAAGTAGGCGGGAAGCGGCGCTTGAGAATGATGTTGAGGGTCGGGGCGCTTCCGTCGGCAGCTCGTATTTCAGCGCTATGAGGACGGTCGCCATTCCCAAGAGATAGGAGTCAGCGATGAGCACGAAAGACGTAAGCAAAGACGAAGGGACGAAAAGCACGAGCGTTGTAGATCTCGATATGAAGCTCGAAGTCGTGGTCATCCCTGTTTCGGATGTCGACCGTGCAAAGGAGTTCTACTCAAGGCTTGGGTGGCGGCTCGACGCCGACCACGACAACAATAACGACTTTCGCGTGATTCAATTCACCCCACCCGGCTCTGCGTGCTCGGTCATCTTCGGCAAGAACCTCACGGCGGCGGCTCCCGGCTCTGCCCAAGGTCTTTATTTGATCGTGGCCGACATCGAGGCTGCCCGCGAGAATCTGCTCGGTCGCGGCGTTAAGGTCAGCGAGGTGTTCCACGGCGCCGGCGATGTTCACGCTGGCCCTGACGAGCCCTACCTATTCGGGCGGATTCGGGTTAAGGGCCCAGATCCCGCGCATGGTAGCTATCGGTCGTTCGCCTCATTCCGTGACCCGGACGGCAACGGCTGGCTGCTTCAGGAAATCACGACGCGACTTCCCGGCAGAATCGACGGCACAACGACGACCTTCGCATCTGCCAATGATCTGGCGCGCGCGTTTCGGCGCGCAGAGGCCGCACACGGCGAACACGAGAAGCGCACCGGGCAGCGCGACGCGAACTGGCCAGACTGGTATGCCGCGTACCTGGTGGCGGAGGCAAGCGGGGCGAAGCTGCCGAAGTAGCGACTTCGAATGATCGCTCGGGAGACGAGTGGTCGAGTCGATCCCGGCCGAGTCTAGGGTTGGACACGCGGACGCACTTTGAAAGCCGAAGCGGAGGAATTATGAGCACCGCCACCGGGCCCTCTCTCCTGCAACGCGAACCGCCACTTCTCGGCCAAACCGTCGTTGTGATCGGCGGTAGCGCCGGCATCGGTCTCGAAACCGCTCGACTGGCCCGTGATGGGGGAGCGAAGCTCGTCCTCGCCGCCCGCAATCCTGAGGTCCTTCAGCGCGCAGCGAGCGAGCTTGGCGCACAGCACAGCGCGGCCTTTGACGCTACCGACTTCGCTCAACTGGAGCGCTTCTTCAACGAGCTGCCGGCTCGGATTGATCACGTTCTTCTTACCGGTCCCGGTCCTTACTATGCGACGTTGGCCGAGTTCGACTTTGACAAGGCGCGCCGAGACGTGGAGGCCCATCTTTTCCTGCCGATGCAGGTGGCTCGCATGGCGAGGAAAAAGGTTCGCGCGGGAGGAACGCTGCTCTTCATGGGCGGCACCGGTGGCCGCCATACCGCGCCAGGAATGGCGCTGATCGGCGCTCTGACGGCCGCAATGCCAGCGTTAACGAAGAACCTGGCAGTCGAGATCGCGCCGGTCCGCGTCAACCTCATTGCTGCGGGGTTTGTCGACACACCATTGTCGGCAACTCTGCTCGGCAATCAGCTTGATGCCCGCCGCGAGCAACTCCGCACTACGCTGCCGATCGGGCGCGTCGTTGGCCCGGCCGACATAGCCGCGCTCGCCGTGCACATTATGACCAATACCGCCCTTACAGGCGGCACTTACGACATCGACGGCGGGCAACAGCTCGTCGAGCAATGAGCCACTGCCCGGCGTGACTCCATGCGGATACGCGCCAACCGTGGCTGTTTCGCTCGCGTGCGACGAGGCTTCAGCGCACCTGCGACACCGTCAGCGGTTACGACGGCACTGTGGTGAAGGACGCGACTGCGGATTATTCCGATGAATTCATGCACGCCGCGCTGGTCACCAATCTCCCAAACTACGCCAGCGCGATTGTCACAACGCAGGAAGTCACCCGACGCCGTTTCAGGCAGCCGTCCCCTGGCGCAGCGTTGGTCCGCCAGCCACGGTATCACGATCAAGGTCTTGAGTGATCACGATGGCACACCCAACACACCCAACAAGGCCAAACTTGGCGCCAACGCGATATTGGGCGTCTCGCTGGCCTTCGCGAGAGCAAGAGTGACGAAACGAGGTCTGCCCCTCTATCAGCGTCTGGAGAAACGGGAACAGTACATCTTGCCACTTCCTCAGATGAACGTTTTGAACAGCGGAAAGCACGCGGACAATAACGTCGACTTTCAGGAATTTATGCTGGCTCCGGTGGGTGCGCCTTCGTTCGCCGAAGCAGTGCGAGCCAGCATAGAGACGTTTCAAGCGCTAAAAGCACTTTTGCATAAGGCTGGGTACTCCACATCGGTCGGGGATGAGGGAGGTTTCGCGCCCAAGCTGCGGTCCAACGAAGAGGCAAGCCGCTTGCGAGAAACTACGTAATACACTTATTTGCAGGCCGTTATTGCGTGTACGGAAGATCCCCGGAACTCTCATTGACCTGACCGGCAAAATGCCGTACACTCAACAAGAGGTTGGAAGGAGGCAGATATGGCTACGGCGCTTAGAGGAGAGCGTGTTGAAATCCGAATGACACGCATGCAGAAGCGAGATATCGAGCGGGCTGCCAATCTGCGCGGGACTTCCGTGACGGATTTTATTCTCAACGCGGTGCAACCTGTCGCAACAGAGGCAATCCGAGAGTTCGAGGTGTTAGAGCTCCGGAATGAAGATCGGCAAGTGTTTATCGAAGCCCTGCTGAATCCGCCGGAACCCAACGAAGCATTGAAGGCGGCTGTCGCTCGACACAAACGAATGGGTCTTTAATCTTTGCCCGACAATTTCAAAATCGAGCCGCTCGGCAAGAAACACGACCGGACGGCTTTTTCTTGCGGCAGCGAATCCCTGGAGCAATATCTAAAGAACCAGGCCGGACAGGCAGTTGGCAAGAATCTAGCTGCAGTGTTCGTGCTGACTCCTGACGGAAAAAGGATTGCGGGCTACTACACGCTCTCATCGTATGCGGTCAAACTTGACGAAATACTGGGAGAGATCGCCAGGAAACTGACACGGATGCAGGAGGTTCCCGCAACCTTATTGGGACGATTGGCAAGAAGCGTTGAGTTTCGAGGACAGGGAATAGGAGAAATCCTGCTTGTTGATGCCCTGAAAAAAGCGTTTCAGAACAGTGCGCACGTTGCGTCCTGGGCAGCTATCGTTGATGCGAAAGACGAGGGAGCTGTGGAGTTTTACAAACGCTATGGCTTCATTCCCTTTCCGACTAGACCGAATCGCCTGTTTTTGCCGATGGCCTCGATACAAAAGATGTTCCAAGAGAAAGAGAAGGGCAGTCCCTCTGTTGGTTCCGGCAAATCATGAAAGGCGGGCAAAACCGGGCGCGCCGTAGCGTTCTCGCGATCAGCAAAGAGTCCACGAAAGCACATGCTCTCGGCTGTGTCAGAACTGTGTCAAATCTCCATCCTATTCTAGCTGTTGGGGTTAGCCATCGAGCGAAAGCAGATGCCCCAAGTTATTGTAAATAAAGAAAAGTGGAAGGAAGAAATAGAAGGCTTGGAACTGCCTCGGCGGCGAACATAAGTTATTGATTCCGAACACCAGGCAGTGGAATCGGGGAATTTGCTAAGCCGTTTTCTGTGGAAAACTCGGACGCCGACTTTTATGCTGTGCTGGTCGAAAAACCCTTTTAGTCGCCTGAATTCTCTGGACTTACAAGGTGTCGTCCGCATGAGTGCGCGTCTGCAGAAATTCAGGCAGTTGCACATTGGTTGCCCAGCGCGCGGATTTCTCAAAACGACGGTCTAAGGAACCGTTGTGCTCTTTGGCAACGGTGTTTGAACCAACCCTGGAGCGGAATTACACGATCACGCTGTACAAGTCTTCCATGCCGAGGTCCAGTTGCCCGCGGCCGCGCTGAAATCTGGACAACAGAACGCTTCCTCGGTTGACTCAAAATCGCCAACAAGCTCAACACTCTCGCGTTGCGACTCGTTAACGGGCTTTCATGCTCCAAGGACGATCGGCCTTCGTCCCACGCAAGCTGGGTTGATCTTAAGCCCATCTCGCACGTATTTTCATGCTTCGTGGGTGTCGCGAAGCGACATGACCCACTCGTACGGGGATCATTACTTCCTTTCGAAGTTGTTTGACGTAGCCAACCAAAGTGTCATCGAGGTGCCTAAGTCGCGGTACGAAAAGAGGGTCGGACAAGCCACTGCGGAAGCAGTCCACGTGCCAGCCCACCATCGGGCACAACAAGGAAGCTAGCGTTTCACTGGAACGAGACATCCTTGGGGGGAGGGGGCCCGTTTTCGAGAATCCAAAAAGGAGAAGAAATGAGATTGCCAAGAGTTGTATTCGTTTTGATGGGAATAATGATTTTGTTCTCAAGCACGGCGTCGGCACAACAGGTGAAAACCGATTACGATCGCAACGCCAACTTCGGGCAATACAAGACCTACTCGTGGGAACAGGTGAAGACCAAAGATCTCCTGGATGTCGATCGAATCAAAAGCGCAGTCAATGCCGCCTTGGCAGCAAAGGGCTGGACCCAGGTGACTTCGGGCGGCGATGTTTCCACCATAGCCCTCGAGATGACGCAGGATCAGCAAACCTTGAATACGTTTTATGGCGGGTTTGGAGGAGGCTGGGGCTGGAGGCGATTCGGAAGCGGGGGTTTTGGCGGATTCGGAGATGCAACAACCACAACGGAAACTTATAAGGTCGGCACTTTGGTCGTCGATCTGTTTGACACGAAAACGAAGCAGCTCCTATGGAGAGGCACCTCGAGCGACAAGCTCTCCAACAACTCCAACAACTCCAACAAGAACATCAAGAATCTAGACAACGGCGTGCAGAAAATGTTCAAGCAATTCCCTCCAGGCTCTTCGTTTGGGCGTCGGTGAACGAACGGGACGGGCTGGGAGACAATCTTGTGCCCGACTACATCACGCATGTGCAGGAAGGCGGCTTTTATGGCTGGCCGTGGTGGTACATCGGCGAGCATCAAGATCCGCGTCATGAGGGCAAACATCCCGAGTTGAAAGATAAGGTACTTGTGCCGGATGTATTGCTGCAACCGCACAACGCTTCGCTGGAACTGACCTTTTATGAGGGGAAGCAATTCCCCGCAGAATACCAGGGGGATATTTTTGCTTCTGAGCACGGATCGTGGAATCGATCGGTGCGTTCCGGATACGAAGTGATTCGGGTGCCGATGAACAAAACCGGGCGGGCGAGCGGTGAGTATGAAGATTTTGTGACAGGATTCGTGGTCGACAATGGGCACGTGTGGGGAAGGCCAGTGGGCATCACCGTTGCGTCGGATGGATCATTGTTGGTGACAGATGATGGGTCGAACTCGATCTGGCGTATCAGCTATACGGGCAACGCGGGCCAGAAAAGTGCAAGGGAACATAAACCATGGCGGAATCGTCGCGACGGAACCGGCTCAATAGCAGGACAGTTCTTGCGTTGATGCTTCCCGTTGCAGCTCTAGGATTGTGCGCGTTTCCATTCGGGGATAATCGGGGGCTGAATAGTGTGCCATTCGCAGACCTGGGAAAAGCGCAAAAGTTAACGAATGAAGGGAATCTCGAATTGCTTTCGGGGCAAACGATGCGCGGAGAAGAAGTAAGTCATTCTTTGCGGACCGGTAGGCGTAGGCAAATCCTTTTGGGCCCAGTCGCGTATTCCTTGCGATTGGTTACGCAAAATCCGAGCGCATGCAGGTCCAGACCGTGCAACAGTGGCTCGCCCTGACCGAGGAGAACCGGCGCCAACGTGAGATGCACGGAGTCGATCAGCCGCTAGCTAAGCTAGGTCTTTACATGCTCGGTGCCGGCGTTCCATCGGACCATTTGGTTACTCCTACCAGGAAGACTGATAGTGGTGGGAAGGATTTGAGTTGTGGGTAGGCTTCGGCGGAGATGTACCAGTAATTTACGGCGAGAACTGGGGAGTTTGTGAGATTTGCGCCCCAGGCTGCACCGTCTTTCGCTGTTTCGTAGAACATCATGTGCGGGGCGTTGTGCCCGCCGTAATCGCTGAGATACGAATCCTTCGACATCATGTAAGAGACCGTCCCCTGCTCCAGGGCGGGCAATTCTTTTTTGTCTATTGCGACTTTGATTGCGGCGATGGCTTCTTGTTTGGAATGGCCGGCGAGCAGCAATTCGGTGCGTTTGTAGGCATAGGGCAGGACGGAGTGGACGGCTGGTGGATTGATGCATTCCGCGGCGCGGACTTTTGGATTCCAAAACTCGGGATGATCGAACATGCCCATCCATCCGCGTCCCACCCAGCATACCCAGCCGTTCTTGCCTTCCACCGCGGTTTCGTAGCCGTGGCGGGTCAGGACGATCACTGAGGCGTCGTGGGAGATGGCGTCTGGAGCGGCGCTGCGGGCGAGGGCGATTTCGGCGTCGCGATCCATCAGATATTGTTCGATTGGGGCCATGTTGGGATACGGCTGTTTTGCATCTTGTGCTGCGACGGGCCGGGATGCGACGGCGACGAGTGCGAATCCGCTCAGCAAAGTGATGCGTATTTGATTTCGGGTCATTGCCTTCCTCCGTAATTTTTCGATTTCGTGCTTATCCATTCACACTTCGACCGAGTCGACCGAGCCGACACGCTCGCCTGACAGAATACAAATCAATTTCGTGGCCTCACCAGCGCGGCGGCAATTGCTTCAGCGCGTAGTCTTCTGCCGGCGCTGCTTGCTGGCCTCCAGCATTTCGTTGAGGTCGCCGGCGGGACGAATCTCGAAGATGGTGCCGTAATTGAGGGCGGGATGCTGGGATACGAGCTGGTGAGCATGATTCATGTCGCGGGCTTCGAGGATGAGAATGCCGCCGAGTTGTTCCTTGGTTTCGGCGTAAGGACCGTCCGTCGTGGCGACTTTGCCGTTCTTCCAATAGAGGGTTAAGGCGGTTTCGGCAGGTTGAATCGGTTCTCCACCGACCCAGTGGCCGTTGGCGCGGAGATGGTCGTCGTAGGTGAAGCAGGCGTCGAACATCGCTTGTTTCTCGGCCTCGGTCATGGCGTCGTGTTTGCTTTTGTCGTAGTAGCCCAAACAAATGTATTTCATGGTTCGTCTCCCCCTGATGGCGGCCAGCAGCACAGGTGTCGCAGATTTTTCTGTCACTGTTTCGAGTAATGAAGCGCAACGCATCCTGATTTGAAAAACTTTGACTCAACAAGTTTTAATTGCAATTTCTCCGGCAGGCTAACACCCTCCAACAGCCGTCTCCCTGCTCCTGCAAGGGTTGGCCCAACGACAAAACGATATTCATCCACCAGGCCAAGCTCCATAAGTTGTGAAGGAATATCTACACCACCGACCAAAATATTTTTGCCTTGTTCTTGCTTCAACTTAAGTATTTCCTCGCGAAGGTTGGTACGAACAATCCTGGTATTTCTATCTTCAGCGGTGGCTAGTGACCGCGAAAAAACAATTTTGTTGGTGGAATCAAATGCCCGAGCAAATTCGATATCTGCTTTTGTCTCAGACTGGTTTTTGAGGACATCAGGCCAATAGGGAACCATCAATTGATAGGTTTTACGCCCAAAGATCTGCAGGTCAACCTCTCGCGTGAGGTCAGTAAAATATTCAAGTTTTTCTTCATCGACAAATTGTTTGGTGTGGTCGACGCAGCCATCCAGGGTCGTGTTGATCGCGAAGATTAGCTTTCTCATTTGAGTCCTCCCTCTGAGGTCGCTACGCCTATGCGCCCATGGTGCCGGTCCGCAAAGGTCCGTCGGGCCGGTAGGTGTTGATGATGACGCCCGATGCCAGCGCTTTCGTGCTGACGAACTCGAATGAGCGTGGCGGGGTTCCCTCCGCAAAGATGCGCTTCCCCGTGCCCAACAGGACCGGAAAGACGACTAGCAGGACTTCATCCGCAAGCCCATGCTCGAGCAGCGGAGATGTCAGCGTGGAGCTACCCGAGAGGATAAGGTCCGAGCCGTCCTGCGCCTTGATGCGGCGAATGCCCTCGACGATGTCCGGCCCAAGGCCCTCGAACGGGCCCCATGCAAGACTTTCCGGACGGTGGGTAACGACATATTTTGTTGCCGCATTGAGGCGGTCCGCCATCGGACTGCTCGGTGCCTTTGGCCAGAAGCCGGACCACATATCATAGGTGCGACGACCAAGCAACAGATCGTAGCTCTCGCCATACGCGGCGAGGATTGCATCTCTGCCAGCGGGGGTCCGATAGGGCGTGGTCCAGGCGCCGTAGGGGAAATCGTTTTCATCGGCGGATTGCTGGATCACGCCGTCCAGCGAGGTATGTTCCATGATCCTGATCTTTCTCATACGGTCTCCGTGAATATCGGTTTTTGCTCGCCTGCGGCAGGCGCGAAACTATTCCGATGGGGTGTTCGACCGAAAAAACGGGCGCACCTCGCCCGACGCCCGGCAGACCACGGCGCCCCTACGTGCCCACTTCATGGCCTCGTCCATGTCAGCGGCTTCCCCTATCGAAAGACCGCCTATGTGCTCCTTGGTCTCCAGGTATGGCCCGTCGGTGATAAGCAACTTGCCATCGGGCTGCGCTCGCAGCGACTTCGCGTCGCTCGCCGGGCTCAGGCCGCCAGCGAAAACCTCCTTGACACCAGAAGCCTCCATCTCCTTGGTGAGCGCGTCGATTTCGCTTTCCATCTCTTTGTCCTGGGCGGACGGGTCAAAGTTGTCCGGCAGGAAAATCGTAGCCAAATATTGCGTCATTCCTTCCTTTAGCGGCCTTCGGGCCAGCAGCCCAGTAGGGTCACTACGAAAAAAGGAGCGCACCTCAACCGGCGCCCGGCAAGCGACGACGGCCTTGCGTGCCCACGCCAATGCCTCGTCCATGTCAGCGACTTCCAGTATCCAAAAACCGCCCACGTGCTCCTTCGTCTCCAGGTATGGCCCGTCGGTGACAAGCACCTTGCCATCGCGCTGCACTCGCAGCGCCTTCGCGTCCCTCGCCGGGCGCAGCCCGCCGGCGAAGAGCCTGACACCCTTCGCCGCCATCTCCTCGTTGAGCACGTCGATATCGTGCTCCATCGATTTGTCCGCGCTAGACGGGTCAAAGTCGTTGGGCAGGTAAATCGCAACCAAGTATTGCGCCATAACTTCTCCTTTAACGGTCTTCGGGCCAGTAGCACAGCGTTGCGCACTGCATCTTCATTCTATAGTCGTCGCGAAGGGAAAAAATCGACAGCGGCGGGCGAATTATTTTTATTTTAATTCTGCAAGCCGCCTGGCGAGAAAACGGCGGTCCGATGCCTGGGGCGCCAGGGTAAGAGCCTGCTCATACGAAGCACGGGCCTCCGGGATTCGCCCTAATCGGCGGCACATATCCGCGCGGGCCGAGTGCGCGAGGTGATACTGGGAGAGGTGCTCGCGCGCGAGCAAGTCATCGATAAGAGCAAGACCCTGCTCCAGACCTTCGCACATGGCAACGGCCACCGCGCGGTTCAGTTCGACAACCGGGGATGGCTGAACCCGAAGCAACTGGTCATAGAGCAGCGTAATCTGGCGCCAGTCCGTGGAGGCCACGGAGGGGCTTTCGGCGTGAACGGCCGCTATGGCCCCTTGCAGAGTGTACGCACCGAAGCGGCGCGATCGAAGCGCGCTTTCGGTCAGCGAGATGCCTTCGGCGATCTGGTCCCGGTTCCACAACGAACGATCCTGCTGCTCCAGCAGGATCAAATCTCCGTCGCTCGATGTTCTGGCGGCGCGGCGCGACTCGTGCAGCAACATGAGCCCCAACAGGCCCATCACCTCGGGTTCCGGGAGCAGGCCGAGCAGAAGTCTGCCCAGACGGATCGCCTCACGGCTGAGTTCGGCGCCTGTCGTTTCAGCCGAGAATCCCTTGTTGAAGATCAGGTACACAACTAGAAGGACGGCTCCCAACCGGGCCGGCAATTCCTGCGGGGCTGGCACTTGGTAAGGAATGGCCTTATCCCGGATGATCGCCTTCGCCCGCACGATGCGTTGCGCCAGCGTTGCCGGCGAAACCAGAAATGCGCGGGCAATCTCTTCTGTGGTCAGGCCGCAGATTTCGCGTAGCGTGAGCGCCACCTGTCCTTCCGGAGGCAGAGCGGGGTGGCAACAGGTGAAGATCAGACGGAGGCGATCATCTTCGATCTCCTCGTCATCGATCTCTTCGTTATGCAGGGAAGCTTCATTTATGCGCGCTTCTGTATAGAGAGCAAAATCTTTCTGGGTTCCGTCGAGGCGCGCGCGCCGGCGCATCCCATCTATGGCCTTGAAGCGCGCCGTGGAAATCAGCCAGGGGCGCGGGCTGTCCGGAATACCAGTCTGAGGCCAGGACTCCAGAGCGGCGGCGAACGCCTCATGCATGGCCTCTTCGGCGAGATCCAGACCTCCGAGGAGGCGCACGAGCGTCGCTAGAATCCGGCCCGATTCCGATCGGTAAAGAGCCTCAATGGTCCTGCTGAGTTGTTCGGGCACAGGCGGCGGCATCTACGCCAAACTAGCAAACGAAGCGGCTCGACACAACTGCGCTCGGGCTTCCCCTACCACAATTCAGCGGCCCGCAACTGCGCTAATCCCAGTAGTCACACTTCTCCCATGCCACATCGCTTCTCGAGGACGTCCCGTGTTAACGGAGGCTAATTCCATGTAGAGCTGGTCCTTTCCGCCTGTGCGACTCGCGCGGAGTCATGCGGCGTGACGACGCTGCAACCCAGCGCCGGTGGTATTCCCCGCAGAGATGTGAAGTCTGATTGCCCCTTTCGCGGCGTCGGAATTCGGCTGGCTAAGAAGATGCTAAACGCCCTGATAAACCCACTCGAGAAATAGAGCCGGGGTCATGAAGCCGTTACCCCATTCGTCGTCGGTGCGAGTGCCGGGCTTGGCGGCGATGACTTCCGCCAAAGATCGGCCCTGTTTTTTGAGAGCGGCTACTTTTTCGCGGAGGTCGACCATGACGTCACGGAAGAGTTTCAGGTCGGCTTTCGCACCGACGTCGCCGTGTCCGGGAATGACGATCATTTTGTCGGTTACTTTTGCGAGGTTTGCCTCGGCTGCGCGAATGGTGCCGTCGATGCTACCGCCCGTCGAGTAATCGATGAAGGGGTAATTGCGATTCCAAAAAGTGTCGCCCGTGTGAAACACGTCCGCTTCCACGAAGTGCACGGAGATGTCGGAATCCGTGTGAGCAGGCGAGTAGTGCTTAAGAGACAGAGTGGCGCCGTTGACGTGAAGAGTGTGGTCCTCTTTGAAGACCGTTGAAGGAAGCGCACCGGCCGGCGCGGCTGGGAAAGTGTGCTTCCAGCCTTCGACGCGTGTGTCTTTGGAAAGATGCTTGCGCGTGTTCTCATGTGCCAGGATGGTGGCTCCGGCTTGGTGCAACCACTCGTTGCCGCCTGTGTGATCGAAGTGCCAGTGCGTGTTGATCAATTGCTTGATGGGATCGGCATTGATACTGGCCAGAGCTGCGGAAACGCTCGGACGAGCGGTGTCGATTTCCGCATCCACGAGCAGCTTTCCGTCGGGACCGGTAAGAACGGCTATATTTCCACCCGGACCCAAAAGAACGCTGATATTGCGGCGAAGCGATTGAACCGTGAGCTTGGCCGTGGCGGCAACCTTGAACGCGTGCTCAGGAAGGTCGTCTTCCTGGGCTAAAAGGCCTCTTGGAGCAAGACAAGCTGCGGCAACCGTCAGACTTCCCACGGCGAGAAACTGACGGCGTGGGATTTCGACTGACGTTCTGGGGACCATACTAGCTCCTTGTTCGTCGTCACCTGGACATTTCAAATGAAACGAGTACCTCGCTGGCCCGGCCTTTGCGGCTTAGACGTCCTCGGTGTCGAGCGTGAAACGAGTTCACGCCCCGGCCTTCCGGCTTTCACTGGCTGCTGGAACGTACGGAAACGTCTTCGACGGCTTCGACGTGACGGATTCCTTGCCGATCCCGAGGCTAACGGGAGTGTTCGCCGCTATGGAAAACATGTTTGTGCGGCACGGTTTTTCAGGCCCCACCCTTCGCTGCCAGAGCTGTCTGGAAGTGTTTCGCATCAACTCCCGCCTCGGCTCGCTGCTCCCAAGTCATCTTCGGTCCCTGCGGCTCGTACACCTTTACGAACTGCCCCTTTGTTGGGCGTCCGGCGAGGGCGAAGAGCCTTCAGCGCTATGTGCACGAGCCGCCCTGGAACGGACATGTGATTGCGTTGGGTTTGCGGGTTTCTCGGTTTTCTTTGCTGTCTTTCCTTTCTTGTTTTCATGGTGAGTCCCCCCTCTCCGCCAGAATTCTTTATTCCCCCTATCTTCATAAAGATGCATCACTCAAAAAGTGCGGGCTACTGTTTGGGCTAATATTATATCTGGCGGATCGTCATGGCTCCCATGGATTCACCACCGGCACTTCTGTGTTCGTAAAGTCGCCGACGTTTCGAGAAACAATTGTTAAGTTGTGGTGGATCGCCGTCGCCGTAAGCAAGCCATCTATGGCGGACAAGGGCTTGCCCTTAATCTTTGCGACGGCGGCGATCAAACCCCAACGATCGGCGACGGCTGTGTCAATCGGCAGAATCCTTCCTGAGAAGCGCGCTTGCAGTTCAACTTCCAGCCATGTCTCCAAGCGGCTTCGCCGTTTGCCTTGCGGAAGCGCTGCCAGGCCCTTCCGAATCTCACCGAATGTGAGGACGCTTAAGTAAAGCAAGCTCTCCTCAGCCGCTTCGATCCACGCGGTCACGCGTGGATCGGGCTCAAGGCGGACAACCTCGGAGATGCAATTTGTGTCGAGTAAGAAACCAGTCATAACTCGATGTCACGCCCCTCATCCTTGTCCCGCTCTAAGTCTAGGTCGACTCCGACAAGTGGTGATTCCCGGAAGAATTGCAACAGGTTTTTCGGTTGATGGGCCTTGCCCACAAGCCGTTCGTATTGCTCGTCGGAGATCATCACAACGCATTCCTTGCCCTGCCGCGTGATAAGTTGCGGCCCCTCGGAGCGGGCGCGACGAAAAAGTTCACTAAAGCGCGCCTTGGCAACTTGGAGCTGCCATTGACCCTTACACGCCGTTTTTTGGCTCTTTCCGCGATTTCTTGTGGTTGCTCGTTTTTGCATGATATATCCAGACCAGTCAGACTAGTCTAGTATAGCAAAAGCAAAAGAAAAACAAGGCTCGCGATTGTGGTCACTGTAGTCTCGACAGTGGGCGTGCAGAGCGCTTGGATGAAACTAGCGTCACGCAAGCACACTAGGGCCATCGGGGCTACTGTGGGCTACTGTTTTTCGCCACTTTTTGGGCTTCTCAGGACTTCGCTTTCGCGGCGCTTCGTCAATGCAGTTTGAAAGCTCGCGGTAGTAAAGGACAATGGCGGCGATTTCCCATGTAAAACGAGGGTTCCGGGAGGGCTGGGGGTTAAGTACCCCCTCCCCGCTATGTCGACTAGAATGTTCCATATTCCCCGGGAAACCTAAATCGCTCAGCTTGGAAGACTTGGTTCGCTCGTCCCCCTAGTTCTAATTCTTCGAGCTCAATGGGTCTCACTTCGACTGACTTAGCCTCGATCTGATCATAGGGGTTGTTGATACGGGAGAGACCATTCCGCGGTGGAATCCGGTCCTCGGCTTTTGCGGAGTACAGCATTACCGGTAATTCGCCTACGTGCTTGCAACCGACAAACTTCTCGTGCATCTCACGTTGCGACGGTTTGCGATCTCGTAAGTAACGGGGGTTTTCCATGCTTGCCGCTCCAAACAACACGATTAGCCTTCACGTTCTGATCGACCGTTTGGCCGAGGCGAGAAACTGCACGGATAGACTGTTCGAGCTTGTGCGTGTGGACTCGCTTTACGAGCGTCCGATACCGGAACGACATCGCATCGTTTTTTATATTGGTCACCTGGAAGCCTTCGATCTGAACCTGTTTCGCTCGCAACTACCGGTCCTCAAGCCTTTCGCGCCCGAATTGGACAAGCTGTTTGCTTTTGGTATCGATCCCGTCAGCGGTGGATTGCCGACGGACCGGCCGGAAGATTGGCCGCGTCTTTCGCAAGTCGACGACTACAAGAAACAGGCACGCCATTTACTGAATGCGGCGATGCAAGCGGTAGATTGTGACGCTTCGGCTGAATATTCCGTAGAGACGATGTTCAACGTGGCCGTTGAGCATCGATTGATGCACGCCGAGACGCTGGCCTACCTGTTTCATCAATTGCCGTTCGAGCGGAAGCACTGGCAACCTCAGGCATCCTTGAGTGCAGGAGCATTCGCAGCGGAGATGCTCCAAATTCCCGCAGGTGGCGCCACACTGGGGTTGCAACGACGAGACAATCCGCAGTTCGGCTGGGACAACGAATTTGAAGCGTTTGAAACGGAAGTCCCCGCCTTCCGCATCGACAAGTACATGGTGACCAACGGTGAATTTCTCGAATTCCTTCGATCTGGCGGCTACTTGGATTCCCAGTTTTGGTCGGAGGAGAATTGGTATTGGAAGCAGAAACGAAACATTCAGCATCCCGCGTTTTGGGTTCGCGCGAATGACGATTGGCACTACCGCGGCATGTTCGAGGAGTTGCCCCTTCCGCTGAATTGGCCGGTTTATGTGAGTTGGGCCGAAGCAAATGCATATGCAAAGTGGACCCGCAAGTCGTTGCCGACCGAGGCCCAATGGCACCGTGCTGCCTACGGTGCACCTCAGGGCAGCGAACGCACATACCCTTGGGGAGATGATGTGCCGGGCCCCGGCCTCGGAAATTTTGATTTTTCACGGTGGGATCCCGCACCGGTCAGTTCTTTTCCGTTGAACAAAAGCGCTTTTGGCGTCCAAGGCCAACTCGGCAATGGTTGGGAGTGGACCAAGTCCTTGTTCGGGCCGTTCGCAGGCTTTGAACCCTTTCCCTTTTACCCGGGATACTCCGCTGACTTTTTCGACGGCAAGCATTACGTAATGAAAGGCGGTTCAGCTCGAACAGCGGCTTTGATGTTGAGGCGTTCGTTTCGAAACTGGTTCCAGCCGCGCTATCAATACGCGTATGCAGGGTTCCGCTGCGTTTCGAACGAAAGCGAAACGGCGGACTGACCCATGGCCATCGAACTGATCAAGAGCACTGCGCAAGGCGAATTCGCCCGGGAAGTGTGTACTGGCCTAACCAAATCGCCGCAGAAGGAGCTGCCTTCCAAGTACCTGTATGACTCGGTGGGCTCGGCGCTGTTTGAGGTGATTTCCGTGCTTCCAGAGTACGGAGTAACCCGTGCAGAGGAGCGCATTCTGGGCCGGCACGCCGCTGAAATTGTCTCGGAAGTTCCCGCGCCGGTGATCGTGGCGGAATTGGGCAGTGGTGCAGGAAAAAAGACTCGTGTAATTCTTGAGTCGCTAAGCCGCAAACAGGCGATCTGTTACTATCCAATCGAAATTTCGTCGGCGGCACTGGCAATGTGCCAGCGCGAATTGAGCGACATCAATTCCATCAGCATCGTGGGCTTCGAGCGTGAGTATCTCGATGGTTTGCTGGAAGTGGCCGCGCGGCGAGAGGAAGGACAACACCTCATGGTGCTCTTCCTCGGTAGCACCATCGGCAATTTCGATGGAACCGCTGGCGTGGAATTTCTCCGCCGAATGCGCGAAATTCTGAGAGAAGGCGATTCGCTCCTGCTGGGCACCGATCTGCGGAAGCCCATCGGGACGTTGGCCGCGGCCTACGACGACCCGCTTGGCGTTACCGCGGCTTTTAACCGAAATCTGCTGGTTCGAATCAATCGCGAACTGGGTGCGGACTTCGACATCGAACAGTTCGAACATCTGGCGATTTTCGACGACCAAAACCACAACATCGAAATGCACCTGCGGGCCCGCATGGATCAAACTGTGACGATCGCAAAAGCTGGTTTTAGCTTTCGGATTCGGCGCGGCGAAACCATCTGGACCGAGACTAGCCACAAATATTCTCACAGCGAGTTGGTCGATATCGCGCAGCGCACCGGATTTCGCCGGCAGGGACAGTGGATCGACCACGAGTGGGCCTTCGCCGACAATTTGTGGATCGCGCGCTAGCCAATTCTTTGGGATTTCTATTTCGTGGGCGTTCCAGAACCACGATGCGGTGAATCGGGAGTCGAATCCATGGAATTTGACGCCATCATTATTGGCTCGGGACAAGCGGGGTCTCCCCTGGCTCTCGCGTTGGCTCGGCATGGTTGGAAGGTCGCGCTGATCGAGCGAAGCCACCTGGGCGGCACATGCATAAATACCGGCTGCACGCCCACGAAGACCTTGATCCATCGGGCGGAAGTTGCTCACTATGCGAGAAACGGGGAGCGCTGGGGAGTCTTGACCAGAGAGGTTACCGTGGACCTTCCGAAGATCATTGCGCAGAAAGATGCGCTAATCCAAAGCCGTCGAGAAGGTCAACAAAAGGCGATCGATCAACTTCCCAATTTGCGCCTGTATCGAGGTTCGGCAAGATTCGTGGGACCGCGCGAACTTAGTGTAGGAACGGAGACTCTAAGCAGCCGTCGAATCTTCATCAACGCTGGCGCCCGTCCATCCATTCCCGCGATTCCAGGCCTGGAAACGGTGCCTTATCTCACCAATGAATCCATACTGGACTTGAAAATCCTGCCAAAACACCTGCTCGTGATCGGCGGAGGCTACATCGGTCTGGAGTTTGGCCAAATGTTCGCGCGATTCGGCAGTGGCGTTACGATTGTTCAGAACCAGGAACAAATCCTGCCGCACGAAGATCCCGAAGTTGCCAAAGAACTGCAGCGGGCGCTGGAAGAAGAGGGAATCAAGGTTCTTCTGAATGCCAAAATCAAGAGCCTGGAGAAGCGGAGTGGCACGATTGTCGCGGAAGCGGCGATGGCAAATGATGGCAGCGCCGTCAGCCTTGAGGGAACTCACGTGCTGGTGGCCACCGGCCGCAGTCCCAACACAAAAGATCTCAATCTGCAGAAGGCCGGCATTCAAACCGATCAGCGCGGATTCATCACCGTGAACGATAGGCTGGAAACCAGCGTGGAGGGCGTCTGGGCTCTGGGCGACGTGAAGGGTGGCCCGGCGTTCACGCACATTTCGTACAACGATTACCAGATCGTGTTCGGGAACTTGATCGAGGGCAGGAACTTATCCATCAAAGACCGCATCGTGCCTTATTGCGCGTTCACCGATCCCGAGCTTGGCAGAGTCGGCATGACCGAAAAGGAAGCGCGTGCCACTGGGTTTCCTTTGAAGATCGGAAAAACGTCCATGACGCAAGTTGCCAGAGCCATCGAGCGCGACGAGACCGCAGGGTTGATGAAGCTCATCGTCGACGCAAGAAACGACCGCATTCTTGGGGCCACGGTGCTTTCAAGCAATGGCGGCGAATTGGTGCAAATTCTTTACGCGTTGATGCTTGGCGGTTTGCCCTACACGCTGCTAAAGGGAGCGGTGTATATCCATCCGACCCTTGCGGAAGGTTTTTTCTTTCTTATGGACGACGTAAAACCTATCAACGCGCCTGCGTTGGCGGCCGATTGATGGTCCTGGCCGGCCGAGACAGCTACAATCCCTTCGACGAGCGAAACTCGCGCACAACAGTCGCTGCATCCTGATGCAATACGTCAACCGCATTGTTCATCTTGCGGATGTCGGACTCGGAGATTTTGCCGCCAAGTTCATCGAGGGCGGCCGTTAGCACGGGAAAGCGCTCGATTGTGGATTTCCGGATGACCGGGACAGCATCGTAGCGCGGAAAATAGTGGCGATCGTCTTCCAGCGCGACAAGATGGAGCGCATCGATGAGACCGTCGGTTGAATTGCCAGCGACGAGATCGACCTGGTGATCCACAAGCGCGCGATAGATTAATCCCAGATCCATGACGCGCGGCGTCTCCGCAAAATGAAGATGGTAGAAGTCGGTCCAGCCGTTGAATCCGTCGGGGCGCTCCAGAAACTCATAGCCAACGCCCACGCGCCACCGGGGCACATACGGAACGATATCCGAAATGGTGCGTACATGAAGACTCCTCGCATCGTCACTCCGAATCACCATCGCAAACGTGTTTTCAAAACCTAGCGGCTCGGTGACTTCCAGGCTGTAGCGCTGCGCGTAGAGTTGCTTCACGCGCTGATAGACGGGGTCCGACAGGCCTTTGTCCGCAGCCGCGCTGGACCGTTCCGGTAGCTCGTTCAATACCGCGGTAAGGGCGGTCCCTGTGTATTCGACATATAGGTCGATTTGTCCCGCGAGCAGCGCCTTATGCACCAGGAGCGTGCCTCCCAGATTCGTTTTCCGCTCAACTGGAATTCCTGTGCGTGCTTCGATGTGCTGCGCCAGGAGTTCTGCAAGGATGACCTGCTCCGTGAAGAACTTCGAGCCGATCACCACCCCCGAGCGTTGTGTTTTCCGGCAAGCGGGAACCAGACAAAGCATGCCGAGCAGAGAAAGGAAGCAGAGGTTGCGGAGGAGTGTTCGATACATGTTGGTCGCGGTATCTATTGGCGGGCACTGCAGTCTAGCACAAGCGGAGCGGGCCTTTGATCAGGTCACGCGCAGGCGGCGCTCCAGGAATCCCAGTAGAAGATCCGCCAGGATGGCCAGGAGTGCGGCGGGAATGGCCCCCGCAAGAAGTAGCTTATCGCTTACAAGAGCCACGCCCCGGAAGATGAAGGTGCCAAGTCCGCCCGCGCCGATAGCCGCGGCGATGGTGGCGACGCCGATGGTGATGATGGTGGCGGTACGAATGCCTGCAAGGATGATCGGAAGGGCCAGGGGGAACCGCACTCGCAGAAGAATTTGCGCATTGGTCATGCCCATGGCTTCGGCTGAATCCAGCACGGCGGTGTCGATGCTGGTCAGGCCGACATAGGTATTGCGAAGAATCGGAAGTAGTGCGTAAAGAGCCAAGGCGACAATCGCAGTTCGCTTGCCAATTCCGCCAATGAACGGGATCGGAATCAAGAAACCGAATAGCGCAAGACTCGGGATCGTTTGCAAGATGCTGGCAAAACCGAGTGCGATGGTACGCAGAAATTTCCGGTGGACCACGAACAGGCCTAGTGGCACGCCGATCAGTATAGCGATGGCCATGGCGATAACGACGAGTTGAAGATGCTCGAGGGTCGCGGCGAAGATCTCACCGCGGTGCTGAACGAAAAAGGTCCAGAAGCTCACGCTGACGCTCTCGGGTCAACCGCCAGTGAACCAGCAAACGCGCGGACTTCCGGATGGTCGATTCGCAGAAAAGTCTCCGGCGATCCGCTGGCGACGATATGGCCGGCCTCAAGAAGAATGATTCGTGAAGCAAGAAGCAAAGCTTCGCGCAGATCGTGCGTTACGAACACGATCGTTTTGCTCAACCTCCTAGCCAGCGTGCTGAATTCATGCTGCATCTCGGCGCGCGTAACCGGATCAAGAGCACCGAAAGGTTCATCCATCAACAGTATCGAAGGATCTGCTGCGAGCGCGCGCGCCACGCCCACACGCTGGCGCTGCCCACCGGAGAGTTCGCGGGGACGCCTGTTCGCAAACTCCAGAGGGTCCAGCCCAACCAGTTGCAGCAGTTCCTCCACGCGAGCCGCGATGCGGGAACGCTCCCATTGTTCGAGCGTGGGGACCAAGCCAACGTTTTCTGCGACGGTGAAGTGCGGAAAAAGCCCGGCTTCTTGAATCACGTAACCGATGCTTCGCCGCAGACGGATGAGATTCCAATCCGTGGTGCGGCGCTGTTGAACCAGAACCTCTCCTCGCGTGGGAGCCAGCATTCCGTTGACCAGTTTTAAGAGCGTGGTCTTGCCACTGCCGCTGCGGCCCAGCAGGACCAGGGTCGCTCCGGGAGGAACGCCTAACGAAACGCCGGAAATGATTTCCCGGTTCGCGCCGCCCGGGATCGAGAAAAAGACATCACGGAATTCGACTAGGTTCTCAGAAGTAGTGAGCGCTTTCGTGTTCATTTCGGATAAGCAGCACAAGAACGTGCGAGAGCTATCTTAATGGAATACACTGCCGGCTGGCGACCTGACTGTGGATCGAGGATGTTGAAAGTGGCGCGGGCGCTAGCCGGAGTGGCGTACGCGCTCCGCGAGGGATCGCGCACGTTCCCGGGCAATCTCGACAAAGCGGGAGTCTCCGGCGATCTGGTCCAGGATGGGCAACAAACGCTGCGGTTCTGGGAGCACACCCTTCGAAAAATCTACTTCAACTTCAAGTAAGGCGTCGTTCACACCCAAGCGATCGTACTTCATTCGGCGCTGCAGCAAATCGACGAGTTCCTGCTGGCGCGCCAAACCTTCACAGATTTGAAGCAGCTGGGCCGCTGCGGGATTAACCGTGTAATTAAATTTCACCTCGCTCGCGGTGCTTCCCTGTTCCCAGCGAAATGTTTTTTCTCCGAGATTGGCGATTTTGCGATGGACGTCCAAATCCAGTCCCTTGAAATAATTAAGTTGCGCGATCAACTCAAAAATCTTACTGCGCAGCGGTGGGCTGATCTTGAATGACGTGGCACCGGGATCGTCATCCAGCTGCCGGATCTCGTACGAACCGGTGTCCGAATCCTGATTGATTTTGATCTCGATGAACTCTGGGACGCTGGACTTGAAGATCCTTCGATACGTGAAAACGACAGGAGAGTCCGCAGGCGCAGCCGCGAGGAAAGGCGCAGCCGTGCAAAGCACGAGCAGGAGAAGCAGCAAGTGGCGAGATATAGGCTTCATCGATCTGATTAGATGCGCATGCCCGGTACGGTTGTTGCGCGCCGGTTATTTCCAGAGGCCCTTCGGATTCGTGGTTTCCCAGTTCCCGTGACATCCCGTTTCTTTACACGGAACCGTTGTTCTAACTGGTGCGATTGGAGATGGCATAAAGCCACCGCTAACGCATCAGCCGCATGGGAGCCAGGAAGTTCCGCCATTCGCAATTGTGCTCTAACCATCGACTGCATCTGCCGTTTGTCGGCGTGGCCGTATCCCGCGATGCAGGCTTTCACTTCGCGGGGCGAATAGCTATGTACCTGGAGTCCTAGCTGCTCTGCGGTGAGAAGCACTACACCTCGAACTTCGGCCAGTCGCAGGGCCGTTTTGATATTCAGGGCGGTAAAAATCGACTCTACAGCGATCACGTGTGGGGTGAATTTCGAGATTAGATCGCACAAAAGCGCATGGATATCCTGCAACGCAGCACCCGGCGAGGACTTCTGGCGCTTGGCATCAACTTGAAACGCGCCGAAGTGCAGAACGTGGCAAGTTCGACCGCATTCTTCGATGACAGCGTAGCCCGTTGGACCAGCGGCGGCCGGATCAACGCCCAGAATGCGGAGACCGCTCGAGGAACTTTCATTCATGACTGGTAGTCTAAGGCGAACAACGCACTCGTTCCAAGGAAATGTCGAAGTGCCCTCCCAAGAGGGCAACATCGGTCGGCAATGCCACAGAGAGTAGTCGCTGTTGGAGGTCAGGATGCGCTGACGGCGGCCTGAATCTCGGACTCGTCGATATCAAAGTTCGCATAGACGTGCTGGACGTCATCGTGTTCTTCCAAGGCTTCCACGAGTCGCAGCATCTGGGTGGCTTGCTGCCCGGTCAACTTGATGTAGTTCTGTGGCACCATGCTGAGCTCCGCGGAGCTGGGGGTAACACCAGCTTTCGTCAGCGCCTCTTTTACCAACTCGAGCGATTCCGGGGGGGTAACAATGTACCAAGCCGATCCGTCGTCCTTCATGTCTTCGGCGCCAGCTTCCAGAACCAGGTCCAATAACTTGTCTTCCGAAGCTGCTTCCTTTGGCACAGTGAGCTCGCCTTTGCGATGAAACATCCAGCCCACCGCTCCCGCCTCGGCCATATTTCCACCGTTCTTGCTCATGAGGTGACGAAACTCGCCGACGATGCGGTTGCGGTTGGTGGTGACCACTTGGATCAGCAAGCCCACGCCGCCGGGGCCGTAGCCTTCGAACATAGCTTCTTCGAATTGTTCGCCCTCAAGCTGGCCGGTGCCGCGAAGAATGGCGCGCTCGATGTTTTCGTTTGGCATATTCTCGTTTTTCGCGGCAGCAATGGCTGTGCGAAGGCGAGGGTTGGAATTGGGATCGCCTCCACCGATACGCGCAGCGATGGTGATTTCGCGAATAATTCTGGTGAAAACGCGGCCGCGCTTTGCGTCCGTGGCAGCCTTCTTATGCTTGATTGTGGCCCATTTTGAATGCCCAGACATGACAATTCCTCTTCTATTGCTGGTGGCCACAGAGGCCATCTGAATTTAGATTAATGGTACCCCGCCAATGCCAAGGAATAGACTTCTCGCTCATCCTACCCGCATTGCGAGGTTACCGGTGCGGAGACCTACGGTGTACCATGGGATGACCTAGCCTAGGTCCCCACTGGAACCCATGCATTCTAGCACAGTTGGACGGTGCCGGAAACCTGTATACTCTTGCGGGAGCGCTTTTTGAGCGGGCATTTTGAAGTGTTTGCTCTTCTGACTAGCAGGGCAGTCGAGGTGCGGTTTGCCTGAACGCCGGTACCGCGTGCTCGCTATCGGGAGCCACCGGGTCCAGTACATGGCGCCAGTGTTCCGGAGGATGGCACAGCACCCTTCCTTGGACCTGTCCGTTGCGTATTGCACCCTTCGCGGCGCAAAGCCTACTCATGATCCCGACTTCGACACGACGGTACAGTGGGATGTCCCACGACTCGTGATAGTAGCGATTCTTGCGGGTTATCAAGCAGCACAATATATTTTGGCAAACGACGTTAACAGTCTGGCTCTGGCGGGCGTTGTCCTAGTCGCGGGTGCCATCGTTGTTGCCATTCTTAATGACTGGCGTCGTGGGCTCTATCTTCTAGTTGGCTGGATTCTGTTCGAAGATTTGGTCCGAAAGTATCTCGGCAACAATAACAATATGGGCATCTATTTTGCCAAAGACGCCTTGGCGATTGTTCTTTACCTTTCGTTTTTCCGCGCCAGAAGGGCCAAGCGCATACAACTCCTTCAGATCCCGTTCGGGGCTCCGTTGATGATCTTTTTTGGTTTTGCATGCTCCAGATGTCCAATCAAGGAAGTTCAAGTCGCTCAAGCGGCTTCAGGAGGCGCTTAGATTGCGTCTCGCGGTCGTTTCGCCATTCCTGGACCGCCAGCACGGCACCGAGCGTTGCATTATCGAACAGATTGAACGCTTTGTTTCCGACAATCGCTGGACGATCGAGCTGTACTCTCAAAGAGTCTCCCAGATTAAAGGACTGGCGCCTGCAACCGAAGGGGATAAAGCGACCTCGATTTTCTGGCGCAAGGTTCGCGATATTCCCGGACCGCACCTGATCAAGTACGTATGGTGGCTCTGTGCCAACCAATGGAGTCGTTCCCGGGACCGGCGATCCGGTAAAGTATGTCCCGACCTCGTGTATTCGCCCGGAATCAATTGTTTTGACGCCGATGTAATCGTCGTGCACATCGTTTTTCACGCTTTCTATGATCAGGTTCGTTCGAAACTGATGCTGTCGCGATCCTCCCTCAGGAGTTGGCCGCTTCTAGTGCATCGCAGGCTTTATTACAGACTCATCATGCTCCTGGAAAGGAAGATATATCGCGATTCCGGTGTGCGATTGATCGCAGTGTCGAACGTCGTGGCAGCGCAGTTGAAAAGGCATTTTAGACGTGAAGACGTGACAGTGATTCGGAATGCTGTAGATACTTCACAGTTCAATGCAGAGGCGCGAATATCTAAAAGAGCGGCGGCCCGACAGTCGTTCGGATACCATCAAGATGAATTTGTTTTGCTCCTTATCGGCAATGATTGGAAAAAAAAAGGACTTGATGTTCTTCTTCGAGCCCTTGCTTCATTGCAAGAATCGTCTTCCCGAGCCCTAATTGTTGGAAGTGACGATTCGAGCATGTACAAAGATGTCCTGGATCGGTTCGGATTACGCGCCCGTATCCGTTTCGCGGGGGTTTCGTCCGATGTCCTCGCGTATTACGCTGCCGCCGACGCTTACGTCGGCCCCTCATTGGAGGACGCTTTTAATTTGCCTATTCTGGAAGCGATGGCGTGTGGTCTACCGGTGATCGCCAGCGCGCAGGCGGGTGCAGCCGAACTGATACGCGATGGAGAAACAGGATTCATCCTCACTGATCCACAGGACCATGCGCACCTTGCTGATTTGATCCGACGCCTCCATGCGGACGATAGGCTCCGCGTTGCGGTGGGCGAGGCTGCCTCCCGGTACGCCCTTGCACACTGCAGCTGGAATGAAAATGCCCAAAAAACAAGAGAATTCTTGGAGCTGGCGTTGCAGCGCTTGCGCAAACGAGGATCGTTGCATTAGCCAACCACTGTTTGTCCTTACGGACTGATCAGCTTCTTTCGCGCCAGGAGAAGCACGGTCGTCGGCAAGTGAACCCCGGTCACTTCCTTGCTGGAATTCAAAAAGTGGTCGAGGTATGCAATCCACGAAAAGAAGATGGGAGCTGGCAAGTGGGTAGTTCGCCGCCACCACCGAGCCACCTTGGTTGCGCGCCTAGAGAACCTAAACTCCGCGAAAGCGAACTTTTGTACTTCAAAATTGCTGTCCACGAGAACTGACGAGATTCGAGATCGGCAAGCCATTAATTTCGCGCATTTTGTAAAACAGCCTGCCGCGTTGCCTTCAGAGTGAAATCCAAGGTCTCTTTGGGAATGTTTGTGATGAAAGGTTCAACGAGCCACGCGAGTCCCGTGGGAATGTCGCGAGTTAAGGTGACCACCTGATTTTGCACAAATACGCCACCGTCTCGTTCTTCCATGCGCCACCACGTCTCCATTCTCCAGAGAAACCCATCGTCATCCCCGGGGGCTCTCTCTTTCTCCTTGGCCCCACCGAGATCGTCCACCTGCGCGATGCGGATTGCGGAGCTTCGACTATGCGCCCGGACGGGCGAGTCACGGAAGTACGTGATGTTGTGCTCGGTATTCAGAACGACGGTCACAACCTTGTGGCGGCGAAACCGAAGGTAAACACGGAATTGATCACCGGTGTGCGATTCGATGCGCGCAGCCTCCACGTCCGGGGCATAGTAAGTGGCCTGACGGTTGTAATCTTGTAGGATCTTCAGCACGTCGTCGAGCTTCACGCCCGGTATGAAAACGATCCCTTCCCAGTCATGAATCATTCCCCCGGGAACGGTCAGGTTTCCGCCGCCGGAGTTGACGCTGAGGCGTCGCATCTCAACCCCGCCGTCCATGAGTTTACTGATGGTTGTTGCCCGTTGCGGCTCCGCCAGCCCGTCCAGCCACAAGAAGGGCCCTTGGCGGAGGGATGCAGCGTTCTGCGCTTCTGTTTTGGCCACGTAGGAACCGAAGGCCTGGACGGTAGCTTCCTTGAGGGAGAAGCGTGCCTGGGGCTGTGCGCGAATGGGCGAGATGAGCGCAAGTGAAAAGGCGAGGGCAATGTAACGCGGCACTCGAAAATTGTAGGGGAAAGCCCTCATGTGACGCCCGCATTGGCTGACACCGGTCGGCCGAGACGGGATAAAGGCAGAAGATACAGTATGTTCCATGACATCGCTGTAAATGGGATGCAGGAGCATTGCCGCTGGGTGCGGGTCGGGAAGGGCTGACGGAAATCTGGCGGGTTGGGTGGTCGCACACGGCCCCTTGAGGGACCGTTGTCCCCGCGCGGCCCCCAACCCGTCGGAGTCTAGAATGAGGGTTGTACACCCCTTCCTCAATGGCCCGATGGCCCCACGTGTGAGGGTACGCGGGTATTGGTACTGTGGTGGGATTCCTTGCAGGACCAAGAAACTAGGGTTGCCTAGGTAGTTTCCCGCTGAGAGCGGTGTTTCCGTTAAGCAAGCGCAGCGTGATCTCTTTGGTTTGCCCCTTCCGCAACGGAATGTTCTTCTCCCAGTCCGAATAAGCGCCGTTGCCAGTGGCGCGCATGTCGTAGGAATCTTGTTTCAATCCTGTCACCAGATAGTGGCCCTTCGCGTCGGAGTGTACGATTCTGGGCTGCATGCCCGCTGAAGATTGGCAAGTCACCGCGGCAGCGGGAACCGGCTTTCCATTTGCGTCGAGCACGAGTCCCCGAATTGTCGCGGCGGTTTTGGATGAGGACGTTTGTGCCCGCAGGCCGGCGCAGGCCGAAACCACAAAAACGAGCACCATTGGTGCGAGCATCCTGCGAACCATCGGCACGAACCTCCCTTGGTAGCTCTTGGTAGCTTATTTAGTTTAGACCGAGGCCAGACGCATACCACACCGAGTATCGGCATGTGCCGCAGGCACTAACTGTCACAGGGGACAGGGAGTGGTCACATAAACGGAGCCATCGCGCCTCGGTTGAATGGTCTCGGGCAGGAAAATGTTGATGCGGATTTGGGCCGTATTGTGCAAATATAGTGCTACCCAGTGTAATACCCGACTTCGAATCTCTGTGTAAACCGAGTGTCTCAAGAATCCTGACTTGTTCGTTTTTGCGGTGTGATCGGCCATAGCGGCCCAGTCATCTTATTACCGGGGGCCTTCATGAGCATCGACGGCGCCACCCGGTTTAGTGATCCAGTAAGGACGCTATGCCGGCGGCCAGGGTCCTTTCCCTTGGCCCTGTTATCTCAGCGTTGCTAAAGCGGTTCGGTTTGGAGGAATTGCGTATTCGCACCACGCTCAAACTCGTCGTTCCACTGGCAGTCAGCGTCCTCAGCGTGTCCCTTCTGTATGGCTTCTACCAAGTGCGTTTAGAGCAACGGAATCTGCGTAATGATCTTTCACGCCGGTCGGCATCCCTTGCAGAGGATCTTCAGGAGGATTTGGAATCTTCCCCCGGCCGTGCGACCGACCGAAATCTTGGACGCTTCCTCGAGAGATACAGTCAGCGGGAGCACCTTCTTGGTGCGGCTGTTTATGACAATTCTGGTCGCGCCGTGGCGATCATGCATGGCATTTCGACGATGTTGACGTCAGAACCGCCGGTTGCCACCCAAGCCGGAAAGACCAATAAGGGTGTTTCGAAGTTCGAGGATTTGGGCGGCGTACCCCTACACCTCTATGCTGTGCCATTGCATCGCGATTCCGAAGTTAGCGGCAGTTTGTTGGTTGTTTACGATGCCAGCTACATTCGAACGCGCGTATTCCACGCAATTCGCGACTCATTGTTGAGCACCCTGATCCAGACCCTGCTGATCACCGCCCTGGCGTTATTTCTGGTGCGCTCGGCGTTCACTTCACCGCTGGCAAAAACGGCCAAGTGGCTGCGGAACTTGCGTGCGGATCCGTCGGAAGTCCATGTCGCACCGCGGCAAGGCGAGATCTTCGAGCAAATTCACGCGGAGGCTCGGCACCTTGCGCGGGACTTAAGCTCTGCCCGAGCGGCGGCGCAGGAGGAAGCCCAATTACGGGAGTCGCAGTTGTCGCAGTGGACGGCGGACCGGCTGCGCGTGAGTCTGCAATCAAAATTGCAAGGAGACGCGCTCTTTGTTGTTTCGAACCGTGAGCCCTATATGCATGTGTTCGATGAAAAGGACCATGCCATTCGCGTGCTGGTGCCCGCCAGCGGGCTGGTGACCGCCCTGGAGCCGGTGCTGCTGGCGTGTCATGGTACGTGGATTGCCAATGGTTCGGGAAATGCTGACCGCGAGGTCGTGAATGCTCGCGATCAGCTGCGCGTACCCCCTCACCACCCCACGTACACGCTTCGCCGGGTTTGGCTCTCCCAAGAGGAAGACCGCGGCTATTACCAGGGATTCGCTAACGAAGGTCTGTGGCCACTGTGTCACATCGCGCACACGCGTCCGCTCTTTAGACCGGGCGACTGGATGTACTATCAGCGCATTAACCGGAGATTTGCGGACGCTGTGTTGGAGGAGATGGAAGGGACACAATCGCCGGTGCTTCTGGTACAGGATTATCATTTTGCGTTGCTGGCGCGCATGGTGAAAGAGACTCGCCCGGATGTGCGCGTTGCGGTGTTCTGGCATATTCCGTGGCCGAATGCGGAAGCGTTTGGAATTTGTCCGTGGCAACGCGAGCTGGTCGACGGTCTGCTTGGAGCCGACCTGATTGGATTTCACATTCAAACGCATTGCAATAACTTTCTTCAGACTGTGGACCGCGCCGTGGAGGCGCTGACGGACTGGGACCGGTTCGAAGTGAGTCGCCGGGGGCACATCACCCGCGTGCGGCCATATCCAATCAGCGTGGCTTTCCCACAGGAATCTTCCGGAGGTCAGGTGATTCGCATTACGGGAGAAGGACGAAGCGCGCTGTTTTCTGAGTTGGGTGTCGAAGCTTCGCTCCTGGGAGTCGGCGTGGATCGAATGGATTACACCAAGGGAATCGTCGAACGACTGCGTGGAGTCGAGCGCTTTTTAGAGCTGTATCCCACCTACCAAAGGCGGTTCACTTTTGTACAGATCGGCGCGCCGAGTCGTACAGACATTCCCCGTTACCAACAATTCCTGGATGAAGTTACCGCCGAGGCCGACCGCATTAACGCGCGGTTTCAGGCCGGCCGCTGGAAACCGATCGTGCTGGTGAAGCGGCACCACTCGCACGAGGAAATCGAACGTTATTTCCGGGCCGCGTCCGTGTGCCTGGTCACCTCTTTGCACGACGGGATGAACCTGGTGGCCAAGGAATTCGTAGCTGCCCGTGATGATAATCGCGGCGCCCTCATCCTAAGCACCTTTACCGGAGCCGCACGCGAATTGGGAGACGCGCTGCTCGTCAATCCTTACGACGTGGATCAGGTGGCGAACGCTATTTATCAGGCTTTGGAGTTTGACGAGGAAGAACAGTCTGCACGAATGAGCCGGATGCGGAAGATCGTTTATGAGCATAATGTGTATCGCTGGGCAGCGAACTTGCTATCGGATTTGACCGAGATTCGTGTAGCCGCGAATGGAGAAAAAAGCGCGGCGGCACGCGCGTCCTGATGCCGTTGTCGATGAGCCGTTGGCTATGAATTTTGCAATTTCGGAAGCGCCTGCTGCAAATCAGCGATCAGATCGTCGGTGGCTTCCAGCCCGATATTGAGCCGCACAATGCGGTGTTCGTATGGAGGCCGGCCGGGAATGCGCCCGATGTCATAAGCAACCGCAAGACTCGCTACGCCGCCCCAGCTGTAACCCACCTGAAAGAGCGCGAGAGCGTCGACGAATGCCTGAACCTGCTGCGGTGACGGGCCGGACTTGAAGACAATCGAGAAAACACCAGACGAACCGAGAAAATCGCGTTTCCAATATTCGTGACCCGGGCATGACGGAAGGGCTGGATGCAGGACCAATTCAATTTCCGGGCGAGAATGAAGCCAGCGTGCGACGGAGAGCGCAGAAGCTTCGATGGCCTCAAGTCGCACCGCCAATGTCTTCATGCCACGCAACGCCAGAGAGCAGTCATCGGGAGAAACCGCGCAGCCAATCACCTGCTGGGCCGCTCCCAATCGCTGGTATAGACCGCTGTCCCGAACAGTGATCGAGCCCAACAGCAGGTCGCTGTGTCCACCTACATATTTTGTCAGCGCTTGCATGGTGATATCGACGCCGTGCGCGAACGCATCCAGCATCACCCCAGCGGACCAGGTGTTGTCCAGAACGACGCGAACGTTGTGTTCATGCGCTGCGGCAACAATGCTTGGCAGGTCCTGGACCTCCATGGTGATCGAACCGGGACTTTCACACCAAATCAGCCGGGTGTTCTTCTGAATTAGCGAACGGATCTGGACTCCAATCCCCGGATCATAAAAATCAGCCAGAACGCCGAACCGCGAAAGCAGCCGACTGGCCAGTTTGCGGTTTGGGTAGTAGACGCTCGCGGGTATCAGCAGGTGATCGCCGGCCTGCAGCAGCGCCAGATTGATCAGCGAAATGGCTGCTTGCCCACCCGGTGTAAGAATCGTGTGTGCGCCCGATTCCAGTTCACAAATGCGTGCTCCTAATTCCAGTACGGTGGGAGTACCGTACAGCCCGTACGTGTACCCCACGCGCCACTGATCCCACGTGTCTTGAACGGAAGCGGCGGAGTCGAACAACGTTGTCGAGCCGCGATAGGTTGCCGGGGCGAGAGAGCGATATCCCCCAGGAATTTTTGAATCGGAGTGAATGAGTTTCGTCTTCCAGCTTTTCGTCATAACCCTCTTCCGAGTGGTACCTCCGGTTGCTCTTGTCCAGTCTAGCCGCCAGCAAGCGGCTTGGACAATGCGCGGAGCGTTGAAAGCGGACGGCCAGGCGCCGGGCGGAGACAGGGCGGTCCCCTTGTACATCGACAGGAAGTGGTCGCCTCCTGTAGAAGCTAATGGGGAGATCATGCGAGAGCCTGGAATCGATTTGCCGCAGGGGAGCGCGTCGGGCGGAGACCAGCGAGTAGCAGAAGTTGGAGGGGGTGGTGGCGGGGGGAGACGGCGTAAAGAAGATTGCCTCTGGCCATTGCGGTTGAAGGACGATGCTGACGGACATGTGGATGCGGTTGCGGTCCCCCTTCCGGCGCAATTTTGTAGAAGCGGAACTGGACGAGGAACTGCAATTCCATTTTGAGAAGCAGGTGCAGAAACTTGTCGCGGAAGGATTTCGGCTCGCGGAAGCGCAGCGTCGCGCTCGGCTGGCAATTGGCGGAACGGCAGCAGATTTGTATGCGGCGTGGCGAGCGGCGCGAGATGGATCCGATGAAAACTATGAGTTTTTCTACGGCCTGTGAAGTGCCCTGACTGTGGATCAGACGAGCACGGGGGTGTCGGCTACGCCGGCGGTACCGAAGACGCGACGGTAGCGTTCGATGTCGGCGGGTGCACCCAGGGCTTTCTGGAAATTGTCGGAGAGCTTGACCGCAGGGCGCCCATCGGCTTCGTTGAGCTTGCAGACTAAACTGAGCGGATCGAACGAGGTGCCACCTTGTGGGTCACAGTTGCGGAAATCGTTCGTGAGCAGCGTGCCCCAACCGGCGCTGAAACGGATACGGCGTTTCGGCAACCAGCGGCGGACGTCGAGAAAATCGCTGGCTTGGCGAAAATCAGCGGGCGTTGCGCCGTTGCGAAGTGTTCCGCCGAAATAGGAATGGAGACCAAGAATAGAATCCACGTCGAGGCCATCCGAGGCGATGAAGAGCTTTTGTTGCGGATCGCGGTGGCGCTGTTCGAGCCAGGCGATGTACTCGTCCCCAGCGATGAACGGATCCTTGCTGTCGGCGCGCTGTCCGGTCCATGTGGCCACCCAGTCGGGAGCATCGCGTAAGAATTGGGTGGTGCCGAAAGTGTCCGGAAGCAGGATAAGCAATTCGCCGCGGTAAGTCTGTTGCCACAGCTCGAGCAAGCGATATTGAGAGAGCTTGAGTTCCTCATCATTTTTAGCCAGCGCCGCCAGCGCCATGGGCAGCTCATGGGCATTCGTGCCAATAGCTTCCAGGTCATGCTTGTAGGCGAGGTACGTGTTTGAGGTGCCTTTGAACGCGCTACCGAGGACGTCACTCATGGCTTTGACGACAAACTCCTGCCAAAGAAAACTGTGGCGGCGACGAGTGCCAAAGTCGCTGATGCTTAGGCCAGGGACGCCGCGAAGGCGGGCCATTTTTTCCCACAGTCGAGTTTTGGCACGGGCGTAGAGGATATCCAGTTCGAACTCGCTGAGTTGCTTGAGGCTGGCGCGAGTCTTGAGCTCGCTGACGGTGCTGAGCGCATAAATCTCCCACAGAGTGGTTTCGGTCCATTGGCCGTTGAAAGAGAGATTAAACTGGCCGTCCTGGACGGAGAGCTCATAGTCCGAAAGGCAGAAGTCGCGTTCGAGCCATTCGATGAAATCGGGTTCGAAGATGCCCTGGTGTCCGTAAAAAGTGTTGCCTGCGAGCCAGATGAGTTCGGATTTATGGAAGCGCCGTTTGCGGGTTTGCTCCAATTGCTCACGGAGTTCGGCCACGTCGATAAGTTCGGCGAGCCGCAAATCAGTGGAGCGGTTGATTAAGGAAAACGAAGCTTTGGTTCGTGGAAAGCATTTCCAGATGAACTGCAACATCAGGAGTTTGTAGAAATCGGTGTCGAGGAGCGAGCGGGTAATGGGATCGATTTCCCAGTTATGGTCGTGCGCGCGCCTCGCGAGGTTGACAATCATGGTGGAGTAATTACTTTACCGCAGATTAGTGGAGGGGAGGGGAGAGGACGGGTCGGGCGGAGGAAAGAGAAGAAACGGCCGACCAAAACCAAGGCAAACCAAGAGCCGGCAGGGATGCCAGGCGTTACCACGTAGATTCGGTTGAAATGGCAAAAGTCGCGTCTATTCGTGGCTCAGGGCAAGCCAGTCGCCGCACTCCACAGTTGTCAGGTGGAATGGGTGATGTTGCGGATAAAGTCGACTTCGGCGGGGCTGTAAGGTTGGCCGTCGGTGCGGAAGACTTCGTGAAACCACTGCTTGGGCTGGCGATCGGTATAAGGCTTGGACCAGGAGTCCCAAGGTAGCCAGGTTTGCGTTTTTCCGGCGACGAGACCCCAATTGATGGCGGCGACGTGGTATTTCTTGGCGATCGGCAGAATACCTTGAAAGGTGCTGCCCATCGGCCGAGCCATGTATTCGGTGCACAGAATGGGTCGGTGATACTTCTGAAGTTCGCGGACATGCTTTTCGAAGTTGGAAGGCTTGCTATAGTTGTGGAACGACAGCACGTCGGATTGCTCAAGTTGAATTCGTTGCACGGCGTCCAACTTTTTTAGCGAGGTCCAGTTTCCTTCCCAAAGACCGCTGGTGAGGGGCTGAGAGGCGCCCGACTCGCGCGCCCATGCGAAAACCTTGGGAAGCAGGTCGCGGACGTGATCGACCTTGTCGGGTATTTCCTGTTTTTCGTAGCTACCCTGGTTCGTGCCACCGGGTTCATTCCACACGTCCCAGCCAACAATGCGGGAATCATTGGCGAACGCGCCGACGACGCCTTTGACGTAGGCTTCGAGGCGCAGAAGTTGTGCAGGATCCTTGAGGGCCGCAGCGCCGGGACTTTGCACCCAACCGGAATTGTGGACACCGGGACGCGGAGCGCGCTGCTTCCCGAGTTGCGGGTAAGGATCCCAGCAGGAGTCAAAGAGGACGAAGAGAATGCGGATGTGGTGCTTATTGGCAATGGCAAGGAAGGTGTCGATGCGCTTCTGAAAGCCGGCAGCGTCCTGCTGCCAGAGGAGGTCATGAAGAAAGACGCGCATGGTATTGAGGCCGATGGATTCAGCCCAGCCCAGTTCGAGATCGATGCGCTGAGAATCGAAGGTGTCTGCCTGCCACATTTCGAGTTCGTTGATCGCGGTCGCTGGAATGTAATTGCTGCCGACCATCCAAGGCTGGTTGGAATACCAATCATTAGCGCGCTGCTCGGTCCAGCGAGCGGTTTGCGCCGAAGCTAGTGCGCTGACACCCACAAATGAATACAGCAAGAAGGCGAGGCGGATTTTCTTCATGGTGTTCTCAACCACTTCCAAAATCGTGTGAATTCAGGCTACACCATTTTTCGCCCAGTCCGCGGCACAAATGAAAGCATTGGCGCGGAAATGTCAGATTGCGGCGAAGCGCTGGGCAGCAACTGGGCCCCGTGCAGCCCGAACCTGGAGGAAATTCAGTTGGGTATGGTGATGACGCCGCAAGCGATGCGGGGAGGGGCAGCGCTGGTGGTGGTGTCGGCCACGGCATGGATGATGATGGCGGTGCCCCCGTTGCTGAAGACCGAATGGTCGTCGGAGCCAAGCGTAACATTTGGTGCGACGGTAGTGACATGAGCGGTCCCATCAGCGGAGACGATAAGGGCGAAATCCGGAATGTCTCCGTCCGCATGGGTGCCGTGAGCATGACCGCTACTTTCAAAATGAGGGCCAGCGGATTTGAAATCGGGGGGTTCGCACTTGGGGTTCTGATGAATATGAATGGAATGAGCACCAGGAGGGAAGTGTTTTACATCCAGGGTGATCTTCACGCCACTGGGAGCGGGGGATAGAAGCGCGGTGCCAACACTCTGGCCCTGGGCGTTGATGAGCGTAACCTCCACGGGCTTGCCCGCGGAATGGGTATGGATGTCCTGGGAAAACACAAGAGGAGAGATGAGTAAGAACAGGGTGGCACAAAGGTAGGTCTTCATTTAGGCTCCTCAGTGGAAAGAATTTGTACCAGGAATTCGGGTCGGCCGTAAACAGCTGATGAAGGTTAGCAGAGCAACGGGCGGGGGTTGTCACCGGTTTGTAAAAAGATGGGGAAGTTAGGGCCTGGCGGCGAAGCTGAAGTTGAGAGAAACGGATTCGCCGGGGACGACGCTGATCTCTTTGCTTTGCGAGCCATAGGTTTCGTGCCAGGCGGTGACGACATAATGGCCGGGCGGAAGATCGGGAAGAGCGAAACTGCCGTCTTCGCCGGTGACCGCAAAATGGCTGGTCTTCAGCACAACGAAATAACCCTGCATCCAAGGATGGATGTTGCAACGAACGGGAATGAACTCCTCGTGGTCGTAGGAGTAAGAAAACGGAGGAGTGCCGGGAAGCTGTATTTTGTTCCATTCGCGGTTGACTCGAGCGGCTGGATGGATGTTGTGAGATAACGGATCATTGTTGGAAATTTGAATTTCCTGGCCCACGCGCAGGGCTAAAACGTGCGTACTGTAATGACAGCCTTGCTGATCGAAAAGGACCGGCGTGGAAGGAACCGGGTCATTCTCAGGCGCGCCGGAAGAAATGTAGACGACGACATTGCGGAGGGAGTTGCCCGGACCGGTAACTACGTGTTCAGGAAAAAGCGGGTTGGAGGAGTGCATGCGCACGCACTCGGGCTCTTTGGAAAGGTCCAGCGGTTTGTTTTTCGGAGGAGCTCCAGAAAGGCTGACTCGGCCTTGAACGGCTCCATCATTTGGGCGGGCGCTGAGATTTTGGGTGTATGAGGCGAGGAGCAGAAGTGCAACCACCGCGATTTTGGCCAAATCCATAGCATAGCCTCCTACGTACCGGACGAAGGTTTCGGATGCATCGTGACGTTTTTCCGTTGAACGTGAGCAAGGGAGAGGACGATCCGAGCGTCCCCGTGCCCGCGAAAACCTACCCCTAGTAAAATTCTAAGGTTACCGAGAGTCGCCGGAGGTCGAAAAAAGGCGGAATTATGTCAAAAGATTACTGGCGCATCCGGGAGAATCAGAAGCGAGCTAATTCCTTAGCGGCGGTGAAGACTTTTTGGGCGTTGGGGAGGAAGGCTTGCTCGAGAGTGGGGGCGTAGGGAACGGGGGTGTCGAGGGAAGCGACGCGGACGAGAGGGCCATCAAGATCGTGAAAGGCTTTCTCGAAGAGGATGGCGGAGATTTCGCCGGCGATGCCGCCGGTTTTGGTGTCTTCGTGGACGACCAGACATTTGTTGGTTTTCTTGACGGAGTTGAGGATGGTTTCGACATCGAGGGGCATAAGCGTGCGCAGGTCGATGACTTCGGCTTCGATGCCTTCCTTCGCGAGGGCATCGGCGGCTTCGAGTGAGACGTGCATCATAGCGGCGTAGGAAAGAATGGTGAGGTGCTTCCCATCTCGACGGACGATGGCTTTGCCGAGGGGTACAGTGTAGTCATCGGTGGGAATCTCTTCCTTGATGCGACGATAGAGGAATTTGTGTTCGAAGAAGAGGACGGGATTATTGTCGCGAATGCTGGATTTGAGCAAACCCTTGGCGTCGTAAGGCGTGGAAGGATAAACGATTTTGAAGCCGGGCGTGTGCAGGAAATACATTTCGGGATTGAGAGAATGGAAGGGACCGCCGTGCACGCCGCCGCCGGAAGGTCCGCGCACGACCATGGGGGCCGGGGCGTTCCAGAGGTAATGACCTTTGGCGACGAAATTGGTGAGCTGGTTGAAACAGCAGGCAATAAAATCGATGAACTGCATTTCGGCAATAGGGCGCAGGCCGAGATAGCTCATGCCACAGGCAGCGCCGATGATAGCGCTTTCGCTGATAGGAGTGTCGATCACGCGCTCCCAGCCAAATTTTTCTAGTAGGCCTTCACTGGTCTTGAAAGCTCCGCCGTAAACGCCGACGTCTTCGCCGATGAGCACGACGCGCGGGTCGGCGGCCATTTCTTCAAACATGGCCTGGCGGATGGCTTCAAGAAAGGTGATGGGTGCCATGTCAGCGAGTACCCTTCTTGGTGATTTTTCCCGCAGCGGGCTTCTTGGGCGCGGATTTTTTTGCGGCCGCCGCAGCCGATTTTGGTTTTACAGTTAACTTGATGGTTGCGGCATCCTTCCCCGGAGCAACGGCCGCGGTTGGAACATCGCCGAAATGAATTGGAGCGGTGCCTCCGGAGGAGAGCGCGCCGCTACCGAAACCTTCAACCACCCAAACCGGATCGACACACGATTTTGGCGGGAAAAGTTCGTCGACGGGCCGTTCCCATTGGGGCTGAATGTTATGGCATTCGGGACCGGTGCAGTAAACGCCTTGATCCGCCGTTTCGGGAGGCGGCATCGGAGAATTTTCAGCGAATTCGCGGTCCTTTTCGAGCAGCGTATTGATGCGAGCTTCGATTTCCTTTTTGCCCTCGGCGTCGAGCAGTTTTTCTTTGCTTAGAAATTGCTCGTAGAGAGCGATGGGATCTCGTTTTTCCCAATACCCGCGCTGATCCTTGGGGACATATTCGGCGGGATCGTGCTGCGCGTGGCCGCGGCGGCGGAAAGTTTTCGCTTCGATCAGGATAGGACCTTCGCCGGCACGAGCGCGTTCCACGGCTTCCTTCGCGGTGGTGTAAACGGCGACAACGTCGTTGCCATCGACGATGTAACTTGAGATGCCGTAGGCCTTGGCGCGGTCGGCAAGATTTTCGAGAGGGACCTGCCGACGCACGGGTGTGGAGTATGCCCAGAGATTATTTTCGAGGATGAGCACGAGCGCAGCTTTTTGCGATGCCGCGAGATTCAGACCTTCGTGGAAAACACCGGTGGAGCTGCCGCCATCGCCAATCCAGGTCATGGCAACAATTTTCTGGCCGAGATACCGGCCGGCCATGGCCACGCCCGTCATTACCGGAATGAGATCGCCGAGCATGGAGATGGGCGAAACGATGTGGAGATTGTGGAGATCGCCGAAATGGCTGGTGCCGTCTTTTCCTTTGGTGGGCGAAGTGTACTTGGCCATGTGCTGAGTAAAAATGTCGCGCGGAGGAACGCCTTTAACGAGAAGCGCGCCGATGTTGCGGATCATCGGGGCCATCCAGTCACGTTTTTCCAGCGCATAGGCGGTGCCGACAGAAATGGCTTCCTGACCGAGACTGGCGTAGAGGCCGCCGACAATTTTGTTTTGGCGGAAGAGGCGCGTCATGGTCTCTTCGACTTCGCGATTGAGGCGCATGTAGCAGTAGAGGTCGAGGTATTGCTGACGGGAAAGCGGTTTAGACTTTGCGGTGGTTTCCGAGACAGGCATCGTTGGTGGCTCTCCGGAGCGGCGATCGCTGGCCGGATTTCTATCTTAAGCCAAGGTGGGGTTGAAGCCCAATGTGAGACGCTGCACGGCGGCCTGGATGGAGCGTGGCTGCTGCGCATTCACCGATGAGTTCGCGGAGGCGAGAAAGGACGCGAGTACGGCCGAGTTCACTTCTGCTGGGTGTTCACATAGCTGCAATCCGCGTTGCCGGGGAGATTCATGTGAATGGTGAGGCGCTGTTTGCGCGCAGCGTGCGAATTGATGTTGAGGATGGCATTGGCAGGACAGAAACCGGTAAGGTGACCCACCAGGCGATACTCGCCGTCGGGTAAGCCCTTGGGGTCGATTTTAAAGGAGCCGTTGTTGCCGCTTTGCGCATAGCGTAGAAGCTGGTGATCGGGTTCGGAGAAAATACCGACACACAGTTGGGCGATCTGGAGAACCGTTCAGGTCCAGAGCTGTGCCTTGCGCACGCGCCAGTTCGATGGGCTGAGGATCGAATTTATTCTCATGGAGATACGGCATAGTTTTGCAAGCTTGGGCCAGAAGCGGACTGCCGCAGATAGCTGCAAGCAAAACAGCTAGCACCATCCGGGTTATCCAGGTTCCTTTACGCACCTTGGTTCACCTCACCGGTTAGATTCAGAGCAAGGCGAGAATGTTTTTGACGGATGACCTCGTGAGCCTAGGAAGAGGGCTTCGGGGTGACACGCTTAATAAGTTCCTGGGCGTCGAAGGGGGCGCGGACCTTGGCGTCGTTGTCGAAATAGACGAAGACGTCGCGAGGTTGGGGCTTTTTGGCTTTGGTCTTGAGGATGTTGTCGACGGGCGGCTGGCCACCGCTGGCCCACTTCAGGACCCAGTCGGCCCACTGGTCGAGAGACTTAGCATCGTAGCCGCTGGCGTAAAGAACCTCCGAGCCGTGCAGGCGGCAATACACAAAATCGGAAGTGACATCGGTGATGCGCGGCCATTCGACGGTGTCGGCACAAACGATGGCGATATCGTATTTGCGCAGCCGTTCGAGGAATTCGGGAATCGCAAAACTGGGGTGGCGGATTTCGATAGCGTGGCGAAGCTTGTGATGGTCGTCGGCATCTTCGAAGGCGACGCGCTTTTTCATCCACGCGTCATGATTCGAAGCGAGGTACTTTGCGGCACCGGTATCGTGGGGGAGCAGCCGGACGAAATTCTCGATGCGCTCCCCGTCGTACCTGAAATTCGGCGGGAGCTGCCAGAGGAACGGGCCCAGCTTTTCGGCGAGCAGCAACACGCCGGAGGCCAGGAAATTGGCCAGAAGCGTCTCCGGTTCGCGCAAGCGTTGAATGTGGGTGATATAGCGCGGGCCTTTGACCGAGAACCGGAAATCCGGCGGCGTCGCGGCATACCAGCTCTGGAAACTTTTCGGCGTCTGCAAAGAGTAAAAGGTGCCGTTGATTTCGAGAGAGGTGAGCTTGTTAGACGCAAATTCTAATTCCTGGCGCTGCGGCAATTTTTCCGGGTAAAAGACGCCACGCCATGGGGGATAGCGCCATCCGGAAATGCCGATGCGAATTTGGCCGGTCGTAGGCATGCAACGGTGCCTTGTGCCTTGAGGAAGTTGGACCCCAAGGCAGGCAAAGACAATACGGAAAAACTATTACGGAGGCAAGACTAGACGTTTATCAGGTTTATCAGGCATGAGACACGCGAATCTAGGACTCTTAGGATGACAAACGAAGAAATCGGCGCGCGTCGTATCGGCGCTGCTGAAGTTGCGGTCCGCCTCAGAAGGCGGACCCTACGACCCCTAGCGAAAATATGGCTACGACGCCAAATAGCTTTGGAGACTATCCAGGCAGCCATGCCAGCCGTGATTGTGCTTCTCGCAGGTTTCCGCGTCGGGGAACTGGCCATGAGAAAGAACGACTTCGGTGGAGCCTCCAACGTCCAGGAAATCAATGCTGACCAGCGTTTCCTGGCCGGGAGGATCGGTGGCCCAGCGCCAGGTGAACACGAGTTTTTCGGGCGGCTTGATTTGTTGATAGGTGCCGCTGAGTTTGTGCACGGCGCCGCCTCTATGATGCATCTCGAGGCTGTAATTTCCACCAACCTTCGGATCGAGGCGCGTAATGACCGTGGTGTGGTCGGTAGTCGGATGAAACCAGAGCGCGAACTCCCTGGCGTCGGTCCAGGCGCGGAAAACGCGTTCCCGTGGGGCGGGAAACGTGCGCTTCAGGTGGAGCGAGTTTTGCGGTTGCGATTGCGGCGTGGCCATTTTTGATCCTCCTGGGTATCGGATGCTCCCGTTTCACTGAGATAGCGTTCGAGCGAGTCGAGAGTTCCTTGCCAGAACGCACGGTATTGGGAAATCCATTGTTCCGCACCCTGCAACGGTTTGGCGGTTAGCTGGCAATGTCGGGTGCGGCCGATTTTTTTCTGGGAAACGAGCCCAGCTCGCTCCAACACGTGCACGTGCTTCATAACCGCAGGGAGCGACATGCGATGTGGTTTAGCAAGTTCGGAGATGGAGGCTTGGCCCAAACTGAGGGTGGCCAGGATGGCGCGGCGGGTGGGGTCGGCGAGAGCGCCAAAGGTGCAGTCGAGAGAGCTTGAATAGTTAACCATACAGTTTAATGTTCATGAAAACGGCTAGACTGTCAAGCGGGAAAAAATTGCGAGTCCGTTTGTGAGGGTGCCTGGTGGGACAGACCGGTCGGCGCTGCAGAGTGGCAAGGAATTAGCCGGCGATTGGCAGACTATTTTCGTGGCGCGCGAGGGATTGCTCGAGTTCCTGGCGCGAGAGGGGACGAGGGTCAAGCGATAGAACTTCGGCGAGATGGTGGACAAGGCTGGGTTTTACTTCCTGGAGGAATACGGAGCGCTGGAGGAGTTTTTCTAACGAGGTGGCTTTACGATCCGCGATGCCGCAGGGAACGATGAGATCGAAATAGCGAAGATCGGTGGAGACATTGTAGGCAAAACCGTGGGAAGTGACCCAGCGGCTGATGTGGACGCCGATGGCGGCAAGTTTTTCCTCGTGGGGACTGGCTTGGACCCAAATGCCGGTTTTGCCGGGGACGCGATATGCGGTGACGCCGAACTCCGCGCTGGCGCGGATCATGGCTTCTTCAAGTGTGCGGACGTACCAGCCCACGTCGCGCTTGATCCGATCGAGATTCAGGATAGGGTAGCCGACCAGCTGTCCCGGACCGTGGTAGGTGATATCGCCGCCGCGATTGGTGGCGTGGAATTCCACGTTTTTCTGACGTAGAACGGGTTCTGAGGCGAGGAGGTTGGCGCGGTTGGCGTTGCGGCCGAGGGTAATGACGTGGGGATGTTCGCATAGCAAGAGCACATCGCCGATGGCATTGGCTTTGCGTGCGACCACCAAACGTTGCTGCAGGGAGTAAGCGTCGGTGTAGGAAACCAGGCCGAGGTCGGTGATGAGGAGAGTGGGCATCGGTCAACAGCAGAAGTGCAAGAGTTTAATCATCCAAGGGTGAAAAAGCTGTGCCGTTTTCGTCGTCGACTTGCCAGCATTTTCCGGTGAGATCCTTCATTGCGCAAACGCGCGCTCCTCAGGATGACACCAACCACGGCCACTAGACGTTGATCTGAAGGCCGCGGACGGACGCGAAGGCATCCCCCATAGCCTCCCAAACCGTCGGGTGGGCATGGACCATGGTCATCATGTCGTCGATGGTGCCTTCCAGATTCAGAACTGCGGCGGCTTCGGAAAGAATTTCGGTGGCGAGCGGGCCGATGATGTGAATGCCGAGCACTTCGCCGTATTTTTCCTCAGAGACCACTTTGATGAAGCCGCCATGATTGCCGAGGATGGTGGCTTTGCTGTTGCCTACGAAGGGGAATTTGCCGGTTTTTACCGAGTATCCCGCCTCTTTGGCTTGTTTTTCGGTTAGGCCTATGGAGCCGATTTGCGGTTCGCAATACGTGGCATTGGGGATGCGGGTCTTCAGGAGTTTCTGCGTGGGAAGACCCTTGATGTGCGTGACCGCGATGATACCTTCCATCATGGCGGCGTGCGCCAGTTGCGGCATTCCGGCGACGATATCACCGACGGCGTAGAGGCCCTGCTCGGCGGTCTGGAAATGCTCGTCAACGTAAACGAAACCGCGGTCTAGCTTGGCTTGCGACTTTTCGAAGCCGCAATTTTCGGTGAGGGCTTTGCGTCCGACAGCCAGAAGCAGCTTTTCTCCCTGGAGCGTCTGGGCTTTTCCCTCCTTATCCTTGAACGAGACGGTCACGCCCTTGGCGTCTTTCTTCACGCCATCCACGCTGCAGCCGGTGAAGATGTTGATTCCCTTTTTCTTATAGCTCTTTTCCAGTTCCGTGGAAATTTCTTCGTCTTCGACGGGAACCACGCGCGGCAACGCTTCCAGAATCGTCACCTGGGTGCCGAAGGAGTTGTAGATGGAAGCGAATTCGACGCCCACGGCACCGGCGCCGACGACGATGAGCGTTTTGGGAATGTCCGGCAATTCCAGGATCGAGCGGTTGGTGAGAATCTGCTTGTGGTCGGGTTCGATGCCGGGAAGAGATTTTGCTTCGGAACCACTGACCAGGAGAATGTTGCTGGCTTCGATAGTCGATTTCTTGCCATCTTTTTCGACCGAGATTTGTCCCGGGCCTTCATAGCGGCCCCATCCCTGGACCCACTCGACCTTATTCTTTTTGAAAAGGAATTCGATGCCTTTGGCGTGCTTGGTGACGATTTTATTTTTGCGCGCAAGGATGCTGGCCCAATTGATTTTCAGGCCGGAAACTTCGAAGCCGAGCTCAGTGCCGTTCTTAAAGTGATCGTAAACGTCCGCGTGGTGCAGAAGGACCTTGGTGGGAATGCAGCCGACATGAAGGCAGGTGCCGCCTAGAAAAGGATCCTTTTCGACCACCACGGTCTTCAGGCCGAGTTCTCCCGCGCGAATGGCAGAAACATAGCCTCCCGGACCACTGCCAATGATTGCCACGTCAAATCTCGCCACGTCGAATCTCCCTTCATCACGCTAAACAGACCCGATTCAGGCCAAGCCACCGCAACGGCCATAACAAGCACAAAAACCCTTTAGATGCCAAACGCCAGCGTATGGATAGAACGCCAGTGGAGCAAGACAGAACCCGGCAAGAAAAGAATTGTAGCAGCGGGTGAAGGGAAGCCGCAATGCGGACGGGAACAGAAGGCAAAGGTGAGCGGTGCCATTTCGGGAAACAATCGAGGGGCCGGAACTTCTTTTGTTATTACTTATAGGTACTGCTAAATTGATGGCTACATCGTTACTGCATATATACACAGGATTAGACTCCTGCCTTGAAAATTCCGCGGTGCCGATCACCGAACCATGCAAAGGAGGCGGACATGTCAGGGCGGGCGTGGCCCCGTTGGGGCATGCCGCTGGCGAAGCGGGAACACTTTTCACGCCGGGAGGAAAGCAGGATGGGCCGGTGCCGACGTTGTACGGCGAAACGGTGCGAAATCCTATGGTCGCGAAGCGCGAGCTCGGAGCGGATAGGAGCCTACCCGGGCCGATGTAAGACCGCTTCAGGCGCGCGCGGCGGCCGACAAATATTGCTTCTCGAGCGCCATGCGGTGGTGCCGATCGTGCCCCGCGATGATGAAGGCGAGCGCGAGCACACTAACTTCTTTTTGGCTGGCGGTGCCACGGCGAAGCCAGGCGGCATCGTCGAGCGAGCGGATGAGGCAAATGGTGCTCTCGCGAACTACAGAAAATTCCTGAAGAAGATCGGACAGCTTGCGGGCTGAGAAATTCCCATTCCGGATGTACGGATCCTGTTCAAAACTTGCCAGAGGCGTAGTATCGCCACGGGCTATGCGCAACAAGCGATAGGCGAAGATACGTTCCGCGTCGGAAATGTGACCGATCACTTCCTTGATCGACCATTTTCCAGGTGCGTAGCGGAATTCGGCTTGTGCTTCGGTGAGCGGAGTGAGCAGATCGATTAATTCGCGCCTCTGCTCGTGCAAGATTTCCAGAAAATCACCACTGGGGACGAGGGCCACATACTTCTGGTAGTACAGGGCATAGTCGCCCTCCTGCGGACGCTTCTGTGTCATGATGCGGTTACCTCCGGACAGGTTGGGAAAAATTATAACGCGGATATCGGCGCTTTAGAACGGGTGGGACAGGACAAAGAAATGGGCAATTTGGACTTCCAGAAGATGCGCGTGGCGTTCCAAGGGGAGCCCGGGGCGTTCAGTGAAGCAGCCGCCATACAGCTGTTGGGGAAGCAAATCTGCACCGTGCCTCGTGCGACCTTTGAGGCCACATTTCGCGCGATAGCGGAGGGCGCGGCAGATGCGCTGCTCGTGCCAGTGGAGAACACGCTGGCAGGTTCGGTAGTGCGGGTGTATGACCTGTTGCTCGAACGTCCTCTGGAGATTTGCGGGGAAACGATTTTGCCGATTGAGCACCATTTGATGGGTTGTCCAGGAGCCACATTTGCGGAGATTCGTTCCGTGGCTTCGCATCCCGTGGCGCTGGCGCAGTGTGAGCTGTTCTTCGAAAACAATCCTGGACTGAAACGAGTTCCCGCGGAAGATACGGCGGGCAGCGTGCGGGAAATGATCGCGCGCGGGGACAAGAGTTGCGCGGCCATTGCGGGACGACCTGCGGCTGGGCGCTATGGGGCGATGATCTTGCGGGAAAGCATTCAAGATAACGCCGAAAATTTCACGCGATTTGTCCTGCTGCTGCCGGCGGAAGAAGCGCAGGGGTATCGCGCAAAAGATGCGCAGAAAATGTCTCTGGCGATGCGGCTGGCGCACAAACCGGGGGCGCTTCTGGCTTCCTTAGAACCCTTTTCGCGGCATGGCGTGAATCTGTTGAAGATCGAGAGCCGGCCGATTCACGGGAAACCGTTCGAGTATCAGTTTTATGTGGATGTGGAAGCGGACTCGCACGAGCAGCTAGAAAAGGCGCTGAAGGAAGTGCGCGGGGCCACGAGCGATTTGCGGGTGTTGGGATTGTACGCGGCGGCGCGGCGGTAGCGGTTTGCTCGTTAGACTGTGCCTAAAGGTTAGTTAGGTTGAGGTCCTTTGTCGCGGATAGGGCGCGCTCTTCAGGATGGCGGGATTAATCAGAGATCAAAATTGCGTTAGGGTTTAGACCGCAAAAGTGGAGGCGAGCCGCCGGACGCCAAGTTAGTTGGCGGCGGTGGTGGATTTGGCTGGCGCCAAGTCAGGTGGCGGGCCGATATTGTCGGGGAGCTTGCCGTTTAGGGCCTCGAGGAAGGCGAGGAGGTCGTCGCGTTCATCGGAGGAGAGGCGATCAAGCGAATGGATTTCCTTGTCGAGATGGGGATTCCAGTTTCCGCCACCAATGTAGTGAGTCAGCGCGTCTTTCACCGTGGGGAAACTGCCGTCGTGCATGTAGCGACCGCGATTGGCGAGGTTGCGTAGGCTGGGCGTTTTGAAGCAGCCCCTATCGTCATCGACCTTCGTGACCGCATAGCGGCCAACGTCATTTAGTTCACCTTTGGCATCCGCACCGACACCCAAGTTATGAAATTTGTTGTCGGTGAAAAGGGAGTACTCTTTGCCCATGGTGTGGCAGACCTCGCAATCTCCCTTCTTTGCGCTCATAAAGACTTTCATGCCGGCTTGGGCTTGCGACGACATGGCCGTATAGTCGTGGCCGTAATAGAAGCGATCGAACGGAGAATCTCCGGCAATCACCGTGCGTTCGAACGACGCGATGGACTTAGCCACCATTTCGATGGTGATCTGGTCGGTACCCCAGGCCTCTTTGAAGAGCTCAAGATATTTGGGATCGACCTGCAGTCGCTTCACGACGCCGTCGAGGGTGTGCGCCATCTCGACCGGGTTGGCCATCGGACCTTTGGCCTGCTCTTCGAGACTAGGGGCGCGACCATCCCAGAATTGCGTGCTGAAATAGGCGGAGTTGATCACCGTGGGCGCGTGGCGCGTGCCCGCCCTTCCGCCCACTCCGAGGGAGACCGCACGCTTGTCAGAAAAAGCGAACTGCGGCGCGTGACAGGACGCGCAGGAAATAGTGCCATCTGCGGAGAGCATCGGGTCGTAATAAAGCCGACGGCCCAGAGAGATGGTTTCTTCTGTGGGCGGATTGTCTGCCGGGATGGGAACAGGAGGCAAGCCCAGTGGCACCCTAATCTGAACGGGCTTGCCAATGGGCATTGCCGGCGACGGTGCCTGCGCGGGCAGATATGCGAGCGCGGCGAGGGAGAGAGCACCGAGGTCCAGGACAGCGAGAATAAACACACAAATAGTAGATTTCATGAGGAGGGGTCCTCCCTGAGAACGAAGGTTAGCAGCGTGCGAATAGCAGGCTCAGTGACGAAAGACACAAAGGGCCCTGGTGGTTCGGGGGGCGGAAGGGGAGCCACCAGGGCCCTGCGTGCGAGACTCGATTGGACGAGAGGGTCAGCAGTAGCTGCACGCTTCGTCACCGCTCATATTGCCGGACATGTCGTCCTTGATGCGGCGCAGGCGGCGTCCGAGACGGTCGGCCAGCTGATGCCGAGCGCGCCACAGGCGAGCCTTGAGCGTGTTTTCGGTGACGCCGAGCTTTCTGGCCGCTTCACCGGTGGAGTAGCCCTGGACCTCGCGCAGGACGAAAGCGGTGCGCAAGAGCGGGGAAAGTTCGTCGAGATTTTCGTTGATGATCTCACGAATCTCCGTTCCCGCGTACAGCTGCTCGGGATCCGGACCGTCATCGGCAAACCGCTCCGTGGCCGGCAGCTCGTCTTCGTGGTGAGTTTCATCCAGTGACACCGCCGGACGGGCCTTGGCGCTGCGGCGCTTCATCAGCGCCGCGTTGATGACGATGCGCGTGAGCCAGGTGGAGAATTGCGAGCGGCCCTCGAAACGCTTCAGATTGCGATAGGCCGAAAGCAATCCATCCTGCAGGGCATCTTCCGCATCTTCGGCATTGCCTAGGACGCGAAGCGCGGTTTGGAATAGCGGACGATGGTAGCGTCGAAACAGAGTTTCGATCGCCTGGGCATCTCCCCGCTGACCCGCACGAATCAGCTTTTCTTCGCTAACTTGCGTGGTGTTTATTACTTGCGTAGCCAGTTGCGTTGCCATTTGCTCCCCCATGTGGACTCCGTAAGAGTCCATTAGACGAAAAAAGTTACAAACTTGTTTCTCCCCTAGTGCACCGGGACACTCCCGCCGCCCATTTTTGGACGCTTTAAGAGAAAGAAAAGCGGGATGATCGCGAAGAAAATGACGCCCAGCAGCTTGAAGTCGTCGAGAAACGAGAGCATGGCGGCCTGGCGCTGAATCATGCCGTAGATCATTCCTTCCGCGCGCGCGGCGGCATTGGCGGCAGACGAGCCGGACGCCGTAAAGCTGGCGGTAAGCGAGGCGACCATGTCGCGATAAGCCCCGCTGTAGGTGTTCACATGTTCGCCGAGTTGCGCCATGTGGAACTGCGTGCGGCGCTCGAGCAGCGTGGTGACCGAAGCGATGCCCACGCTGGCGCCCACGTTGCGCGCAAGATTGATGATGCCGGTGCCCATGTTGGTTTGTTCCCGAGGCACATAGGCAAAAGCGGAAACGTTGATGGGAATGAACAAGAAAGCAAGCCCGAAGCTTTGCAGCATGCGGCCGTAAACCGCGTGGCGATAATCGAGCTGGAGATTCCAACCGGCCATGACAAACAGCGCGAGCGCGGACACAATGCAGCCGAAAGTAATGAGATACCGAGGCGCCACTTTCGATACCAAGACGCCCACGACGGGCATCATGAGCATGATCACGGCACCGCCAGGCGAAAGCGCCAAGCCCGCCATCTCCGCCGGATAACCCAACAATTGCTGGAGAAGCTGAGGAATCAACACGGTGCTGGAGTAAAGAACAAAGCCAAGAAAGAACATGGCCGTAGTGGCAATCGCAAAATTGCGGTTTTTCAGCATGCGGAAATCGACGATGGGTTCTTTCGCGCGAAGCTCCCAAATAACTCCGGCGATTACGCCGATCAGCATGGTAACGGCGAAAAAGCGGATGAAGTTTGAGGCGAGCCAGTCTTCGCGCTGTCCCTTATCGAGGATGATCTGCATGCTGCCGAGGCCCAAGCTGATCAAGCCGAGACCGATGTAGTCGACGCGGAAACCTTGCTTGAGGTTCACCCGCTTCATGTACGGCGGATCGGAAACCAGGAAATACGTCAGAATGAGCGAAATGATTCCGACGGGAACGTTGATGTAGAAGATCCAGCGCCAGGAATAGTTGTCCGTGATCCATCCGCCGAGCCAGGGACCAATGGTGGGTGCAACGACCACCGCGATCCCGTAGACGGCGAAGGCCATGCCGCGCTTGCTGATGGGGAAGGTATCGTTGAGGATCGCTTGTTCACTGGGTTGCAAGCCGCCGCCGCCCACACCCTGCATAATACGGAACACCACGAGCATGCCCAAGCTGGACGCAAAGCCGCAGAGGAACGAGCTGATTGTGAAAATAGCCACGCAAATCATGTAGAAGCGTTTACGGCCGATAACGGAAGAAAGCCAGCCGGAGAGCGGGAGAATGATTGCGTTCGAAACCAGGTAGGAAGTAAGCACCCAGGTAGACTCGTCGGCGCTGGCGGATAAATTCCCGGCGATGTGCGGGAGCGCCACATTGGCAATAGAAGTGTCGAGCACTTCCATGAACGTGGCGAGCGTGACGGTTATGGCGATCACCCAAGGGTTGATCGAGCCATCCGGCATCCGCAGCTTCGATTGGAGTCTCTGCAACATAATTCTGAGCAATCGTCTCCGCGTTACTTGGTAATTACCGTGGCTTCCACATTCATTCCCGGCCGCAGCACCGCGACATTAGAAGGAATCGGATCGAGCACAATCTTTACGGGAATGCGCTGGACCACTTTCACGTAGTTTCCGGTGGCATTCTCCGGCGGCAAAAGGCTAAGCACTGCACCGGTGGCTCCGGCGATGGAATCGACGTGGCCGGTGAAGGTTTTGCCGTAGGTATCGGACTCGATGTAAGCCTTCTGGCCAGGCTTCATGTAACGCAACTGGGTTTCTTTGAAATTAGCGGTGACCCAGACGTTCTGGAGAGGCACCACAACCAGGAGCCCCTGGCCGGCTTGCACGATCTGGCCAGGCTCCACAGATTTGTGCGTGGCCACGCCGTCGACAGGCGCAACGATGTTGCAGTAGCTGAGATTGAGCTGCGCAGCAGCCAGTGCGGCGCGCGCGCGGTCGACGCTGGCGAGTTTGGCTTGCTCGTCCGCCGAACGCATCTGCACGCTGCGCTCATTCGCATGAGCGGAACTGACACCCGCTTTGGCGCTGTCTACACGGGCCTTGGCAGCTTCGAGTTGCGCGCGGGTGATATCGATGTTGCGTTTGGCCTGCGCCAGGCGCTGCTCGTCCGCCACAAGAGCGCTGGCGGTAGCGTCAGAATTGGCTTTTGCGGCGTCGTACTGCTGTTTGGAGATTTCCCCCTTTTCCATGAGCGGTAAATAACGGTCGAGATCGGCCTTGGCGAGCTGAGCGTTGGCGCGGCTGCGGGCAATGTTCGCCTCGGCCACGGCTAGATCGGCGGTTTGCGCTTGATCGTACGTAGCCTCAGCGCGCGCGAGATCGGCCTGAGCACCGGCAAGCTGAGCATCGGCGCTGGAAGTGCCGCTTTGTACCGTTTCGCTGGTGCGCGGCACATCCACTCCGGCGGAGCGCGCTTCGCCTCCGGCGAGAGCCCAGGCCGCGGCGGCCTGGTCGACGGCAGCTTGGTAATCGGCAGGATCGATCTTCACGAGGACTTGGCCCGCTTTCACTGGTTCATTGTCAGTGACCAGCACTTCGGAGACGCGCCCATAAATCTTGGAAGCAACCGGAGTGATGTGGCCGTCCACTTGAGCGTCGTCGGTGGATTCGCGGTTGTGGAAGTACAAGAACAGACTCAGCGCTGCGATCACCAGGGTGACCGCTGCGAGCATCAATCCGCGCTTCAGCGTGGGGCTGGCCAGCGGCTTCATCGCGGGCGGTTCGGGCGTAGGCGGCTCGAGCGGGGAAACTTTCGCATTCGCCGCATTTTCCAGTCCGACATCAATCTCCACACTCATCGTGTCCTCATTTCGCGTAGGTCTTTTCCATCTGCCCGATGGCTCGTGCATAATCCGCGCGCGCTTGGTTAAAGCGGTACAGCGCAGCAATCTGATTGTCGTTAGCCCGGGAGAGCGAATCCTGGGCGGAAATGACTTCAATGTTGTTGGCCACGCCGGCCTGGAAACGGTCGCGCGCCTGCACTACTTCTTCCTTGGCAAGCTGCACGCCGAGATTGGCGACCTGCACTTCGTTGCGCGCGGACTGCAGGTTCAGGAGCGAGGTTTTCACGTCGAGCGCAATCTGATTGCGCAGGTCGTCCTTCTGCTGCTCCAGCTTTTGGACTTCCAGATCGGCCTTTGTCACTTCGGCTTTAATGCGCCCGCTGGTCCACAGCGGCACGTCAAGAGATGCCTGGTATTCATATGTGGGAATGCCGTTGTTGGGCCTGGTGCCGAGGTAATACCAATTGCCGTCGGCTCGGAGGACCGGGAGCCGCTGGTCTTGAGTGGCCTGTTTCGCTAACTTGACTTGCTTCTCGCGAGCTTCGATGGATTTCCATTCTTCGCGGCCGGAAAGCGCCTGGTCGATGCTGGAGTCAACGTCGGGCTGGGGCGTATCGAAGAAATTGAGGGAATCGGCCAGCTCGAGACTCTGGCGTGGGTCGAGATTAAGCAATTTGCTGAGCCCGAAGAGTGACGAATCGCGATCGTTTTCCGCCTGGATGAGGACTTGTTTTTCGTTCTGCAGTTCGACGTTGGCACGCAGCGTGTCGATTCCCGTGCCCACGCCCTCCTTTTGAAGATCGGCGGCTTGGTCATAAAGGGCTTGCGCGAGTTCGACGCGCGAATGGGAAGCTTCCACGTTGGCGACGGCTCGAAGCGTGCCAATGTATTGCGAAACCACTAGCAGGATCACTTGCTCGCGGGTGGAAAGGCTGTCGGCTTTCGTGGCTGTGACGTTGGCTTTGGACGCCTGGTAGCGCTTCCAGAGAGAAAGGTCGATGAGGGACGAACCGAATGTAGGGCCAGTCGAGAACAGCTGATACGGTCCGATGTGGCCGGGAAGGCTGGGCCCAGGGAAGATCGGCTTGCCCCCGAATTCTGCTTGCAGGTTGACGCGATTCAGAGAATCGGCGAGGCGGAAATCTGCCTGCGGGAGAAATGCGGCGCGCGAGATGTTCTTGTCCTGGACGCTTTCCGCCGCGTTGAGAAGGGCGATCTGCTGCGTGGGATTCTGTCTGGTGGCCAGCCCGACGGCTTGCTCGAGTGTGAGTTTCATCGTGGCCGTTGGAGCGTTGGCTGGAAGGGCAGCGCCTTGTGCCTGCGCGTGAGGAATTCCGGGCGTCAGGAGCAGGCCGAATAAGATCGTATAGAAGATGATTGGGGCGCCTTTCGGCTTCTTGCCGGGTTTCTCCGGTGTGGATTCGCCGGGCGCGGAGATCTCTTCGACAATCGCCTGGTTCAGGCAGCCTTCCGCTTGCAGTTCGGCCCCGGCGCTGTGCATCTCGCGGAGCAGCACCTTGCCGGCGTTATCAATAAAGCTAACGCCACAGAGATCTACGACGAACTTCTGCTTGGGCGAGGCGGCATAGAGTTCACGCCAGCACTGCTCGACGGTGGCGACGGAGGTGCCGGCGATGCGGCCCTCAACCGTGAGGGTAGTCTTGGCGCGCTTCGTTTCAGTGGTAATTCTGAGCATGGATACCTTCTTGGAGCGAAAGGAGTGGAGCAATGGATGTGCCAATGAATGTGTGTTCATTTTCGTATTTAACTCATTTATTTTAATGGAGTTATTGCATTCTACAGTCAATACCACATTATGTCAATTGCCCATATAGAGTCATATAGCACAGTTCTGCAGGTTGCCATGTGACCATATGTGGTCAATCAAGATCAACAAATGCATCGACTCGTAGCCCCAGCGGCAGCTTTTGGCCAGGATCGAGCTCCATCAAGGTTTCCAAGATCTTGGTGTCGACGCGTTCGCTGGGCTCGTCGGTGCGGACGTTTTTCCGGCCCAGGATTCGGCCGACGCGGATAATGTGGCCGGTGAATTTCTGGGTACCATAAGCCTCCGCAGTGACAAAGACGGGTTGGCCTACGCGGAGGTGTGCTACATCGGTTTCGTCAACGTCGAGGCGCACCCGGAGCGATGAATCGTCGGCAAGTGTGACGATGGGGGAGTCGAACTGGGTAGAAACATTCTCGCCGGTGTGGCGTAGCTTTCGAAGGACGACGCCGTCGAGAGGAGATCGGATGTAGGTCTTCTCGAGATAGGCGCGGGCTTCGGCAAGCTGGGCTTGGGCCGAGCCGACGGCGGCTTCGGCGCGGCGGCGGTCCTCGATGCGCGCATCGGCATCGATCAGCGAGAATTGCTGCCAGGCGCGTTCGTACTCCGCCTGCGCGACCTGGTAAGCGCGCTGGTAACGGTCGGCTTCGTCGCGGGAAATCATCTGGTGATCGGCGAGCCTGCGGCGGCGTTCGGCTTCCCGCTGCGAGTTGTCCAGCACCGCTTTGGCAGCTTGCACATCGGCTTCAGCGGCAAGGCGTTCTTGCGAACGAGCCCCATTGATTACACGTTCGAGCTCGGCCTGACGCTGCGCGAGGGTGGCTTCCGCCGCGGATACACGAGCGATGTAATCTTCATTTTCAATCTGCGCGAGCACCTGCCCTTTATGGACGCGATCACCTTCCTCCACGGGAACGCCGTGGAGACGGCCACTGAGTTCGGAGCTGACGCGAATCTCTTCGGAGACGGCTTCGACGCGGCCCGGAGCGGAAATCAAGCCCTCGTGCGAGGTCGAAGAGACGGGGGGCGCGGCGTCGACCGGCCGTTCGCGGCTGCGAAGGAATTGCAGCGTCGAGAGCAAAAAGAGGATTACCGCGGCGGAGAGGACATAAATGGATCGTTTCATGGAAGCGCTCCTTGGTTAGAACTCAGCGAGAAAGCTCGCGGAAAAATTGGGTAAAGACGGTGGGGCCGGCGGGTACTGGAGGGGCGAAACCGCGGCATGCGCAGCCAGGTCTTCGCGAATCAGGCGGCCGTCTTCCAGGTGAAGAACGCGGTCCCCATAGGCAAGAACCCGGGGATCGTGGGTGACCATGACGACGCAGCAGTTATGCTGGTGGGCGAGGCGTTGCAGAAGTTCAATCACCGCGCGCCCACTGGTGGAATCGAGCGCGGCGGTGGGCTCGTCTGCAAGAAGAATGGGTGGATCGCCTGCAAGGGCGCGGGCAATGGCCACGCGTTGCTTTTGTCCGCCGCTCAGATCTGCGGGAAAGGCATCTTTACGGTCCTGGAGGCCGACTTCGACCAGCAGTTCTTCGGCGAGACGGGGAGCCTGCCGGCCGCCCAAGCCGCGGACAGCGAAGGCCAACTCGACATTTTCGGTAGCGGTGAGAGCCGGGAAAAGGTTGAATCCCTGAAAGACGAAGCCGATGGCTTCGCGGCGAATGCGCGGCAGTTCGTTTTCAGGAAGTGAGGTGACCTCTTCGCCCAACAGTTCCAGGCGTCCTTCGGTGGCCCGGAGGATGCAGCCGAGGATGGAAAGCAACGTGGTTTTGCCGCTGCCGGACGGGCCCATGAGCAAGGTGAGCTGACCCGCGTGGAGGTCGACATCCACGCCGGAAAGTGCACGCAATTCCGCGGCGCCTTCACGATAGATCTTAGAGAGCGCCCGGGCGCGGATCATAGGTGAGCCCGAAAGTGGTTTTCGCGTAGTCAGCACGACGACACTCCTTTCTGTGGCAAAGACGAACTGAGTACCGGGGCCTTTTCCAGCCAGCCGTGTTGCGCGTACCAAGCGATGGTGTTGCGCAGGGTCTCTCCAACGGGCCGGAAGGTGACACCCAGTTCCCGCTGGCTCTTTTCGAAGGAAAAATGCGTGCGGTTACGTTCCTGGTTCATGAGGCGCACGGTGAACAGGCTGACCAGCGCTGGTTTACCGGTGAGTCGTGCCCACAATTCGTTGGCGGCGCCGATCGCGAACAGAACCGGACGGGGCACCTGGAATTTTGGCGACGGCACACCGGAGAGCTGTTCGAGTTTGAGAAAAAGATCGGTCATGGACATGTGGCGGCCAGCAGCGAGGTAGCGTTCCCCGCGACGGCCTTTGCGCGCAGCGAGCCACAAAGTTTCGGCTACGTCGCGGGCGTCAACCACGGAGAAAGTCGCGGGTGGAATGCCCGGAAGTTTGCGGTGAAGAAAATCGAGAATTACCTGGCCCGAAGAAGTGGGACCCATGTCGCCGGGGCCAATCATCCAGCCGGGAAGGACCATGCACGCCCACATATCGGAACGCTTCTCGAGGAAGGACAAAACCTGGCGGTCGGCGAGGATTTTACTGAGGTAGTAGTCGTCGGCATCCTTGGCGGTGCGCAGCATGGTTTCGTCGATGAGTTGGCCAGGCTTGCCGGTCACCACACCGACCGAACTGGTGTGGACGAAACGGCGAATACCGGCGTTGTAAGCGTGCGTCAAAAGGTCAACGGTGCCGGTCACATTAGTGTCATAGAGCTGCTTCCAATGTTTTCCACCTTTATAGTTGTCGCGGAAGAACGCTGCGGTGTGGAAGACCACGTCGACGCCGCGCAATGGCTCGGCGAACGCGGCGACGCTGCGCATGTCGCCTTCGACAATGTCCACGGGTAAGCCCGGGAATTGACGGGCCGCTTTTTGGCGTGAGCGAGCGAGGGCTTTAACCTTCACACCGCGCGAGATCAACAGGCGCACCAAGTTATTCCCCAATAGCCCTGTTGCGCCGGTGACGAATGCAGTTTGGTTGGGAGCGAGTGGAGTCATGACCATTTCCTTTCTTTCACTAGCCTTTGAAGACCATCGCGGGATCGAGGCGAGTAACCTTGTTGATGGACACGAGCGCGGCGGTAATGCACATCAGAATGGCTAGGAAGAGCATGCCCACTTTCATGGAAAGCGGCATGAGGATGAGCGCGCCGCCTTTTTCGCTGCCCTGCACGATGAAATGAGCAACGATCATGGCGAAGCCGTAGCCGAGGACCGCGCTCCACACCGCTTGTTCAATTAGCACACGATAGAGATAGCCGTTCGTGGCGCCCATGGCTTTGAGCGTGCCGTATTCGCGAAGGTGGTCGACGGTGGCCGCGTAAATGGTTTGGGCGACCACGGCGATGCCGACCACCAAGCCCATGAGCGCCGCGGTAAGGACGGCCAAGCCCGCTCCAGTGGTGAACATCCAGTAGAAGCGCGTGCGGCGGCTGAATTCATCGCTCGTGTAAATATCCACATCCGTAAGGCCAGCGCGCAGGCTACTCTGAACCTCCGCGGGTGTGAAGCCCGGAGCTACCTTGATGAGGATGTAGGCGAGCTGATCTTCGTGGGATTCGGGTCGCGTATAGTTGAGCGCATTTTTGAAGGAGGTATACACGAAGGGTGAGGTAGTAAACGACCGGATGCCATGCGTAAATCCGACCACGCGGGCGCGATGGTCGCCGACTTCCACGCGGTCGCCAATTTTTTGGACGCCCAACTTGCCCTTGTAGAGATCGTCCACGATGACGCCATCTTCGAGTTTCACGTCGAGTACATCGCCCTGCACGACGTTCCAGGGCTCGCCCAATCCACTGCCCGGGTGAAAGCCGATCACTTGAACGTTTTCCACGCCCCCATCGGGCTTCTTCCAATACGCAAAGTTCTGAATGTATTTTTCCGCCCGGGCGACTCCCGGCGTGGCGAGCACCTCGTAATATTTGCGTTCGGAGAACATGCGGCCGGTATCGAAATAGCCGACGCCGTGGAACACGATCCAGAGATCCGCGCGGGAATGGTCAATGTTGTTGGAAGTGGTGGTGGTAAAGCCGAGGAACAGGCCGAACTGCACAATGATGAGAACGAGCGCGAAGACAATACCCGTTAGGGTGACCGCGAAACGGATGCGGTCGTGGAAGAGATTGCGACGAGCTAGAAGCGCCATGGCGAAGAGCCTCGAAAGTGGATACGAACCGTGCGCATAAGAAGTAACATCGCTCAACAAATAAACAGTGTTAAGTATGGATGGAAAAAAATTCCCCCAGTTACCAGGTTTTTTTCGCCACCCCCGCAATCATGGTATCGACCACGGAATCAATGATTTGCTTCTTACCCACCCAGGGAAACATGGTATGGGTGATCAGCAGCGAGGTAACCCCATGGACCGCACACCAGAGGGTTTGGCTGGCCAGTTCGGGATCCTTGGTGTGGAATTTGCCGGCCGAAATGCAGTCGAAGACGCAGCGGCGAAGAAAGTCGAAAGCCTGCAGTCCGGGTGAATCTGGTCTCACGTACTTGGCCTTATCAAACCCTTCGGGAACGGGCATCATAAACGTGGCGCGATAATGGTGGGGATTCTCCAGGCCAAAATGCACGTAGGCAATCAGGCCGCGGCGCAGGTGCTCCAGCGGATCGCCGGGTTGCTCTAAAATAGCCCTCAAATGCACGGTCAGTCGGGAAAACGTCTCCTGGCAGACCTGTTCGAGGAGCTCCGCCTTATCCTTAAAATAGAGATAAATGGTGGTGGGAGAATATTCGATCTTGTCGGCGATGCGGCGCATCGAGACGTTTTCATAACCTTCTTTGACGAAGAGCTCGCTGGCCGCGTCGATAATCTCTTGACGGAGGAATTTCTTCTGGCGAAGCTTGCGTTCTTTGACGCCCACGGCCTGTCCTTAACAGTGTTAAGTATATTATCTATCAGAAGTCCGTGTCAAGCCTTTATTTCAGGGCTAGTCCGCGGGTTGGTAACGGGCCCCGGGCTTTTCCGCAATGGCCTGCATCTCAAAATGGCCCCCACCGAGGATGGAAGCGACCCCGATGAACTCGCGCGCGGGAAGATCTTTGCTGAAGTAGCTTTTGTAGATGGAATTGAATTTGTCGTAGTACGAGAGATCGGTGCAGGAAATCTGCACGTATACGAGATCGTCCATGGTGAAGCCGGCTTGGCTCAACAGCGTCTTGTAGGAAGTCATCAAGTTCGTGACTTCCTCTTCAATCTTTGCCGGTGGTTTGTGGGTGGTGGGATCGAAGCCGATATTGCCGGATAGATACAAGGTGTTGCCGACCAGAATGGCGTTGCTGAACGCGGCCTGGGGCGAGCGGTCAGGCAAATTGATGACCCGGCGACTGGCCTGCGTTTCGGACTGAGAAAAAGCGGAGTGCACGGTAAAGAACGCGGCGACGGCGAGCATAGAGCCGAGGAACAGCACACGACGATTCATAGCAGCCCCCTGTAAATGAGTTGGAACGAGCCGGTGGCCGGAGTGTAGACTGCGCGCGAGGCCAACGGCAAGCAGAAATGTGTTCTGTTAAGATGCCAGCCGCGGTAAAGGAGCGGCGATGAAGAAATACTGGATGGGCTGGATGTTCTTGGTTATGGCAGCAACTGTGACGGGAACTCCAGGGGCGGCGCAAAGCGATCTGGACGAAAAAATCGATAGCAACATTGGCGACTGGGTTGGTACATATAAGCATTTCCACGCGAATCCGGAACTCTCGACACAAGAAAAAGAGACTTCGGCGCTCGTGGCCGGCACGTTACGCAAGCTGGGCTATGAGGTTACCGACCACTTTGGCGATTATGGCGACCCGAAAGTGGTCTCCTACGGCGTTGTGGCGGTGATGAAGAATGGACCGGGGCCGACCGTGTATGTGCGCACGGAATTGGACGCGCTGCCAGTGCGGGAAAATACGGGCTTGCCGTACGCGAGCAAAGTGACGGTGAAACGCGCGAACGATGAAGTGGGCGTTATGCACGCGTGCGGGCATGATCTGCACATGACGGTTTTTCTCGGCACCGCAAAAATGCTGGAGGAAGAGAAGGAACACTGGAGCGGAACGGTGGTGATGATTGCGCAGCCGGCGGAGGAAATCGGTGCGGGGGCAGCAGCAATGCTGCGCGCCGGGCTGTTTCAGAGATTTCCAAAGCCGGATTATGTGCTAGCTCTCCATGATCACTACCTAATACCGGCGGGCCAAGTGGCTTGGCATGAGGGGCCCATGCTCGCGGGCGCCGATTCCGTAGACATCACCATCCGCGGCTACGGAGGGCACGGCGCAGCGCCACAGACGACCAAGGATCCGATCGTGATCGCGTCGGAGCTGGTGGTGTTTCTACAGGCAATCGTAAGCCGGGAAGAAGACCCCATACAACCCACGGTGATCACCGTAGGATCGTTTCACGCGGGAACAAAACACAACATCATCCCCGATGATGCCCACTTGCAACTCACCGTACGAACGATGACGCCGGAGCAGCGAGAAAAGACCCTGGCGGCCATTACCCGAGCCACAAATGGAATTACGGCGGCCGCGGGGATTCCCGCGGATCGCCCACCCCTCATCACGGTATCGAAGGACGGAGTGCCGGCAACGATCAATGACCCGGCGCTTACCAAACGCACGGTTGCGGCAATGGAAAAGGAACTGGGAAATGAAAATGTTGTGCAGGGCAAACCGGTCATGGCCAGCGAGGACTTCAGTTTGTACGCGCTGAGCGACCCGAAGCCAGCCATCAGCATGTTCTGGCTGGGCGCCGTGGACCCCGCAAAAATAAAGGATGCGCAAGAAAATGGCACGAGGCTGCCCAGCTTGCACTCCAGTGAATTCGCACCGTTGCCGGAGCCGGCGATTCGCACGGGGATAAGGGCGATGACCAGCGCGGTGATGGAGTTGCTGAAGAAATGACTCCGATAAATCAGCGCTGGGGTGCCGGGGTTGGCATTGTCGCGCCGGGGTCAGTCGATGGAGGGGCTGGGGGCGTAGCTGGTTCCGGTGGAGCTGCCGCCTTCGCTTTGCCGGCAATGCCGGACACTTCCTTCACAATGGCGGCAGTGCGATCCATGCTGATTTTACAGGCCGGATCGTAGATACGGCACTGCGCGAGAGTGAACTGGCACCCACAAGTACACGCCTCCGCATTGAATTTGTGTAGTGCGGCAGCGCGCTGCTCCGCGGTGAGGCCCTCCGTGTTGACGCCCGGAAGCATGGTGGCGCGATCGGCGTGCTTCAGGAAAATTTCCCCGGTGTCGTGGAAGGTTTCAACCTTCGCGCCAATGGGCAAACCGAGCAGTGCGCGCACTTCCGTTTCGTAAAGAACGGGATTATAGAGACCCACGTGTTTCTGAACCACGCGGCCTTCGGCATTAATAATGAATACGGTGGGAAGGGCCATAATGCCGCCGTAGGCCATGCGAACCTCAGGGGTGGTGAGTGCGACGGGATAGTTGATGGATTCGGTCTTTACCACGTCCCGGACATTGGCCTCATCATCGTCATCGACGACCATACCGATAATCTGCAGTTGGTCTTTATATTTTTTTTGCAGTTCGATCAAGCCGGGAATCTCGGCACGGCAGGGGCCGCACCAGGTAGCCCAGAAATTCAGTAAGACGACTTTCCCTTTGTTAGCCTGCAAGCTGAGGTCTTTGTTGTCCAGGTCTTTTACTTGAATGTCCGGAGCGGGGTCCGGGTCACGAACAAACCGGATTACGGGTAGCTGCGCCGTCGAGACCGAGGGAAGCAGCACAACGGTCAGGGCAGCCAAGATCCAGCCGAACGCGGCGAGCCGGAAGGTTTTTCGCGCTGGCCAAGGGAGATTCGTAGTCACCCTATCAGGAGAACACAAAGGGCGGAACATGCCAAGCATGGCGGTGAAGGGGGATTTTCCTGGGCTGGGCACATCAAATAGGTCGCTTGATGCCGAGTTTGCGCATGCGCGCCTGCAGGGTGGTGCGTTTGACGCCGAGAATGGCCGCGGCACCGCGTGGGCCAGAAATGCGCCATTGCGTTTTCCTCAGCACCTGAAGGATGTGCTGCCGTTGCGCGTCGTCGAGGGTGCTTGGCAGTGCGGGCGGGACGGCTGCTGACGAAACAGGTTGCGCGGCGCGCGGAACATCCATAGGTCCCGCGGCAAAGTTCAAAGGCACGGCATTTTCCTTGAATTCCGCCAGTGGTACGCGCAGCTCTTTCCCAGGGGAAAGCAGCACCGCGCGCTCGATCAAGTTTTCCAATTCCCGCACGTTCCCGGGCCACGGATAATTCACCATCGCGTCCATCACCGGTGCGGGGACGTACTCAACGGTTTTGTTCTGACGCCGGCTGAACTTCTGCACGAAGTAGCGCACCAGCAATGGAACGTCTTCGGGACGCTCGCGCAACGGAGGGATTTGAATCGGGAATACATTGAGGCGGTAGAAAAGGTCGGTGCGGAATTGCTTGTCGGCGACCAGTTGCGCGAGATCCAGGTTGGTGGCGGCCACGACGCGAACATCCACGCGAATGGTGCGGTTGCCGCCGAGACGCTCGAATTCCTGCTCCTGAAGAACGCGCAGCAACTTAGGCTGAAGCTCCAGCGGAAGGTCGCCCACTTCGTCGAGAAACAGCGTGCCGCGATCGGCAAACTCGAACCGGCCGATTTTCTGTGCGAGAGCCCCGGTGAACGCCCCTCGTTCGTGGCCAAAAAGCTCAGATTCCAGCAATCCGGCAGGGATCGCGGCGCAATTCACTTTGACGAAGGTGCGTTCGCGGCGCGGAGAGAGATTATGAATGGCGCGGGCGATGATTTCCTTGCCGGTACCGGTTTCCCCGAGGATCAACACCGTGGTTCCTGCGGGAGCGGCGAGTTCCACCTGGGCCAGAGCACGGCGCAACACCGGACTCTCGCCAATGATTTCATCGAAGCTGAACTCCGTGCGAATTTCTTCCTCGAGATAGAGTTTCTCGACGGCGAGTTTGTCTTTGAGCGCGTCAATCTCCTTGAAGGCGAGAGCATTTTCGAGAGCGATGGCCACTTGGGAAGCGACCTGCTTGAGCAGTTCGACGTCGGGTTTGGAAAAATTCTGCGGGTTGCGGCTGGCAAAATTGATGGTGCCGAACGTGTGGCCCTGGGTGGTGAGCGGAACGCAGCACACGACTTGGACACCCTGTTGACGCAGGTAGCGAACGACCTCAGGGTGAAAGCGATCAATTTCCGCCCCGCGGGCGATGAGTACTTCTCCGCGTGAAATGGCCTGACCGGCTGGAGAACCCTCCAAAGCGACGGTGAATTCCGTTTTTGTTTCGGGCGTGGGGACCGGCGAATCGAGGGCGTGAATCTTCAGGAGGCCGGAAGTGGAATCGAGCAACGCGAGGCTGGTGTAATCGTGCTGGATCACCGGCTTGAGCGAGGAAACGATGCCACGGAAAAGCGCGGTGACGTCGCGCGTGCTGACGAGAAGATTGTTGATTTCGAGTAGAACTTGCAGGCGATCGCGTTCGCGTGCGAGCTGCTGCTGGTACGCCTGGGCGGTTTCGAAATTCAGCGCATTATCAACGGCCACCGCAACCTGTGTCGCAACCCGCTTCATGAATTCGATTTCGGCATCGCCCATTCCCTGAGGAACGTAGCGGCCGAAACCAATGACTCCAAGGCGATGTTGCGCGGTGGTTAGAGGGACCGCGGCGAAGGAGTGCACGCCTTTCGCCTGCAGCCGCTGCATAAAATCGGGATAGCGAGCGTCCTTGGAAGTATCTAAAGTCACAAAAGGCTGCTGGTTCTGCCAGACCCAGCCGGAGGGCGTGGCTTCTACCGAGGACTCATCGGAGGATGGCGCTTCATAGAGCTCGTCGGGGGTCTCCAAGATATGCAAACGCATGGTGTTGGTTGCAGGATTGTGAAGGACCAAGGCAAGAAAATCGAATTGCAGCACGGCATGAAGGCGCAAGGAGAGCTCGTGGAATAACGCTTTGAGGTCGCGTTGCTGTGCGATGGCTTCGCTTACCTCGAGAAGCGCCTCAAACTGGCGACCAGAGTGCTCCAGGCCAGTACTGACAGGCGAGCCGTTGGCGATCTTCTCCGCATCCTGCATGAATTGGAGCATAGCATCCGGTTTGTCGCAGTCACAACCACGGGCCAAGGATGCCTTCGTGGTGTTTAGGGTCGAAAACCGAAGAAGCCGCGCCGGCTGGACCGCATTGACATTCACGTCGAGAGACCCACCGCAACGCGCAGAGGGCGCAAAGCTCTTTCGCAAATGCTGCACCTTCACGCCGGAAGGAGAGAAGTTGTTGGAGAACGCGGTAACGCGATTAGGCTCTCGGCGCGGGCACACGACCGAATCCTGAAAGTGGCACGAACGATCGCCGACTTGGACGCGATGCCGGATATACAGGCGAAACACGGGAGTGAAGCAATCCAGTACCGCACGCTAGACCGCAGTTATGGGGCGTCAGGTAGAAGGCTAAGGGATAAGAGGGTCTGGCTCCATTGACTTGGGTTTGCCCGCTGTGTTACGAGTAATTACGTCTTTTTGCGAACTAGGCCGCAACGACAGGCGGGAATGACGCCAGAGACCAAGCGTTTGGAAGTAATTCTGGATACCCACGTCGAGAGCGTCAATCTCGCTGAGGAGATGTGTCTCCGGGTAGCGGAGGCGGTGGGATTCAATGAGGATGAGTGCTACCGTATCGGGATGTCCGTGCGCGAAGGGGTAATCAACGCTTTTCATTACGGAAACCAAGAAAAACCCACTAAAAAAATACACCTGGCATTGGATCTCACGCGCGAAAAGATGATCATCCACGTAATGGATGAGGGTAAGGGCTTCAAACTCTCAGATGTCCCGGATCCGCTGGCGGAAGAAAATCTGCTGAGCACATCGGGCCGTGGCATCTTCTTGATGCGCACGTTCATGGATGAGTTTGACGTGGTGCCGGGACGCACCGGCGGTGCCGAGATCATCATGTCGAAGAAAATTCCGGCGGCCGCGCCAACCTCGGGGAATGGAAACCGCGGTAAGTCAAGTTCTGATTCTGCACCGAAGCAGGAAGCGTAGGACGATATGCCAGCGCTGTTCATGACCGTGAGAGAAGATGCGGCGATCACGATACTCGACTTGAGCGGCCGGATCTCGCTCGGCGAGGGCAGCGCGCTGCTGCGGAAGACCATTCGAGATCTTCTCGAATCAGGCCAGACAAAAATCCTGCTGAATCTTGGGGACGTGAACTACATCGACAGCTCTGGAATCGGCGAATTGGTGAGCGGGTTTACCGCCGTGCGCAATCGCGGCGGCGAACTGAAACTGCTGAACCTGACCAAGAAAGTTCACGATTTGCTCCAACTAACCAAATTGTTCACCGTGTTTGACGTGTACAACGACGAAGGCACCGCCATCGGCAGCTATCGCTAGACCGGCTTAATCCCCGTATTGCTGTCCTCGAATCACCGCAGCATGTAATCATCCCGGTATGGTGTGAGCTCGACAGCCTGCGTGAAGGCGATGAGGGGTAAGTACACGGGACAATAAGGGTATGGGTTCGCAAGCAGACCGCAACTGGATTATTGAGCGCGCCAAGGAAATTGGATTCGACCTATGCGGCGTAGTGCGCGCGCAACAGTTTCCGGAACTGGCGAACTATCGGGAATGGCTGGACCGCGGCTATGCCGGGGAGATGAAGTACCTGGAGGACCCGCGCCGACAGGAACCTGGGTTGGTGATGGAACAGCTGCGCAGTGTGATTGTTTGCGCGCTGAACTACAACACCGAGCATCCGTATTCGACCGAGGCGGCGGCGTCCGCCAAAGCGAAGGGCGGTCCGCCCCGAGGCTGGATTTCCCGCTACGCCTGGGGCGAGGACTACCACCAGGTCATATGGAAGAAGCTCAACGCGCTGATCGAAGCGCTAAAGGAGCGATGGAGCCAACCGTTTAGCGCGCGAGCGTACGCCGATACCGGACCGCTGGCAGAACGAATTTTCGCAAGACACGCGGGGCTTGGCTGGCTAGGGAAAAATACACTGCTGCTGAATGAAGCGTATGGATCGTGGTTTTTTCTTGGGGTAATCCTGACTTCCGTGGAACTCGAGCCATCTCTGAAGCCCAGTGACACACCACCAGATTTGTGCGGGAACTGCCGGCAATGCCTGGACGCGTGCCCCACGCAGGCGTTGGTCGAGCCCTATGTGCTGGATGCGCGCCGATGCATTTCTTATATGACCATCGAACATCGCGGAGGTATCCCGGAAGGGTTGCGCGAACCGATCGGCTGGCAGGTCTACGGCTGCGACATTTGCCAGGATGTGTGTCCTTACAATCGCGCTGCGCCGGTGACCAAGCTTGCGGATTTCCAGCCTCGGGGAGCAGAAAAGAGCCTGTTACAACCGGAGTTGGAGTGGCTGGCGGGCCTGAGCCAGGAGCAGTTTCGGGCAATATTCCGGAAGAGCGCCGTGAAGCGCACGAAATGGGCAGGACTGGTTAGGAATGCGTGTATAGCCCTGGGGAACGCGGAGGTGCGGGAAACTGCCGCTCGGGAGCGGGTAGAACAGCTACTTCGGCGGCTCAAGGAATCGGAGAATTCCACAATCGCAGAATCTGCCGATTGGGCACTGCGGCGCATCCAAAGACGACAAAAGGAGCCGGCTAGAAATCGCATGCAGGATTCGATTGGTTGAGAGGTGGGGGGCCTTGGGGCTATACTTTCCCGCGCAAGCCAAGCGCCCCCTTGAAGATGAGGAGTTCCGATGGATCGCAGGCAGTTTCTCGTGAGCGGTGGTCTTGTTGGTGCTGGCGTACTCGGAGTGGGCTCGGTGGCACCAGGTGTACTACAGGCTGCCCAGCCGAATCTCAATTCAAATTCCCATCACACATTGGAGGATAAACCCGTGGCTTTTACTGTGCCCCCTTTACCATACTCGTTCGACGCACTGGAACCTTATATTGACGCCAAAACGATGGAAATCCATCACGACAAGCACCACGGCGCCTATGTCACAAATCTGAACAAGGCGTTGGAAGGTCATCCGGACCTGCAAGCGAAGTCCATCGATGACCTGCTGAAGGGACTCGATTCCGTGCCGGAAAATATTCGGGCGGCAGTCCGAAACAATGGCGGCGGCCATTGGAACCACAGCCTGTTCTGGCCACTAATGAAAAAAGGAGGAGGCGGGGAGCCCAAGGGCGATCTGGCCGCCGCGATTAATTCCGGCTTTGGGTCCTTCAGCGGATTCAAAGAGAAGCTTAAGGCTGCGGGGATGGGCCGATTCGGGTCCGGGTGGGCATGGTTGATTGTTAAGGATGGCAAGCTTGCCATCGATTCCACGCCAAACCAGGACACGCCGTATATGTTGAACGGCAAGGCGGTGGTGGGTGTGGATGTTTGGGAACACGCCTATTACTTAAAGTATCAGAATCTGCGCGGCGACTATATCGACGCGTGGTGGAACACCGTGAATTGGGATAAAGCGGCGGAGTTGTACGCGGCCGCTAAGTAAAAGCCGGCCATCAAAAAGGAAAAGCCCGACTCGGAATACCTCAAGTCGGGCTTTTCTTTTTATCGGTGCGGAGTGTCGCCTGGAAGTCAGGCCATCATACGATGGTGGGCCAGCGGCAGGACCTTGCCGGAATGCATGGGCTTATCGGTATGCATGCCGGTGTTGCGAGAAAAGGGATGAATCGCGGGCGCTGGGGGATTCATCACCGCAGTCGGAGCTGGCTTCATGGAGCGTTGCGAAGCTTCGCGCATGAGCTCCATGCGGCTGTGGACCTTAAATTTGGAAAGCAGGGAAGAAACGTGAAATTTGACGGTGCGCTCGGAAAGGTTGAGTTCCGAGGCAATTTCCTTATTGGCGAGGCTGCGAAGGATGCCATCGAGGACTTCTTTTTCGCGGCGGGTCAAGTTCACAGTGCTCTTGACGGTTTGACCAGCCTCAAGAAGCCTCTCTGCCTTTTCGGTAAGCTCGCCGAGGTTTTCAGGGGCAGTGGGAACCATAATCAGGTAATCGCTTGGGGACTGACCGCGCACCATACAATGCATGGCAAGCAGCCCAGCGGCATGATCCACCGGAAGTTCCCCACCGGGGCCGGCTTCAACATGAAAGTGTGCTGTACCACTCGCCTTTTCGTAGAAAAGGTAAATGGTGGACTGGGGTTGAGGCAAGGATTGTGCGGAAACAGATCTGCGGATTAACTTCACGTGCACTCCTCCATGGGTGCCTCGCGGTGGGAACGAGACGCGCCTTTTAATTTGGTATTACGAATGCCTCGACTAAGGAGGCCGGCCGGACTGAACCCGGCAAGAAAACAGGGCATATACCGGGCCGGGGTGATCCCCTAAATCCCAAAACAACGTCACCACCGGGGGTAACGAGAAGGAGTCCCTGTCGACTTGCTAGCAAACACTAGACCTGACCGCAGTGGGATACAGCACCTGCGGTGCCTTCCCGTCACTTTTTACAGGCTACATATTTTCAAGTAGTTAGGAAAAGATTTGCACAGGTTGAGCCGGAGACAGCAGGTAGAAATTTCGCGTACCCGTACCTTTTTTCCCGCCAAACTCTCCGGGCTCAACGGGTCAGCACTCGGGTTTGTTCCGGGGAGATCAACTCGTAATCGATGCCGCGCCAGCGAATGCGGCGTCCGATGAGAGATGAGAAAAAATTCACGAGATAAAGGAAAGGAATAAGCGTTGCCAGAAGAATGTAGATCCACGATTGCGACATGATGAGGGAACGAAGAAAAGGGAGAGCATCTGTGACGCCGATCACACGAATTGCTCCCCGGATTGCCGCGAGAAGCATCGGAAGCACCAAAAGCGAAGCGACTTGAAATGCCGGCCGAGAGGCCAGAGTGAGATTCAAGGCGAGAACGAAGCCCATCGCGATTGTCAGACAGTACAGGAAGTGCGTGGCAAACGCAGTAGCCCACATTTGTGCTCGGTACACGCGAGTGATGCGCATCTGGCGATCGGTAAACTCAAGCAAGCCCGCAAAGTCGGTCTGCACGTAGGACGGCGTGAGGCACTCAGGCAAGAAGACGATTTGGCGGCGGCTGCGTTCGATCATCGCGGTGAGGGAGTAGTCATCGCTAAAGGCGTATTGCCAGGTGTCCAGCATGCCGATCTGCTCGAAAATCGCGCGGCGGATGGCGGTTCCTCCACCCCAGCAGAAATTCTTGTTGTGAGGACCGAGCATGGTGACCACAGAAGCGTTCCAGGCTGCAAGAAGGGCAGTAGGTAGTCCGTTATCGTTGGGCAAAAACCAGCGCATCGTTGTGGTGGCACCGATGCGCGAGTCGTTGAGCGGAGCCACCAGGCGGTGCAGCCAATTTTTGACGGGGCGACCGTCGGAATCGGTAAAAACTAGAACTTCGAATTCCTCCGGTAGTTGCTCCACTGCAACGCGCAGATTGTTTACCTTCTCACTGGTATTTTCGGGCTTGCCGGCAATAATGACGTGGGCCTTGGCTCGAGAAGTGGCGGCAACGCGTTTGACGATGCTATGCGCCGGATCGCTCTCCGAAGCCAGAACGAAAAAAACTTCGTAATTTTGGTGATCAAACTCGCACAGAGAAACGAGATTTCGCTCCAAGCCTGGCTCCATACCGCGACAAGGGCAAATCACCGCGGTGCGCGGGGCGTAGAAACCAGGATCCGTTTTCAAGCGCCGGCGGACATACGCGAGCCAAACAATACCCTCCCATAGCAGGTATAAGCCCGCAGCAATCTGGAGCAGGGCGAGGATGTTGAAAAGATTCTCCATTTGAATCGAGAATAACAAAGACAGGCCGTGACAGAAGGTTCTTGTCGAAGGCTGAATCGCAGGGGTAAACATCCATAGTGAGTCGCGGAGGACAACATGACAGGACGGGTCGATAGTTCGATGGTGACCTCGGGGAACGATTTGCCGGGTTACCACGTAGTGCGGAACTTCGGGATTGTTCGTGGAATCACCGTGCGTTCAAGAAGTGTGTTGGGGAATTTAGCGGCGGGAATCCAGACCATCGTCGGCGGCAACATTACGGTATTGACGGAATTGTGCGAGAAAGCGCGAGAGGAAGCCTATGAGCTGCTGCTACAGCACGCCGCAGAACATGGCGCGAACGCCATTCTAGCGATGCGCTATGATGCCAACGAAGTGATGCAGGGCGTGACGGAGGTGCTGGCCTATGGCACCGCGGTACAACTGGAGCGAAATAGTTAGAACGGTCGCCGGATTCGTGGTGAGTTGCGGTAAATGATAGAATCCGGCTTCCATGTTCTGCATAGCCTGCGGGAATAAGAACCCAGACACGGCGCGGTTCTGCAGGAACTGCGGCAAGTCCATCGAAGACTCAGACCCGAACGCAACTGTCTTGGGGGACGCCGTGATGGTCGACGCGAATCTAGAGACCATCGCGCCGGAGCCGGTGCCTGGCCGGGCGGCGACACCCCGGCCTGCAACCGCACATGCTCGTCCGCGCGCGACCCCTCCTTCGGCTCCCGTGGTGACAAGCAGCGACCCGATCGGGGGCGGACGCTTTGCTCCGGGAACCATGGTGGCGGACCGCTATCGCATCGTCGCGCTGCTGGGCCGCGGCGGAATGGGAGAAGTGTACCGGGCGGAGGACTTGCGGTTGAGCCAGGTCCTGGCGATCAAGTTTTTGCCTGAAGCGCTCTCGCGAGACCAAACCGCGCTGGCACGCTTTCACGCCGAGGTTCGCGTAGCCCGCCAGGTTTCCCATCCGAACGTGTGCCGCGTATTCGACATCGGAGATGCGGACGGAGTGCCGTTCCTGACGATGGAGTACATCGACGGGGAAGATTTGTCTTCGCTGATCCGCAGAATCGGCCGAGTGCCGCAAGACAAGGCGATCGAAGTTTCACGCCAGATTTGCGCGGGGTTGGCCGCGGCGCACGAACGCGGTGTGGTGCATCGGGATCTGAAACCGGCGAACGTTATGCTCGATGGAGCCGGAAAAGCACGCATTACGGACTTTGGGCTAGCAGGCATCGCGGCGACGATCCAGGGTGCTGAAAGTCGCGCAGGCACGCCGGCGTATATGGCGCCGGAACAGCTTGCGGGAAAAGGGGTGACCACCAAGAGCGACATTTTTTCGCTCGGCCTAGTGATGTATGAGGTGTTGACCGGGCGACGCGCTTATGCCGCGGGCACATTGCCGGAATTGATCAAGAGCCGGGAGGAAGGAACCATCACCAATCCTTCCGCGCTGGTGAAGGACCTGGACCCGTTGATCGAACGAGTGATCCTTCGTTGCGTCGACAAAGATCCAGAGAAGCGGCCTGTTTCGGCTCTGCAGGTTGCCGCAGCCTTGCCGGGCGGCGACCCATTGGCCGCGGCACTTGCGGCGGGAGAAACGCCTTCGCCAGAAATGGTGGCGGCGGCGGGAACGAAAGAAGGATTGGCGCCGAAGCTGGCCATCGCGTGCATGGCGTCCGCGATTGTTCTTCTCGGAATTATCACCTATCTCGGATTCCGCGAAAGTGGGTTGAGACAGATTCGCCCGCAATACTCTGGCGAAGTACTGCGACACAAAGCGCGGGAACTCATCACGAACCTGGGATATACGGCTCCGCCGCACGATTCGGCATCGGGTTTCACGTATGACTACGATTACCTAGACTACTTAACGAAGAAAGATAAGCCAGGTAAAACGTGGGACCGGGTGCTGGCGGAACGACCTGCCATGTTGCAATTCTGGTACCGGCAGAGCCCGCGAGAGATGATGGCTACGGGTTTCTCCAATATTTCGCTGACCCCAGGTGTGGTGACGGCTTCCGATCCTCCGGCGATATTTTCTGGAATGATTAATGTGCGGCTGGATTCCGATGGACGCTTGTTGTCCTTTCAGGCGATGCCGCCTGAGCGTGAGGAGCGTCCCGTGGCAACCAAGCAAATGGATTGGCAACCGCTCTTTGCGGCGGCGGGGTTGCATGAGCCTGATTTTCAGCTCGCAGCGGCGCAGTGGAATGGGTTGGCATCGGCAGACGAGCGCGCGGCCTGGAATGGCGTGTGGCCTGGCAGCAATCGTCCGCTGCACATTGAAGCGGCGGCATTGCGCGGGCGACCAGTGTCCTTCAGGTTGACGGGGCCGTGGACAGCGCCCGCGCGAATGCCCCGGCCGGAATCGACGCCATCGGAGCGAGCCGGGGAGGCTTTTGGCGTTGCCTTTGTCCTGTTTTTGGCGTGTGCGGGGGTTTGGCTGGCACGCCGGAATTACTCGCGAGGCAAGGGCGACCGACGGGGGGCTTGGAAATTAGCTTGGATTATTTTTGCGCTAGAAATGGTGTTGTTCCTGGCCAAAGCGCACTTGAAATTCTCGGGCGATACATTATTCCTGCTTTTGCTAGCCGCGAGCACGGCATTGTTCATGGCTGCATTCATGTGGACGCTGTATCTGGCGTTGGAGCCTTACGTAAGAAGCAAATGGCCACAGACGATTGTGTCGTGGTCACGCGTGCTTGCCGGCAACCTGCGCGACCCGTTGGTGGGACGCGACGTGCTCTACGGGACGATCCTGGGCTTGGCATGGGTGGTGGTATTTTATGCCGGCTATCTGTTCGACATGCGCACTGGGGAACGGCCCCTGTTGCCTGACACGGACCTGATCGAAGGAACGCGCGCAGCATTTTCCATGTGGCTCGGGAATATTGTGGGAGCCATCGTCGGGGTACTGATGTTCTTTTTCGTTTTAGTATTCTTTCGCGCGCTGGTGCGGAACCGCTGGCTTGCGGCCGTATTGTTTGTGGTGATCTTTGCGCTTCCGAAAATTCTAGCTGCCAATCATCCGCTGATTGATTCCCCGGTGTGGATCATCATTTACCTGATCGCGGCAGTGGCGGTAGTGCGATTCGGGCTGATCGTGCTGGCCACAGCGGTATTCACGGCCAACATCCTGTTGAATTTGCCTTTCACGTTGGACCTCTCCGAGTGGTTTACACCGGCATCCACGTGCGTGCTGCTCAGCATTGTAGCCCTGGCGGCGTGGGGCTTTTATAGTTCGCTGGCAGGGCAGAAATTGTTCAGGGAAGAATTGTTCGATTGAGCGGCTCGAACCGTTCAATGCGCTGCGTGTTTCGATTGCCCTAGAGACTCCGCGATGATCTGGGACGCGAGGGCTTCGAGGCTGGCCAGCGCACGGCTTGCGGCCACACGCGCGTTTTCCAGAAACGAAGAATCGAGCATAAAGGCGCAACGATCCACGAAGGGATGGTTGGCGGCCTCAAACGCTTTCCGGGTGCGTCGAACGGAATGGGCACGCAAAAGAATACTTTCGTAGATTTGCAGGTCTGACTGAAAGTCCAGAGCAGTGGCCACATTCCAATGCTGGTGACGGGTGAGCGCCGCCAGATACTTCTGCCGAAAAACGGCCGCATCCCTACCGTTCCTTGGTGTGAATCTGCGGTCTTCGTTCGGGGCTCCTCCTTTGCAAATGGCTTCCAGCGCATAAGCAGAGGCCGCCAGAAGGGCTTCCCGCTGCAGCAGGCTTAGAAGATCACGATAAAGCGCGGCGTGTACTTGTAACCCGTAGCGGCCGTGGTCAACGACGTAAGTGTCCACAAAGCGGGGCACGATGCGCTCCTGCAGTAAAGCGTCGCTCAAGCGTTGAGCGAGGACCGCAGCTCGATCGGAGTGTGCAGGTTGAGATTTGCTTTTAGCAGCCATACCGCGCTCCACATCGTAACAGCAGTTTGCGGGATTGCACGCTGGCCGAAAGGGCAGAACAGGGCATAAAAAAGAGAAAGGCCCGGCAAATTGCCAGGCCTGCTCGGTTGGATATTGAGTTTGGTTAGTGAATCGCGCGGGGTGAATCTCCCACGCTTGCCTGTTGTGGGTCCGGCTCGGGCACCACCGGCGCGATCGGCTCTTTCTCCAGAGCCAGATCGAGCACCTCGTCCAGAGTCCGGACGTAGCTGATCTTCAGGTCCCCGAGAATATCGGGCGGGAGATCGGCTACGGCGTTGGGTTCGTTGTCCGCGGGCAGGAGCACGTGCTTGATTCCGGCACGCTTCGCGCCCAGGACCTTCTCCTTGACCCCTCCGATGGGCAGAACCACGCCGGACAGGGTCATTTCACCGGTCATGGCCAGGCGATTCTTCACCGGCCGGTTGGTGAGCAGGCTCACGAGAGCCGTTACCATGGCCGCGCCAGCGGACGGTCCATCTTTTGGAACCGCGCCGGAAGGAACGTGGATGTGAATGTCCTGCTTGCGGAAGAAGTCTGGGTCGATACCGTAGCGCTCCGCATTCGCACGAGTCCATGTTAGCGCCGCAGTCATCGATTCCTGCATAACCTCGCCAAGATGGCCGGTCATGGTGAACTGCTTGCCCCCGCGCATGCGGCTCGCTTCAATGAAGACGATGTCGCCGCCCACCGGGGTCCACACCAGTCCGACGGCAACGCCGGGCTTCTTGACGCGCTCCTCGACTTCCTTCTCCGTGCGGAACTTCGGCACGCCCAGGAACTCGCGCACGACTTCCGGAGTGACGACCATTTTCTCGGTCTTGCCTTCGGCCATACGGCGAGCCTGCTTGCGGACCAGAGTGGCGATCTCGCGTTCCAGGTTGCGGACGCCCGCCTCCCGAGTGTAGCTGTGGATGATTTCCTGCAGCCCCGCTTCGGTGAATTCGAGCTGTTCGCCTTCCTTGATGCCGTGTTCCGCGGCTTGCTTCGGAATCAGGTACTTGCGCGCGATATGGATCTTTTCTTCACCGGTGTAGCCGGGAAGTTCGATGATCTCCATGCGATCGCGCAGCGGCTCCGGGATGGGATCCATCCAGTTGGCGGTGGCGATGAAGATGATCTTCGAAAGATCGAAGGGCACATCGAGATAATGATCGCGGAACGTGGCGTTCTGTTCCGGGTCGAGTACTTCCATGAGAGCAGCGGACGGATCGCCACGAAAATCGCGACCCAGTTTGTCAACTTCGTCCAACATGCAGACGGGGTCGTTGGATTCGGCGCGCTTTAGCCCCTGAATAATCTGGCCCGGTAGCGCGCCAATATAGGTGCGGCGATGACCGCGGATTTCCGCTTCGTCATGCATGCCTCCGAGAGAGATGCGGACGAACTTGCGGCCCAAGGCCCGTGCGATGGACTTACCTAAAGAGGTTTTGCCCACGCCTGGAGGCCCGACGAAGCAGAGGATCGGACCTTTCATACCGGGCTGTAGTTTCTTGACAGCCAGGTAATCCAGGATGCGCTCCTTTACCTTCTGCAAGTCGTAATGGTCTTGGTCGAGAATTTCGTGCGCTTTCAAAATATCGATCTCGGCTTCCGCGGCCCCGGACGACTTGGACCATGGCAGCGAGGTCATCCATTCCAGATAGGTGCGCGAGACCATGTACTCGGCGGACGCCGGAGTCATTTTCGAAAGACGCTTGAGCTCGCGTTCGCACTCCTTCTTGGCTTCGGCTGACATCCCGGCCTGCTCGACCTTGGTGCGTAGTTCTTCAATTTCGGCCTGGGCGTCGTCGACTTCGCCCAACTCCTTTTGTATGGCCTTCATCTGCTCGCGCAGCAGGTATTCGCGCTGGTTCTGGCTCACCTGCTCCTGAACCTGTTCGTTGATCTTGCTGCGGAGTTCGAGAACTTCAAGCTCCTTGGAAAGCTCGCGGATCAGGATTTCCAGGCGCTTGCGGACATTAGAGGTCTCCAGCAACTCCTGGCGCAGAAGCGTGGAGAGACTCGGGAGTGTTCCGGCGATGAAGTCAGAGAGGCGCGACGGATCATCGATGTTCATCGCGACATTCTGCAAATCATCGGAAAGTTGCGGCGAGTGACTCACGACATCGCGGAAAAGATCCTGCGCGTTGCGCTCCAGTGCTTCGAGTTCGTTGTCGTTTTCGCCAATGACATCGGGCTCGGCCACAATGTTGGCGCGCAAAAACGGACGCAAGCCCAATAGTTCTTCGATACGGATCCTCTGCAAGCCCTCCATAAAGACGACCACATTGCCGTTGGGCATTTTCACGGTTTTGTGGACCTTTGCTAGCGTGCCGACTTTGTGAAGGTCCGCAGCAGCAGGATCCTCAACGCGAGGATCGAGTTGGGCGACGACGCCAAGCAGTTTTTCCTCGCCGGTCAGAGAGTTAACGAGAGCCAGTGAACTTTCCCGGCCGACGGTGAGAGGTAGAACGGCGCCCGGAAAGAGCACCGTGTCGCGAACCGGCAGGACCGGTAAAGTTTCTGGCACAGAATGTTTTTTGTCAGCCATGAGTTCCCCTTACGCTGGGCGGCGGCAAAGCCGCTTGAGAGATTAGATGCAGGAGGGTCAGAAAAGGTGCCATAACCTGCATTTATGTTCAGCAGCAAGTCTTAGTGAGTTATGCTAAGATTCTATCCGGTTCACCTCAGGATTTCAACTTCTGTTTCAAATAATTGATATTATTAGCGTTATCTAATCTTCCCTGCGGCTACGTCGCAAAAGAATCCGCACATTCCTTCTAGCGGCCGACCTTCGCTATGGGATAATGGGCTAGCACAAAGGCTCTGGCCTGATCCTTCATGGTCAATGTCCCTTCTAATTGGGCATCCTCCACAGCGGTAAGTATCGCTCGAAAGTCCGGGCCGGGAGCATAACCCATCTCACTTAAATCATCGCCTGTCAACAATCTTGTGGGCTTGACTTGCTCGGGCGGGGTGGACTCCAGAAAAGCCAGTACTGCCTGGTAGACGTCAAGGTTGCCGTGGCTCGCCAGACAGTCCAGGCGGTGCAGCTCAAGGTGCTCGTCAAAGTGCGGAAGGCGCACAAAGCGTTTGAGTGTGGATTGGCGCATCTGCGAAACGTCTTTGAACTTCATGTGATTGCCAACCAGCGCTTGAATCTGCTCGGTGTCGTCATTGGAGAACTTCAACCGTTTGCAAATCTCTGCGGTCAGCGTGACGCCAAGCTCCGCGTGCCCGTCGAAGCGAATGCGATCGCCGGTCACGGAAGCGGGGCGGAAGGTAGCCGGTTTTCCCACGTCGTGCAGTAAAACTCCCCAGGCGAGATTGCGCGACGCGTTGGACGGCAGACCTTCGAGCATGAGGCGGGTGTGAATCCAGACGTCGCCCTCAGGATGATATTCGGGCGGCTGGGGTACGCCTTTTAGAGAAGCGATCTCCGGAAGCACCTGCTGCAGCAGCCCCGTTTCGTCGAGCAATTCGAAGGCTTGGCGAGCAGCCCCTTCGGTCAAGAGTTTCGAGAGCTCTTCATGAATACGCTCGGCGGAGACGGAACTGATTTCCCCAGCATGTTTTTGGATGGCGGTGAATGTAGCGGGTTCGATGGTGTAGGCAAAACGCGCAGCGAAGCGAACAGCGCGAAGCATGCGTAATTTGTCTTCGTCGAAGCGGCGCTCTGGGTCGCCGATGGCACGGATCGCACCGGCCTTCAGATCGGCCACGCCGTGCACGTAATCGAGGACTTCGCTGGAATCGTGACGCATCAGCAGACCGTTGATGGTGAAATCGCGGCGGGCCGCGTCTTGTTCGGCGGTCGAAGTGAAAATCACCTGGTCGGGATGGCGTCCGTCGGAGTAGCCAACGTCTTCGCGGAAGGTAGCGACTTCGACTTTTGCCGAGCCGCGGGTGACCAGTACAACGCCGAATTGCACGCCGACCGTAACGCTCTCGGGAAAAAGCTTGAGAACCTGTTCGGGAGAAGCATCGGTGGCCACGTCGAAATCGGCGGGCTCCCGGCCCAGCAGAATATCGCGTACACACCCACCTACCAGGAACGCCTGGCAGCCGTGGCGTTGCAGCGTGTCGCAAATCGAATTGGCCAGTTCCCGGGGAAGCATCTGGTGATTATGCGCCAATGACCATGGCGCTCAGGAAATGAGATTAGGCTGGAGCCGAAGAAGTTACTTGGTCTGGAGCACAAGACAGGTGATGTCGTCGGACTGTCGCGTGGCGCCAACGAACTCCTCCACGCTTTTCATCAGCAAGCGCAGGGTCTCTTGAGCGGTGCTTTTCGGCAAAGCACGAATTACGTTGATCCAGCGGGTATCAGAAAACTCTTCGCCCGCGGAGTTGAAGGCTTCAATAACGCCGTCGGTGAACAGCACGAGGGTTTCATCCGGCTGAAGGGCGATGGAGGCGGATGAGAAGGCCGCTTCGGGGGTAATACCGAACGGCAGGCTGGAAGATTCCAAGCGGTCGATGCCGCCGTTGGCATGGCGTACGACCGGGGCATTGTGGCCTGCGTTCACGTATTGCAGAAGACGCGTGGCGGGATCATATTCGGCGATGACCGCGGTGGTGAAGCGCTGGCCCCCCAGGCTGTGGGCGCAGGCATAGTGATTCAAGCGCTCCGCAAGCTGAACGAGCGGAACCCCTTCCGAGGCGACGGTGCGCAGGCTAGCTTGGAGTGTGGCCATAAGCAGAGCGGCGGGAACGCTCTTCCCCGCCACGTCGGCCATCACCAGCATCAACTTGCCACCGGTCCCACCGTCGTTGAGCGGGTAGAATGCGTCGTAGTAATCGCCGGCGACCGAGTTTTGCGGGCGCGTCCAGAAAGCGACTTCAGCGCCGGGAATTGCCGGAGCTTCGGAAGGAACCAACCAGGTCTGAATTTCGCGGGCGATTTCGAGGTCGCGCTTCATAGTGACTTTGTCGGCGAGCTCCAGGGAGAGAAGTAAGAGGAGCAAGAGTGCGGCGAAAAATTCAAAGTTGATCTCAGCGCTGTTGTTGTCGACCTGAAAATGCATTCCCGAGAGGAATAGTAAGACCAAGGCAACTAGCAGGAGCACACGCCGGGCAGGCGTGAGCTTGTTCATCATGGCCCAGAACAATTGTGTGCCCACGCGGAAGGGCCGCTTCCACGCAGGGAGTTTGCTCGTTTGCTCCCAATCCACATCTTTGCCGTAGAAGCTATAGCTAGAGCGGGCGTCCGCTGCGAATTGAGACCACAGATCGTCCAGGCGGCGGCCTTCGCTGACCCGCTGCCAAAAATTACTGGCGCGTCCGAAGCGGGGAGGAGCAGAGACCGGAGGATTAGGGTTCGACGGGGCGGAGTAACTCATCGAGGTTCAGTATAAGACATGGTGCCGCGGAGTGCCGCAGGCACTTGCTAGAAAAGTCAGGAATCATCGCGACGAAGGGAACCACCGAATTGCACGGATCCGAAGCCGAACTTGTCGCGAAGCTGATCGGCGGCCTTGGTCAGTCGATCCAGTTTTTCGCGACGGTCGGAGTCGAGTAGCTCGAGTTGCGTGGCGCCGTGGCACAGGCCGGAGAGTGCGACACCGAGCAGGCGGACTTTTCGTTTCCGATCACGATGAGCGCGGAACAATTCCAGGAAAAGGGCGTGAACATCGGCATCGAGGTGCACGGGGTCCTGCACCGTTTTCGACCGCGTGTACGTTTGGAAACCGGCGTAGCGAATCGTCAGCGTGAGTGTGCGGGCCGAGAGGCCGGCTTCGCGAAGGCGCTTGCAGGTTTTCTGCGAGAGATGGCTGAGCAGCGATTCCATTTCCGTAACGTCGCTGGTGTCCTCGCCGAATGTATGGTTGTGAGAAATAGATTTGGGTTCTGCATCGATCAGGAATTCGTAGGAGTCGCCACCGCGCGCTTTGCGGAAAAGCGCGGTTCCCCACTGGCCGAAGATTTTCTCGAGTTTTTCCTGCTGGTGCGCGGCAAGTTGCTCCACGGTTTCGATACCGAGGGCGCGCAGGGCGCGTTCGGTGACCTCGCCGATACCCGGAATCTTGCGAATGGGCAAAGGAGCGAGGAAACGAGCTTCCCTTCCGGGCGCGACCCAGAGCAATCCACGAGGCTTGGCCTGGTCTGAGGCGACTTTTGCGACGAGACGAGTGCTGGCGAGCCCGGCCGAGCAGGGGAGGCCGGTCTGGCGCGTGATGGCGCGAAGAAGCTTGTCGGCCGCGGCGAACGGCGGGCCGTGCAGCCGTTCTGTTCCGGCCAGATCGAGGTACGCTTCATCGATGGAAACCATCTCGACGACCGGCGAGAATTTCGCGAGGATGGACGCCACGCGGTCGCTCCACTCGGAATACTTCTCGTGATGGCCATCGAGAAAAACCGCGTGGGGGCAAAGCCGGCCGGCGGTGCGCAGTGGCATCGCGGAATGGATGCCGTATTTGCGCGCTTCGTAGCTTGCTGCGGAGACCACTCCGCGCTGATCGGGGCGGCCCCCGACGACGACCGCTTTGCCGCGGAGTTCCGGACGCTCGAGCAACTCGACCGAAACGAAGAAAGCGTCCATATCCACGTGAAGGATTGCGGAATGTAATGGGCTTTCCTGCGGAGTCGCGGGATCGTGCTTGGCGCGGAAGCGAGCCAGGTCCGGCATGCGTCTAGCCTACGACTTCGGAACGGCAGCGACAACCATGACAAGCGAGAACGGCCCGGTGTCTCGGGGCCTTGAAAACTGTTTCAAGTCAGGACCGGGCGTGAAAAGATGGAACGGTTTCTTAGGGCGCTGCTGATGAGGCTATGGAGAACAACAAACAAGCGAGTGGGGAAGTGGAAGTTGCGTGCCGTGGTATGCACTTTTCTACTGGGGCCAGCGGCCGGAGCGGAACCACTGTCGCTGAACAGCGTGGTGACACCTTCGACGGTGATTGAGAAGGACGGCAAGGTCGTAAAATTCGCGATCCATGGATTCATCGAGTTCAAATCACTGAAGGAATCGCTGGCCTACATCGAGTCGCAAAGGCAGAGGTGGAAAGGGAAAATCAACGACCAGGAAATGGAAGAGTTGACGCGCGGCTTATTGCGGGAAGCCATTGAGAGCCGCGTCATATCAATGGAGGATGAACGACCGCTGGAAGCGTTGGTGACGCACACCAGCGAAGAGTTGCGGGATGCGATTCGCCAGGTAAAACAACCGCTGCCGGCCGGTTACGCGGAATCGTTTCTGTCGGTGCAAGAGAAGTGGAAGCACGCGCTGAACTGCTGGAGCGCGTCGCCGGTGATCGCCGGGCGAGTGCTTTCAAACTGGTATCCCATCGATGAAGGCATACAGCTCTACGGCGCGGTCTACGATTCGACAGAGCACTTCTGGCAAGCGGTCAAGTACCACCCGGATTTAACGGTGGACGAGCTCAGGCAGTTGATCGCACGGCTCGAAGCACGGAACTGGTATGACTGGTTCCAACGCTTTGATGGCGACGCGAAGCTGTATCTGCCGAATGCCTATGCGGTGGAATTTTTACGGCACAATCTGGCGGCCGAGCGCATGTTCTGGTTTTTGACGCAACTGGATGCGCATGGGCTGAAGGGGACTGACTGTGTGCGGCAGGTGCAGCAACGCGGCGCAACGAAGTTCCGGTTTAGCGCGTTCGAAGAGAAGACCCTATGGGGCGATCTCGCCGATACCCTGCATCTCGTTTATGTGCTCTCGCCGAGCGATGACCCCATTCGCAAACGACTGGCGGATGCGCATTTCGACGGGATTTATCTTGGCGATAAGAAAATGGGATTCATCAGCGAGGAATTCCGTTCACAGATGCTGGAGATCTGGAAAGTGAAGTTTCTACAAATGGCACGATTCCGGGAAGTGATCGCCTTGATCCCTAAACAGATTCGGCTGGAACATTTTCTGAATGACGGAGACTCACCGGATATTCCCATTCCCGTGTATGTCGGGTATCTGAATCAGATTCGCGAACTGGCGGTGGCGAAAACGACGCCCTGACGCCGAGGTGCTAGCGATGCTCGCGAGACGGCTGGCGTTCGGCGGAAATCACCCGAGAAATTCCAGAAAGATCCTTGGTGACGCTGACATTGAGCCAGTCGGCGCGGTCGAGCAGCGGTTCGACAGCCGGGAGGCTGTTGTAGCCGAGTTCGAGGACCAGTAGGCCGCCGGGTTTGAGATGCTGGGCAGCTCGCGGAATGAACTCGCCGTAAAGTTCGTAGCCTTCTTCACCACCGAAAAGAGCGGCCCGAGGCTCGTGCTCGCGCACTTCGATCGGAAGAGTCTCGGCTTCGTGAAGGCCAATGTAGGGGGGATTGCTGATGATGAGATCGAAAGAGAGTGGCGAGTCGTGAGTGGCGCGTGGCGAGAACCACTCGAAAAGATTGGATTGTAGGAACTGGATACGACCAGAAACGGCGTGGCGGGCGGCGTTGCGGCGTGCTACGGCCAGAGCTGCTTCCGAAATATCAGTGGCATACACCGTAGCGGCGGATAGTTCTTTTGCCAACGTGACGGCAATACACCCGGAGCCGGTGCCGATATCGATCAGGGTGACATTTTCGCCGTTCAGGCGGGCCGGACGTCCGGCGCGAATCTCGCGAACCGCCAGGCGGTCAAGTGCCACTTCGATCAGATGCTCGGTTTCCGGGCGAGGAATCAGAACGTCCGGGTTGACTTCGAATTCCAACCCCCAGAATTCCTGTTTGCCGGTGAGATGCTGTGTGGGAACACCGGAAGAACGGCGGCCAAGAAGTGCAAAGTAAGCTTCGGCTACGGACTCGGGCAGTATTTCTTCAGGATGAGAATAGAGCCAGGTGCGGTTCTGGGATGTGACGTGGAGGAGCAGGAGTTCCGCCGCTAAGGTATGTGAGGGCACATTAGCGCCGCGCAGTTGATCAATTCCTTGCTTAAGCAAGGAGCGAACTGACCGATCCGTAGAGACAAGATTCATCCGACCAATTTTTCTTTCTGGCGCCCGCTCGCTTCCGCGGAGCCGTAGGCCACGCCGTGCCCAGCGTAGGCGTACTTGCCAATAGCCAGACCACCCAAAGCGGCATCACCAATCGCAAGGGCGCCAAGCGCCCGCCAACCAATGGCCAAACCACCGATAGCGACGAGCGCGATGCAACCGCCACCGAACGCCACAGCTCCGATGGCTAGCCCACCCAGTGCGACAACACCAATCGCCACACCGCCAACGGCGATCACCCCAACGGCTCGGCCGCCTATGGCGATGATGCCCTTGGCCGTGGCGCCGTAAGAAAGCAGCGGCAAGCCCGCCAGGTGGGTTAGGGAAGAGTAAGAGCGCTCGCCAGAAAAAACCACGGCGGTGGCTAGATGTGTCACGACCAGAATGAAAACCATGTACAAAACGAAAAACAGCCAGAACGGAACTCTCTGGCGCTGCTCGTTCGTTTCTACGGAATGTTCGCTGAAGTCCCGCATCCAGGCGGGACCGGGTTTGCTCCCCGGGCGGGTCAACATAAATCCCTCCTTGGTGGAGTTAAGCCTCGGCCAATTCCTGCTTAAGGCGCTCGGCCTCGTAATGGGTCACGAGGCCATCGACGAGGGGAGCGAGCTTGCCGTCCATCACTTCCGTGAGTTGGTGAACGGTCAAGCCAATGCGGTGGTCGGTGACACGGTTCTGGGGATAATTATACGTCCGAATTTTCTCGGAGCGGTCACCTGTTTTGATCTGGCCGCGGCGCTCGGCAATGATGGCGGCTTGTTGCTTTTCGAGTTCCATCTCGTAGAGGCGTGAACGAAGGACGCGCATGGCCTTGGCACGATTCTTGATTTGCGATTTTTCGTCCTGCTGCGAGACCACCAGGCCGCTGGGAATGTGGGTTATGCGCACTGCGGAGTAGGTGGTGTTCACGGACTGGCCACCGGGCCCGGAAGAGCAGAACGTATCGATACGCAAATCCTTGGGCTCTATCTTGATGTCGATTTCATCGGCTTCTGGCAGAACCGCGACGGTGGCGGCGGAAGTGTGAATCCGGCCTTGGGTTTCTGTTGCGGGCACGCGCTGCACACGATGGACGCCGCTTTCGTATTTGAGTTTGGAATACACCTTGTGGCCCTGGATGGCGGCAACAATTTCCTTCACCCCGCCCATCGACGCCGGGGAGCTTTCCATCACTTCGACTTTCCAGCCCTGCGACTCGGCATAGCGGGAATACATGCGGAACAAATCCCCGGCGAATATGCCGGCTTCGTCGCCACCGGTGCCGGCGCGGATTTCCACGATGACGTTCTTTTCGTCGTTGGGATCCTTGGGAATCAGCAGCAGCTTCAATTCGCGCTCAATCTGTTCCTTCTTTGTGGTGAGCTGCCGTTCCTCTTCCTGGGCCATGTGACGCATGTCGGCGTCTTCTGATTCGACAATCATTTGCCGCGTGCCCGCGAGGTCTTTTTCGACCTGCTTGAATTCGCGGTGCTTGTTGACGATTTCTTCCAGCTCGGCGTGCTGCTTAGCAAGCTTTTGGAAACGCGCGGAATCGGAGACCACCTCGGAAGTGGAGAGCTCCTGAGTCATTTGCTGATAACGAACGTCGAGCTGATCGAGCTTTTCGGTAAGAGTGAGAACGGACATTGTAAAGACCTTTCTGTTACATAGGGCATCGCCCGTAGAAGAGCGGATTGGCAATAACGATGGGCAAAGGGGAACTGGCGCTCCGGGGGAGTGCGAGGCATGGACAGCTAATAGAACGCTATATACATTAATGTTGATTATACTACAGTCGCGAGGAGGCTTGGCGATTTTGCAAGCCAGCCGATCAAGCATGAGTGAAAGTACGCAAACCGCATTGGAGAATCTGGCGGTCCCCGTCGCGCCAGACGGCCCGGTGCCGGACCTGGGATTTTTGTGGGATTTCTGGTATCCGGCGATGCGCAGCGGCGAGATTTATGGGCGGAATCTGGCGACTGCAACGCTGTTGGAAGTGCCGCTCGTGATTGGGCGCACCTGCGAAGGGAAATCGTTCGCCATGCGCGATTCCTGCCCGCACCGGGGTATCCCACTTTCGTATGGGCATTTCGATGGCAAGAACGTGCAATGCAGCTATCACGGCTGGGAATTTGACGCCTGCAGCGGACAATGCCTGCTGATTCCCTCGTTAACGAGCCACGACAAATTGAAAGTGGAGCGGATTGTCGCCGGACACTTTCCGTGCGAAGAGCGCGACGGCTATGTGTGGGTATACCTGAACGCGCCCGGAGCCAAATTGCCGGAAAAGCTGGCAGTCGCGCCAGAATTACCTAAATTTAGCGACAAATTCAAAATCACAAGGCTCGACTGCGAGCTACCCGCTCACATAGATCACGGCATCATCGGTTTGATGGACCCAGCGCATGGACCGTTCGTGCACCAGTCGTGGTTCTGGCGGAGCAAGAAAAGTATGCATGAGAAAGCCAAGCAATTCGAGCCGATTCCTGGTGGATTCCGGATGAGCAAGCACGCGCCATCAACGAACAGTTTGCCGTACCAATGGCTGAAAAAAATGACCGGCGAGCCGGTTACGACGACGATTGATTTCGTGTTGCCAAACATGCGATTCGAAGAAATTCACAGCGGAAAATTCTGGTTCTCCAGTCGGGCCACGGTTACGCCAGTGCGGCGAGACTGCTGCCGCATCGATTTCGTGGCCGCGTGGAACCTGCCGTTGCCCATTTCGGTGTTTCGTGCGTTTGCGAAAGTATTCTTGCGGCAGGACCAGGAGACCATGATCCAGCAGTCTGAGGGATTAAAGCACAATCCGCGGCTGATGCTCATTGATGACGCGGACCGCCCGGCGAAGTGGTATTTCGCGCTGAAGCAAAACCTGATCGAAGAACGGCGCACCGGCATCGCGCAGCCGCACCCGATGAATGGGCCAGTGACCCTGCACTGGAATAGCTAAAATTTACCGCAGCGCGTAGAGATCGAAGTCGACCGCCACCGAATCACCCTCGGGTGGGTTGATGAGCACCTCCGCGGAATCCGTGGCGAAACCATCCGCGAGAAACTCCATTTGCACCGTAGCACCTACTAGCGTGCAGTATTCCATTAGCGCTTCGAGTGCTTGCCGACCGCATTGAACAAGAGAAATCGCCTGCTGAAACCGTCACTGTTTCCATCGAAGTTGCGTAACCTGTGAGCCGCTGGCCAAGTACAGAGGCTGCAAAGGTCGGGCACTTCTGCGGATCGGATACTCCGTGAAGTCCCGGGAGAGGTTCGCACGTGGTTTTAACGCACGCCCAGCGGGGTGACTATGTCTGGGCGTTTCATGATTCCGTAGAAATTGGTCCTAAGATGCTAGCGAGAATCGCCAAGCATACCGGTTTGCAACCAGACGACCTGTAATTACTTTCCGAATTCATGTTGCGATAAGTGATGAGCGTCGATCAGATTCGACGTTGGATATTGGGGAAATCCAGCCAGACCTTCACGCCGCAGAAGTGTGAGCCTTCCGTGCAGATGGGCGTGGTGATGCCGGCCCTAAGATGACAGGGTGGACCGATGTAGCGGGCAAGCTCGGGGTGAACTTCGCGAACCTGGGAGATCTCGTCCATGGAGGAGTTGTAGATTTCTTCCTGTGCGTTAAAACAGGTGCGCATGGTCCATTTGTGGAGGAGATGGAGAAGCGAGCCGGTCTCCACCAGTCGGATGGACTTGGCATTAGGGAGCAAATAGAGAGCGATTTCCGGAGGCACACCGCGGTCAAGAAGCTGGTTTTTTGCGGCCCAGGCCTCCTGCATGGCGCGGTCGTAGACTTCTTTTGCGCGGGGATTCTCGCGCAGAAGCATGGGCGTGATGTAGTCCGGTTCGCGCGTGTCCGCAAGAGTAAGCAGCGGACGTGAGCCGGGAACCATGCGATGACGTTGATCCTGACTGTCGGCGGTGTGGCTGATTTTCTTGGCAAACGTGTAGTTGGCGTGCTGCAACGTGCGCATCATCGGGGCGTGCACGCCGATGTTGATGGTCTCCAGGCGATAGAGATTGCGGGCGGGATTCAGAAGGCGGTCGATGGCCTCGGAATCGGAGCAGGCAGATTCGGGCAGACCCACCACAGCGCGGTACGCCTCGGCCATTACCCGAACGGCGCTGTGAGAGTAATCGAGAAGGCGCGAGGTCTGGCCCTGCAGCCGAGCGTCGAATTCGCTGGCGAACGCATCGCCATATCGCTGAACAGGCGCGACTTCTTTCCATTCGGGAAGTTCTTCGAGGGGAACAGTTCCAAAGCGATCGAAGAATTGTGGATCCTGTTGACGAACGAGCGCGACCATTTCGCCGATGACCGCGCGCGCTTCGCTCGGCGTGTCCGAAGCCGCACACATGCGCCAGAGGCGATGAAGCACGATGCCCGACACGGTATGAACCATGGTGGTGAACGCCGCGATCGGCAGAACATAGCGGGCGATCTCGATGGCGCGCTTTTCGGCGGACCGCTCGATTTTCTGAATGCGCTTGGGATGCGACATTGGGCCGATGTGCCAAATATCGCTAAGGATAGTGCGAGCATCGTTGATGAGCAGCGCAGCAAGCTCGCGATAATAAAACCAAGCACGAACGATCGCAGCTTCGAAGATTTCCCGCGCCTGCACGTTGAAGTAAAGGTCGGTGGTCGGAATGTAAGCCTGGGCGCGCTCCATGCGGACATAGCGCTGGCTTTGCTGCTCAGAATTGTAGAAAGGATGCGCGTGAAGGAAGGACCAGACAAACTGCCGGCTCACGTGTTCCAAGCCGAATTCAAAATGCGCGTGCTGATATACGGTGTGGTGGCCGCTGTAGAAGGTCGCGGCACCGATATTCACGCGTTGTTTGTCGGTGATCTCCTCCGGTCCTATGAGACGCGAAGAGTAACACGTACGGGCCGCAGCGATCGCTGAATCGAATGGATGGGAAAAGGCATTGCGTAAGGTAACCCGCGGTGGGGCGGTTTCCACTCCATCAGGAGCGGGAACACCATCAAACATGCGGGATTGCGTTGCCACGTTGGAATTTGATTTTACACGGAGAGCACGTATTCGACAAAAGCCGAAAAAAAACGGACCGGGAAAACCGGCCCGTACATCGTCGGATTGAAGGAGGTGTTACCTCTTGCCGCTGGGAGCGGGAACGTTCGCGTATTTCTTGTTAAAGCGTTCCACCCGTCCGGCGGTGTCTACTAGCTTCTGTTTGCCAGTGAAGAAGGGATGGCAACTGGAGCAAATTTCTACGCGCAGCATGTCGCCCTTCATGGTGGAACGAGTTTGGAACGTGTGTCCACAGGCGCAGTGGACGGTTACCGGGTGATAGTCGGGGTGAATACCGGGTTTCATGATTCTCCATTCTGTCGTGTCCGGTCTGCACGGCACCTTGATGCCCAAGGGACTACAGCCGCGTCGCTAGGTCACGAGACAAACCAATATTATAAGGCAAATCAAGCAAAGCACAAAACAACAGCAGCTATTTGCCGAAAGCGCGCTTCAGATTTGCTGCCTACGGGATGACCGCGGTGACTTGATTGGAGTAGGCGCTCTCCACACCGGTGGAATTCACAGACGTGACAACGTAATAGTAGGTCGTCCCGGAAGTCACTGTGGAATCCGAGTAGTTCAAGGCAGTGATGGTGGTCCCATTCAGCGGGTTGTAGGTGGAGCCGGAAGTCTCGCTGCGGTAAACGCGATAACCAATCACCTGACTGGAGCTGCCGCCCCAGCTCAAAGCGACAGAATGCTGGGTAGTCGGAGCAGGCGTGGGAGCAGGCGTAGGAGCAGGCGTGGGGGCAGGCGTAGGGGCAGGCGTGGGAGCAGGCGTAGGGGCAGGCGTGGGAGCAGGCGTAGGAGCAGGCGTGGGAGCAGGCGTGGGGAGCAGGCGTGGGAGCAGGCGTTACACCGTCGCCAGACAGGCCCAAGGACCCCGGCGAGGATAGGTTCGCACTGAGCAAAGTAAGCGTGCCTGAGGCTGGACCTGCCGTCTTTGGAGAAAACCAGACCTGGAAGATGACTTTCTGATTGGGCGCTAGCGAAAAGCCCGGGGACAGATCCGCGAAACCAAAGCCCGCGCCGGAAACGGTCACTCCTTGCAGGGATACGTTGATGTCGCCTGTATTTTGCAGCGTGACGTTCTGGGTACTGGTGGACTTCAGAGGGTGGTTGCCGAAGCTAATGACGGAAGGCGTGATGACCAAATTCGCCAATGCTTTTTGACCCGTCCCCTTGAGTGGGATTGCCGTTGGCTGGACATCTGAGCTGGCGGAAATATTGAGAGAGGCCGTTGCGCTTCCGGAAGTCGTGGGAGCAAACGTCACGGTGTAGGCCAGGGTGTTGCCTGGGAGGATGGTGCGAGGTATGGAAGGGCCGGTTACGGAGAATTGATCGCTGGCGAGGGAAATCGCCGACACCTGCAGGGGGTCTTTACCGGAGTTGGACAGTGTTAGGTTCTGGGTGGCTTTCTGACCTACCAGCACGGTCTGAAAATCGAAGGCACTGGAGGACAATGTCAGACTTGAACTTGAAGGAGCGGTGCCAGTGCCCTTGAGGGGGATGCCCCGTGGCCGGACGTCTGAGCTGGCGGAGATATTGAGAGAGGCCGTCGCGCTTCCGGAAGTCGTGGGAGCAAACGTCACGGTGTAAGCCAGGGAAGCGCCCGGAAGAATGGTGCGGGGTACGGCGGGGCCGGTTATCAAGAACTGATCGCTCGAGAGGGAAATCGCGGAGACCTGCAGGGCGTCCTTGCCGGAGTTGGTCAGCGTTAAATTCTGAGTGGCTTTTTGGCCTACCGCAATGGTCTGAAAATCGAACGCACTCGAGGACAGGGTCAGAGTCGAGGTCGAAGGAGCCGTAGCCGCTTGCTTCTGTGTATAACCCGCACAACCGATCGCCAGCCAGCAAAGCAAAATAATGCTTCCGGCGCTCGTTCCTCGCCGAAAGAATGAAGAATACGAGTGACGTAAAACCACGAGATGAATCCCCCTTGAAACGTGTGAAAGTCCAAAATAAGCGCTCCAAGAGGCGTTCACAACCTGTCCGATGGCCAGAAATGGGACAGGGAATTACCTGCCCCGATCTGGACCCCTGTCCAGGAATGTTCGTGCGAAGACCATCCGGCATGATTTTTTTTGAAGCGTCTGGCTGGATTAAAAGGTGCGCGAAATATCCAAAATTCAAAGGAAAAGTGCGGTTTTCGGTTTCAAGAGATGAAGTGGCAACCGAAGCGGAAGGAACCCTCATTGGTCATGCGAGACCAAACTGGACGCAGAAAGACGCGAACCGGCGGCAAGATCGGCACGTGAAGAGTGGCCAAAAGGCTCTCCGGAAGAGCTTCGGCCTGCTCGAATTCCAATGCCACTCCGCCAAAACCCAAATCTAGGACGCGCGCCCGCCGATTTCCGGCTTCTCCGATAATCGCGTAGGCGTTGGTGCCGATCATCGATACACGTTCCGCCTTTCTTTGGACCGGATAAGAGACAGAATGGGAGGTTTCCGGAGCGGCCTGCCTGGCGAGGGACTCCGCGGCGGCGGAAGAGGCGGCGTCGAATTCAGAGAGGACTTTGTCCAGAGGAGGGCCTGAAATGGGAACCGGTCCTGCTGCTTTGGGAGCTTCGGGCGCAGCTGCCGCCTCGGAGCCTGGGCGGGAACTAGTCCGGTGATCCGCGTGTTTTAGCCGATAGAGGCGCTCATCTGCCACGCGGATGAGCTGATCGGATTGCTCTCCATCCTGCGGGAATGTGGCTACGCCGTGATCCATAGTGACGAAGATAGCCAGTTGCAGAGGCTTCAAAACTTCGGCGAAGACGGTTTCGATGCGGCGGCTCAACGCTAAAGCTTGCGCCGCGTCCGTTTGTGGCAACAGCAGGGCGAATTCGTCACCGCCAATGCGAAAGGCGGAATCTGACGTGCGCAGCGCTTTTTGCAGCGTGGTCGCCGTGGCGCGAAGCACGTCATCGCCGCGAGGATGGCCGTACTTGTCGTTCACTTCCTTGAAGCGGTGAAGATCGAGAATGACGATGCCTAAGGGAAGGCCATAGCGGCGGGCACGATTCAGTTCCTTCTCGAACGACTCAGCAAACAGGCGGCGATTGTAAAGTCCAGTCAGCGGATCTGTGACTGCGCTAACCTGGAGTTTCTTGAATTCGTCATATTCGAGAACAATCGGCACGCGAATCAAACCGGCGGAAGACAGAACGTCCATCAGGACGGTCTTGAGAGAGACGGGCCGACCGAGACGCTCGGAAAGTTCGCGCCGCCGGGTGAGCATTTCTTCCCAAAGCTGCAGGCTCTGACTCTCTCGCAAGTCGAGATGTGTGGTGGTGCGGAAATAGCGCTGGAGAAATTGACTGCGCGCAGGGATGTCCATGCTTTCGAGCGTGTCCGCAAGAAGCTCGAGGTAGGAATCTTCGATGGGCAAGCGCGGGGCCACAGGGGCTCCGGGGCTGGGCATGACCGGGTGTTCCCACATTCTGCCCACTCCGCGGGGTTTGGAGCAGGCTCACTCACACATGGCTTTGCAAGTTAAGGAGCAAGCCAGGTGCCATTCGGGCGAAGCCAACAAACCAATCAAAATCCTGGGGGACTGCCGTATGTTATTACAACTCGGATAGATATACGAGTGTCAAGGAGCGGCAAAACTCCCTTACTCGAGAGCTCGCAGGAACTCTAAGCCGAAGACGCGCATTTCGCCCAGTACCTCTTGGCGACGAACTCTTGCGGTGATGGGAGGCGTTTCGTTTGGTACCAAGCTGGAGGACGAAGCCGAGGGAGCAGGGATCGTCAGGTGTACGGTTTGGCCGAGACGCAACATGTGCGTGGAAGCGATACAGGCACCCTTCGCGCTAATATTCAGGGTCTTAGTGAGCTCGATGAACTCGGCACCTGTGGAGTCCAGCGCGCGGAGAAAGATCGGCACTTGAATCCGTATACGCGACGTGGCGCGTGTTTGAGCAAATTCCGCCCTGCGCCTGTCCTCCATATGTTGAAGCCCTAGATCCATTGTTATAGTACTCAGGAACTAGTACAAACAGTGCAGGTGGAGTGCCAGTTTTCTCTGGTTCGGCCCCGAGCATCCTATTTGTCTCCATAAGGTTACACGATTCTTGAAACCACTCTGCGAACGAACAGCGAAGTACTCGGGGTATTTTCCCAGAGCTTTTCCCAAAAAGTGCAAATGTGACGCATTTCCCATTGACAGAGCCAGAGGCCTCTGGAAGGATGGCATTTGACCAATGGGAAAATTTTTTCCACATGCCAAGTGAGCCAATGGAAGTCACTACTCCCAATTCCGAACTCGGGCGGTCCGCCGAGGGAGTAAATGTCTCTCTGGAGCAAGTGAGCTCATTTCTGGACACCTTGGACAGGGGTGTCCTTCTGTCAGACCGGGATGGGCAGCTCCTTACCACCAACCGTTTAGCTCTGAAAAATCTGGAGGAGCTTGGGCTGAACGGCCGTCGTCCCTTGAATATCTTGCGAGAGCTGTTGCAAGTGGACGCGGGAGACGTTCTGCAAAGGCTGCAACAGGGCGAAGATGAGATCGTGATCCGAGGAGCTCAGGCCGGGAGAAATTACCAGGCCCGTTTGCGCTGGATTCGCGACTCTGATTGGTTAGCGATCGAAGTGGTCTTGGCGGAAGGAAACTTGCGGGACGCCCCCACGGGAGCGCAACCGACCGTACAGGAGCTACTCCAGGAACGAGAGATTACCTATCGCAACCTGCTGGCTGCCTACTTGAAGCTCCAGGAAGTAAACCGCCAAAAGACCGTGTTCCTGGCTTCCGCGGCGCACGAACTCAAAACGCCGTTAGCCGTCATCAAAGGTTACTACGATCTGTTGTTGACAGGATCCCTGGGTAAGTTGACGGAGAAGCAACGGGACATCCTGGAGGAATCGAAAGAAAGCTGCGAACGCTTGGTCCGACTGGTGTCGATGTTTCTGAATTATTCGGCTCTGGAGAGTGGCAAGCTCGTCCTGCAGCTGCGGGAAAACGATCTGCGCGATTGCCTCGATGAGATTGCCAGCCGCTGGTCAGAAGGTTACCAACGCAAGGGAGTAAAGCTGGAAACTCACTTGGATCCCTCCATTCCCACCTTTAAATTCGACTATCAGAAGGTACAGCAGGTAATCTTTAACCTCCTCGACAACGCCTTGAAACACACACCGTCCGGCGGAACTGTGACGTTGCGTGCCCGGCCGCACTTCTGGGAGCGGCGCGTCGCGCAAGTGGCGCCCGCAGAAGAGCGCCGGAGATTCCGGTTGCCGCGGCCTAACAGCGTCGAGGTGAGCGTCTCGGACTCTGGTGCGGGAATCGCTCCGGAGCACCATCAGGAAATTTTCGAAGATTTCATGCGCGTGGACAAGAACACTTCCGGTATGGGCTTGGGGTTGGCGATTGCCAAACGGCTGATCCAGGCGCATCGCGGCAAGATTTGGGTCGAGAGCGAATCGCAACGGGGCAGCACCTTTGCGTTTCTCCTGCCGATGGACCAAAGCTGAATTTGGGGTGAACGAGAGGAAAACAATGCCTGTGAAAGAAAAAATTCTGGTGGTGGACGACGAGCCGAGCATCCGCAAATACCTCCAGACCTTGCTGGAAGTGGACGGTTTTGACGTGGAGGCCGTGAGCTGTGGCCGAGAAGCCATATCCAAGATCAACGCGGGCGAGCGGCCGGACTTTATCATCCTGGACGTGCTGATGCCGGAGATGAGCGGGCTCGACACGTTGCAGGAGCTGATGCATCTGGACCGCAGCCTGAACGTGATCATGTTGTCTTGTTCGAACGAAGTGGGCACGGTTGTCGAAGCGATCCGGCTCGGTGCTCATGATTACCTGACCAAGCCGTTCGAAAAGACAGAGCTGGACGCGGCGATGTTGAAGTCTCGCCAGAAGAAGCAACTCGCCCAGGAAAACCAGGCGCTAAAGGATTATTGCGATCAGGTCACCGAGGATTTGAGCTTCCTGGCGGCCAGCCCGCAGATGGTGCGAATCCGGCAGCAGATCTTGCAGATCGCGCCGGTGGATGTTCCCGTTTTCGTATGTGGCGAAAGTGGCGTGGGCAAAGAAGTTGTGGCGCGCATGATTCACTTGCGGTCCAAACGAAGGAACCAGGCTTTCATCAAGGTGAATTGTGCGGCGTTGCCGGGAGAGTTGTTGGAATCGGAACTCTTCGGTTTTGAACAGGGCGCGTTCACGGGAGCGATCCGCGCGAAGCCCGGAAAATTCGAGCTGGCAAATAAGGGAACAATCTTCCTGGACGAGATTGCGGAAATGTCCGTGCACCTGCAGGCGAAACTGTTGCACGTCTTGCAGGACCATCAGTATTCGCGTTTGGGTGGCCGGCATTTGGTGGAGACCGACGTGCGCGTTCTGGCCGCCACCAACGTGGATGTGCATGAAGCCATGAAGACGGGCCGGTTCCGCGAAGATCTGTATTACCGGCTAAATGTGCTCTCGATTAACGTCCCCCCCTTGCGCGAACGAACTTCGGAAATTCCCTTGCTTTTCCGGCATTTTCTCGACAAATACAGCGAGAAATTCGGCAAGGCCCCGCAGGCTCCTTCGAAGCATTTGCTGGATGCGGCGGTGAACTATCCTTGGCCGGGGAACCTGCGAGAACTGGAGAATTTCGTAAAGCGCTACGTGATCCTTGAGGATGACGAAGGTAGTTTGCGAGAGCTTGTGGAAATGTCTGCCACTCGGCAACGGATGTCGCCAAGGGCAGAACCCACGATACCGCGCGAGCAAGGATTGAAAGCACTCGTCCGCGGCTTGAAGGATGAAGCTGAAATGGAAGCTATTGCGGACGCACTGGAGAAAACTCGCTGGTGCCGTAAGGATGCCGCGAAAATGTTAGGAATCAGTTATAAAGCGCTGCTGTATAAGATGAAGCAATTCAATTTGGATACGCCGCGGACACGGCGCTCAGCAGTCCCAAAGGTTGAGGAGAAGGCCGCGGTCGAGCCTTAGCCTTCTGGGTCGCGTTCTAGTACGCGCTCGTTTCTGCAGAGCAACGGTAACAAAACAACTCTTGCGGCGCGGTGCGTCCGCAGGTTATTGTGCGCTCCGAAGAAAGACGGTGCACCAATGCTCCTGCGGGTGCCCTGTTGTTGTGAGTCAGAACTCCAAGTCAAAGTGCAGTCAACCAGAGTTTTCGTGGGAATCTGAATCTGTTTCTCGGCGACTGCGTGTAGGTGTGGCGATGTGCGGCCTTGGTCCGCAAATCGGCCTGCACGACCCCGAGCCACAGATGGGGGCAAACGATGTCTGTAATGACAGAGCGCCGGACCGCGAGAAGGTATGATCTGACTCTCCCCGTGAGTATTCGTTCCGCGGCCGAGAGCCCCATCGCGCGCCAGGACGGCAAGACCAGGGACATCTCCACTCGTGGGTTGTACTTTATCGTGCGTCAGGACCTGGAGGCGGGTTCGGAACTCGATATCACCCTCACCTTGCCCGCAGAAATCACTCACGGAACAGACGTTTTGGTGCGCGCACAGGGAAAAGTGGTTCGTGTGGAACGCCGGTTAGAAGATGGGGAAAACCGGATGGGTGTTGCTGCGGTGATCCAGCGGTATGACATCATGCGCGGCGAAACTTCACGCTCCTAACATCCCGAGATCGCTGAAACGGTTCCACGCCCGAGCCCAGCGGTCAAGCCGATTACCGTAATCCCAAATGTGAATTAACCTTCCTTTAACGCAGCCCAAGATTTCCCTTGGTTACTGATCAGCCTAGCGGACCGGTTAGTTCTAGTACCGACCAAGGTAATCCGATCGCTAAGCTAAACCCTTACATACCAACTAATTAATCGCTAACGTTGCGTGAGTCGATGCTAGCCGTTTTGGTTGACGATGTGCTGAACCTACCCCGGGACCAACATGCTGCCCAACGAGAGTTCAAGGAAGAAGAAGGTGTCCGGTTACCTCGGCACATGGAATCCCGTGCCTCCCGATGAGGTCCTGTTCGGCTCTTCTTCCGCGATGGTCGAGGTGCGTCATCGCGCGAGCAAAATCAGCCATACAAACATCCCCGTCTTATTGACCGGTGAGGGCGGAACTGGCAAGGAAGCGATCGCGCGGTGGATTCATGCCAATTCTGAGTATGCCAAAGGCGAATTTGTCAAAGTAAACTGCGCCGCCATTCCTGGCACATTGCTGGAAAGTGAGCTGTTCGGATTCGAACGAGGGGCGTTCACAGGCGCGAACTTCAGCAAGCCAGGGCGAGTGGAGCTTGCTGAGGGAGGTACGCTGTTTCTCGATGAGATTGCCGATTTGGATCTGAACCTCCAGAGCAAGTTGCTCCATTTTCTGCAGGACGGCACGTTTTCTCGCATCGGGGATCAAAGCGAACGCAAAATTGATGTTCGTCTGGTGTGTGCGACCAATAAGAACTTGCAAGCGGAGATTGACGCAGGGCGATTTCGACAAGATCTGTTCTACAGAATCCACGGGTTTCGTTTGAATTTGCCCTTGTTACGCCAACGGCGGGAGGACATCCCCACACTGGCGGAATACTTCCGACAGCACTTCCAGACACAGTTTGGAGCTACGGCGCAGCCTTTCGCTGCCGAAATGATGGACTATCTGCGAAGTTTGGAGTGGCCGGGGAACATCCGTGAGCTCTCGAACGTGATAGCGCGGTATGTACTCGTCGGTCCGGACTCGATGATTTATCCGCTGGACGATCCCAGGAAGAGGAAGGCGCGGCTGGTCGTTGACCAGAGCGGAGAGCGTGTCACGCTGAAACGAATGGCAAAAGAGGCGGTGAAGGAAGTAGAGCGCAACGTGATTCTGGAAACACTTCGCGCCAATCAGTGGAACCGCCGAAAAACCGCCCAGGAACTAAAGATTAGTTACCGTGCGCTCATCTACAAAATCCAGGATGCTGGTCTAGTATCGCGTCGTGGTGCTGCGCGCAATGACAGCGCGGTGCCAGGCAGACCGGTCGAGCGTGGAGGCGACGACTAGACGACCGATTGGAAGTAAGCGGCTTCTCCCAACGAGCGGAATGCGCGGGTTTCTCTGCAAGTTGTCTTAAAGGACAGGTTGAACAAAAGGGCAATATCCTCCTAGGCGCTCGAACAGTCTGATCTGCTGTCCTTCTTTTGTTCCTCTCACCAGTTATGCGGGTTGGCGCGCCATCTTAGTGTCTCTCTGGAAGCTAGTCCGGAGGGATGCTCAAGATGAGATACGGTCAGGCGCGGACCGTCGGGACCCAGACCAGTCGATTGCGCAATAAGCTAAAGAAGTTGAGTAGGCTGTTCCTGATTGCTTCAATTCTTCCTCTTTCCCTAGTGTTTAACGGATGCGCCGGTTTGGTGAGCGCCACGAAACAGAGTTCGTCGGCTGCTTCCTTGCAAGTCAATCCCGCCAGCGTGAATTTCGGCCAGGTGGTGATCGGCAAACAAGCCACGCAAACCGTTTCGGTGTCTAACACCGGCAAAGTCGGGCTGAACATCACCCAATGCACGCTGTCTAATCCTCGTTTCAGTCTCGTGGGAATGACCACGCCCATGGCTGTAGTCTGCCGGCCAATCCGCCAGCTTTATCGTTGCAGTGAACGCTACTACGTCTGGTAGCATGACGGGCACTTTGACGATTCAAGGAGATGCAGGAAGCGCGCCCGCTGTCATCAATTTATCAGCGACAGCACTGAGCGCGCAGGCGCAGTTGTCTCCGAGCCCGGCCGCGATGAGTTTTGGGAACGTGTCGGTAGGATTGAAAGCGACGAGTAATCTACTGCTAACGAACAGCGGCGCTTCGGATTTGACGGTCTCCTTGATCTCTCTTACAGGTACGGACTTTACGATCACTGGAATCACCACGCCAAAGACAATCAGCGCCAATCAATCTGCTCCGATCGCGGTGACATTCGCTCCCACAGCGGCCGGCAGCAGCACGGGCAGTCTGAGCATTACCAGCAATGACGCCGGCAATCCCACGATTATCGTGCCGCTGACCGGAAGTGGGACCTCCGCGGCCACGGGTCAGCTAACCGCTAGCGTCAGCAGCGTCAGTTTCGGAACTGTGGCCGTTGGCGCGTCGGCAGACAACCAGATCGTTTTGACCAACAGCGGTAACGCCGCGGTCAAGATTAGCAGTGTCAGCGCAACCGGATCGGGTGTAACCGTCAGCGGCGTAATGACTCCCGCAACGTTGAATCCCTCGCAAAGCGCCAAGCTGACATCGGCATTCGCGCCTACGGCGGCTTCCAGCATTACCGGCACAATTACCATTGTGAGCGATGCGGCCAACTCGCCGTTGAACATTGGCGTCACTGGCACGGGCGCGCAAGCCGGACTCACCGTTTCCCCTGCTAGCTTTAATTTTGGAAGCGTGGTCGATGGGCAGACAAAATCGCAGGCCATCACGTTAACCAATACCGGAACAACTTCGCTGACGATCGCTCAGCTGTCTGTGGCGGGAAGCGGGTACAGCGTCAGTGGATTAGCGACACCCGTGGCTGTTGCCGCTGGCGGAAAAGCCACCTTCAACGCCGAGTTTGCTCCCACTACCGCAGGAGTGGAAACCGGATCGATCAGCGTAATAAGCAACGCACCCACTTCCCCCAATGTAGTCTCCTTGAGCGGGACGGGCACGGCCGCCACGGTGACGCTGACAGCCAATCCCAGCAGCATGAGCTTCCCGGGCGTGAACGCGGGAAGTTCCACTTCCAAGAGCATGACCATCACGAACGCTGGCAACAGCGCGATCACCATTTCGCAAATTACAGTGAATGCGAAAGATTTTAACGCCACCGGCATCACCACACCGGCTACGTTGGTTGCAGGACAAAACGCGGCATTAACCGTGTCGTTCAATCCCAGCGCGTCGGAGAACATCACGGGCAATATCACCATCGCCAGCAGCCAGGGCGCCAGTGCCGTCATCCCGGTTACCGGCAGCGCGGTGCAACCGGGCCTGACCGTTACACCCTCTACCGCCAGTTTTGGAAACGTAACCATAGGCTCTCCCGCAACGCAGACTGTTCAGCTTACGAATAGCGGCACGGGAACTCTGACGGTGACACAAGTTAGCGTGGCTGGCAGTGGGTTCAGCACGGGCACGCTTTCGTTGCCTATAACGCTGAGCGCCGGCCAGTCCACCAGCTTCAATGTGCAATTCGGGCCCACATCCGTCGGAACGGATAGTGGCAGCCTCACCATCGTGAGCAACGCACCAAATTCTCCCGCCGTGATGGCATCTGAGCGGTACCGCCATTGCCGCCACACAAGCGCTTGCGTTCAGCAGTACCAGCCTCGGGTTTGGAAGCGTGAATACCGGATCATCGGCAAGTCAAAGTGTAATCGTGACAAACACAGGGAATGCCAGCGTGACCATTTCCCAGATTACCGAGACCGGATCAGGCTTCACCTTGAGCGGCGCCGGAACACCAGTTACATTAAGTGCCGGTCAGACCCTCACGCTTGGAATCACATTTAGTCCAACTGCTGCAGGGAGTGACACGGGATCCGTCACAGTCGCGAGTAACGCAACCGGCTCTCCCGCAACGATCACTCTCTCTGGAACGGGAGTTCAGGTTCAACATTCTGTGACGCTGAGTTGGGTGGCAAGCACATCAACAGTGTCCGGTTACAACGTCTATCGCAGCACCACGAATGGGTCTGGATACAACAAGATCAGTTCTGGATTGGTTGCGGCGTTGACTTACGCCGACACCACAGTGCAGAGCGGCACCACCTACTACTACGTAGTTACGGCTGTTGACGCCAGTGGAAACGAGAGCGCGGACTCCAACCAAGCGACAGCGGCAATTCCATCTCCATAGCTTTCTGATGGTGGCTCAGGATAGCTTGCCGATTTGACGCAGGTCGTTCAGGTAGACGGGAATCGCGTCCTTCCAGTGACGCGTGGTAATCCCATATTTCTGTAGGCTCGATGGCGATAACACGGAAAACGCCGGACGCCGAGCGGGGCGGACGAATTCGGCGCTGGTCACGGGACGAACGACGATAGAGTCGCGCCC
>CAVZMQ010000022.1:0-141990 GCA_963776365.1 Candidatus Acidiferrales bacterium | reverse complement strand
TATCACTAGGGTTGACTCCGCCCGGCAGAGCGGCTAATTTCGACTGGCTGTTTGTGGTTGTCCGGTAGCCTGCCGATGCTGAGCCTAAACGCAATTCGTCGCGGTCGCCTCGGTATCTTAGCCATTTCGCTGGTGGCGGCTGCGGTGGTGTTCCTGAGCTGGCCTCATGCGGCCCCTTTCTTCTCCAGTCTGTTTCGCAAGCCGGTAGATTTCAGCCGCGACATCCGGCCAATCTTCAATCAGAATTGCACTTCTTGCCACGGCGGAGTCCGCCAGAAAAACGGTGTGTCGTTCATCTTTCGAGAGGAAGCGCTGGGTACCGGCAAGTCTGGTCGGCGCACTATTGTTCCCGGCGACCCTGACGGATCGGAACTGATTGCTCGAGTCACGTCGAAAGATCCAGATGTGCGGATGCCGTACCACGCTCCCGCGCTGTCAGCGGAGCAGATCGCGTTGCTTCGCCGGTGGATCAAAGAAGGCGCAAAGTGGAAGGATCATTGGGCCTTTGTTGCACCAAAGCCGCAAGCACTGCCAGCAGTGAAGCACGGGGATTGGATCCGCCGACCGCTGGACCGCTTCATTCTGGCGCGCCTGGAACGGGAATCGCTTGAACCTTCGCCCGAAGCGAGTAAGGCCGAACTCTTGCGTCGCGTGTCACTGGATCTTACGGGACTTCCGCCGACCGCCGAGGAGCAAGCGGCGTATATGGCCGACACTTCCGCGATTGCATACGAAAAACAAGTGGACCGGTTGCTAGCGTCGCCGGGTTACGGTGAGAGATGGGCCTCGATGTGGCTGGACCTGGCGCGCTACGCCGACACCATGGGATATGAGGCGGATCGCCGGCGCCCGGGAGTGTGGCCCTATCGTGACTGGGTCATCGATGCCTTCAACCGAAACGTTCCCTACGACCAGTTTGTGACGACACAGTTGGCGGGCGACCTGCTTCCTCGGGTGACTTTTGAGGACCGCATCGCCACCTCTTTTCATCGCCAAACTCCCAACAATCAGGAAGGCGGCACCGATGACGAAGAATTTCGCACCATCGCGGTGATGGACCGTGTGGCTACGACCTGGTCTGTGCTGAATGGACTCACTATGAATTGCGTGCAGTGTCATTCGCATCCTTACGATCCCATCCGCCACGCGGAATACTACAAATCGCTGGCCTTTTTCAATACATCGAAGGACGCGGACCTGGACGACGACTTTCCCGTTCTTCGCGTTCCCAAGGACAAAAGCCGCTACGCAGAGGCTGCTCAACTACAGGACGAAATTGCCCAAAGAATTCATTCCCAAGAGGACTCTGACCGCGCGCTCGTGGCGAAATCGGACTGGCAACCTGCGCCGATTTTGACGGCTGGGGCCAACGAGATCGAAGCCTTGGAATCGAAAATAGCGGATCTGGAAAATCGGATAGCGAAGTTAAAGTCAGAAAAAATCTCGCCTAAGAAGAGAGCCGACGAAACCAAGGACCTCGCCGACAATCTTGCCGTGGCTAGAAAGAGGCTGGCGCGCGCAAAGGTCGCCGGTGGACCTAGGAAAACCTTTCACATCCGCGATGGCGAAGCGTTCGCTGATGTGAATACGCCTCCGGAGTCGTTCTACGAACTGACTGCGGCGTCGAAAATCCCGGTGGTGACGGCGATTCGAGTCGAGGCACCGCCGTTCGATGCGGCAAAGGCCCGGCACACCCCGGAGAATGGTTTCATTGTCGATGAAGTGCGAGCTTGGGTCGTTCAACCGGATGGGCATAAAGAGAAAATCGCCTTTCGCTATTTCCTCCAGGATTCTGAAACAAATCTCGAAGCGTCTTTGCTGAAAGCCGTCGACCCGAAAAAGCCGCGCAAGAAGACGAACCTGGGCGAAGGATACGCAACGCACTCTAAACTATTCCGCACTCGTTGGATCGTGGGTGTACCCGCAACGCCTCAGCGGATGGCCCCCAGAGCTCGGATCGAGGTGGACCTTAAACAAACGGAAAGCATCGATTCGAAGCCTGCACTCGTTCAGCGCGTGCGGATTTCGGTGAGCGGCGAAAGTTCGTGGACCTCTCTAAGCCAGGATCCTTCACGAGCAGGCAACATGGCGCGGCTGGAAGATCTGGAACGGGCGCTCGCAAAGATTCCGACCGTCAATCTTCCGGTGATGTCCGAACAGCAACCTTACGAACAGCGGACGACGCTGGAATTCGAACGTGGGAACTTTCTTACCAAAGTTGGACCGGACCTGACACCCGATGTACCAGGTATTTTCCCGAAGCTTCCGGAAGGCGCGCCTCGTAATCGCCTCACTCTTGCGAAATGGTTTTTTGCTCCAGGGCAGCCTCTTACCGCGCGTGTCGCGGTCAACCGCTATTGGCAAGAGCTATTCGGCACCGGAATTGTGGAGACTTTGGAAAACTTTGGCAGCGTGGGTGAAGAACCTAGCCACCCCGAGTTGCTAGACTGGCTGGCACTGCACTTCGAGAACGATCTGCATTGGGACATGAAGGCGCTCCTACGCGAGCTGGTTACCAGCGCCACCTACCGCCAGAGCGCCGCGTCCACTCCGCTTCTTACCGCTAAAGACCCGGGCAATCGCCTGCTAGCGCGCGGTCCGCAGCAGAGGCTCACCGCGGAAATGGTGCGCGACCAAGCACTCGTGGCCAGTGGCCTGTTGAATCGCACCATGGGTGGCCCGCCGGTAATGCCCCCGCAGCCCGCTGGTGTCTGGAAAAGCGTCTATAACGATGACGATTGGAAGGATGCAACGGGTCCCAACCGCTATCGTCGCGCAATCTATACTTTTGTAAAACGCACCAGTGGCTACCCAAGCTTCATCACCTTTGATGCATCCGACCGTGATACCAGCCTTCCCCGGCGCATTCCCACGAACACTCCTTTGCAAGCTCTAGTGACATTAAACGATCCCGTCTACCAGGAAGCCGCAGAATCGCTCGCGAAACGCGTCATGAAAGAATCGGCCATCAGTAGAAAAACTGGAGCAGGCCCGCAGGATCTTCTGGATGCTCGCCTTTCGTACGAAACCAGGCTGGTTCTATCTCGTGACCCCACCCCTCGCGAACTGCAGGTTCTCCGTGCCTTCTTCCAGAAAACTATGGCTATGGCAGATCAGTCTTCCTCCGATGGGACTAAAGCGGCGTTGCGCAAAGTCTCCATGCACGATGAACCTGATTCCGCCAAAGAACTGGATGCGCTTACAGCGGTTGGCAGCGTCCTGCTCAATCTTGATTCCGCCCTTACGCGGTGACTCCTATGAAAAGAAGAAACGAACTCGCAAAGCAGATGCACCGGGAAGAAGTTTTCGCGCGGTGGCAGGCGCAAACCCGACGTCACTTCCTTCGTTCCTTCTCCGCAGGTGTGGGCACGATGTTTCTGGGCACCTTAGGTTCGCCCTTCCTGGGCTCGTCACAAACTAGAGAATTTGACACCGACGGGACGCCGCGCCTCGATTTCTCTCGTGATCCCAAGACCCCTCTCACCGTCCTACCTCCTCAATTTGCTCCCCGGGCAAAGCGAGTCATCTATCTGCACATGGCCGGAGCACCCAGCCAATTGGAACTGTTCGAGCATAAGCCCGAGCTCACCAAGTTGGACGGCCAGGACTGTCCCACGTCTTTCTTAGTCGGAAAACGCTTCGCCTTCATCAACGGCGTACCGAAGTTGCTCGGCTCGCAATATCCCTTTCACCAGACCGGCCAGAGTGGCCAATGGATTTCCGACCGCCTGCCGCACTTGGAAAAACACATCGACGATTTGTGCTTTATCAAATCGATGCGAACGGACCAGTTTAATCATGCTCCCGCGCAGCTGCTGGTGCAGACGGGAGACGCGCGTCTCGGCCATCCGTCGCTCGGTTCGTGGGTGCTTTATGGGCTTGGCACGGAGAATCAAAACCTGCCGGGATTCATCGTGCTGCTCTCGGGAGGCAATTCTCCCGACGGCGGCAAGCAGCTCTGGGGCTCCGGCTTTCTCCCCAGTGTGTATCAAGGCGTGCAATGCCGCTCGCATGGCGAACCGGTCCTGTATCTCGACAATCCGTCAACCGTGAGCCGCTCTTTGCGGCGGAGCATGCTGGATGCCATCGACGAAATCGATCACCAGACCTACGCCGAGTTTGGAAATCCGGAAACGGTTACGCGTATCGCCCAGTACGAAATGTGTTTCCGCATGCAAATCGACGCCACCGACGCCATGGATATTCGCAAGGAACCAGACGATGTCCGCGCTGCGTATGGTTCGAAACCCGGCGAATCGAGTTTCGCCAACAATTGCCTGGTAGCGCGGCGCCTCGCCGAGCGCGGGGTGCGCTTCATCCAGCTTTATCACTGGGGGTGGGACAGCCACGGTTCAAGCGCGAACGAGGCTCTGAATATCGGATTCGCGGAGCGATGCCGCGAGGTGGATCAGCCGATCGCCGCGTTGTTGAGCGATCTGAAAGCGCGCGGCATGATGGAGGACACTCTAGTCGTTTGGGGCGGCGAATTTGGCCGCACCTCCATGAGAGAAAATCGCGGCGGCCAGGCTATGACTCTTGTCGGACGCGATCATAATCCCGGTGCTTTCACCATTTGGATGGCCGGTGGCGGCGTCAGACCAGGCATAACCCATGGCCAAACCGACGAGATGGGATACGAAATTGTGAAGGATCCGGTGGAGATTCGGGATCTGCATGCCACCATCCTTTATATCCTCGGGTTTGACCATCGCAAGCTCAATTACTCCTATCAGGGGTTGGATCAAAAAGTGACCGGCGTAAAGCCGGCGCGCGTAGTGCCGCAGGTTCTCGCATGACAACGCCGACCGTGGGATCGCCCGGCCATGGAAGTCTTGTGCATTTATGACCTTTGCAGCTCAGCGTCTCTCGGCACGCGTTTGCTTTGGACTGCTCACGCTTCTGCCTATCTTGATGCTCCTGCTGCTCGTGGTACTCGTCCCTCCCGACGGAAACGAACGCGCGCAATGGCTGCAGTTCCTAGGTCATTTTCATCCCATCGCCGTACACCTGCCCATTGCGGTCCTTATCTTGGTGCCCCTCGCTGAACTCGCGGGACGCAGCCGTTATTTTCCCAATCTTCTCGCGTCCGTCGATTTTTTACTCGGAGTCGCGACCTGCGGCGCGATTGGTGCGGTTGCACTGGGATGGTGTTTGGCGCGAAGCGGCAGTTACTCCGGAGCCATGGTCACGCAACACATGTGGGGTGGAGTGTCGGTTGCCGCCGCCGCGTGGCTGTGTTGGTTCCTGCACGGGTCGGGAAGGGAATCGCGCTGGAATCCTGGCTACGCCATCGCGTTGCTGGCTACGGTGGGACTGGTAATGTTCACCGGGTATCGTGGGGGCCAATTATCGCAAGGTCCAGATCACCTCACGGCGCACATGCCTCAGCAATTGCGCTCACTGCTGGGTATTCAAGCCTTCGCGAGTATCTCTTCGAACTCCGCCAACGGTGGGCCCCACACATTCTATGGCGCACGCGTTCAGCCGATTTTCTCGCATCATTGTATTGGCTGCCATGGCGAGGCCAAGCACAAAGCGAGATTGCGGCTCGATAGTTATGACCAGGTCATGCACGGAGGCAAAGACGGCCCGGTAATCAAGTCGGGCAATCCGCAAGCTAGTGAGCTCTTTCACCGGGTCACGCTACCTCCTACGGACGATGATTTTATGCCGGCGGAACACAAGCCTCCTCTTTCCCCGAACGAGATCAAGTGGATTGAACGCTGGATTTCCAGCGGGGCTTCGGGTACACAGCCGGTGGAATCCGCGCAAAATCTACCCGACGACACTGCGGCGGCTACAGCCGTTGCGGAAGTATCCATTGCCGAAATCGATCCAGCAGCGGTCGCCCAACGGCGTGCCGCTCTTGCTACTGTCGTGGCACAGCTCCAACAGCGCTTCCCATCGGTTTTGGAATACGAATCGCGCGGCTCCGCTGATCTGATCGTCAATGCGTCGTTACGCGGCTCCAGTTTTGGAGACGATGATCTTCTGGCGCTCGTTCCCATCAGCGCCCAAATCGTCGTTGCGGATTTTTCGAACACGGCGATCACCGACAAATCTTCCACCACCATCGCCTCCATGCGGCGTCTCCGTTCGCTCAAGCTGATGAACACAAAAATCACCGATGCCACGGTCAAAGCCCTTACGCCGCTCTCACAATTGGAATCGTTAAACCTCTTCGATACGGCAGTGACCGCCGATGCTCTCGCTGCCCTAGGTCAACTGCCCAAGCTCGTCCATCTCTACGCACATGCCACAAAAATTTCGCAGGACGCACCGATGCCCGAGCAGTTGAAAAGCAAAATCATCTTTTGATCTAGCGCGTGGAGATGCATAACGAAATCGCCGTCGCTCACGAAAGGGAACGGTTCGCGCCTATGTCCAATGCCCAATCAATCTCGCGTCGTTCGCTCCTCCGTAGCACCAGCGTTACCTTCGCTGCTGCGGGCCTGGGAGCGCTGCAACTCGACGGCTCGCCGATGCCTCAAGAAAAATCCGACGAAGCGTGCGATGGCGAAATCCTTGGCCAGCCACCTTTCCAATATCGTGCCTACCGTCACTGGGGCCTGCTCGATCGCGCTCACCATCCCGTGAAGGATTGCCACGGCATTACCGAAGACCGCACCGGCCGGATCGTCCTCCTTACAAATGACACGCACAACAACCTCATCGCCTACGACAAAGCTGGGAAATTCATCCAGGCCTGGGAGAAACGCTTCCCTGCAGCCCACGGGTTTGACATCGAGGATCATCACGGCGAAGACCGCTACTGGATCACTGATCACGACGTCCAGTGCGTCTCGGTCTGCACGCCTGATGGCCGGGAGCTGCGCCGCACGGGTCCCGAAGCACTGGCTGCGAAATATCCCGACCTGACTAAATATCACCCCACCAATTCGGCCGTGATGCCCGATGGCGACTTCTTTATCAGCGATGGCTATGGGTCCAGTTTCGTGCACCACATGGACCCCGAAGGAAAGTACATTTCTAGCTTCGGTGGCGTAGGGGACGCGCCCATTAACCTGAGTACGCCGCACGCCGTCTGGATCGACGCGCGCTCCGGCAAACCATCGCTCTTAGTCTGCGATCGCGGCCATGAAATGCTGAAGTGGTTCTCGCTCTCCGGAGAATTGCAGCTGGTCGTTCCGGTCTCCGGCGCGCAACCAAGCAACGTTGCTCCTTTCAGCCGAACCGCCAATCCTCAATTCAAGAATCACATCGCCATCGACAGCCTCAATGGAATGATTCTCATTCTCGACGGCACCAATCGCGTTGTGTCCGTAGTAGGCGGCGAACCTGCGCAATACGTCGATGGGAAACTTCAGCCGCTGCAGCCTTTCAACTACATGTTTAACCACCCGCACGATGTGTACGTGGACTCCACGGGGGCGTTGTACGTCGCGCAGTGGTGGTCCAATCAGACCTACCCGATCAAGTTGAAGAGTTTAGGCTGAACCCACATGTTTGCCTTCTACGGAGAGGATTTTCGTGGGAATGGTTTTCGATGGGGACGACAGGGCTGCCGTCCCTGGACGGATTAACAGGGAATCCGTTCGGGGAATGTGAAAATCTCATATCCGCGGTCGTCGAAGAACTTCCAAAGCGCGAAACGAATTACAGCCTCATCTTCAAAGATGATCGCACGACCCTCATGGTTAAGGTGCCTTTCCGGCGCTATGTCGGTCACGGCCAGAGTGAGGGATACCGCGCGCAACTCTAGTGATGTGACGAAGGTCACAGCTAGGAGTGTCATGCGTCACCGCCGAGAGGTGCAGAGCGGGCAATCATATACGAGCAATATCACAAAGCTGCATCTCATCGGTCACAAAAACAAGCGCGCATAGTGGCCAAGGCTGGTGTTAAGTGCTCAACAATGAGAAGCTTGCTGTGAAAGCTGTAACCGCTCTGTTGATCGTGATGTTGTTGATGTTGGCGCTGCTCGTAACGGTGCCCTCCAGTAAGGCAATTCCGGCCTTCTCGAGGAAATACCAGACCTCCTGCACGACCTGCCATAACAATTATCCGGAACTCAACGATTTTGGGCTAGCGTTCAAGAAAAATGGGTTCAAGTTCCCCAAAGACGACGAGGTCTTCGTAAAGCAGGAACCCGTCCTGCTGGGATCGAAAGCACAGAAGGAAGCTTTTCCCGGAGCGGTATACCCGGGAGAGATTCCGGGGACCATTCCGATCGCTTTCCGATACGAAGGGAATTTCGTGTGGAACGCGCAGCAACCGCCGGCGGTGGTGGCCACCGGATACGTTCCGCGCACAGATTTGTTTGTTCCGAATACCTTTACGATCATCAGTGCCGGAAGTTTCGGTCCAAATTTTTCCTTTTGGATTGACGACGATATTTCAGCGGGCGGATCCGGAGCGAACGGTGGACTGGGGGACGCTTATCTGAAATACAACGACTTGGGACACATTTTCCATCTGCCAACGAACGCCCTGAACGTGCGATTTGGACAGTTTGAATTGGACCTGCCGTTTACGCAGGCGCGCACTCCGTACCTGACGGGGTATGACGTATTCAACGAGGGTGCCTTGGCGCAGGGACCACCATGCGGTGAGTCAGTGACTGTGTGTGGGACCACAAACAATCCCTTCCTCTTAGGGACACCACAACGGGGGATCGAATTTGGAGGCTCTCCGAACAACGGGAACTTCGTGTGGTCGGTGGCTTATGTGGACGGAACGAATTCCGCGTACGGCCTGGATTCTGCCCTTATCACGCGGAATACCAAGGATGTGTATCTGCATACCTCGTATCAGTTCAACCTCGAGCGGGATGCTGAGAGCCGGCACGGGATTCAAGCTGCAGGAGCCTCGGGCCCGCATGATCATACTTCGATTCGGGTGGGCGCCTTTTATTATCACGGAACGAATCAACAAAATTTCGGCGGCAGCACCTATCCATTTACCGGGACAATCAACGACCCGTTCTACCGTGTGGGAGGGGAGTTGCGATTCCGGTATCGCAGCAAATTCGAACTGTATGGGGTTGGGATGCACGGGCATGACAGTAATCACCTGGTGGACACGGCAGCGGGAACGGTCACCAGTGCGAATGCGGTGACGTTTACGGGCGGATTTGCAGCAGCCAATTACTGGATTTATCCGTGGCTGATCGCCACGATGCGCTATGACTTTGTGAATTCCCCGTCTGACTGGATCAACGGGGTCTCCGAATCTCCAACTCGGAACCGATACAGCCCGGGCTACACCATACTGGTGCGCGCCAATATCAAAATTATAGGCGAGTACGACCACTATTGGGGAGTGCCCTTCTATCAGAATGGGGCACCGACTCCCTCCTTCTACCGACCAAACTCATTCATTACGGGCATCGACTATGCATTTTAGGCGGTGTTCTCGGACGGCGAGCCTTCCAGTACTAAAATCCAAAGAAACGAGAGAGACACAATGAAGCTAGTTCATGCGACAGCGAAGATGGCGGTTGTGAGCGGTGCGGTGCTCTTGCTTGCGGCCGCGAGCCTGGCAGGGGACATAAAGGGCAAGGTGAGCGTGCAGGGGCTCAAGTCGGCGGAGAACATCGCGGTGTACATCGATGCCGTCCCAGGCGCAAAGTTTGAAGCGCCAACCACCAAGCCGGTTATGGATCAGACAAAAATGACCTTTTCGCCACACGTTATGATCGTGCAGGTGGGAACTACGGTCGACTTCCTGAACAGCGATTCCGTTGGCCACAATGTGTATTGGCCGAGTATTAGCGGGAACAAGAAACTCGCTCACAATCTGGGCACGTGGCCAAAGGGCGAGAGGAAAAGCTTCCAATTCAACGATGTTGGTGTGGCGAGCCTGCTTTGCAACGTTCATCCGGAAATGAATGGCTACATCGTAGTGTCCCCGACACCGTATTTCTCGCTGACGGACAAGAGTGGGAACTACGAAATCAAAAACGTACCTCCAGGAAAGTACACGCTGAAGACCTGGAGTGAGGACGGTAAAGTGGCCACGCAAGAGGTGGAAGTTACGGCTGGAACTGCAACCGCTGATCTGACCGTCAAGAAATAAAACAGTAGACGAACTGGAGCGAACCAGGTGGCGACGCGAACCAAGCTCGTCGATTTGGAATGGCTGGAGTCCAACTTTCCTTGTATGCAGGCCTGCCCGGTGCATACCCAAGCAGGGCGCTATGTCTCGCTTATCGCGCAGGGAAGATACGAAGAAGCGTACCGCTACGCACGGACGCCCAACCCATTCGCATCCATTTGTGGACGTGTTTGCGGACACCCGTGCGAACCCGCCTGCCGCCGGGGGCAGTTCGACCTGCCCATCTCCATTCGAGCACTCAAACGGTTCGTCACGGAGCGCTACGGACCGGAGTCGAGAAACCCGATCGACGTTTTCGGCGGAAAGCCAAATGTTCGACATGCGGAGAAAGTAGCTGTGATTGGGTCTGGTCCCGCAGGAATGTCTGCGGCCCACGATCTGGCGTTGCTGGGCTATGCAGTGACGGTTTTCGAGTCCGCAGCGGTTCCCGGCGGCATGATGCACCTCGGTATTCCAGAGTACCGCTTGCCCCGCGATGTTTTGCAGGCACAAATCCGGGAGATTCTGGAACTAGGGCCGCAATTGAAGTTGAACACGCGGCTAGGGCGAGATTTCACGCTGGAGGACTTAAGGCAGCAAGGGTACAGAGCGGTGCTGATGGCGTTTGGGCTGCATCGCAGCCGCGATCTGAATTTGCCCGGGCATGAGATGGATGGAGTGGTCAAAGGCATCGATTTTCTTCTGAACGTCAATTTGGGATACCGGTTTGCAGTGGGCAAACAAGTGGTGGTGATTGGCGGCGGAAACGTCGCGATCGACGTGGCGCGTTCCGCGGTGCGGGCGCAACAAAAAATGGCGGTGGAGGGCGGGTTGCCCAACGAACTAACATCCAGCGAAATGGACATCGCGATGAAGGAGTTCATGGACGTTTCGCGCGCGGCGCTGCGCATGGGCGCGCGCGAAGTGCAGTTGGTCTGCCTGGAGTCGCGTGCGGAAATGCCGGCGTCCGAGGAAGAGATCGAAGAAGGCGTGCTGGAAGGAATGAAATTGCGGCCGTCGCTGGGGCCGAAGCAGTTTGTGGGGACGAACGGGAAGTTAACCGGACTGGAAGTGACCAAGTGCGTTTCCGTCTTTGACGAGAACAAACGCTTCAATCCCAAGTTCGAACCCGGAACGGAATTTGTGATTCCTTGTGACACAGTGATTTTGGCCATCGGGCAGTCTTCGGACCTCTCCTTTCTAAAACCCGAAGATGGGATTGAGACCACACGACAGGGCACATTGAAGATTAATCCGGACACCTTAATGACCACTGCCCTGGGCGTTTTCGCGGCCGGGGATATTGCGTTCGGGCCGCGTCTGATCATTAACGCTGTAGCTGACGGGAAAAAGGCCGCAGTTGAGATCGACAAGTACCTGCGCGGGCCGAAATGGAAACCGAAAGAAAGAGTCGTACAGATCACGGTCATCGATCACCACAAGATGGCAGAGCACTATGACGAGTATTCGCGGCTTACCGTGCCGGCGTTGCCCATCGAGCGGCGCACCGGGGTAGCGGAAGTGGAAACTGGGTTCACGGAAGAACAGGCGCGCGTCGAGGCCAGCCGCTGTCTGCAGTGCTGGATCAACACCATTTTCGAAGGTAATGAGGCAAATGGGACGGAGTGCATCCTTTGCGGCGGCTGTGTGGATGTGTGCCCGGAAAATTGCCTATCGTTGGTGCCCTTGGAGGATTTTGCGTTCACTGAAGAGGAAAAGGAACAGCTCGGCAGAGAAAGGGAATTGCGCTCTTTGGACCTGCAGCACATTTCGCCGGAAGAGTTAAATCAGGTGGAAGGCTCCGTCATGGTTAAGGACGAGACCGTCTGCATTCGCTGCGGATTGTGCGCGGAACGCTGCCCCGCCCACACCATATCGATGGAAGCCTTCGAAGTTTTCGAGCAGGATTCCAGCTTGCTAACTCACCAGGAGATTGTGCTGAAACCATGAACGACACAAAGCAAAACGGCGAACTGACGCACGCGATGGGCGTCCTGGGCGTGAGCCGAAGAGATTTCCTGAATGAAATAACGCTGGGGGCGTTGGGAATCGCCGGATTGGGTGGTGCCACGCTGACCTATCAATACTTTTCGCCTAACGTGCTGTTCGAACCGCCAGAAGCGTTTCGCGCCGGGAACCCGGATTTGTATCCGGTGAACTCCGTGACTTTTCTCCAAGACCAGTTGGTGTACATCGTACGCACAGATACAGGATTTTACGCCGTGTCGGCGGTGTGCACACACCTTGGCTGTATTACGCAATGGAAGCCCGAAGCGAACATGATTGCGTGCCCGTGTCATGGCAGCAAATTTCACTCGGACGGAAAAAAGATCGAAGGACCGGCTCCGCGTCCATTACCGCACTATGCGATCAACCTAACCGCCGATGGGGAATTACTGGTGAACAAGCTGGAAACGATCACACCGGACAAAGTCCTGAAGGTTTAAGGAGAATCATGGCGACGACGTTCCATACAGCTCTAGAAAATCTTCGGACCACGCGGGTATGGAAGTCGATTTTCCGGCGCGGCCCCGCCATTACCAACCGTACCCGAAGCCTAGCGGTGTTCGGCAATTTGTTTCTGCACTGGCTACCGGTAAAGGTGCGCGAGCAGTCTTTGCGGGTGCGCGCGGCGTACTACCTGGGTTCTCTCTCGTTGTTGCTCTTCGTCATTCTGGTGGTGACCGGTGTATTGCTGATGTTCTATTACCACCCGGCGGTGCCGAACGCATATCACGATATGAAGGACCTCCGCTTCGTGGTGTCCAACGGAGTGTTTCTTAGGAACATGCACAGAATCGGGGCGCACCTGATGGTGTTGTTAGTGTTCTGGCATATGTTCCACGTGTTTTACCGCGGAGGGTATAAGCCGCCCCATGAGTTCAACTGGGTGGTCGGAGTCGTGCTGCTGATGTTGACGCTGTTCCTCAGTTACACAGGCTACCTGCTGCCTTGGGATCAATTGGCCTTCTGGGCGGTGACGGTAGGGACGAACATCATCTCGGCGATGCCAATTATCGGCAAGAAGGTGCGTTTCGTGGCGCTCGGCGGAAATATCGTGGGGGAAAACGCGCTGCTGCGGTTTTACGTGCTGCATGTTGTCATTCTGCCATTACTGGCTTTTCTTTTTATTGGTGTGCATTTCTGGCGGGTACAGAAAGACGGCGGGCTAGCAGTAGGGTCAAAAGACGATGACGGAAAAAACTAAGATCGCGTCGGGATTCGTGTCGGACGTTAAGAAGGAACCGCGACGGATTGTATTCATCACTAGGAATACTTCGGCCAAGGTGAAAGATGAGCGAGTGCCGAAATTGATGACCTATCCGCATCTGCTGGTGCGCGAGGCGATCGTCTTCGAAGTGTTGGTCATCGGGATGGTACTGATCGCGCTGTTCTGGGACGCTCCGCTGGAACAACTCGCCAATCCGCTGCTGACGCCGAACCCCGCAAAAGCTCCATGGTATTTTCTCGGTCTGCAGGAGTTGCTGCACTTCTTTCCCCCATTTGTGGCGGGGATTCTGATCCCTTCGCTAGTGTTGCTGGCGCTGGTCGTGATTCCATACTTCAACGTGAATGTGGCAGGGAAGCCTCTGTGGGACCAACATGCTCCAAAGAGGCTGGGAATTGTGCTGGCCTTGGTGGTGGCCTTGTTGATTCTACTGGCGGTGATGGATGCTTGGACCATCATTGTGCCAACTGTCGCGGTGGCCGGCTTGCTGGTGCTGTCTTACCAACCGAAATCGACAGTCGGATGGATGGGGGCTCTTCATAGGAAGCCGTTGTCCTGGTGGGTGATGACGTGGTTCATCGCGACGGCGATCTGTCTGACGGTGGTGGGAACATTTTTTCGCGGCCCAGGGTGGTCCTGGGTGTGGCCCTGGGGGACACATGCCGGCTGAAGATATGGGTAAGCTCTCGGAGAAACTGCGGCTTACCTTCGCGGCATCGACGGTGCTTTGCGTTCTGGTGCTGGCGATCTCGCCGTTGAAGGATTTTCGAGCGGAGTGGAAGCACTACAAGCGGTCCTTCGCGAAATTTGCGCAGGGCCGCCCGGACACCAAGAAACTGCTTGCGGATTACAGCCCGAACATCGATCAGGTGTGGTTGCCGGGATTAAACGTAACAGACCGGTGTACGACCTGCCACCAGGGCATCGCGCAGCCGAGCCTTGCGGATGCTGCCGTTCCCCAACCGTTTCGGGCGCACCCGCCGATTCCACACAACGTCCGCGATTGGGGCTGCACCGTTTGCCACCGTGGCCAAGGACCCGCGACAGAAGTGTCCGAAGCCCACGAAACCACACTTGCCTGGGAACAACCGATTTTGCCGGCTCATTTCTTGCAGGCTTCCTGCGGTAGTTGTCACCAAGCGGATGCCAAAGAGACTCCACAGCTCAGCCGAGGTAGGGAATTGCTGGCGCATCTGAACTGCCAGGGTTGCCACAAACTTAACGATCTGGAGCGTCCCGCGCTCGGCCCCAATCTTTCGAGCGTTGGGTATAAGGTAAAGCGCGAGTGGATTTATAAGTGGCTTAAGGAGCCGCGCACGATTCTGGACAAAGATGGCAACGTCGTCGTGAACGGCTATGAGACTGAGGACGAACCGCGCATGCCTAGATTCCGGCTGAAAGAAGATGAGCTTCGCGCACTTTCGGGATTCCTGAGCGTCCAGAAAGCCAAACCGATTGAGAAGTATAACCTCAACCCTTCGGTGGTGGGTGCTTGGAGCAAAAAGCCAGAGTTGCTTTCCGACGGCGAATTGCGCTTCCGGCAAATGATGTGTACCACGTGCCACTCCCTGGCGGTCACCCGCGCCGGCGAGACCAAGATGATCGGAGGCGAGATCGGGCCGGAACTGACCAAAGTCGGCAGCAAAATCAATGAGGAATGGCTGATCGCGTGGTTACGAAATCCGAAAAGCTATCTGGAACATAGCAACATGCCGCGTTACGGCTGGAGCGACGAAGATCTCTACAAGGTTTCTCAATATGTGATGAACAAGCTGACCGACTCTGATTTGCTGACCAATGTTCCACAACTCGGGGCGGCGACGGACGAAGAGATAAAGTACGGCAAGCGACTCTTTGCAGAAAAAGGATGCGCGAGCTGTCACGAACTCAATGGCATTGGCCCTCTGAAGGATTTTGGTCCGGACTTGACCGCATTGGGTGCCAAGAACGCATCAGAATTGGAATTCAGCAAGGCGAAAATCGACCACAATCTCGTCTCATACATTCAAGCGAAGCTACAGGACCCCGTTTCCGTCAATCCCGCGGCGCGTATGCCCCAATACAACTGGAATCAGGCGGATCTTGAAGCCGTGACCACCGCCTTGCTCAGCCAAACGGGGCCTGCACCGACCAGTGCCCTGCAACACCTCGTTCTACCAAGAAAGGAGGCGTCGTTTCAGCCGGTGGGTGCCTTCGCGCAAGTTTACGAGCGATATAAATGTTACGCGTGTCACCGATTCGATGGTTATGGTGGAACGCTCGCGCCTGATCTTTCCTACGAGGGCAGCCGCGCACAAAAAAAGTGGATCGCAGATTTTCTCAAGAATCCGCAGACCATCCGGCCGACACTGACCTTGCGTATGCCGCAATTCAATATGCCGGAGAAGGACGCGGCGACCGCTGCGGAGTACTTGTCGCTCGCAGTCCAGAAGCCGGATATTGATCCGGAAAGTGTGGACGCACACCAATTCACACCGACGATGGCCTCCATGGGCAAGCAACTGTATGAAGTAAAATATCAATGCCAGTCTTGCCACACGATTGGCGCTGCCGGTGGGTACGTCGGTCCAAACCTAAACAATGCAGGGAATTGGTTGACACCAGCGTGGATCGAAGCGTGGCTTAGAAATCCACAGGCGCTCCTGCCGGATAGCATCGAACCGCGGCGTAATTTTACAGACGAGGAGATAAGAGCCATAACGGCATACCTGATGACCCTGCACGCAGGGAGTAAAACCGAGTATTCGAAGAGCGCAGAGAATAATCATTTGTCAACGCAGGGAAGCGGCCGATGAGAGCCAAACTTCTAATTGTCGCAATGCTCTTGTGCTGCGTCCTTTGCATGTTGGCACTTTCCGGCTGCAAGAAAGCGGCGGCTGTGGTGAATCCGGACGCGGCGTTTGGAGCGTACGACACAGAACCTGATTGGAATGACAGCACCAAAGTGGTGAAGCTGGGTTATCAGGAATCGCAGGGCAAGCGTGTGTTTTACCAATACTGTGTGTGGTGCCACGCGGACGCGACTCCAGCGGGTCCGTCGAACCGCAGTAACCTAGCGCCGACGCCGGCGCTGATGAACGACGGCGACAAACTGAACGGGGAAAGCGAGGAGTATTTACAGAACGTCATCACCCTCGGAGGAAGCGCGCTGGGAAAATCGGCGATGATGCCGCCCTACGGAAAAACGCTGAGCCCCGAAGAGATCAAGGCCGTGATTGCATTTACACGCGCGATCGCGCAGCCCGTTTACCGGAAACCGGGGCGACCAGGCTCGCAATACACGAGCAAGCAGTGAATGTCGGGAGCAAGGGAATGGACACGATGCGTCAAAGAACATTGAGGAGTGTACTCAAGGTTGTATGGCTAGCGGCTTTGAGCGCTGGATTTGCTGCCGCTGCGGTGGCGCAGGTAAGCCCGAATGAAATCCTTGACCCACAACTGAAAGCACTGGAGAAGGAGTACCTAGCTGCACTGAAGACCTCCAATCAGGAAATCGCCCGAGTAACCTTTCCGTTTCCGTTCAACATCAACCGTGTGGTGGGGCTGGATCCCGCCCAGCAGATCGAAGCCGATACACGCGGATTGGAGTTCAGGCGCTTCAGGGATCGCGTGGTCCTGAAAGCTACGGGGAATTACAACGCGGCATATGATTCAAAGCAATTCACCCGAAACGAGCGGGCGGCCCGCACTTTCCATGATGTATTCCTGCCGATTTTACAAATCATCACCAAGAATATTCCACCGGATGTGGACTGCGATTCGATTGGAATTGAAGTGGCCTATCACGTACGCGACGTGACAAAGAGTTATGACTTTGAGGGGAATGAAATCCTAGTGGTGGTGCTGGACCGCAAGGACGCGTTCCAAATCGCGCTCGAAAAAGACGACAATGCGCGTCAAGAGATTTTGAACCGATCGCTCATTTATCTGGGTGGGCAGGAATATGGGCTGTCCTTACTGGATCGCGATCCCATGGTGGTGGATACGCAAGCGCGCGGTAGGTACGTGAAGACAAACTTGGCAACGACCGGGAGCCCCTCCAGTTCGGCGAGCCGGCTGATTCGCAGCAATCCGAATCTGTTGCCATCGGGGGCAGCCGGGAACGCCGTGGATTCGAGCGCTGCGACAGCTCCAAAGGTTGACCTATCGCAGTCTAAGCCAGCGGCGACATCGGCTGATGCCGATAAGCTGCAGACGCAATACCAGCATCAGCTCGACGCTCTTTCGAATGCGGGAAAGGCCAAGTTCGGCTTCGTGGAGTACGATCCGCCGACATTCGTGGTGGTGAGCAAGCAAATGGTACTGCAGATGACCATGAAGAATGGCGTGCGTGGCGATCCGGACAAAACTTCGATTTACAAACGGGCTGCGATGGCGTTTGATTTGTTCCTGGCACCGAAAATGAAAGACATTCTGGAGGGGATTCCCAGCGATCTGCCAGTGGACTATTACGATTTTTCGGTGGTGAACCCTCTGGTTCCCGGGTCTGGCGGCAAACAGCGGTCGGAGGCTGTTGAATTTCTGTTGCCAAAGAATCTTGCGCAGAAATTCGCAAATTCTGAAATTACAAACCAGGAACTGCTGGATAAGGGGCAAGTGCTGGTGAATGGAGTACGCATCGCATTGAACCTCCAGCTTGCGGAATAGCGCAGTTACGCCGGTAGATTTCCGGGTACGTGGTTCTGCTGGAGTCCATAGCTTATCGCCGGGGCGGCCAAGGCGGTCTACATGATCGAAGCGCTGAAGGGATTTCCCACGAAGGTCCTCGAATCCTAACAGACGACTGTCCTTCCGCCCAGGTGCACTTCTTTTGACGATCTCCTGGTCGGAGTTGCCGTTCGGTATAGAGGTGACGGCATCCATCCGAAGTTCTTGCCGCAATGCCAGGATTGCGGGACAAGGGGCGCTAGCCTTGATTGATCCTCTCCCATAAATATGGGAGACTTGGAGAATGAAGACGACGTTGGAAATCCCGGATCGTATTTTTCGGCGTGCGAAGGCTAAAGCGGCCGAGCAGAACGTTCCGCTCCGACAATTTGTAACTGAGGCGGTGGCGGAAAAGCTGAAAGCGCCACGCGCCGCAAGAGATAAACCCTGGATGAAACACTTGGGCAAGCTGAAGCACTTGCGTAAAGAGACGGAGCGGATCAACAAGGTAGTTGACGAAGCGTTCGAACATATCGATGCGGAGATGTGGGATTGATGGTCGACACGAATGCGCTTTCTGCCGCTGCCGACGGGAATCCGGCCGTGTTTGCGATGTTTGCCCGCGCCGAGCAGGTAGTGCTTCCCGTTGTTGTGTTGGGAGAATATCGATACGGGATCGCTCAATCCCGCCACAAGGCTAGGTACAAGCGGTGGTTGGAGGGCCTCATCGTGGACTGTAGGGTGCTGGACATCGATGAGGGAACAACACATCACTACGCAGCTGTAAATATCGAGCTGAGGGAGGTGGGAAAGCCGATTCCCACCAATGATCTCTGGATAGCCGCGCTCTGTCGACAGCATGTTCTCCCAGTTCTAAGTCGAGACAAGCACTTTGACCTGGTCCCAGGAATCCGCCGACTCGATTGGTGATAACCGCAAATCAAAATAGCGGTGAGTCGTACCCAGAACTTCTTCAGGACGATGTAGGTAACCTTCTCGATCAGCCCAGATCCCCCAGAATAAGCGGCACATCTCTTATCCCACAGTTTGCACACCTTGCCCCCGATGAGCGGAACTATCCTGCGGCTGTTCCTCACCGCGGGACCGGACGAACCACACTCAGCAGCTGTCGGAGATTGAGTTTCTGGACTTTTCCGTACGCGTTGCGAGGCAATGCATTGAGAAAAACGACGCGCCGGGGTAGCTTGATCTTATTGATCCTGGAACGAAGAAAGTCGATGAGCTCGGATTCGGTCGCGCACGCGGAGTTCTTGAGTGCAACGAAGGCGACCGGAACTTCACCCCACTTGTCGTCGGGCGCGCCAATCACAGCCGCTTCCGCAACGCCAGCGTGAGCGAGTAATTCCTTTTCAATTTCGGCGGGATAAATGTTGACGCCGCCGCTGATGATCATGTCTTTGGAGCGGCCTGCAATATAGAAAAAACCTTCTTCGTCGCAGCGCGCCAGATCGCCCGTGTGGAACCATCCTTCCGGATCGAGCACTTCGGTGGTGGCAGCGGGATTGTTCCAGTAGCCACGACTGACGTGCGGACCGCAGAGGCAGAGTTCGCCGACTTCATCAGTTGCCACCTGATGCCCCGTGGAATCGATGAGTTTTGCTTCAGTGAACATCATGGGTTTGCCAATCGAGCCCGGCTTGCGAGCAGAGTCCGCGTCGCTCATGGCGAAACAGTTCACTCCGACTTCGGTGAGCCCATAGCCTTGACGAAAAGTCAGGCCGCGCTGCTGATAGACGTGGAGCAGTTCCACAGGAAGTGGAGCGCCGCCGCTGCAACACCAGCGTAGATATGTGGAATCGAGGGAAGCAAATTCTGGAGCATCCAAGAGCATTTTGAAGATAGTGGGCACACCAAAAAGTATGGTGCAGCGATATTCGGCAAAGGCCTGCAGGAGTTCAGCGGGATCGAAACCGTTGTGCAAGACAATGCTGCCACCGATGGCGAACAGGGGTGTCATGAATACGGTAAGACCACCGGCGTGATACATCGGCGTGTAAACCTGCACTCGGTCGCTGGCGCGCAGTTGCCACGACATGACGGTGTTATAGGCGTTCCAAGCAATCTGTCGGTGAGGAATCATTACGCCCTTCGGGCGGCCGGTTGTTCCGCTGGTATACAGGAGGCAGAACACATCTTCAGGCTGAGGCTTTGTGGGGAACGGAAGGGGTCGGACCTCGTCTAGAGCTTTTCCGTAATCCAATGTGTTCGGTGGGCTGTGGCCCGAATCAAGTTTAATGGAGTATTCGACCGGAACGAAGGCTAGGAGTTCGTTGGCAAGCCGTTCATAGCTTGCAGAGTACATGAGGCATCGCGGTTCACAGTTTTTGAGTACTTCAGACAACTCGTAAGCTGTACTGCGCGTTCCCAGCGGAACGAGGATGATTCCGGATTTGCCGGCCGCCCAAAAGGCGTCGACGTATTCGACCCGATTTTCTGACAGGATGCAGACGCGGTCCCCGGGACGCAGCGAGCAAAGGTCTGCCCAGACGCGGGCACACCGCAATGCTCGGCGATCCAGTTCGGCATAGGTGAACTGCTGCCGAGAAGCAGCATGAATCAACGCGACCTCATCGGGATTAAGACGCGCACGCTCGCCCAAAATATCGCCGGTGATCACAAGACATCCTCTGGTGGCTTGATCACCGCTGGCGCGTGGGAGTCCGAATTTGACAGAAGCCGCAGCAGGATGCGCGCCAATTCTCGAGGGCGTTCCAGTTGGGGCGCGTGGCCACAACGGTCAATGACAGTGAGTGTGCATCGGGGAAGCAGGGATTGTAGCTCCTTTGCGTAGTCCAGCGTCACCAGCTGATCGGAAGCACCCCAGATGATATCTGCCGGGACTTGGAAGCTGCCCAGTTTGTCTTCGAGAAGATACTTTGAGATATCAGCTTCACCAGCGGCCAGCAGTCGGGAGATGGGACCTGAGTTTGAAACACGGACCAGGTCGTCGAGGACGAAATTTGGCGGCCGGGGCGAGGATGGATCAAGGACAGCATCGAGCACCTTTCGGGCTTCTTCGCGATTTTTTGGCATCAGCCCCAGTTCCAAGGGGTTTTTGACCGGGCCGCCATCGATAAGAATCGCACGCATCACGCGACGAGGGTGTCTGACAGCATAAAGCATGGTCATCCAGGCGCCGAGGGAATTGCCTGCCATAATGACTGGCATCTCTCGCCAAGTGGGCGAATCGAGCACTTGCTCCAAGGCGGCCAACAACACTCCCAGGCTCAACACGCCTTTGCGAGGTTCGCTGCCACCATGACCGGCTAGATCCGGGATGAGCAATTGAAAGTAGCGCTTCAGTTCAGGGGCCACGCGATACCAGGTTGCCGCTTGGTCGCTAGCGCCATGAAGTAGGACCAGCACAGGTCCGACGCCACCGTGCCAGAGAGATTGTTGGCCCACCGAGGTGGAAATGTCCGTCTTGCGAAGGCCAGCACGGTGTAGCGCACTGCGTCGGAACCAGAACGTTGTCGCCAAGGGCCGCAGAACAAAAAGAATGCAGAAGGCAAGCACAGCGACGAACGCGATGGCGCCCAGCAGCAAAACGAGTTTTATTGCCAGTCCCATTCCATTCCCCTTGGAGATTGAAGGGCAGCCAATCCCGCGCTAGGGCATACGAAAGGCGCAACCTGCCTGGTTATATCCGACTCCAGAACCGACGAGCACGACCAGGTCATGAGACTTCACCTGGCCATGTTCGATGGCATGGTCGAGGGCCATGCCCACGCAGGCAGAACCGGTGTAGCCGTACTGTTCCATAATGGTGTGCGCGCGTTCCCTAGGAGCGCCGAGATGTTGCATGACGCGCTCAATGGTGGGCTTGCGCACTTGTGTGAAGATGAAGCAGTCGACGTCGCGCACGTCGAAACCGCCGTCCTTTGCTAGTTTTCGCACGATGAGCGGCCAAGTCTCTTCGTTCAATTCCGGAGGATAGCGGTTCTTGATGGTGCAGGTAGTGCGCCCGGCCTTTACTGACTCTTCGGTGGCGGGTTCGAACGTGCCTCCGGAATAAATTCCCCAATAGTCGTGATAGGAACCATCGGCACGGAAGGTCGAAGTGATAAAACCCGGGGAAGATGCCGGTTCGAGCACGGCAGCACCGGCTCCGTCACCGTAGAAGAAGACCATCGGGTCGGCAGACGACGTGAGTTTGTGCATGAGATAGGCGCCGACAACAAGCACGGTCTTGATGCCTGGGTTGCAGGCAATGATTCCAGCCGCAGCGGACAGCCCCGTGGGGAAGGAGGCGCAGGCGCAGCCAATGTCAAAGGTGCCGGCATTTTTTGCGCCGAGCTTATGCTGTAGAACGACCGAAGTGGCAGGCGTGATGTAATCTGGGGAATCCGTCCCCAGGACGATCAGGTCGACATCTGCGGGTTTCCTGCCGGCACGCTCAAGGGCGAGCTTGGCGGCGGGCAGGGCAACATCGCTGGTGGCCCAGTTTTCGGGGGCATGCCAACGAGTCTTAATGCCGCTACTGGCTTCCATTTTGTCGACGAAATCCGGGATGTGTTTGAACCGCTCTCGCAGCATGTCGTTGGTGACTTCCTTCTCAGGAACGAACCTGCCGGTAGCCACAATGCTTGCGTAACAAGTCATCAATGTATCCCCTTAACTTGCCGATGCTACGTACCCAATACTAATCCTCCATCGACCGAGAGTACCGTACCGGTAATAAAGGACGCCGCATCGGAGGCCAACCAAACGTAGGCCTCAGCAACGTCCTCGGGTTTTCCCATACGACCAAGAGGTGTGTGTGAGACCATGGTCTGGACAACCTTTTCAGGCATCTTCTGTACCATTTCCGTGGCAATAAATCCTGGAGCAATGGCGTTCACGCGGATATTGTATTTCGCCAGTTCGCGCGACCACGTGCGCGCAAAGGCGACCACGCCAGCCTTGGTGGCGGCGTAATTGGTCTGGCCGAAATTGCCATAAAGGCTCACGACGGAAGATGCGTTGAGAATCACGCCAGAACCTTTGCTGATCATGTGGGGTACGACGGCGCGCGTGCAAAGGAAGACGCCTTTAAGGTTGACGGAAATGACGGAGTCGAAGGCTTCTTCGCTCATCGCACCGGCAATCTGGCCATCCTTCCATTTCACCAATTGCGAATCACGCGTGATTCCTGCGTTGTTGATGAGCACATCCACTGCACCCCATCGCGCGATCACCTCGTCGACGGCAGATTTGACGTCGGCATCGTCGCAGACGCTGACTTTGCGAAAAAGTGGCTCGCCTCCGAGCGCGGATAGCTCTCGAAGCAATTCGTCTCGTGCGGCATCGTTCACATCCCAAGCTGCGACGCGGCAACCTTCGCTGGCAAAGCGCGAGGCCGTGGCGCGCCCGATGCCGCCAGCCGCGCCGGTCACGACCACGACTTTGCCGCCGAGACCTGTGTTCTTCATATGCCCTCTAGAAGGTGTACTTCACCGCGAACTGGACCACTCTGGGCCCGGTGGAGGTAGCCACGATTTGTCCGAAGTTTGCCGACGAGGCTATGTTGATAGGGTTGGCGAAATTGACGTTATTGAAGAGGTTGAAGAATTCCGCGCGGAACTCCAATCCTTGATGCTCCCGGATGGGGATGAACTTCATCACCGCGAAATCCGTGTTGATCTGTTTCGGGCCGCGGATGATGTTTCTCCCTAATTCTCCGAAGTCGCCATATGCTGTGGGCACCACGAAAGCGGTCGGGTCGAAATATGCGTTCAGCCGGCTATTCACCGAACCACCCTTGATCGCCGACGACAGCGTCCGGCCGGGCGCCAAATCGGCCCGGGTGGCTTGGAACGCGGAATCCTCGCCATAGATGGAAAAGGGAACGCCGGATTGCAGCGTAACGATGCCTGAAACGCTCCAGGAGCTCAGCAGTTTTTTCGCGATCGCGGAGTCGCCGTGGTAAAGGTCCGGTAGGCTGTAAATATAGCTCACGACGAAGCGATGCCGTCGGTCGAAATCCGATGAGCCATAATTGTGCTCATCGACCATATTGCCGGGAATCAAGGTGATGTCGCTCACGTCGCTGCCGGAGTAGTCGTCCAGAGAATGGGAGTAGGTGTAACTCAGCAGCATTTGCAGGCCCTTGGAGAGGCGCTTGTTAACGGTGACTTGTAACGAGTTGTAACTAGAGTTCGAATTGCTCTCCATCAGGAAGCTGCCCAGGCCCGGCGCGGTGAGATTCGCGAAGCCCGGGAAGAACGGTCCGCCCAAGCTTCCCACCGTATACAATCCGCCGAACGCAGGGGTGGCAGCCTGGTTAAAAGAGAACAAGCGAGGGAACTTTCGCCCGAACGAACCCACGTAGCTAACGTCCAGCAGCCAGTTATTCAAGAAGCTCCATTGCACACCAAGGTTCGCTGCTTGTATGTACGGGATGCTCCAATCTTTCAGATCGGGATAGATACCCGTTGCGGGGACCGGAGTTTCGATTTGGACCGGACCAGTGCTTGTGAGCTCCGTGACCGGCAGAAACGCCGGATAGCCCCCGAACGGGAAGATCGTGGAATTGCTCAGATTCAATGGGAAGGCACCGGGCTGTGGAACCTGGACAAACGGATTCTCATTCGGTGTAGCCAGCGCGGTGGCAAGCATTTCGTACGGCATGTTGAACAACTGACTGTTGTAGAGCCTCATATTCGGGCGATCATAGAAAATGCCATAGCCGCCCCGCAGAACCAGATTCCCGGCATTAGTCGCTTGGTAGGCGAAGCCAATCCTGGGTCCGAAGTTCTTGTAGTTGGGGTTCACCAAGCCGTTGTTGACTTTGGGAAATCCCGGCAGATTTCCATTGCCGGCCTGGACGAACCCGCCGGTGACGACCGAGCCGCAAGTACTCAATACCGTGGGGCAATTCGTACCGAACCCGGGTATTGCGAGGGGAAGCGTGCTGGCCTGCGACGGGTCGAAGCCCACCAAATGGCCGTCGGTCTCGCTGGTCGGACCAAAGTAGTCATAACGCATACCGAGGTTCAGTGTCAGCCGTGAGGTTACTTTCCAATCTTCCTGGAAGAACGCGGATAAATCGTTGGCGCGATTGTGGATGCTGTTGGTGCCCGAGCCAATCACCGAGAGACCATTCAATCCGCTGAGAAAGTCTTTGAAGACTCCGCAGTCGGCTTGTCCCGGTCCCGCCGGGCACGTGGCGGCGCTGAACCCCAGATAAAAAAGCTCGCCATTCGGAAATACGTCGAAGTAAGGAGCATCAACGGCCTGCCGCTTATATTCACCCCCGAATCGGATGGTTTGCTTGCCCTTGGTCCAGGTGACCATATCGCCGAAGCTGTACGTGTTGGTTTCCGAGTAGTTGATGCCAAGCGGAGAAGGCCCAAGTGTGAACATGTTGGTGAAAGACATGGTCGGCATACCGGGGAACGAGCCGCTTAAGGGCGAGGCAATCCCCAAGTCCGCGGAACTGATCGGTTGCGATGGTTTCCCGGGTCCGTAAATCGTGCTCCAGCCAAACCTGACCTCGTTGATCCAATTGTTCTGAATGACCGTAGACACACCGATGGAAAGTACCTCCTGGCCAATGTTTTCCTGGGTCGGCCAGCCGGGTGCCTGCAACGGGTTGCCATCGCCAAAGGTATCGTACAGAGCCTGATTGGTTCGATTGCTGGCGTAAAAGAATTTGCCGAAGAAACGGTTCTTGTCGTTGAGTTTGACGTCGAGGTTGGTATTGAACTGATCTTCACCATAGGTCGAGTTGGACGGTATGGTGACGGCGACGGGATTGCCTGGATTGCCGGCAGTGCAGCCCGCACCAGTGGTCACGTGCGGGACAGCCGGAATCATATATTGCCCGTTGGGAAGCTTGGCCTGCAGAGATGCTAACGCCACCGGATCGACGTAACCGCCCAAGCCGTAACACACCGAAAGAGCCTCCAACGAAGTGAGATCGCGCTGCGGGCCGAGATATGCGGGCAAAAACATGGTGGAAAGGGAATTGGTGAGCGAAGTGCCGTTGGTTTCGCGAGTGCCTTGATAAGAAATGAAAAACCACGCGCGATCTTTAAGTACGGGGCCTCCCAAGGTACCGCCAAACTGGTTGCGGTTGTAAGTGGGCCGGGTGACGCCCTCAGCGTTCAGGAAAAAATTGTTGGCATCAAGTCCGGTGCTGCGAACAAACTCGTAAGCGTCTCCATGGAAGTTGTTGGTGCCAGACTTGGTGACGGCAGCGACCACGCCCCCAGCGTTACGGCCCTGTGAAGCGTCGTACATGCTGGTTTGTACGATGAATTCTTCCAGCGAATCGATGGCTGGGACGGCGAGATTAGGGATTGAGCCTGTGCCGATGGAGTTTGCATCGACGCCATTGATGACCACATTGTTGGAGAGCGCGCGCTGCCCATTGACGTAGATGGCCGCATCGCCGCGGCCCAGTTCCGAAGAGTTCTGCAGGGAGCCGGAGGTTCCCGCAGTCAGCGTCAGCAATTGCTGGAAGTTTCGGGTGGGCAGCGGTAAGCCGCGGAGTTCGTGTTGATCGATGACCGTGCCGCGGTCGGAGCTCTCGGACTGGACCAGCGGCGGTTCCGCAGTGACGGAAACGGTAGCCTTGGTCGCGGCCACCTGGAGGGAAATGTCGACAACGGTCGTTTCCGTGATTCTGATGGAGATGCCTTGGAGTTTCGTGGACGCAAATCCTTTGGAATTGACTTCCAATACGTAACTGCCTGGTTCGAGCTGAGCAAAATTGTACCGGCCGTTAGCTCCGGTTTCCGCTTCACGCTGCACGCCGACATTGCTTGTCAGTGAGAGTTTGGCGCCGACTACGATGGCCCCGCTCGGATCAGTCACCATGCCCACGATTTGGCCGGTGGTAGCAGTCTGCGCGTGAGTCATCGGGGGGATGAAAAAGAGCATGCTGGCAGCCGCCAGCAGGGTCGCGATTGTCCGCATTTGTGTCTTTCTCCTTTGTCCTACTCAATCAGGTCTTCGAAGTTCGAGCCTTCCGACTGCGCGTGTACAGTCGGACAAACTGATCAATCGCTTCCTCGTCACTCACGCCTAGGTGCCGCTTGGCCCCAAAGAGTTCCTCGACCAAAAAATAGGTAACGAACTGCAGGTAGAGATTGACGTAAGCAAAACCAGGGTTCACGTCGGCGGGGAAGGGAATCTCCGACTTTTGAAACAACGCCGTGGAATAGGTGCGCAGGCCGCCGGCGATTTCACGATAGCTATGAATGAAGTGCTTGTGGCGGAACTCCACGACATCGACGTACATGAGACGCCAGTAGTCGAGATTCTCGCGAACGATGCGGCCGATGGCCATTCCCAACCTGCGCAGCGACTCCGGGTCCGGAGACTTCATCAACGGAAGCAATTCTTTCTGGCGGAGGACTTCCATCCGTTGCTCCATGTGATGGACCAGATCGATGAAGATCTCATCTTTGGTGGGGTAGTAGAGGTAGAGCTTACCCATCGACACGCCGGCCCCGCGGGCAATCTCGCGGACGGTGGTTCCGTGAAAACCCTGGCGAGTGAACAGTCTCAGGGCAGCTCGCTCGATTTTCACCTTGTTCTTGTTGACCGTATCGTCCAAGAGCTTCGGCATGGGTCCCACCCCGGGTACCTAGCAAAACGAGCGCTCGCTCTACTTGGAGGCGGATTTTAAAGTTCGGTCTTGAGGGTGTCAAGGGCAAATATTGCATGTGTCAGCGAGAAGGTCGACGATACTCCTGCCACTCGCGATTTGATTTGGGAACAAGGTCCAAGGACACGTCTACTACAGAAGCCGATTTCATAACCCAACATCCGCGGGTCAGCTACCGCTTTAATCCGGAACTGGCGGAATGGCCTCGGTGTGGAGGGGCGAGTTGAATCGTCTATCGCACGACTTTCGCGCACCTTGCGCCGAGGCATAAGTTTCATGCCATTGTCGGAATTGCCGATAGCGTACAATTGTCTCTACTTGCGACTGCACCCGAAAGCGCTACTCAAAGCGTGGTAAAGACATGGCCGATATAGTCGACTGGCAGCAACCCCCGCGGCGCTCGCGCCGCTTGTTTTTCCTTGGGCTCGCCGTCCTTGCGGTGGCCCTTTTCAGCAGCCGGACGGCGTTATCCTATTACGTCGACGCCCTGTGGTTCCGGTCGCTCGGTTACGGGGACGTGTTCCGAAAGACGCTCGGCCTTCAGTGGGCGGCCTTCGCGACATTCTTTGCTCTCACATTTCTCTTCCTGTACGGATGGTTCCTGGCGCTGCGGCACATGCACCGGACGGATTTGCCGGACGATCATCCGATACTCATCGGCACGCAGCTCGTGAGACTACCCGTCGCGCGCATTCTGGGCCTCGCCGGTCCATTGGTCACGCTCGTCATCGCCGTAGTGACGGGTGCCAGCATGATGATGGAATGGCCGACGTTCGCACTCTATGGCTATGCCCCGCGCGCCAGCAGTGCCGGTGTGGACCCGGTCTTCGGGAAGTCGATTGCCTTCTATCTATTCACTCTTCCCGCCTGGCAGCTCATCATGGGCTGGCTGCTGACACTAGCCGTGCTAGCCTGCGTGATCGCTGCTTTCTTTGTTTTCATTACCGGCAGCACTCGGATGCGTTCGGGGCGCCGAAGCAGGTATATCTCGCTGTCGTGGCGCGGGTTCTCCATTGCGTTTGCTTTCTTCTTGCTGATCCTCGCGATGCGCACGTATATTGCCCGGTTCGAGCGCTTGTTCGACGAGCATACGATTTTTAGTGGGGTGACTTACACGGATGCCCACGTCGTTCTACCCGGCATGCTCGCGGTTTGTGCCGCGCTCATTCTCGGTGCCGCGATTGCATTCATCAATGTCGTGGCGGCGCCGCGCGTGCGCTGGCTGGTGGCGGCAGTTGTGCCGGCCGTGGTCTGTTATCTCGTGCTCCAAGTTACCGGCTGGTACGTCAGCAGCTTCATCGTTAAGCCGAATGAACTGGTTCGCGAGCGTCCTTACATCGCCTATAACATTGACCTGACGCGGCGTGCCTATGGACTGGACCGCCTCGCGCAACGAGAATTTCCCGCTGAAACCACCGTGGGGGCGGCCGATCCGGCGAACAATCAGGCTACACTGCAGAACATTCGCCTGTGGGACTGGCGGGCGCTCCAGGACACGCTGCGTCAGATTCAGGAAATCCGCACCTACTACGATTTTCCCGATATAGATATTGATCGCTATGAAATCGACGGCGCAACCCGTGAGGTGATGCTTGCCGCCCGCGAACTCAACGTCGATAAGCTGCCGGAGAGCAGCCGCAATTGGATCAACGAGAAGCTCATTTACACTCACGGTTACGGCATCACCATGAATCCCGTGAATGGGTTCACTCCGGAAGGACTGCCGACATTGATCCTCAGCAATATGCCCATCCAGAGTACGGTGAAAAGCATCTTCGTGACGCGACCGGAGATCTATTTCGGCGAGCTCACCAATACCGACGTATACGTGAAGACGAGGCAGCAGGAGTTCAATTACCCGCAAGGCCAGACAAACAGTCTGACATCCTACGAAGGCTCCGGCGGCATCCTCCTCGGTGGATTCCTTCGCCGGCTTCTTATCGCGTCCGACCGTGGTGATCTTACCAAGCTGCCGTTTAGCGATGATATTAACGAACAGAGCCGGCTGCTGATGCGTCGCAATGTTCGCGATCGCGTGACGGCGCTCGCTCCGTTCCTCACATTTGATGCGGATCCATACATCGTCGTCACGGACGATGGCAGGCTGTCGTGGATTCTGGATGCGTTTACGACCTCAGACAGCTATCCGTACTCGAGCCACTATATTCTCGGTGGTACTTCGATTAACTACATGCGGAACAGCGTGAAGGTGGTCATTGACGCCTACGATGGAACCACTACGTTTTATGTCTTTGATCCGCTGGATCCCATCATCGCGGCGTATCGTCAGATTTTCCCATCTCTGTTCAAGGATGCCGCGGCGATGCCGCCAACGCTGCGCAAGCACGTGCGCTATCCGGAGCTATTGCTCAAGTTGCAGGCCGCCGCGTACGGCCTTTATCACATGACGGATCCACAGGTTTTCTATAACCGCGAGGACCTCTGGACGGTCGCTTCCGAAGTGGGCATGGACGAGTCCGGCCAGCAGAAGACGCAGGCCATGGAGCCGAACTTCGTGCTGATGAAACTGCCGGACGAAAACAACATCGAGTTCGTCGAGATTCTTCCTTTCACTCCGGCCAATCGGAACAATCTGATCGGTTGGATTGCTGGACGCAGCGACGGCGACAAATATGGCACGTCGGTCGTCTACGACTTCCCGAAAACGAAGCTGGTCGACGGCCCTCTGCAAATCGAAGCGCGCATCGACCAGAACGCGCAGCTATCCGGCCAGTTGACGCTGTGGAACCAGCAAGGCTCCCACGTGCGGCGAGGCACGCTGCTGGTGATTCCGTGCGGACACGCGTTGTTGTATGCAGAGCCAATTTATCTGCAGGCGGAGCGGAGCCCGATGCCGGAGTTGCGTCTGGTGGTCCTTGCGCTCCAAGACCGGCTCGCGTACGGTCCGACGTTCGACACGGCCATGAGGGCCCTCTTTGGTGGAGAGGAGTCGTCGTTGAGAGCAACCGCTGCTTCCGTGGAAGGGCCGACGAGCGCAATGCCATCTTCCGTTGGCTCGGGATCGGCGCAGAATCTCAACGAGCTCATCAGCGGGGCGGCCAAGGACCTCGCCGATTACCAGCGACTAACCGCGGAAGGTAAGCTCGGTGAGGCTGGGCAGAAGCTTGAAGAGCTGAAACGCAAGCTTGACGAACTAAACGCGCGTCAAAAATGATGGCTCACTCGAAAATTCACTAGATCACTCGAGGGGACATTCGTTGGTGGACAGTAGAGTCATTGCATTTGCAGACCAAAGGCATTCGCGGAGGGAAGGACTATCTAACTCAGGCTGGTTGCTCTCGAAGCTCCAACGCGGCCTCCCACCGGGGGACCGCACCTGGTAGTTCACAGCAACAGGCCACGCCGGCGAAGCGATTGCCGAATTGTCTCGCACCGAAGGCCTCAAACGACGCGCGAGCATCAAACAACGCCCCGGGCCTGAACTCCGCGAGGAGCTCCTGGTCGGCGCGAACCCATTGCACAAGCGTGCCGCATTCTTTCTGCGCAAATGTCATTTCTAGACCAGCGTACGCTTCCAGTTTATGGAATGCGACTGGCCTTTAGGGCAGGCCAAAACCTGGCAAAACGACCAGGTTGAAAAATCACAGTTGAAATTGAATGGATGACAGTGCCTTCGGCGGGTGGATGTGTTCCGTGAATTTGACGATGGTTCCTCGACGAACATTGCGATTAGACGGAAAATGGTGCGATCAGAAGTTGCAAGCTGCTCGGATTCAACTAGGTTAGGAACACATTCAATATCGGATCTTGCTTGGCTTGTTCATCCACGCGCGAAAACCAGCTAGCGCTTCGTCGCGCATCATCTGTACAGTAGGAACTCTACGTTGCGAGTGCATCTGCTTCAATTCATCGTAGATAAATGCATCGTCGAAACCGATTTGCGCCGCATCTTCAGCGGTGTTGGCAAAAAAGATCCGGTCGATGCGCGCCCAATAAATGGCGCCCAGGCACATAGGGCAAGGTTCGCAGGACGTGTACAGCTCGCAACCCTTCAATTCGAAATTGCCGAGCTTCTGGCATGCGGCGCGGATTGCCACCACCTCTGCATGAGCGGTGGGGTCATTGGTCGAGGTCACGCGATTGATGCCATCCGCGATGATTGCGTTGTCCTTCACAATGACCGCCCCGAAAGGCCCACCGTGGCCAGACTGCACCCCCTCGATGGAAAGCTGAATCGCCCGTGCCATGAAGGGGTTATTCATTGTGAAGTGAACTAAGGCAGCCAGCCCGCGCCGCTGCCCTGGCTGGCCAGCAAGTATAAGCCCCCGCCGCGCTTGCCGAGCACACTTTTTGCGGCGAATTATCGATTTTGCTGACTTGAAAATGTGCAGGTTTGCGGCTACGCTCGTCCCTCATTCTCAGGAGCTCTCGCAGCGGCCCTTCGCTTTCAATCATGAGTTTGCGCGCCTTTCTTTCTCGCCGAGTAGTCACGCCGGAAGGGGTGCGTCCGGCTGCGGTGGTGACCGAAGGAGAGCGCATCCGCGAGTTGACCCCTCTCGATCGCCTACCGCCCGATGTCCAGGAAACCCGCGATTTTGGCCATGCAGCGCTACTCCCCGGCCTGGTAGATTCCCACGTACACATCAATGATCCGGGACGCGCGGATTGGGAAGGATTTGAGACCGCGACGCGCGCCGCGGCCGCAGGCGGTTATACCCTCTTGGTCGACATGCCTTTGAACTGCCTGCCCGCAACCACGGATGTATCCGCGCTGCGAGCCAAGCGCCGCGCAGCGCGAGGACGCTGCTGGGTGGACTGGAGGGCCTGGGGCGGCGTGGTCCAGGATAACGCCGATTGCCTGGAGCCTCTTGCGCTAGCGGGCGTTGCGGGCTTCAAGTGCTTTCTGGTTCCTCCTGGAATTGATGGCTTCATGATGGTGACCGAGGAGAGTCTGCGGGTGGCGTTGCCACATGTCGCGCGGACAGGCTTGCCATTGTTGGTGCACGCCGAACTGCCGGGTCCGATCGATCAAGCGACAAAAGAATTGGCGGAAGCTGACTGGTGCTCGTACCAGACGTATCTGCAATCGCGCCCGCCCGAAGCGGAAATGGCCGCCATTCGCATGCTCCTCGAATTGTGCCGCGAATTCCGGTTTCGCTTGCACATTGTGCATCTCTCAAATAGCTGTGCCCTTCCGGAGTTGCGCGCCGCGCGTGCCGAAGGGTTGCCCGTCAGCGTGGAAACTTGTCCCCATTACTTGCACCTCACCGCCGAGGCAATTCCCAAAGGGGCAACGCTGTTCAAGTGTGCTCCGCCGATTCGCAGCAGCGAAAATCGCGAAGCACTGTGGAACGGACTGCGAGAAGGAGTGATCGACTTGGTGGCCACGGATCATTCGCCGTGCCCTCCCGAAATGAAGCGACTCGCTGAAGGAAACTTTGCCAGCGCGTGGGGCGGCATTGCCAGTTCGCCCGTGGCTCTGCCGGTGGTGCACACGGAGGCGAGACGACGGGGATTCTCGCTCCGGGATATTGCCCGGTGGATGGCAGAAGAACCAGCCAAGCTGGCAGGTTGCGCGACGCGAAAAGGGCGAATCGCCGCGGGATGCGATGCTGACTTTGTTATTTTCGACACGGAGAGCGAAATGGAAGTGCGCGAGGACCGGCTGTATTACCGTCATCCGGTCTCCGCCTATCTTGGCGAAAAACTCTACGGCCAGGTGAAAGCCACCTACTTGCGCGGACGGTTGGTCTTCGAAGAAGGTACTTTTCTAGCCGAGCCTCAAGGAAAGGAGTATCAGTAGTAGCCGGAATTCGGAATCGGTATGAACATTGAACGCATTGTCGGCAAGTCCGTTCCTCGACTGGAGGCGCGCGAGAAAGTGACCGGGGCAGCCCAATACGTCGACGACATTGTTTTACCCGGCATGCTCCATGCGGCCACGGTACGCAGCCGCGTTCCGCGTGGGGCGATCCAAAGCATCCGCTTCGGCCCGGGGATTAACTGGAACGAATTCGTTATCGTGACCTCGCAAGATATTCCCGGCAAAAACTGTATTGCGCTGATCGATGACGATCAGCCTTGTCTCGCCGACGGCGCAGTCAATCACCCCGAAGAACCCATTCTCTTGCTGGCTCATCCGGATCGGCATCTGCTTCCCAAAGCCGTAGCGGCTATTTCCATCGAATACGCTTCTCAGCCGGCGATTTTCACCATGGAAGATAGCGAGAAATGTTCCGAAATTATCTGGGGCATCGACAACGTCTTCAAGAGCTACGTGATCGAAAAGGGTGATCTCGATGCCGCCTGGAGCCATGCCGCCTTTATCGTCGAGGGCGAATACAGAACAGGTGCCCAGGAACAACTCTATATAGAAAACAACGGGATGATTGCCGCCTTTGATGCCGACAGCGGGGTGACCGTCTGGGGCTCGCTGCAATGCCCCTATTACGTGCACAAGTCGCTCGTGAAGCTTTTCGATTTGCCTCCCGAAAAAGTCCGTGTTGTGCAAATGGAAACCGGCGGCGCGTTTGGCGGAAAGGAGGACTATCCATCGATGATTGCGGGACATGCCGCGCTACTCGCCATGAAGTCCGGCAAGCCTGTGAAACTCGTTTACGACCGCACGGAAGACATGGTGGCTACAACCAAGCGGCATCCTTCCAGGAGTCGTCTGCGGACCGCCATCAGCCAAGACGGCAAGATTCTCGGTGGCGAAATTGAGTTCACCATTGACGGCGGCGCCTACAAAACACTGTCGCCCGTAGTGCTTTCGCGTGGCGCCATTCACGCTGGTGGACCGTATTATTGGCCGAGCATTCGCATTCGCGCCAAGGCGGTTGCGACCAACACACCGCCCCAAGGTGCCTTTCGCGGTTTCGGTGCCCCGCAATCGCTGTTTGCGCTCGAGCGCCACATGGATCGCATCGCTCGCACTGTGGGTCTATCTCCCGTTGATTTGCGTCGCCGCAATTTGCTGAAGCCCGGCGAAGCCACCACAACGGGCCAAATCATTAAGGAACCCATCAACCTAAGCCAGCTTCTCGACCGGGGACTCGAACTCTCCGGCTATCACCAGAAGAAGAAAAGGTTCGCCCAAGAAAATCGAACAGGGAATCGACGAAAGGGAATTGGCATCGCCACGTTTTTGCACGGAGCGGGCTTCACAGGTTCGGGCGAACGTTATCTCGCATCGCTCGTGGGAGTGGAAGCGTGCTCCGATGGCGCGGTCGAGGTGCTGGTCTCTAGCACGGAATTTGGCCAAGGCACAAAAACTGTACTGTGTCAGATTGTTGCGGAAGCCTTGGGCCTGCGCTGTGAAGATGTAAGGATTGTGCAGCCAGACACCAGGAAAGTGCCGAATAGCGGACCGACCGTGGCCTCCCGCACCGTGATGGTCGTCGGCAAGTTGCTGCAGTCCGCCGCGAATGGCATCAAACAGACCCTGTTTGCCAGCGGCATTTTGCACCCCAACTATTCGCCCGAGGAATTTCGCGCGGCGTGCCGTGCCTATGTCGCCGAACACGGAAAGATTCGGAGCCTCTCCCAATACGAGGCGCCACCAGACGTGGCTTGGGATGAAGAAAAATATCGAGGCTCTGCCTACGCGGCTTTTGCCTGGGCCGTGTATGTCGCGGAAGTCGCGGTCGATCTAACCACCTACAGTGTTTCGGTCGACGATTTTGTTGCTCTTCAAGAAGTAGGACGAGTTTTGCACCCCGTCTTGGCAAAGGGGCAAATCATCGGCGGAGTAGCCCAGGGCATCGGCTATGCTCTCTATGAAAAAGTGCTTTGGGAAAACGGTAGGATGCAGAACGGCCAGATGACCAACTACATCATGCCCACCTCCGCAGATCTGCCGGTCGTCCGCGTCTTTTTTGAGGAACTGGGCAACGAACACGGCGCGTATGGCGCAAAGGGTATCGGAGAGTTGCCGATGGATGGTCCTGCTCCCGCGGTGGTCAACGCGATAGAAGATGCACTGGGAGTGCCCTTCGATTCCATCCCTCTGCTTCCCGAAGATCTATTTGATGCCATTTCCAAAAAAATTGAAATCCAACATGCAGTGCCTACCGCGCGAGGCGCCGAATGAGCGAATCGTCGCCTGCCTTTGCCAAATGCGAAATCGCTTTTACCGTCAACGGAAAACCCGTCACGGTGCATGCCTTCTCGATGGATCGCCTTCTCGATGTGCTGCGACACAATCTCGCCCTGACCGGGACCAAGGAAGGCTGCGGCGAAGGAGAATGCGGTTCCTGCTCCATTTTGTTGGACGGACAATTGGTGAATAGTTGCCTGATTCCCGCGCTACAGGCAAATGGTGCCACGCTGATTACCATTGAAGGCCTTGCTACCGAGGGCTGCTTGACTGCTTTGCAAGCTGCCTTCATTGCCTGCGGTGGCGCGCAGTGTGGCATCTGCACCCCCGGCATGCTGCTCGCGGCGCGGCAACTCTTGAACAAGAAGCCGCGGCCCACGCTTGACGAAATCCGCGAAGGATTAGCCGGCAATCTGTGCCGGTGCACGGGGTACACGCAAATTTTCGAAGCGGTGGCCGAAGTGGCGCAACGGGAATCAGCACCATGAGAGCACATCCGGCCGAATACGAACTGGTGGCGCCTCCCAGTTTGCCCGCCGTATTGTCGTTGTTAGCCTCAGAACCCGGCACGTGGCTCCCGGTTGCGGGCGGCACCGATATCATGGTGCAGTACGCCGCCGGCAATCTGCGGGCGCGCAAACTCGTCAGCATCTGGAACCTGCCGGAATTACGCCGGATCGAAATCACCCCCGAAGAGATTCGCATCGGTGCTGCCTGCACTTACACCGATTTGCGTGAACATGAGCTCATTCGCCGCGATTTTGCCTTGCTTTCGACTGCCGCCCGCTGGACCGGTGGCATTGCCAACCAGAATCGTGCAACCATTGGCGGGAATATTGTCAACGCCTCCCCTGCCGCTGATTCGCTCCCGGCGCTGTTGGTCTATGGGTCGGAATTGATTCTAGTGTCGACCCGCGGCGAACGCCGCGTGCACTACGACAGCTTTCACGTGGACTACCGGAAGACACAACTGGGGACGGATGAACTCATTCGAACAATCTGCGTTCCGAGACGGTATTCAGGATATTTTGCGTACACTCGTAAAGTGGGCGCGCGAAACGCCCAAGCGATTTCGAAAGTGTCCCTCGCGGCTCTAGGAAAACTGCACGACGACGTAGTGGCAGACGTTCGGTTGGCGATGGGAAGCGTGGCGCCGGTGCCGTTGCGTTTGTTTGAAACAGAGCAGGTCATCATAGGGAAAAAAGTGGATGCCGAGCTTCTGAAGAATGCGGCGAAGACCGCAGTATCGGAGGTGCGCTCCATCGATGATATTCGTTCGACCGCCCGCTATCGCGCAGCAGTGGCGGGGAATCTCGTACGGGAATTTCTGGAGCGCTTGAGCACGGGTGCCGTGCCGCAATGAGCACTATCCTGTCGCGTTGGAATGGCCTCGGTTTGGAAGAAGCGCTAGAGGAAATTTTACGCTGTTGCGGTTCCCGAGTTTGGGCGCACAGAATGTCTACGCGAAGGCCGATCGGCAATGAGCAAGCGCTGTTGACTGCCAGCGACGAGGTGTGGAACAGCTTGACCGAAGCAGATTGGGACGAAGCCTTTTCGAGCCATCCCCGCATCGGCGAAACCCATGCGCACACTCTCGCTTCCGCGAAATCGTCGGCGTGGTCTAGCGAGGAGCAGCACAAGGCTGGAACCGCCACAGCCGATGTAAAATTGGTGCTGGCCGAGGCCAATCGACACTACGAAGCGCGATTCCATCGCATCTTCATCGTCTGTGCCACCGGCAAGTCGGCCCAGGAAGTTCTCAATATTCTGGAACGCCGATTGAACAATGATCCGCGTAGCGAACTTCTCGAAGCAGCCGAACAGCAACGGGAAATCACACAGTTGCGGCTGAAGAAATGGCTCGCATCATGAAACGAATCTCCACCCACGTTCTCGATCTGGCCTTGGGCAAGCCTGCCAGAGACGTCCCAGTTCGCCTGGACCGTCGGGAGTTGGCCGGCGAATGGGCGCGCCTGAATTCCACGCGCACAGATGCTGACGGCCGCTGCCCTCAGTTGCTGCCCGAAGGCGAGATCTTACGCGCCGGCCTCTACCGCTTGGCGTTCGACACCGCGAGCTACTATCAGGCCACCAATGTCGAAAGTCTGTATCCCATCGTCGAAATCATTTTTCAAGTACGCGAAGGTGACACGCATTTCCATCTCCCGTTGCTCTTGAATCCGCATGGGTACACCACGTACAGGGGTAGCTAAACCGATGAGCCTGCTCGCAGAGAATCGCTACGGAAAATCTCGTGTGCGCCTTGTCAAAGTGAAGCGCCGCGCGGACCGTCACGAGTTGCGTGAATGGACCGTCGAAATTTTGCTGCGAGGCGATTTCGAGTCCTGCTTCGTAAGCGGCGACAACAGCAAGATCCTTCCCACAGACACCATGAAAAACACCGTCTATTCGTTGGCGCGGAAGTCTTCCACGGCTTGCATGGAAGAATTTGGCCAGGAACTGGCGCAATTCTTCCTCGACCACAATCCACAAGTCTCCGAAGCACACGTGAACTTATGGGAAAAGGCTTGGGAACATCTTCGAACGGCTGGGAAAGAGCAACCGACAACATTCATCCAGTCCCGCAGCGAATTGCAGACCACCGAGGTGATGGCGATGAGGAATGCGCCACGATCGATCGGGTCAGGCCTGGAAAACCTCGTCATCCTAAAAAGCACCGGCTCCGAATTTGTAGGCTTCATCAAAGACCCACTCACCACGCTGCCGGAGGCCACCAACCGCCTGTTTGGCACCGCGGTGACTGCGAAGTGGAAATACTCATCATCCGCTAGCTCTTTTCCTACCTTGCGCTCCGCGATCCGTGAAATCCTTCTGTCAGTTTTCGCCGCCCACATCAGCAAGTCCGTGCAACATACTCTTTATGCGATGGGCGAAGCCGTCCTGACCCAGGTTTCCGAAGTCGATTACATAGAATTGACGATGCCCAACAAACATTGCTTGCTGGTGGACCTTTCTGGCTTCGGCCAGGACAATCCCAACGAGATTTTTGTTCCGATCGACGAACCGCATGGCACCATTAGTGCCCGCCTGCGACGGCAAGGTTGAGACTCTGTGCTAGCTCCTGAGGACGCACACAATCGCGCGAACGAGATCGTAGCTCGTTGCCGGAAGCTCGCCACCTTCTCCGAAGAGGTCTCCGGCACCCGCAGAACATTTCTCTCCGCCCCCATGCGCGACTGTTATCGGGAAATTTCCCGTTGGCTAACCGCTGCGGGCGCGGAAGTACGTGTGGATGCCGCTGGGAATTTGCGCGGCTTCTACCGCGGCGCTGAACCCGCTGCGGGACAACTCCTCATCGGTTCGCACCTCGATACCATTCCGAATGCCGGTGCCTACGATGGCATTCTCGGCGTCCTTCTGGCCGTCTCCCTCCTTGAATCCTTGCGGCGCGAGCACCTACCGTTTGCAATCGAAATTGTCGGATTCTCCGAGGAAGAGGGCGTGCGCTTTGCCACTCCATTTATTGGCAGCCGCGCGCTGGTCGGGCGCTTCGACGACGGCCTCCTCAATCGCCAGGATGCCCAGGGAATCACCGTTCGCCAAGCTATTCATGATTTTGGCCTGCATGCGGCGGAGATTACGGACGCAGTTCTAAAAGATCACACTTTGGCCTATCTCGAATTCCACATCGAACAGGGACCCGTGCTCGAATCATTGCATCGGCCCCTTGGTGTCGTTGAAGCCATCGCCGCGCAAACGCGCATGGAATTTCTTTTTTCGGGCTGCACCAATCATGCGGGCACCACCCCGATGCATCTTCGCCAAGACGCGCTCGCGGCAGCGGCGGAGTGGATTGTCTCCGTGGAGCATACCGCGAAGAGCCACACCGGAGTCGTGGCAACGGTCGGGCAGATCGAGGCCAAGCCCGGAGCAATCAACGCCGTCCCCGGTACGGCTCGGTTATCGCTCGACGTGCGTCACGGATCGGATCAGGTTTGCGAGCAGGTGGCAGAGCAGCTAATTCGGCAAGCTGAAGAAATCGCGAACCGCCGTGGCTTGACCCTTGCCCGCAAGGACTTGCTGAGACAAAAAGCAGTAAAAATGGATACATTCCTAATGCACCAAATCGAGCAAGCGGCACTAAGGATCGGTTGTGAACCACACCGTATGGTCAGTGGGGCCGGCCACGACGCCATGATTCTTGCGGAGAAAGTGCCCGCCGCAATGGTATTTCTGCGCAGTCCCGGCGGGGTCAGCCACGACCCCGCGGAATCCGTCCTCGTCGAGGACGTGGCCATGGCTTTGCAGTGTGGAATCCAATTGCTCGATCAGCTTGCCAATTCCAACGAATTTCAAACAAGGAGCTGCCGTGCATAATCTCGGTCAAACGCGTAGCAGCCAACAACAGCATCATTTGATACTTACCCCCGACACGTTTGTTCGAACGTCTTTGCCCGGCATGAAAGGCTGCGTCGCCACCGTGCATGCTGGTCCGGCGATCGGCGCGCAGTTCTCCCAGTACACCGCCGAATTCGAGGCCGGGGGCGAGCTCGGCGATACACTCGCGCAGCGCTTCCTCTACGTTCTCGACGGCAAATTGACAATCGAAGTGGACGGCAGACGCAGCGAATTGGAAGGTCGCGGCTTCGCGTACTTGCCCCAAGGCTCCGCGCATCGCGTCACGGCCACCAAGTCCAGCCGGGCCGCCGTCATCGAAAAGCGCTATCAGAAACTCGCTTCCGTCGATGCGCCCGCGTTCATTGTTTCTAGCGAAGATGCCGTCTCCTCGCACGCTTTGCGCGACGACCCAGATTTGCAGGTCAAATGCCTCCTGCCCGACGCGATGAACTTCGACTTCGCCGTAAATACCATGACCTATCAACCCGGAGCCGCCCTCAGCATGGTCGAAATGCATGTCATGGAACACGGGCTGCTCATGCTCGAAGGCGGCGGCATCTATCGCCTGGGCGATTCATGGTATCCGGTCACCGCCGGTGATTTTATCTGGATGGGGCCGTGGTGTCCGCAATGGTTCGGCGCTATCGGCAAAACTCCGGCAAAGTACCTTATATATAAGGACTGGAACCGCCATCCGCTTGAGAGTTTACCGGGATGAAAATCGCTGTCGACACCCAACGTTTGTCCACTGAGATTGAAGAACTGGCGGCCTTCTCCGACGCTGACCCTCCCTCGGTCACAAGAATTGTCTTTACGCCGACCGATCTAAAAGCGCGAAAGTGGCTCATCACGCGTTGCGAAGAAGCCGGCTTAAAAGTCCGACACGATGCCATCGGAAATATTTTCGCCCGCTGGATTGGCAGCGAAGCCAACGCTCCCGCCGTCGGCACCGGTTCCCACATCGACGCGATTCCCAATGCCGGCAAGTATGACGGCGTCGTCGGCGTGCTCGGCGGCCTGGAGGCTATTCGTTCTCTGCAACGCGCCGGTAGGCAGCCCAAACATTCCGTCGAGCTGCTGGTTTTCACCTCCGAAGAACCAACCCGCTTTGGCATCGGTTGCCTGGGCAGCCGCCTTTTGTCTGGGACCATATCTGCGCAAGCAGCGCGCAAGCTCGTCGATAAGGACGGAACCTCCCTGGAAGACGTGCGCGGCTCCGCCGGTTTTCAAGGACCGCTCGAGCAAGTGAAGTTGTCCAACGACTACTACAAAGCGTTCGTGGAATTGCACATTGAGCAAGGCCCGCTGCTCGAGCGCCAAAACATCCCCATCGGCATTGTTACGCAAATCGCCGCTCCCGCAAGCTTTCGCGTTCTGATCGAAGGTTCGGGAGGCCACGCCGGCGGAGTTTTGATGCCCGACCGTCGCGATGCCTTGTGCGCGGCCGCGGAATTAATCTTGGCAATCGAGAATTCTGCCCGCACCACCGGTGCCCGGGATACCGTCGCGACTGTCGGCATGTGCGATGTATTTCCCGGCGCGGTCAATAGCATCCCCAGCCGGGTCCAGTTCAGCGTCGACGTGCGCGACACCAGTCTCGAACGCCGCGATGGCGTCATGCGCGCGATAGATGACGCCCAACGCAAGATTGCCGCCGTACGTCAAGTCACGATCCAATCTGAGTTGCTGAATGCGGATGCACCGGCGCACAGCGATCCCGCCATCGTGGAAGCAGTCGAAGCATCGTGCAAGAAACAGGGACAAGCATTCCAACTCATGGTCAGCCGCGCCTATCACGACTCGCTCTTTATGTCCCGCATTGCCCCGGTCACCATGCTCTTCATCCCCTGCCGCCATGGCTACAGCCACCGCCCCGACGAGTTTGCCTCCCCTGAGAACATCCAGCGTGGTGTGGCGGTGCTGGCCGAGACGCTTTCAACACTCGCTCAATAATCGCGCATCAGACTACGGGAAGGAAAGCGCGGATCTTTGCGTATCCGGGCTTCCTTACCTTATAAATCAGATCGCAGCGCCGATCGTACTGCAGAAAAGCGCTCTTTATGGCATTGATCGCAATCCTTCCGAACTCGCCCAGCGTCCGAAAGTCTGTGCCGCCGCCTCAAATTCTTTCGTCATGGGGGTGTCGCTCATCAGCCGGGTCACGGCTTTACGGCGACAGGTATGGTACAGTTCTGCGACCGCCTGTTCAAAGACAGTCTGTCAGTTTGTTCAGAGCGACGCCGATGAGCAAGACTCCTGAGATTCGCTGCTACGACTACGTGAACCATCCCTACGAACGCGTGCGCGATGTGTTGAAGCAGGACGCGCTCGCGGTCTTCCAGTTGGCGACAAAAGCCGCCGCTTCCCGAGCACAATCGATTGCCGCCGAGCTTCATGTCGACTTTGGCAGTGTTGGGATCAAGACCGATATCAACATCTCTGTCAACAACATCGAGGAGAAGGTACCAGATACCGTGTCGACTCCGGCAACGCGGTTGCTGCTTGAATGGGAGGCAGCGAGCAAACCAGGATTATTCCCGCTCATGAAGGCTGAGCTTTTCATCTACCCGCTAACGTCCAGCGAAACGCAGTTGGATTTCTGGGGACTCTACGAACCACCGTTCGGCGCCGTGGGAAAGGCCATGAATGCGATTGTCGGCCACCGCATAGCGGAGGTCACGGTTCATCGGTTCATAACTGAGGTGGCAGCATACCTCCGACAGGCCATCGCATAGTTTGCTGGATCCCTGCGCTCGCTGGCCTCCAGCTCTCACGCCACATCGTCGAGATCACCGGCTACTCACCAACGATGGATTGAAATTCCGCCTCGGGTAGCGGTCGGATTTCCGGGTTGCGCATAAGAATTCGGGCACAGGCGTTCCACCTTAGAATCGCATCGTCGTTGCCCTGCGGGCGCAAAGTTTCAGCTCGCTCATAATGTTCCATGGCTTGGCGTAGAGCGTGATAGGTGCTCGCGTTGCTGCAAAGTCCGCCTTGGCGCAGGTGGGCGTGTCCCTTACGCTCCCAGATCAAACCGGCGTAATAAGAGCGCTCGTATGCACCTTCGATACGCAGGAGTACCTCTTGAGCCGATTGCAGCGGGACGCCGCTGCCAAACTGATCGGTTCGCGCAAGCAGGAGCGAAACGAGGGCTAGTTGGTGCGTAGGCAAAATCGCCAGAATGTCCAAGCAAATGCTTTCGGCCAGGCTTGGTTCATTCAAAAGCCTGTAACGCTCTGCTTTCTCAAGCGCTTTGGGAACACCATCGGCTGTGAGGGATTTCAGATCGAAATGCATCAGTACCTCCTACCCGGAATCAGCACTAAACATACGGAATAGCTTCGTCAAGGGGTCGAAGAAGCGATCCACCACACGTTCTTTCAACGGGATGATGGCGTTGTCGGTGATGGTGATGCTTTCCGGACACACCTTCGTGCAGCATTTCGTAATGTTGCATAACCCGATGCCATCCTGCGTTCTCAACTCGGGGATGCGATCTGCCTCGTCCAGTGGATGCATTTCCAGCGCGGCTGCGTAAACCAAGAAGCGCGGACCGATGAACTCTTCGTGCATGTGGTGTTCGCGCAGAACGTGGCAGACGTCCTGACAGAGGTAACACTCAATGCATTTGCGAAATTCCTGAACACGATCGACGTCTTCTTGCGCCACACGCCAGGTCCCATCCGGAGCATCCGGAGGGCGCGGCTTAAACTTCGCGATGGTCTTTTTCACGCGATAGTTCCACGAGAGCTCGGTAACCAGATCTTTCACGTGAGGGAAGGCCCTCATTGGCTCGATCGTTACGGGTAGTTCAAGAGGAAGCGAATTCAGGCGAGTCATACACATCAGTTTCGGCATTCCGTTAATTTCAGCGGAGCAGGAGCCGCACTTGCCGGCCTTACAATTCCATCGTACAGCGAGATCGTTGGCCTGTACCGCCTGAATATGGTGCACGCTATCGAGCACGACCATTCCGGGAGCGACTTCGGTGGTATAGTCCTGGAACTTTCCAGCACCTTTTTCTCCGCGCCATATTCGGAACGTTGCCGTTGCCATTACTTCATCTCCTCGATGATTTGCTTCAACTCCGGCGGCATCTCCGGGATGGGCTCGCGCGCAACCTGCATCTCGCCGCCAGCGCCTTTCCGAATCACAATGTTGAATGAGCCGAACATGTCCTCCTTGGCGGGATAATCGTCGCGGAAATGCGCACCACGGCTCTCTTTTCGCTCCAGGGCCGCGATCGTTACCATTTCAGAAACCGTCAGCAAGTTGCTGAGATCGATGGCCGTGTGCCAACCGGGGTTGTATTCGCGATTCCCACTTACGCCGACACGCCCAGCACGCGCCTTCAACTCTTGGATGCGTTCAAGCGCTAGCGACATCTCGTTTTCTTGGCGGACGATACCAACCAGGTCCTGCATGGTGTCCTGCAAGGCGTGTTGAACCGCATAGGGTCCCTCTGCGCTATCGCGTGCGAACGGAGCCAGGGCATGTTTTTCCGCCCGTTCAACTTCATCACGATCGATCGCTCCCAACTCGTTCTCTCGGGCATAGTGCACGGCGTATTGACCCGCCCGTCTACCAAACACCAGCAGATCCGACAGGGAATTTCCCCCGAGGCGGTTCGCGCCATGCAATCCCGCGCCGCACTCTCCGGCTGCAAACAGACCCGCAACGTCGGACATCTGTGAGTCTGGATCGACACGGACGCCCCCCATCATGTAATGCGTGGTCGGCCCAACTTCCATCGGTACCTGCGTGATGTCAATGTCCGCCAGTTGCTTGAACTGGTGATACATGCTGGGAAGTTTTCTTTTGATGTATTCAGACGCGTTGGGAATCCGTTCCTTAATCCATGCGATGTCCAGGAATACGCCCCCGTGGGGGCTGCCGCGCCCCTCCTTCACTTCTCGTCGGATGCAGCGGGCCACATGATCGCGCGTAAGCAGTTCTGGCGGACGGCGTGCGTTCTTGTCCCCCTGCGTATAGCGCCAACCTTCTTCTTCGGTGTCCGCCGTTTGATTCGCATATGCGGCCGGAATGTCGTCGAACATAAAGCGGCGCCCGTCTCTGTTGCGCAGTACACCGCCCTCACCTCGCACTCCTTCGGTAACCAAGATTCCCCGCACGCTTGGGGGCCAGATCATCCCGGTCGGATGAAACTGAACGAATTCCATATCCATCAGCGCCGCTCCCGCGTGATACGCGAGAGAGTGCCCGTCCCCGGTGTATTCCCAGCTGTTGCTGGTGATTTTGTAGGCTCTGCCAATGCCGCCTGTCGCCAGCACGATAGCTTTTGCACGGAACACATGGAATCTTCCCCGCTCCCGGTCGTACCCAAACGCACCTGCTACGCGATCGCCATCCTTGAGCAGCGTGACGATCGTGTATTCCATAAAGACGTCTATGCCTAGATGAATATCGTGGTCTTGTAAGGTACGAATCATCTCGAGACCCGTCCGGTCACCCACGTGAGCTAGTCGCGGATAGCGATGACCGCCGAAGTTCCGTTGCAGGATGCGGCCGTCCGCCGTCCTGTCGAAGACCGCGCCCCATGCTTCCAACTCTCTGACGCAGGCCGGCGCCTCTTTGGCGTGCAGTTCCGCCATCCTCCAGCTGTTGAGGTATTGGCCGCCACGCATGGTATCTGCAAAGTGGACGCGCCAATTATCGCGCTCGTCGACGTTCGCCAGGGCGGCCGCTATGCCACCCTCCGCCATCACGGTATGCGCCTTACCCAGCAGCGATTTCGAGATCACAGCGACCTTAGCGCCGGCGGCGGAGGCTTCCGCAGCGGCCCGTAAGCCGGCACCTCCGGCTCCAATCACCACCACGTCGTACTCATGCTTCAGATGTTCGGCCACTAAAAAATTCTCCAATCTCTCCATATGCCCATCGCGCACATGCGAACGTACAGATCCGCAAATCCTACCGAAAACAGACTGAACCATGCGAATGTCATATGTCTGAGATTGAGGCAACTGACGCAATCGTACGCGCGCTTCCGGACCGGCGCGCCCGAAAGCCGGTCTCGAAATCCGCCCACAATGTGTCGCAACGAGTGGCATCCCAAAGCGTAGCAGCTCAGCAAAACCACGTTGGCCAGTAACACTAACGTGCCAACGCCGACGCCGAAGTGACCCTCAAACCAAAATGCATTCCACACGTCGCGCGCCAGCAGAACCAAAAATACCAGGGCGAGATAGAGGAAATACCGGTGGACGTTTTGCAGGATCAAGGGGAAAGAGCGTTCACCGAGATATTTTTTGCGCGGCTCTCCCACCGCGCAGGACGGAGGGTCTGCCCAAAACGCCTTATAGTAAGCGCCGCGATAGTAGTAGCAGGTCACGCGGAACCCGCCCGGCGCCCACAGAATAAGCATCGCAGCGGTGACCCACGCCGGGATCCAATCCGGTCTGACGCCGAACCAGGATCGCACCGGATCACCAAATAGCTCCGGCGAATAAAAAGGAGAAAGATAGGGGCCGAACCGATAATAATGGCCTTGTAGGGCTGCCCAGGTGGAGTAAACGATAAAGGTAGAAAGCCCAAGGAAAACAGCGAGGGGTTGCATCCACCAATTATCGCGGCGCGACGTTTGAGCGAACTGCGAACGCACCAACGGAACATCAAACTGAGCCATAGACTGCTCCTCACCGTTCGGGACTATGCTCGGAGACAAGATACCGCGCGACCTGATGGTATGAAGGGCCTTTTAACCCTGCGAGATTCTAGCGCCAGAAGCCAGACATCGTCAGCTTAGGTCACCCCAAGAGATCAAAAGCGGTAAGTATCACGATAGAATTTGCGTGTCAATTAGCAGTTCGATAGCAGTTGGATAGCGGGTTACCGCCACTGTTTCAAGACCACACTGTGCAGGTCTGTTGCATTTGTGATACCGGTCGATGTTCTCCAGAATGTGGTGGAAATCGGGCAGAATTTCTAACGTGGCGAGCGGCACCGGTTCCGAGAAGACTTGCCCTATCCCAAAAAACAGCCTCGCTTGCCGACGGTGCTGAGTTTGCAGGAGGTCGTGCCACCATCAATGCGGCAGGTAATCTCACGCAGATGACTCTTTACGACTGTTTTCCGCTTTGGGCCTTGAATCGCTACGCTGGGCCCATGTTGACGAGATGCGATTACTCTTAGGGCGTAAAATTCGTAGACCCGTAAACGCGAAACCATGCCACTCGACGGGGAGCGGAGCACTATCGAACGACGGCGCGCTGCGGCGATTCTGAAAGACGACAACGGAGGATCGCGGTTTGCTGAATTTGTCTTTCATTTCGACGGCCAATTCCCGACATGATGGGTTTTGAACCCGAGGATAGCCGATACCTGTACTTCCTGAAGCGATAGAAGCTGTATTGACGTCGTCATTCCGGCGCCCTAAGTTTGTTGCGTTGCTTCAACGGCGGCCCGCCCCCTGACGGGTTTAGCCTCCGCCTGAGGGGTCGCTCACGCGTGGACCGTGGCGACCCCTTTTTTAACGGATTGGGGGGGATGGCCCTCTGAGGGAGAAGCCATCCCTTACGGCCTAAGCGTAGCGGTTCAGTCCGCACGTGGTGAGAATCGCACAGGCCGTCATCACATGCCCTATTTTTAGACTTCGCCCCGCTACGAAACAACTGGGAGAATCCCTAATCCCCGTCCCAATTCGTTCCGCGACTAACACACTCATCCTGGCCCAGGCGGGACTAAACGAAACAGTGACTGCGCGGCCGATCGTGGCTGAGTTGTAATTTCGTCTCCCTTCCCCGACCGCATCTCAAAATGCGGAGTTTCCATCATGATTGGTTTCGAATCCGAGGATGTTTATGTGCGCAGGCCTCGTGAACGCCTGCAAGCTATGGACGACGAAGAGTTAATCAGGTTCGGCAAGTACGCCAGGAGCTTAGCGGGCATTCGGGTCTCAGGATTGCCGGACCCGTACAAGATTCAATTCGACGAAGGGCGGAGGGAGCGGCGCAGACGTCGTTCGAAGCCGTAGTTAAAGCACTGACGTCCCTCACTTTTGCCTGTAAGGTCCTGTTCCTCTCTCGGGTGAAAGACGTGCCTGTCCGGCCGTTTTGGCGTGTCTGCACACTCCGTGGGTGGGTCGCTATCGCAAGGGCGTCCCTCACGGTTCTGTAGCACTCCGTATTATTTCGTGCTTCTGGGACAATGAGTGGCCGGGCTTGCCGCCCGGCCCCGGAGCGAGGTGGGCATTCCTCTTAGCCCTTTGCTAGGGCCAATCTTCAACGTAGTGTTTCTTTGCCATCACTGCAGTCACGTTCGAGAAGTTGTAACAATAGCTGCAAAATATGCGAAGGGACTCGGCGTCAATGTCTTCGAGGTTTCTTTTCTCGCTGATATGGCTAATTGCGATGGGATGGTTGCAGTCGGGACAGACGAACAGCAGGATGTGCACATATCACGTCGCTGGCGTGATGACGGCCATATGCTGGCAAGTTTACGCGCACCTGAAAACGAGGGTACTGTCCTTGAGGTCAAATTTCGCCCGGGGGGTGCGTACAGCATGGGTACTGACCTTAGAGCGAGCGGCGGTGCGGGTACCCAGTTCACCTCTGGTCGCTTACCAACGGAGCGGCCCCTTTTTTAGCCGATCCAGCAAGTCCCATTTTGCTGTCCCAATTTCCCACGGTTTGGCACACCTGGGACACTACAAACCTCATCTAACGGACACTATCCCTGATTGCTCCAGAGCAACGACAGACACCTCCACCGCACGCCATAATCTCCTCAATCTGCCGTTGGGAGGACAGCTCCTCGTCTCATGAGCACGAACGCAGGGAATGGAGTTAGTCCAACTGGCGCGGGCCGGCCAAGGCCGGCCCTCTACAATCTAGAGTACACAGTGAAGTTAATCCGTAGAAATGCTTCCCTTACTTCGCCCAGCGATGAGATGGTGTGGCTGGGTGCCGGGTTGTTGATCGCCGCGGTGATAACGACCATCTGGATGGTGCTCCATGGGTAGGCATCCCGGCAAAAGGGGAATGGCTTCTCTGAGGGAAGAGCCATCATCCCCTTGCGGCTCCAACCCGTAGCGATTCATCCGCCCGGCGAATCGCACAGGCTGTGTCCGGCGGAGCATCGCAAGCCCTGTATAGACCTAGCCCCGCTAGATAAGCAACTGGGGGAATCCCTAAAGCCCCTTTGCTGCGCATCACCGCACTGCGACTGTCACCTAAAGCGGGACAGAAGGCGCGGGGCTAGAGGCTACCGTCAGCAAAGAGCCAGCCCATGCCTTTGCACTGCATACATTGGTTATTGCGGTTGTAACCTGTAGCTTCGCACGACGGGCACTCGGCCCAATCTTTCTCACCGATTGCGCTCTGATTTATTCCTGTGCATCTATGCGTGCTAGACATGCGCCCGCATTTCCCATTGGCCAAGATAATGTTATGGCCGGGCATTCCACAGCGTGTACAAATTGTGACCGGTTTAGGGCGCTTCATGCGGTTGGATAGTCATTCTACCACGTCAGCCGCTTCGATAGCTGTTTTTGATTTTATTTGATTATGCGGGCCATCCTCACCAAGCCTGGCTTGGAATGCTTCGCCACTACTCAGCCTGAATGGTTGCAATTCCTCCAGACCCGGACACACTCACGAACAATCCATGCAACATCAATAGCGTCAGTAATTTGCTGTGGCACGTCGGGTTGATAGGCAGACGTGCGTGCTGCCAGGTCGCTGGTCCGATTCCAGAGCGGCCATCACCGAGGCGAAAATTGGCGTGTCGATCAGCTTGATTGCACCTAGAAATTGCGAGGCGCGAAAAGGCGCGAAGCGGGCGCTTGTTGACTATGTATCATTGCTGGAGTCTCCCAACGCCGCGAGGTGCGCAACATGATACAGAGAAATTATGGCGTCGAGTGCAAAAACCCGCAATGCAATAACGGAATAGTTCTCGGTGAGTACATGACTCCACGCCGATCCCAAAAACCCCCTATTCCCCTCATCAGGTTTACGACAAGGAAAATTACCTGCCCCGAGTGCCACAAGACTTATAAGTATGACCACAGCGATCTCCGAGAATTTTCGAGTAAATTGTCCGTCAATTGTCCGTGAACAGGGTACGACGCTCGCCGAAACAAACCACAACCCCGTATCCTTTTCTACTGATTTCGTTGGCCTTTGTAGGCTGGAGCGAAACTTAACAATCTCTCCATCGGGGTCGGCCTTTACCCTTTTCAGGACAACGCCGCCACCATCATCACAATCGCCAATACCGGAGCCATGCTTTTATTCGGGCAGGAACGCTCCAGGGAAGTGCGGCCTTAGCTGTCGAGCCACGTTGTGCCCCAGATTCTAACCGCAGCAGAGCCATTCAGCGGCCACCGAAATCTCTGACAGAGAGTTTCAGGCTCATACAACCACCCCGAAGGGGTGGCCGCTGCTTTTATAGAACTAATCGAGACCTACGGCTACGATAGAGTAATGGACGAAGCTTCGATTTATACGTGTTGGTGATTCGCACGTTCGTGGCTATTGCTTAAAGACCACCGGAGGCCCGCTGACTCGTTTCCCTTTGAGGTCGACGGTGACCTCGACACGGTCGGCAATTTTGACAAGCGGGATTCCTTTGTTCATCCCGTAGTCTTTACGGTCGAAGGCCATTGTCCCCTTAACCGTGCCAGTGCCCGTCCCCTTGCCGCTAATCGTAAACGTAAGCTTCTCCTGCTTGGTTACTCCTCGTATCGTGAAGTCGCCATCGAATACGACGGTATCGGGACCAGTTTGTTCAACCTTCGTGGAGTGAAACGTGATCAAAGGATTGTTGTCGACATCGAAGAAATCTTTGCTTTTCAGTTTGCCGTTCTTCATTCCACTTCCAGTATCCACTGTGGCAGCCTGAATCTTGATGTCCAAAACGGCTGTCGAAAGTTCCGGCGACGTGAATGTTACAGTGGCGTCCCACTTGTCGAACTTGCCGATTATAGCCACCGATGCCTCCACATCAAACTTCATCGCGCTTTCTACCTTCGTAAACTCGAACACAGGAGCCTGCGCAGGACTTACTGCCGGGAACACTACGGATGCCAAGAGCAAAAGTATAGTTAATCTCATGTGAGGGAGTCTGCCTCTGACTCTCCTCGCTGTCAATGAGCGCTATCACGAACGTGCCAGTGGACGACTGAAGGTGCTTCTGGTTCATAAGAAAAATGCCCCGCTAGGGGCAAACACTGATATTCAGCCATTGTAGTCTCGTGCGCCCAGTGACGTCATTCTAGGATTGAGCGCCACGCAGGCAGCGACCGTCGAGCCCACAAGGGGAAGTTCCGCCGCGTACCCACAGAAACCAAGCATTCGGCAATAAGTCAGTTTCGCGGTGCCGCGACCAAACACCGATCCATCCATTCCAGAATGAGCTTGCGCATCTCGGGAAGCTCCATGTGGGCGCAGTCGAACAACTCTACGCGGAGTTCCGCTTCCTTCCCGTACTTCCGATATAGCGGCAGTAAATAATCACGCACCTTGTGCACCCCTGCTGGCGGCGTTAGTTCATCGCGATTCCCGTTCACGCTGAGATGCGCCCGGGGGACAATCAGCTCATTGATCTGCGAGGTCTGAAAATGCTTTAGCAGCGACGGCACGTAATAGTAGATCCCGTGCCCCTGCAAGCCATGCGCTTTGATCAGCTCATCGTAATCCGTCAGGCAGCACACATCCATGCAGAGCTTGACGCGCGGATCCAGCGCCGCCAGCCACCACGCTTTCGTCGAGCCCATCGACATACCCAGCGCGCCCAGCCGCTGATCGTCCACTTCGGGCCGGCTCGCCAGATAGTCCATCGCGCGAATTTCGTCGAACATCATCATCCCGTACAGCACTTGCCCCTTCCACAGCATTAACTTGAAGGCATTTTCTTCGCCCTCGTGACCGTCCTTCTCGTGCTTGCGCTCGCCAAAGCACCAGCTATCGATCGCCAACGTCACCAGCCCCTTCTGCGCGCACACGGGCGCATACGCTGGCGCGACCTGCACACCCTTGAGCAGCATCTCTTTGCCTAGGTCGTACATCCCGCCATGCCAGTGGATGTACAGCAATCCCGGCGCGGGCGTTTGCCTTTTGCGGGGAATCAGTAGAAGGGCCGGTACCGGCTCCGCACCGTTCAAATCGAGCACCAGCCGCTCCACCACGTAGTCTTCGTGCTCTTCTGTGCTGACGAGCTTCGCTGGCCCTGGCTTATGCTCCCACGGCAAATCCCCTAGGAGTCCCCATAGCTCTTTTCGCCGTTCCTTTTGCCGAGCCAGAAACGCGTCGTCGCTCGGTTGCTGCGGAGCAAGTTGAGTCAGGGCATTGGAGGGAGGGACAGCCGCTGAAATTGTAGCCACAGCGGAGGCGGCTCGTAGGAATTCGCGTCTAGTCGAAAGCGTATTGGCTGGCCTCATCGCAAAACTCCATTCTGAATATTTGGGAGTGTCTCGGGATCGCACACAGCGGCCCCACTCCCGCCCCCATGTTTGCACAACAATTGGATCTCCGAGGACGTGATTGACACCGTTGCAGCTGCACTACGCAATCGGGTCGGGACTCAAATCACAGGCCTGTATCGGGTCAACGGGTCGTGACTAGGTTTTACACCAATCTACAAGAGAGTGGGGCCTACCAAAATATGTGGGAGTGGTACAAGGCGCATGGTGTGGGTTGTATTGGGGGTCGAAGGCAAACAGAATCGTCTATGCGTATCTGCCGTTTTCAACCAGGAATTACAAGCTATGCTTGGCAGCAAGAAGGTCCGCAACATGAAGCGGCCTTCGACGGCTTCCTGGCGCGCACGAAGGCGCTGAGGAACTTGTCCTTCACTTTGGGTGCAACGGACTCCTCATTAATACCCGCCGCCGTGAGGAACTCCCTAGCGTCTTCGATTTCGTACACACGCGTCGCTTCGATGTCGATGGACTCGAAACCTGCGGCGGCGAGCTTTTGCTGATAGTCCGTGTCGGACAAGGCGCCGGCCAGACATCCGACCCACAGCTCCATGCTCTTGCGAATTTCCTGAGGAACCTCGCCTCTCACGACCACGTCCGAAATGGCCAAACGGCCACCTGGCTTGAGCACGCGGAACGCTTCGCGCAGTACGCGGTCCTTGTCTCCGGAAAGGTTGATGACGCAGTTTGACACGATCACATCGACGCTGTTGTCTGGCAATGGAATGTTCTCTATTTCGCCCTTGAGAAATTCGACGTTTGTAAGACCCGACTTGCGCTTGTTTTCTTCTGCCAGCGCGAGCATTTCATCGGTCATGTCGAGGCCATACGCCTTGCCCGTTGGGGCAACGCGGCGCGCCGAAAGCAGCACGTCGATTCCCCCTCCAGAACCGAGATCAAGAACAACCTCTCCCGGCTCCAATTTTGCGAGAGCCGTAGGATTGCCACAGCCGAGCGAAGCCCGCAAAGCCGCTTCCGGAACGGAACCGGCCTCACCTTCGTCGTAAAGATTGGACGTGATCGGGTCACACCCTGCGATGGCGGAAGAAGGGCTCGTGCCGCAGCACGCCGTACCGCTTCCCGATGCAGCGCGCTTGGCCGCCGCGCCATACTTTTCTTGGACAACTGTCTTGAGGTCTTCCGAACTCATGGAATTCTCCTTCATTTCGAAATCGAAACAATATCCTTTGGGGCGATCACCCGGTTGCGTGTGCAGCACTCGGCATACAGAAAACTGAGAAGTTCTTTTAGCGTGTCCGTGTTCGCGCGATACCACAGGAAGGTTCCTTCGCGGCGTACCGTCACCAGGCTTTCGTTTTTCAGTTTGTCGAGGTGGTGCGAGAGAGTGGAATTAGGAATGTCCAGTTCCGACTGGATGTCCCCGACCACCAGGCCCTCGGGTTCCGCGGTAATCAAGAGCTGCATGATCCGCAGCCGCGGCTCTGTTCCCATCGCCGAGAACATATCGGCGTAGCGGGCAATCAAAGAGGTTTGTGTGCTCGGCATATTTCCATAATACTGGAAATATGAAAGATGTCAAGAGGCTTTTTCAGCCCCTTCGGGATGGACCCGTTCGTTACGTTTGCACCGCGACCTCGGCCAATTGCCGTAACCGTTGGCGGCCCACAGGAGCTTCCGTCTGCCAAGGAATTAACGCGACGCGGCTCGCTAACTTCTCGCTCACTTCGGAAATGTAGCGCCCTTCAAGGCGTCCGCGTTCTGCCAACACCGGGTCCTTGGTGTCAGTGGCGCAGTAACTCTGGTTGATCACCCAGGCATACGGGTTGATGCCCGCTCGCTTTAAGTCCTCTTGCAACCGTTGCGCCTCATGGACGGGAGTTGCCTCTGGCAACGTCACGATAAGAATTCTCGTGAATTCTGGGTCTCGAAGTTGCGGGAGCAACCTGCGGACGCTGTCGGGGATGTAGCTCAGATTGCGTGCGACATCGCGGTGGTAGGTCTCCGCCGCATCGAGCAACAGCAGCGTGTGTCCTGTCGGCGCCGTATCAATGACCACAAATCCATCGTTGCCTTCGTCCACTTGGCGGGCGAAGGCGCGAAAAACCGCAATCTCTTCCGTGCAAGGCGACCGAAGATCCTCTTCCAAAAGGGCTTTCCCTTTTTCATCAAGGTCGCGACCAGATTCAGCCAAGACTTCTTCGGTATACGCACGGGTCTCCGCACCCGGGTCTATGCGCGTGACTTGCAAGCCCGGCACGTTGCCATCCAGCGCCATCGTAACGTGTGCTGCGGGGTCCGTCGTAGTCAGATGAACTTTGTGACCCATCCGCGCAAGTTCCACGGCGAGAGCTGCCGCCACTGTGGTCTTGCCGACGCCACCTTTACCCATCGTCATGATGACGCCTTTTCCACGCGCCGCCATTTCCGTCAGCAGTTCGGCAAGGGGCGGCGGGGGTAGAACGACCGCATGCCCAATCCTGATATCGGCCTGACCAACACGGGAATAAACGAGAATAAGCTCGCGAAGGGCCTTCACGCCGATGAGAGCCTTGGGAACCAACGCAACCTCGTCTTGCGGCAGCAAGCGCAACCCTGGAGGCATCTCTGCCAAGGCTTTTCGGCCACGCGATTCCAATGCCAGAGCAACAGCATCTTGTCTTTCGGTCGCGTGGAAAACTCCGTTCAAAATCAGCCTCTGGTTCTTTATACCGATCCCTTCAAGCTCAGTACGAGTGCGTTCGGCCTCGGCGAGCGCCGAATGATCGGGGCGACTGACCAGAAACACCGTTGTCGTGCTTGAATTCGAAAGTGCCTGAAGCGCATTCGCGTAGAGTTCCTTTTGGGCCTGGAGACCCGCCAGGGGTCCAAGGCAAGATGTCCCGGTCATGTTGTTCTCGATGAAGCCCGTCCACGCTGCAGGCAGTCGGAGAAGCCGCAAGGTATGGCCGGTCGGAGCGGTATCGAAAAGGATATGATCGTATTCCGCCGTTGCGGTTTGATCTCCCAGCAACTTCGCAAATTCATCGAACGCGGCGATTTCAACCGTACATGCGCCAGATAGTTGTTCTTCAATGTTGTCCACGGCGGATTGGGGAAGCAGCTCACGATACGGCCCAACGACCCTCTCGCGGTACATGCGAGCGGCCTCTTCTGGGTCAACGTTCATGGCGTGTAGGCCGTTCAGGCCCGCAATGGGAGTCGGGCGCATCCCGAGCCGTGTTTCCAGAACTTCATCCAGGTTGGACGCGGGGTCCGTGCTCACTAAGAGGACTTGTTTTCCTCTCTCCGCGAGCGAAACGGCCACTGCACAAGCAACCGAAGTTTTCCCGACTCCACCCTTTCCGGTGAAAAGAAGATTGCGCGTCGGATTTTGGAAGACCTCCATAGCTTAGTTCCCGCCGGATTTGCCGGGTGCGCCGATGGTCACAAAGGGCTGAGGTAATTCTGCTTGCGCGATGACCACTGGTTCGTACTTTACGCGTGTCAGCTTCGCCAGTTCTTCCCGGCCTGGATAGGCCCCTTCCGAAACAATGGTTCCATCGACCAGAAGCAGAGGAAGACACTTACTCCCCTTGCTGTTCAGAGTTTGCTTGACGACAAGGTTGCTCGTGAAGGCGGCAACCTCTTGGGCCAGGTTGTAGCGCTCGACCTCGATCCCCTTGCTTTTGAGCCATTCAAGGTCCGCGGCGAATCTAGGAAAGGCGGGATCAACGCTCGGCCCGCAGACACCGGTCGAGCAGCACATGGCGGGGTCAAACACTTGCAGTTTCGGCATCGCTTGTCTCCTTAAACTCATATTCGCATAGGTGCATATAGTCATGATACTCTCTTTTCGCCGCCACCTTGTGACTGGCATCACTCTGCACCGGGGGCTCTCGCGGAATCCGAAGTACGCGGATGGCCACCGGGAAAGGTTACTAGCATGCACGGACGCTTCAATGTTTTATTCTTGTGCACCGGAAATTCTGCCCGCTCCATCATGGCGGAAGCCATCATGAATAAGAAAGGCTTTCCGAACTTCACCGCCCACAGCGCCGGCAGCCATGCCACAGGGCGTGTTCATCCAGAGGCCCTGAAACAGCTCCAGCGTGCCAAGTTGCCGACTGATCACCTCCGCAGCAAGAACTGGGATGAGTTCGCCAAACCCGGAGCACCGGATTTACATTTTGTTTTCACGGTGTGCGACAACGCGGCTAAAGAAGTCTGCCCCGTCTGGCCTGGTCAGCCCATGACCGCGCATTGGGGCGTCCCCGACCCCGCGGCTGTAACAGGCACACCCGAACAGATCGAAAAGGCCTTCCGTGAGGCATTCATGATTCTGGACCGGAGAATCAGCCTGCTGCTGTGCCTACCCGTCGAAAGTCTCAGTAAACTGGCGATCCAGAAGGAACTCGACCGCATCGGAAAAGAATTGCCAGATTCGAAAGCTAAATCGTCGATTCGCTAGAAGCAGAGTGGGCAGTGGCTCCGTATATTGTGCTGCATTCCAGGTGAACCGCGTGAGCCTATTGAGCGATTTCCCTGCATACATTCGAAAATTCGCTTGGCTGGCAGTCTGCGTCTTCCTGATTTGTAGACTCACTAGCGAGCGGATATCCGCGCAGTCGGCCGAGCAGATTTCGGACGTAAAACGGATCGCGGTGGATTGGCCGGAAGTCGGAAAAGGATCGATTGGAGTGCGCGACCGCTTCAAGCAGAAACTGAAAGCGTCGCGGAAAATTCAGATTGTGCAGGATGCCACGCAAGCGGATGCGGTTCTACATGGCTCAGCGGTGATGTGGATAACCGGATATATTTCAAGGAGTCCTCGATCCCAAGGCGCCAGGCAGGCCATCTATCAGGGATATGCCTCGGCGGAATTGAATGGAAAGAGCGGGAAGACGCTATGGTCTTACCTAGCTACGCCAAGGATGGCTGGTTGGAAAAGTATTGGCGATGACCTTGGCGATCAATTGGTGACTGCGCTTTTAGAAGCGCTCGGACCAGGAGAAGCGAAGGACAGGGCCACAATAGCTGCAGGTTCGGACGGAACAGTCCAGAGCCCGGCCGCCGAAATAAGCTTGCAAGGAGGCGGGTCGACCTTTGCTGCGCCGGTTTACCAGAAGTGGAGCGAGAGTTTTGAGCGGACACGGCCGCAGGTTCAGGTGCGGTACGATGTAGTCGGCTCCGGAGAAGGGATTCGCCGAATTCTCGCTGGCGAGGTGGATTTTGGCGCGTCGGACATGCCGCTTTCCGCGGAACAACTCCAGGGGAAGCAAGGAAAACTACTTCAACTTGCCACGGTGCTGGGCGCGGTCGTTCCCATCTATAACGTGAAGGGAGCCCCGGATGGATTAAACCTGACTCCTGAAGTGCTGGCGGGAATTTATCTCGGTAGGATCACCAAGTGGAACGCTGCCGAGATCCGCGCCATCAATAGATCTGTGCGGCTGCCAGATGAAAAGATTGTTGTGGTACACCGATCGGATGGAAGCGGCACAACGTTCGTTTGGGCAGATTACTTGTCCAAGGTGAGCGAGGAGTGGAAGTCCGGTGTGGGCGCAGGTACGACGGTGGCCTGGCCCGTGGGAATCGGTGCGGACGGGAACCAGGGTGTTGCGGTAATGGTAGCAAAGACGGCCAATTCCATCGGATATGTAGAGTTCATCTACGCCCTACAACACGAACTCAGCTTTGGAGCGGTGCGCAGCAGTTCCGGCGAATATGTGAAGGCGGATCTGGACAGCATAACCGCCGCCGGGAAAGCTGCCCGCCTGCCAGCCACGAATGGATTCCAGACGTCGATCACAAACGCGAGCGGAAAACATACCTATCCGATTGCCTCGTTCACATGGGTGCTGCTCCCTGCAGAGGGAAGAAACGCGAAGAAGCAGGAGGCGGTGCGGGAGTTGGTTCGATGGATGCTGACCAGCGGGCAAAAAGAGTGCCAGGCTCTTGGGTATGCGCCGCTGCCGGGAGACCTGGCCGCGCGCGAACTGCAGGCGCTCGGAACCGAGAAATAGCATTGTCTTGGATGTTGCGCACGTTCTTCGGCGCCCTCCCGTTTACCGAGAAGAAGAATGTAGTCATTCAATTCTTGAGATGGCCTGAGTCTCTTTCTCGATGACTTCGCGGGCAAGCCGAGAGTACGCCAGAGGCTCTGCGAAACCCTGTCCGTCTGTCAGCATCCAATGCAGGAAATCCACCATCGCTTGCTTCTTTTTCATATCGGGCATCTGGCTCGGGACCAGCAGCCAAGTGAAGCTCGAAATGGGATAAGCATTGGCTCCGGGAGGGTTCGTAATCGAGACCCGAAAATCATCCGGCATCGACTTGGAGGCCTCGGCCGCGGCCGCCGTAACACTGGCGAGCTCGGCTTTGATGAAATTCCCAGACGAGTTTTGCACCTGCCCATAACTCAAATGATTTTGTACCGCGTAGATCAGTTCAACGTACCCGATCGAGTTCGGAGTCGCTTTCAGGACATCCGCGACTCCTCCGTTTCCGTTTCCGCTGAGACCAAGAGGCCATTTCACAGAGGTGCCTTTCCCCACCTCGGTTCTCCACTCCTCGCTGATCTTCGAAAGATAGTCTGTCCAGACATACGTCGTGCCACTCCCCTCCGAACGATGAACAACCACGATGTCTGCAGCGGGAAGTTTTACTTTGGGATTCGCCTTCGCGATTTCGGGAGCGTTCCACTTCGTAATTTTGCCGAGGTAAATTCCGACCAGCGCTTCTGGAGTAAAGTTCAACTCATCCGTGACGCCGATGTTGTAGGACGGCACGTCCGCGCCTAGCACGGTCGGGAAGTGGAGCGCGACCGCGCCTTTCTTCTTTTGAAAGTCCGCAAGCTGTTCGTCCGTCATAGGGCCGTCGCTGGCCCCGAAGTCGACAGTTCCCTCGGAGAACTGCTTGATGCCGCCGCCGGAACCAATCGACTGGTAGTTAATGGCTACCGAGGGATGGTATTTGTGGTATTCGTCAAACCATTTCGAATAGATGGGAAAGGGAAACGTCGCCCCAGCGCCGTTCAGACGGATCGTATCGGGCATAGAGACCGGCAAGTCTTCCTCAGATTTGTTATGGCAGGCCACCAGCCCAACCGACAGCAACAGAGTGAGGGTCAGAGCGTCGAGCCGAAGCGAAGATTGTTTCATATCCATTCTCCCGGAGTCGCCGATTGCCGCCAGAAAAGCACAGAGATACCCGGAGCACCAACTGTAATATTCGCATAGCCATATATAGGTACGTACGAATATATGTCAAGCGGAAAAAAGTCAGGCAATTGTGCACTTAGTTCGAGGAAGACTGCCGGCTTGCCCGGGAGTTCTCCAATGCAGCCGAACTCCACCCTTGCGCTGCGATCTGAACGGGATCCCACGGGCTACTGAGAGGCGGCGTGTAGCTGAGGTCCAGGTCGTTAATGTCGTCCACCGTCATGCCCGCGAACAGTGCGGCCGCAAAAATGTCAACGCGCTTCGCCACCTGTGCCTGCCAGTGTCCGACGATTTGCGCGCCGAGTAGGCGTCCGGTGCGTCGGTCTCCCGTAACCCGAAGGTGCATCTCATGCGCTCCGGGATAGTAGGCTTTATGGTCCCAGGCTTTCACTTCGCTTGTAACAGGATCGAATCCGGCATCCCGTGCTTCCGCTTCGCGCAAGCCCGTGCGAGCGATGGCAAGATCGAACACTTTAACGACTTGCGTTCCTACCGACCCCTGAAACTCTCGACTTCCCCCCACGGCATTTTCTCCCGCAATGCGTCCTTGTTTGTGCGACGTTGTCCCCAGGGGCAGGTACGTATATCGGTTCAGGAGCCGGTGCCAGGTTTCCGCGCAGTCGCCAGCCGCGTAAATTCCGTCCACCTCCGTTTTCATGGCCCGATTCACCCGGATCGCTCCTCGCTTGCCAGTTGGGATTCCGGCACCTGTGGCAAGCGCCGTTGTCGGTTTCACGCCCACGGCAACCAGAACTACGTCCGCCAACTTTGCGAAGCCGGATGCTGCGGTCGCTCGGAGCTGCGTGCCTTCGGTCTTGATGGAGCGAATCTCCGTCTCCGTCACCACCTCCACGCCATGCCGGCGAAACTCTTCATCTACCAATGCGCCTAAGTCCGGATCGACCGTCGGCAAAACTGCTTTGTTCTTTCCGACCAGCGTTACCTTTAACCCGCGTACCGTGAGCGCATCTGCCATCTCGACGCCGATATAACCGGCGCCTACCACTAAAGCTGTCCGCGGATTCTTCTCTTCTAAGTGCTGCTTCACGGCAAAACTGTGTTCCATCGTGTGCAACGGATAGACGCCGGGAGTGTGGAAGCCTGCAATGGGCGGAGTTGCGGGCTCAGCCCCTGTGCCGATCACGAGTTGATCGTAGCCGAGTTCCTTGCGTTTTCCTTCGGCGTCCTGAGCCAAGACGATCTTCCGCTTGACGTCGATGCCGGTGGCCGAATGATTCGTAAGTAGACGAATACCGTCGAATTCGGTCCGATGAGCCAACTGCTTCACCTTTGGGGTCTCTCCGCTCAGGAAAAAGGGCAAGCCGCAGATACTGTAGTTGGGAAACTCATCCGCGAGCACAACAGAGATATCCGTGTCCGGAGCGATTTCCCGCGCGCGCAGCGCCGCGCTGATTCCGGCATCGCTGCCTCCGATAATCACCAGTCGCATAGAGACTCCAATCCGAAGGAGGTAGGGACACGTACGATTTCCCAAACCGTCAATATAATATTCGCCTAGCCATATATAATCTTGGATGAAAATTAGTCAAGCGGAAAAACTATGTCGGGCAGCAGCCGCCCGATCGCTTGACTGAGAATGCACGAGTGGAGTCCCTCGAGATTTCGGGAACGGCATCAAAGCAACCGCGGAGGCATTTCAGAAGGTTGCGATGGAACTCGGTTTTGGCGGGTTGCAGAGTGTAGTAGTTCCACAAGCCGTTTCTCCGTGTTGCGACGAGACCTGTCCGCCGCAGGTAGGCAAGATGACGCGAGGCGGTCGGCTGGGGAACCTTGAGAATCTTCACCAGGTCCCCTACGCACAGCTCTCCATCCAAAAGCAAATGAAGAATGCGCAGCCGCGTCGGATCGGAGAACGCGCGAAACATTAAATTGACTTGCGTTTGTGCCATGGTTCTTGTTGACTCACTGGATTGTAACCGGAATGTGCTTTCCTAGGGAAGGTTCACGTATTCGCCATCGCAACAATTCAATTCGTCCGGTGTGAGCGGCTCTGGACATATTCGCCAGTCCGCATATACTGGGAAAGCGGCGGACACTTTGCGTGCCGTTCCGTGGGCGTCTCGGCTCGGTTCGTTCTGAGGTCACATGTCCGCTATCCCCTGCACACCAGCTTCGGTCTGCGCTCCGCATCCACGGGCTCGGCTCTCCTTTCTCGATCGGTTCCTGACTCTTTGGATTTTTCTGGCCATGGCCGTTGGCGTCGCGGTCGGCCACTTTTTCCCGGTCACCGGAGAATTTGTCCAGCGGCTCCGCTACGGGACGACCAACATCCCAATCGCCATCGGCCTGATCGTCATGATGTACCCGCCGCTCGCCAAGGTCCGGTACGAAAAGCTCGGCGAGGCATTCCGTAACCGGAAGGTTTTGGGTCTCTCCCTGCTCCAGAACTGGCTGATCGGTCCGATCCTGATGTTCTTTCTGGCGATTGTGTTTCTGCGCGGCGAACCCGCCTACATGCGCGGCCTCATTCTCATTGGCTTGGCACGCTGCATCGCGATGGTCATTGTCTGGAACGAGCTCGCGGGCGGCGATACGGACTACGCTGCTGGACTGGTTGCCTTTAACAGCATCTTTCAGGTTCTCTTCTACAGCTTGTATGCGTGGGTCTTCATCACCATCTTGCCAACATGGTTCGGCCTGAAAGGCAGCGTAGTGAACGTAGGAATCGGGCAGATCGCCCAGAGCGTTTTCGTCTACTTGGGTATCCCGTTTCTCGCAGGACTTGTGACGCGATTCGTGCTGCTCCGCGCGAAAGGAGAGACCTGGTATCGCACCCACTTCATTCCCAAGATCAGCCCGTTCACCCTCGTAGCCTTGCTCTTCACCATCCTGGTCATGTTCAGTTTGAAGGGCGACCTCATCGTCCGCCTGCCCATTGATGTTCTACGCATTGCGGTCCCCCTGCTCATTTACTTCGTGCTCATGTTTCTTGTGAGCTTCTGGATGGGCCGCGCACTCGGAGCGGATTACGGGAAAACCGCCACACTCTCGTTCACCGCGGCGAGTAACAATTTCGAATTGGCGATTGCGGTCGCCGTGGCGGTCTTTGGTCTGAATTCCGGAGAAGCTTTCGTGGGGGTTATTGGTCCGCTTGTCGAAGTTCCGGCGCTCATCGGACTCGTCAACGTGGCGCTCTGGCTGCAACGCCGCTATTTTGCGCCGCTGAGTCCAAGCCAAAGCGCAACGGTCGCTCAAACCTAACTTTTTGGTTTTTTTTCAATCCGATTCCGTGTGTCTCGAAGAGAGGACTGTTCGAATGGATGTCGTTCTGTTTGCTTGTGTTCACAATGCAGGGCGGTCCCAGATGGCCGCAGCCTGGTTCAACGAGAGTGTGCGACCGCACCAAGGCGCGAGCCATATCGGCGGGCACTCAGCCGGGCGAACGAGTGCACCCGGTAGTTGTTTAGGTGATGCGCGAGGAAGGGGGCGATTTGACGAGCGTCAAGCGGCAGTTCCTGTCAGAGGAACTGGCACGGCAGGCCACACTCTCATCACCATGGGTTGTGGACTGGCGTCGTAATAAAACAAACCGGCAAGAAACCTGCCTGGTGGATCGGCTATGCAATCGTTTGCCTGACATTTGAAACCATCGGCCTCGGCACAAACGATCTGTGGCGTTCCCATAACCAGATGACCCTCGTTAACTATCTGATGTTTCTCAAAGCCCTCTCCCCGGTCATCGGGGAGAGGGCCGTTGCAGTTGCAACGTATTTCAGTCGTCGTCTGCTTCAGTTTTGGCTGGTGCCTTGGCCTTGAACTCCCTTGGCCACCGTACTTTCTTCTCGCCGGGGAAGGGGACGCTATAGCTGGTGGCATCGTACCAGTCGTAATGGCTGACGATATTGGCATCTTCGGAGTCGGGAATGTGATATTTCCCGGCGAAGATCTCTGCCTTCTTCTTTTGCCAGGCAGCCTGCAAAGCCTTAGCCGCAGGGCTAGCCGGCACAAGCGTACGCGCAGGGCTGGGGGTGTTGAGGCCGATGCTCATCGGGGGCTTATATCCCTGAACGCCGTACGTCAGCGGGACCCCGTTCGCGACGTGTGTCCATGGCAGGAAGTTTTTCGCGGGCGGGTTGTCGACGAAGAGCGTACTCATCGGCGAGGCCACCAGGTCGAACTGGTTCATGGGCGTCAGACCAAGGATCTGCTCGATGGTGCGGGTCATGTTGACCTGCGTGTAGAACGTGCTGTCCTCGAGTACCCCAGCACCGGTTCCATCCTTTTTCACCTTCTGGTAGACGTAGGGGCTGATGACATAGCCCGGGCTGCGGTGACCGTCGACGTGGTCGACGCCGTTCTGGGCGTCGTCTTCCTCCACGAAGATCGCCGAAGAGGACCAGATGGAGCTGTGGCTGATGATGTCGACAAAGCGGCCAAGGGCCAAGTCGTTATCGGCCTGCATGGCTGTCGCGTTCGGCGGCCCGCCGGTGTGGTCGGAGCTGATCCACATGAATTCCAGCTGGGGTACCGTACCGTTTGCCACGTCTTTGGCGAAGTCCTGCTCCCAGACGTCGACCCGGTACTGATCGGGGATGCCCAGATCGAACTGCGGGTAGTTCTGGACCGTGTTGTTGATGAGGTTGGGGAGAGGCGAGACCGAGCCGATGGTGTTGTAGTACTGGAGCTGCGACTCTTTGCCACTCTCGTATTCCAAGGTGTCGTTGTAGAACTGGATCCAGCTTGGCTCGCAACTGTTCGAAACAATGAAGGGAAGAGTCGTCGGGGGAACCGTTCCGCTATAAGTATTATCCAGGGTGTTGTTATTCGGCGTGCAGCCCGGCACGTTGAACGTATTGTACTCGATGTACTCGCCGTAGTTCTTAAACGAGACCCCGGCCTTTGCTGCCTGATCCCACAGATGGCCGTTCTTCTGGTAGGCAATCGCATCGCCTCCGTTGGAGGGGTAGTCGCGGAGCCAGTCCGGCGACTGGATATCGTCAGAGTAAGGCGCCATGGCCTGGACGATCCAGTTGTGACCGTCGGCCGACTGTCGGCTCGGGTCGTAGAAGTTGTCCAACAGCGGGAAGCGCTGCACTAGCGCATGCGCGTTGGGGGTGACGACAGGGTATTCGGCGTAGGTCGAGCTGACACCGAAGACGGCCAGGGAGGAATCGCCATTGCCGCCGACCACGTCGCCCAGGATCTGATCGTAGGTACGGTTTTCGCGGATAATCACGAAGACGTGCTTGATCAGCGACGGATCGCCGATTCTGTTGGGGATTGCGAGCGGCTTGGCACGCTTGTGGCCGCCAGCGGCGGAGAAGATATTTCCGGCAAGATCCCAGTGGTTGTTCTGGAAGACCTGCTGGGTCATCGCCCACAAGGCCGGGGAGGTCGGCACGGGAACGATGCTCACGGTGCCAAGGTCCTGGTGGGTGTTGAAGTCAGACACGCCGTAATACTTAGCGTACGAATTTTCGGCGGTATTCGTCGGAGGCGGTGCCACATTGTAGCCCGTGGTGCCGATGCCCTTGTCGTTAGCAACGAGGAGGACCTTGTCCGTCGCGTCCAGCACGACCGAGCTCGGCGCGTAGCCGACCGGGATCATGCCCAGGACGGGATTCCACACTTTGTCGCTGAGGTCAACGACGGCAACCGCGTTGGCGTTGTAGAGCGCAACGTAGGCGACGTTGTTCACGGAGTCAACGGCGATCGAGTTCGGCCCCGCCCCATAGGCGGATTCCCATTGGCCAGGCACGGCGACTGGCAGCCCAAGGTTGATTCTCGCAACTTCCTGGTTGCTGGTCGTGTCGATCACGGAGATGTCGTCGCTGTAGGCATTGGCGACAAGCAGGTTCTTGCCCGAGAAGGCCATACCCGTGGGGTGCAGACCGGTGTCGATGCTGGCGGTCACCAAAAAAGTGGACAGGTCCACCACGGAAACGGTGCCAGATTTCGTCGAGCCAGTCGGGAAGTAGGCAACCACCGGCGTGCCATTGGAGTACTCCTGGAAGTCGTTCTCCTTAGCAATCCTTCCGGCCTCGTTCGAGACGTAGGCGGTCTTGCCATCTGGTGAAATTACCACGCTGTGCGGCACGTTGCCGACGCGGATCTCCGCAACCTTCGCAGGGGGCGTCGTGGTCAGGTCGATCTTGGCCAGCGTATCGTTGTTATCCAGCACGACGTAGGCAGTCTTGCCATCCGCAGAGACCGCGATGCCGGTAGGATAGGCGGTCAATACAGCATCGGAGAAAAGCGAGACGCTATAACCGCACGGGATATTGAAGCTGCCGTTGGTCCCCCCAGGGCTGTTCAGGAAGCAGTTGACGTTGGTCAATTTGCCGTTGCTGTCGACGTCCATCAGAACGGGAACGTGGGCATAGTCTGTGAGCAAGCCCGTTTTCGGAGCGACGCTGGCGATGGCAACGAAGCTGCCCTGCTCCTTGGTGCCATAGTAGGAATTGCCGTCCTGGCTGAACAGCAGGTACTTGCCATCCGGAGTGTAGGTGATGCCGGTGTGGCTGCCGTCTGGATCCTTGCCCGCGGCGGGTATGTAGGTCTGCAGGACAGCGCCGGTCTGCGTGTTGAAAATCGTAACGGCCTGTGGAGCGCCCATTTGCAGGACGGCGGCGGTGTGATTGCCAGTGGGGTTCAGCGCGACGGCCTTGGCGCGGGTGGTGATACCGAGGTAGACCTGCGTGCCGGCGGGGGTGATGATCTGCCCACTACTGGCGACCCACGAGCTTGGCAAGGTCGACGGGTAGTCCGGGCCCTGCGTCCCGTTCTTATTCTCGCCCACCTGATACGTCGGGTATGGTGCGGACTGACCTGCGGCGAGCGCCGCAAAACCTAGCCCCGCTACCAGCAGGCCAGCGAGCGGACGTAGAAGCTTGATCCTCGAATTACTTCGAGGGAATTTTCGCAACATAGACGATTCTCCTCCTTGGATTTTTTCCATCAGGGGCATGCGCTCCTTGAGGTGGCTTGAGTCTAGCGGTGGAGCGCAAACGCCAACATGACAAGCACCTTACATTTTTGTCATCTTGCGCAGGAGGCCGGCATGTACAGCGTGACCCGAGTACCTTGGCCCGGTTGACTTGAGATCTGTACGTTGCCTCCGTGAAGCACGGCGATACTCTGCACGATGGCCAGACCCAAGCCTGTTCCTCCCGAAGCTTGGGAACGCGAGGAGTCCACACGGAAAAAGCGATCAAAAACTCGAGGTAGAGCCTCCGCGGGAATGCCGATGCCGGTATCGGTGACATCGATGCGAATGGCCGAGGATTCAGCCTCGGTCTCCAACACCACGGCTCCGCCAGGTGGCGTGTTGGCTAGGGCATTCGAGACCAAATTGCCCACGGCCCGCTGCAACAGCGTGCGATCCAATTCGGCAATCACCGGTTCAGTGGCGGATGCAGCGGTGAGCGAGACTCCGCCATCGGCCGCTGAAGCTTCGTAGTAGTCCACCACCCCGCCGAGTAATTCGCGCACATCCACTCGCTCGCGCCGCAAATGCGTTAGCGGACTATCGGCTCGCGCCAGGAACAGCAGGTCACCAATGAGCGCGGATAGCCGCACCGCTTCTTCCAGAAAGGACTCGATCACATTGCGATATTCGTCGGCGCTTCGCAGTCGAGCCAAGGCCACTTCTGCTTCGCCGCGGATATTATTCACTGGGGTGCGCAAATCGTGGGCAATGTCGGCAGAGAATCTCGAAATGCGATCGAAGGATTCTTCCAGGCGGTCCAGCATCTGGTTGAAGGTGCTGGCCAGGGATGCTAACTCGGACGGATATCCTTGCGACAGAATGCGTTCCCGCAGGTTCGTCGAACTGATATGGCGAGCGGTCGTGGCCATTTGCTCCACGGGACGGATGCCACGCCGCGCGATCTGGTAACCGACCAACGGAAAAATCGCAAAGGTTGCCAGCAGAATGGACCAGAACCAGAAACGGTAGCGAGCCAGCAACTGTTCTTTCTGCGACACGTCCACCGCAATCTGAATGGTGTCCGAGTGAGTGGCGGGAGAACCGACCGGCACCGACGCGGTGGTCACGCGAAAAGACCGGCCGCCCTTGCCCTTCATCGGGAAATTGTTAACCGGGTGGCTGCGCGTTTGAGCCGTCAACTGCGCCAGACTGAGTTGATCCGCCATGCCCGGCGTCATCAGCACGGGAGTATTTTGGTCGTCCAACAGGCGAATATAGAATTGCTCGTAACGCCGCGCCGCGGATTCCAGTTCAACTTCCTCGCGCAGCGCGTCCCAGTCATCGGGTCTCTCCTGCAGCATAGCGCGCAGCACATGGACCTTATCTTCCAGGAACAGGCTGGTACTTTTCTCCAGTTCGCTGACCAATACGAAATAAAGACTGGCGGTGGCGAAGAACACCAAACACAAACCTGCGAGCGCGTAGCCGGCCGTTAGCCGGAAGGCCAGAGTTCCCCACAAGCGTGAGAGCGGCGCAAAGCTACGGCTCAGATTCCAGAACATAGCCGGCGCCACGAACGGTGTGGATCAATTTGAGGGAGAAAGGATCGTCCACCTTACTGCGTAGCCTGCGTACATTGACGTCCACAACATTTGTGTCGCTGTCAAAATTCATGTCCCAAACCGCTTCGGCGATCAGCGTTCTCGACAGCACCTCGCCCGCTTTCCGCGCCAGCAGGGATAAAAGGAGGAATTCTTTGGAAGTCAATTCCAGGCGCTGACCCGCGCGTGTCGCGCGCTGGCGCAATAAGTCGATTTCGAGATCGGCCAAGCGAAGCGTTTCTTGCACGCGCGACGGTCCACGGCGCAGCAAGGATCGTACTCTTGCCAGTAATTCGGAAAAGGCGAATGGTTTCACCAGGTAATCGTCCGCTCCCAACTCGAAGCCGCGCACCCGTTCGTGTACTGCGTCGCGAGCCGTCAGAATAAGCACCAGCGCGCGATGGCGCTTTTCCCGCAAGCGCGTGAGCACCTGCCAGCCATCCAGCCCTGGGAGCATCACATCGAGAATGATCAGATCAAAGTCGGATTCTTGCGCGAGGTGCAATCCGTCCAATCCGTCTCCGGCCACATCGACAACAAACCCGGCCTCGCCAAGTCCCTTCTTCAGGAACTTGGCGGTCTTGGCTTCATCCTCGATAACCAGAATTCTCACCACGAGCCAACCTAGCAGACGAATTTCAACGCAACCTGCGGTGACCTGGGAAAGCCGCAGGGGCTATTTCTGTTGAGTTCCAAAGTTGCACGCATCCGAGCAACACGGGAGCGCGTGCCAACTTCCAAAAGACTCGATGCGCGTATGTATAACCCGGAAGTCTAGCGCGCGCCGGATTACAGAAAGTTGACACACATGTGTAATTTTCAATGAAAAAAGCCGTACCAGTCTAAGGAACTCGATCATTTCACGCGCACGAAACTAAAACCTTCAGAACTGTAGTTTGAACAGAAACTGGAACTGGCGTGGCGTACCCAGTCCTATCGGCGTTGTGTTCAAAGGCAAATATATCCGTCCGAAGTCCGAAGCCGAAATGAGGCCATCCGGGTTAGCAAACTGCGCTCTGTTGGCAATGTTGAACACCTCGGCCCGGAACTGAAATTGCACCCTCTCTGTGATCGGAATGCGTTTGGAAACTCCCCAATCAGATTGCCAGACTCCCGGACCTCGTAGGAAGTTGCGCGGGACTTCGCCGAACCCTGCGGGGCACGTACCCCCTGGATAAAGCGGGTCAGCGGCGCCGGGAGTGCAAAAGGCGCTGGGATTGATATATCCGTTCGTCAAATAGAACGGCTGGCCGGGAACTATGTTGGGACGCTGGCTGTTGGTGTTTCCGTCAGGGCCCGTACCACTCGTCGTGAGGTTGACGGGAAAGCCGCTACGGACGATGAAGATGCTGCTGATCTGCCAGTAACTGAAAAGGGCTCGCTCGAAACCGTTTTGCGAAAGGTACGTCTTGCCTGCCCCAAATGGAAGCTCATAGATGAAATTGGCATTGAACACATTGCGGGCATCGAAGGCGCTGTCGGCCTTCTCACCGCATTGCGGCGCGCCCCGAGGCCAGCAGGAAACATTCTGTGGCGCAATGGAGTCGCCGTCCCCGCTCCCATTGGAATCGTCGTCGATGCTATGCGACAACGTGTAATTGGCCGAGACCAGCAATCCGTGAGAGAAGGAACGCTTCAGCGAGAGCGCCAGTGCATTATACGAACTGTTGCCGATGTTCCCTCGCCAGGGGATTTGCGAAAAGTCTGGGTAAGGACGCAGGCTAGTGAGCGGGTTTTCGACGTTCACATAGGATAACTGCAGCAGATGGGTGCCTTTGCTCCCCACGTAGGAGGTCGTCAGGACCAAATTAGCGGGCAGCGCCTGCTCAACGGAAAGCCCCCATTGCGTCACATACGAGTCCGGGCGATCCCGCTGTTCCGCGTTGGGTGATTGTGTGCCGTTCGAGCAGGCTGGATTGCCTCCCGAGTCTACAACTACGGGGAAACTGAGCCCTGGGCAGTTCTTAGGCGTCAGCGCATAGCTGATCACCTCATTTTTGTCGGGGATGTTCTGATCGTCCAATTGGCCATCCTCGTGATAGATACCAAAGCCGCTGCGAATGACGGTCTTGCCGCCACCCGGGAAGTAGGGGAAGTGCTCGGTGTTACCCGGAGCCCAAGCGAAGGCGATGCGTGGATCGAAATCGTGATAATTCGGCGGCCCCAAGCTCGCGCCTACGCCACAGTACCCTTGCGGCCCGCAGGTGTCGAAATCAAAAGGATTCCCGCGTCCCTCGACTTCGTGAAAAATGCCGAAATAGCTGTAACGCAGGCCCAAATTCAGCGTGAAATTCGGTCGCCACTTCAATTCGTCCTGAACGTAGCCGTAAAACTGCGTTTTGCGCAGACCGTTGATGGGATATTCGCCGGTGATACTGGCCTTGTAGGCTTGGTTGTCCTCAAAGCTGGTGAGCGAGTTATACGCGATCGTGCCATAAGAACTGCTTCCTTGGTTCATCTGTATGCGACGGACTTCGACTCCGGCCTTGATGACATTTCTCCCCTTCACCCAGCTTTCATCGCCAAGCCCGGAAAACGAATTGCCCACGTTCGTGCTGAGGCGGCCGTTGTTCAAGGAAGTGAGGCCCGCGACTGCCACCGCGTAGAGCGATCCGGTCGGATTGAAGTACTGGGTGTCACCTGTACCACGGTTGAAACCAAACTTAAAGTCGGTGAGCAGGGTCGAAGAAAAGGCGTGCGTCAGCGCAATAACACTATTGACCGGATAGGACGTAAGCTCCTCTGTTTCGTCGAGATATTGCCCGGAGCTTGGGGAATACGGGAGATGGTAGTCAACGGGATCGATGTTGGCCCGCCAGTAAAGATTGGTCGCGTTGGTGAGGCGATAATCCACTCGGAACATCCCCGAGTTTTCCTGGCCCACTTGATTGCCTTCGCCCACGAACTGGGAAACGCTCGGGTTGCTCGTAGGGTTGTGCCCTAGGGGATAGGCGTTGACGACGGGCGCGAGAGCGGGCGACTCCGCCAGTACTTGCGAACGAAAGTCAGCGCTCGGTACGTAGCCGATAAGAGTCAGACCGAGGTCTTGCCGGTAACCCTCGTAGGCGACAAAGAAAAAGGCTTTATCACGCACAATGGGTCCCCCCAAAGTCCCTCCGAACTGATTCAAGTGGAAGGGCGGCTGGCGGAGCGGATTCAAGGAGTCAATCGGATCCGTGGCATCGAAAGCGCTGTTACGCAAGAAGTCGTAGGCATCCCCATGGAACCCATTCGCGCCTGAAGGCGAGGCTGCACCCACTTGGCCTCCTCCTGTGGTGCCGGTCTGCGCCGTCGTCAGGATGGGGTCGACGCGGATCTCCTCGATAGTATCGAGCGGAATCGCCGCGCGCACGTAATATGGCTGAGACTGATTCACAATATAGGTGGCGTCGATGCCGTCATAGGTGTAGTTGTTATCGTCGCGGCCCCTGCCGGAATAACGGATCGAGCGCTGATTGCCGGCGCCGGGCCCGGCGGAGGTGTCAATCGCTGTTGGAACCAGGGCGGTCAGAGTGGCCCAATTCTGCCCATTCAACGGGAGTTCTTCGGCCTGTATGCGTGCGATATCCGTGTTCAGCGTATTGTTCGCCTGATCTAGCGATTGCGGGGCGGCCAAAACTTGTACTTTCTCATAGCGTCCCGCAATCTTCATCGTTACGTTGAGGATTCGAGTTGTTCCCAGCTTCTGGACCACATTATCAAAACGTAGCGACTGGAAATCCAGCAGCTCAAAGGTTACGGTATAGCTTCCAACCGGCAATTTAGGAAAATAGTACGCTCCGTCCGCAGAGGAGACTGCCTTACGTTGGAGTCCTGTAGCGTTTTGTACCGCCGTCACTTGGACGGCGGGTAGTGGTTTTCCATCGGAATCGCTGACGGTACCGGTCAATGCGGTGCTGTCCAGTTGCCCCCAACCGGGCGAGACAAGACAGAGAAAAACAAATAGCGCGCCTAGGAGCCGACCGCTGCAACGCGAAATCATTCCTCTGCAGAGTTCGTGTTCCCACTCAATCTTTTGCTGCATAGAGCCTCCTGGTTAGCTTGGAAAGACTCGCACGGCGCCCAGGAGCGTGAGGCCAGGATTGGTTGACTGCTGGGACAAGATTGTCGAAAAATAAGTGCGAGTGAAGCGGAAAGTAAATTGCGGTCGTTAGCCGAAGATGACAAAATTGTTAACTTATCGGCAAGATTCCCTCTATCGACGATGGAGGTCCAAGGCTCCAAGTTCCGATTATTACGTGTCGGTGACAATTTCTCTTAATCGTCATACCCACGGTTACGCGGCAAATGACCGGCGGAAACCCTGAATATCCGTGACACTTTTCAGCAACCGCCAGATCTCGATCGCCTGGACACGCGAAAGACATGCTGGAGCCTCAACTCGCACCACTCGAACAACCTCTTGATAGTGTCCAAACTCCGCGCTCATCTGAAGCCGTATGCCAGCGTGCCGTGGTCTGGTCGATATTTGAGAAAGCAAAGTCGGGTCTAAAGGCCAAAGGACTAGAACAATCGCGAAGTCTTGCCGATTCCACTGTACGCCGCCCCACCCAGCAATTCGGAAATAAGAGGTAGATCCAGCCGCAGAACATCGTGGCTTCCATGGCCGCGCTCCACGGCTGAGGCAGTCTTTTCATCCAGCGATCCAGGTCAAAGCGTGTGGCGGGACGAACATTCCGGACACCCCTGGAGTACATCGCCAATCGCGACGCTAACCCTGGTATCCGCCGCCAGGCCAGTGAGCTGCAAAATCTCCTATCGATGTCATTGTGAAGCTCTCGCATCTCTATACTCTGCCTCTTTGTCCAAACCGTGACGGAGGAAGACCACGGTCCAATGAGTTGACGCACCTTATGTTCGCGGTTACCGCTGGCACAATGGTTCTGCCCTCTCGACAAGTACCTTCGTGATCTCGGCGGATACAATCCGCAGTATCGGGATCTCAACCGTTTTTGGACGCCGGAAATTGTGGCCTGTGTGTGGCACGAAGCGCACAAGGGGATCAGATTCTCGTCAGCATCGTCGCCGAGTTTACTTCGCTTTGTTAAATCGTGTACGTGCGAGTCCTTGGATGATCCGTTCATTCTCTGCAGCCGTCTGCAATACACACGCATGTAACTAGCACGCTTTCCTCGCCCCTCCGGACTGCTGGAATAGTGCTGGCCGCGGCGTCGGGTGGAACAGAATGTTTGCCGTTCCCTTGCGGCAAGGAACCAATTGTTACAGCACATGGATGCAGCGATTCAAGGAGTCCATTCTCTTCAAGCACAACCACTTGATGAGCTGCAAAATCTCCGATACTTGACGCCTATCCACTGAGCTCATTGGTAGTCCATAAAACAGAACGGTTACGCACAACATTTGACCGACTTGCTCTAGAACGTCAAAACGAACTCAGGCAACGCCTTTAAACTGAGTACGTTAGGGTTTGAGGAGCGCGCGAAAAGGGCGGGGGCCGATTTTGCTGGGATAAATCATTAACCAGTGCTATGTGTCTGTCTCGCAAAGACTCAACTCAAGTGCTTCGCATGTCGACGATTCGTTTGGCGACTTACGATCTGCAACAACGGTGGTTCGGCTGGCAGTGCCCGAAGACTGTCCTTCGGCCCAGGTGCACTCCGTTTGACGATCTCCTATCCTAGGGGACTAAAGGCACCTGCCCGGCTTGCCTTTGAAATGGGGAAAATGCGTCCGAGGGTGAAGCTGGTGCAGCCACGCGTCTCAATATTCCGCCGCACTCCCTTTTTCTTGTGCGTAAGTCTGGTGGTCGCGGTGGTCGGTTGCTCAAGTTCGGCAAACCTAGCGAATAATTCCAAGGCAATTGCCCCTACTATCACGACGCAGCCAGCGAACCAGTCCGTGCCAATGGGACAGGCGGCGACATTTAGCGTAGTCGCGACTGGCACAGCGCCGGTGAACTACCAATGGCAAAAGAGCAGCGGCAACATCGCCGGGGCGACTGCCTCGAGCTATACGACTCCGGCAACGACGTCTGGAGATAACGGTGCGACCTTTGACGTGGTGGTCTCGAATCCGGCTGGAACTGTCACGAGCAATGTCGCAACGCTAACCGTGAACAGTTCCCCAGTCGCGCCAACGATCACCACGCAGCCGACCAACCAATCGGTGGCGGTAGGACAAACGGCGACGTTCACCGTGGCCGCGACTGGCACCGCACCGATCAACTACCAATGGCAAAAGAATAAGCTCAACATTGCTGGCGCGACTGCCGCAAGCTATACCACTCCGGTGGCGACATCTGCGGATAATGGCTCGACATTCGACGTAGTGGTCTCGAATGCGGCGGGAAGCGCCACGAGCAATACTGTGACGTTGACCGTGAACAGTTCTGCCACGCCACCGACAATCACCACGCAGCCGGTCAACCAAACCGTGACCGCCGGGCAGACGGCGACCTTCAGCGTCGTTGCCTCAGGCACCCTGCCGCTGAGTTACCAGTGGCTGCAGGCCAACACGACCATCAATGGGGCCACTTCGTCAAGCTACACAACGCCACCGACAGCGATGGCAAATTCGGGCGAGCAGTTTTCGGTAAAGGTGAGCAACTCAGCCGGAAGCATCACCAGCAGCGCCGCGACACTGACCGTAAATGCGAGCTCCGGCGGATCGGCCGATGTCGTTACCCATCACTACGACGTTTCGCGGAGCGGCGTAAATCCTGCCGAAACAGTTTTGACGACCAGCAACGTCAACTCGACGACCTTCGGCAAGGTGGGCGAGTTCACCGTCGATGGCCAAATCGATGGCCAGGCGCTTTATCTGAGCCAACTGGCGATACCTGGGAAGGGCACTAAGAATGTCCTCTACGTGGCCACCGAAAACGACAGCGTTTATGCCGTGGATGCCGACAGCATTAGCGGTACGAGCGCTACGATTCTCTGGAAATCGTCTGTCCTACCCAATGGGGAAGCCCCCGCCGACTCCGCGAGTTTGCCTTGCGGAAACATCAGTCCGAATGGCATCACCGCAACGCCCGTCATTGACCGCGGCCGCAATGCAATCTATGTCGTGGCCATGTCCAAATCCATTTCTACGGGAAGCATTTTCCATCGACTTCACGCGCTCGACTTGACGACCGGTCAAGAGTTGGACGGCGGGCCCGTGACGATCACCGCCACCTATCCTGGAACCGGGGGCAACAGCCAAAACGGAACGGTTACCTTCGATGCGCCGGTTCAGCATGACAGGGCGGCCCTGCTCGAAAGTGGCGGCACCATCTTCACCGCATGGTCGGGCCTGTGGGGCGATTGCGGCAATTATTCGGCCTGGGTAATTGCTTTCAACGCAGACACGTTGGCGCAAACCGCGGCCATCGACCTGGTTCCCAACAACCATGGTGGCGGGATGTGGATGGGCGGGGGAGGTCCCGCAGCGGATGCCTCCGGAAATGTCTATGTCATAAGTGGTAACGGATTTGGCGACACTCCCGGAATGAACGGCAGCTATGGTAATTCCTTCGTACGGCTCGCAACTTCGACTGGTCTGACAGTGGCCGACTATTTTACGCCCTACAACACCATCAACGAGGATAACGGGGACGTCGATTTCGGTTCCGCGGCACCGTTGCTACTACCGGATATGGTCGACGCTAACGGGATCACCCGGCATTTGGCGGCCGGCGCGGGTAAGGACGGCAATCTCTACTTGGTAGACCGGGACAATATGGGGCAATTCAATGCCACCAAAAACGACGTCTATCAGCAAATCCCCATCAGTTCGAGCGAGAATCACTCCTCTCCGATCTTCTTTAACAACACGATCTATATTTGTCCGGAGAATCAGACGCTCAAGGCTTTTCCGATCACGAATGCTCAGCTGGCTGCCTCGCCATCTTCGCAAAGTGCCCATCAATTCGGCAGCAATGGAGCGGTAGCGAGTATCTCCGCCAATGACATCTCGAACGGGATTGTTTGGGCCGTGGACTGGGGGGCCGGCACCCTGTTTGCTTACGACGCGACCAACCTAACAAAGGAACTGTTCGACTCGAATCAAGCGGCTGGCGCCCGCGATCACTTCTCCGCGATGGGCGGACATTTCATCACCCCGATGGTGGCAAACGGCCGTGTCTACATCGGAACGAAAACCACCGTTGCCGTTTTCGGCTTGTTGCCGTAGCTTGTTAGTCCTGTGCCCGACGCCTTGGCGGTGCCGGGAACCCGGCGCGACCCATCCCCTGACATGACAACAGTTGACCCGCAGCGAAAGTCACACGGCGGTGCGAATCTTCTAGTGCTGTGCTGGATCGTCGAAGCGGCGATTGTCCCTGAGTATTGGAAACGCCTTCAAGGTGCCGGTCACTTGAATGGGAAAAATCTGAACGGCTGGTACGCCATCGACGCCGTCTACCGTCAGGCGGATCGTGAATTGGGCTGCTCGGGTGTAGGCGTGAGAAACCTTGGGACCGTCTGTGCTGATTCCGTCGCCGAAATCCCAGTGGTAGGCGATTGCGGGCACGCTGGCGCTTTCGGTTTGCGCCGAGAGATGGATGGTATCGCCAACGTTGGCGGTCGAGGGCAATTGCGCTTTCACGGTTGGCGCAGTCGGCGGAACGGTGCGATCAATGAGCTTGATCACTTTCACCGACTCGGGGGCTTGATTGTCGATTTGCACGACACCACCCGCGACCGGGACTGGCGCGTGCTCGTTCAGAACGTCTGATCCGGCAAAACTGTGCTGTGCTGGCAGACCGACTTCAGCCAGCTTTAACCTGTGCGATCGCGGGGTCTTCGTCCAATTGAAGATAGTCAAGATAGCCTGGCGCGGGCTTTCCTGGAGGAAGAAGATGCTGGGCTGCTCGTCCTCGGGTTCGTAGGTCATCAGATCGAGCGGCGTGGAAGCGCGCCCAATTTTGGCCATGTTGAGCAAGTCTGTGTTTTCTACGAGCGCCAGCCGATCTTTCTGAGATCCGAGTACAAGCATGTCGTCGCCGATCTCATACATGCCGCCGGAAACAGCGGAGAGAGCAATGGAGGCTTGGGCCGCGGACAGTTCGAGTGACGAACGCCGGTCCGGAATATCAGAGAATGCCTGCGCGGTGGTATTGAAGGCGTCCGGATCGTCTACAAAGAAATTGCGGTGCATATAAAAGCGTGCGGCGATGCCAGGAGCCGCCCCTTTCGTAGCCTCGAACGCATGCGCGGTGTCTGTGGAGATACGGCCGGTGTCGACCAGTCCCACCGCGTTGAGCATGGGGCTGCCGTCCTTATCGAGGACCACATCCTCACCGACAGTGTCGCGGATGATTTGCAGGCCAATGCGGTGCGCCTCCAGAGCGGTGGTGTTGGGCCGGTAACGATAGCCTTCGATGGCGGTGGTATCCATGAAATCGAGTTTGATGAAACGGACACCCCATTCCCGGACCAGAGTTTTGTAAGTCTGGCGAAGATACTCCTCCGCGCCGGGATGCGTCGTATCCAGGGTGTAGAGGAAATCCGTTTTTTGATTCCAGACGTCGCGACTAGAGATGGGATCGCCTTTGGCGTTGTGGACCAACCAATCCTTGTGGTGCTCGTAGACCCAAGCGCGGCTTGTCACTTCGAAAGGGCCGGTCCAGACGCCAAAGGTCAGGCCGTTTGCGGTAATGCGTCGGCCGACGAAGCGCATACCGTCGGGAAATTGCGTAGCGTTGGCGGTGGCGTACTCGCCGCGGGCGTATTGGTAGCCTTCATCGATCTGAAAATATTTGTAGCCGAGTAATTTCAAATGCTCGGCTTGCCAGTCTGCATTGGCGAGGGTCACACCTTCGTTGATGCCACCGTAGAACGCAGTCCAACTCCACCAACCGATGGGGGTCTCAACGGAGGCACGCGCGTGATGCAGGCGTCGAATCGCATCGCCGTAGGCCAGGAGTTGATTGTAGTAGTCGGGCCCGGCTTGCAGCATGATTCGCTCTGAGTGCATGTCGGCTCCGGTCGCGAGGGGAAGGCTTAGTTCGATCTGATCTTCGACAGGACTATTCTTCAGATCGAACTCCCTTTGGACTTCCGTGGTACCTGTAGAGTCGACGCTAAATGATGCAATTTTCGTTTCCGCGCCTGTGCCTGCAGCTTGCAGATGCAGTAGCGTAAGGAATTGGTCGGAAGTGAGCGCACCGAGGAAGAGGCTTTGTCTGCTCTCGCGGTTGTAGATAAGCTGACTGCCTGCGCCGCGGTGCATCCCGCCGGGTGCCTGTCCCAAGTCATAGAGATGAAGTTGAGGCCAGTCTTCGCTGAAACTGTCGGAGAGGACGCGATCAGAAGATGGATGACCGCCCAGATTGAGCAGTGGATCACCAATTGCTTCGATGGATCGGAGAGCCTGCACTGTGAGTTCCTTATTCGTTGTGTTGCGGACTCGTAACTGGATAGCGGCATAAGGAAGCCGGTCATAGACTTGGGCGTCATAAATGAGATCGGGTTTTCCCTCAAGTCCAGTGAAAGTGACGGATACCCTGTGCCCAGAACCGAGTTCATCGGTGAACGTAGATTCGGAAAACTGGTGACGGGGGTAGTCGCTCGAACGTAGCCACTGATGATTGACCTTCGCTGCCACACGGCTAACGAATACCGGCTGACCATCATGCACGGCCAGTTGATACGATCCGTCTTGCGCGTTGACGGCGAGGGACAACCTGTCGTTCGTCAATTGTTGGGCCCCTGAAGGTGCCGAAGCAATCAGAGTCCAGGTGATCATTGCGAATCCAGCACGGCAAAGCACTCCGCAGGGCTTCTTCAACACGGCTTTTGCATCTTCCATACAAGTACTCCCTTATCGAGGCCAATACTATATCGGCGACGCACAATCCGGCGAAGGCAGTCACTTGGGGGCAGCGCAGTGCTACACCTGGCGCGCGCCGAGAAATAATAGATCGAATCGGTGTTAGTCAGAGTTATTTGTCGTCCATCGAGCACGAACGCAACAAAATCGGGCCGGAGGTCCTGGTCGCGATCACAAGCTACGCTGGAGAAGCGGTCGCCGAAGTGTCTCTGGCCGAAACGAAAGCGAGCACTGAAAGGCGCGGGGTGCTTTGCTGGCTGGGACGACTTAGTTTGCACCCGCACCAGGGCGCAACAAGGGCAGGATAGTCCTGTCAATGGCCTCGTCTGTAAGCTCGGTGAGCTGGACATCTCGGTGCAAACTCCAGTGCTCAACGTGCTCAACAGTTTTTCCAGAAAGTACTTTTGTCAGTGGCCCGAGCGTCTCAATCTCCAAGAACTCGTTGTTTGTAAACTCCTCATAGGAGCATCCGAAATCCGGATACGCCTCTCCAGGGTTGGCCTGGGTACGTTTGACAAACACTTCGTTATTTAGGACGTAGGCGCCCCACGTGTCAGCGTTAAACAGGCCGATCTTTTGCGCTTCCGTGTTATTCGGATCCTGTTTCAACGCCATATATTTCTTTGTGAACACCCAGCGTTTGTCCGCAAGGTTCGTATACGCCCACATCACTAACGGATTTGTGGCCTCCAGATTTGCCGGATGCCTGCCGCGTGGTGGAAACCCCGTGATGGAAATCCCGCCTGGCGCCATCATCGTCAGCGACCACACTGAATACTCCAGCGGGAAGAGCGAGCGGTTCGTAAGGCGATGAATCACCGTTACGTCCGTTCCAGAATTTGCCATCCTGACCTCAATCTCTTTCTGGAGAAGGGTCCGTGGCTCGACGGGCGCCGTGGCAATCAGCCCGTTTGCAGTTATGGTCATCTCTACCGGAAGGTTATCTGGGACCCAAGTGGCTATCGGATCTTCCGGCGCCTTCCACACGCGATCCCCGCCGCGGAGCTGGAACTTATCTTCGTTACTCTTTCCGAGTTGCTCGGCAAATTCCTTGAAGACATTCTCTCCGCCAATAAATCCAAATCGGATCACTCGCGGTCCGACATCACCGGTAACAATGAGTTCGACTTCGCCGTTGCTCACTCGGTAGCAATTACGCCAACCTTTGTATTCAACTTTTTCCACCCTTACGTCTGCAGAGGCATTCGACGCAACACCCAGGCCAAAAAGGATAAGCAAAACTAGCCTGAATAAGGGGCTAATGCCTAATCGACTGGCCTTGAAGTAAGAGTTCGCTCGACTAAACCAGCTCAGAATGCCACACCGGCCAAGTTCCCCGTCCTGAGTACACCCATAACCTGCGGCCCGCACATGGAGGAGAGATCCGCAGAATCGTAGTCGTAAATCTAGGATAGGAGTTCGCTTCCTTGGCATAAACATTGAGACGATACCACTGTCCCCGGTCGGCCGGAAAACAGAAACTAACCGACCGATCGGCAAATCCGCAGCGACGCCATGTTGCCCGAGACTCGTTTTTCTGCTAACGGGGCCGATTGCCTGTTGTGGCATGATTTCTCAACATCCATATACCCTCCGAGCCAAGAGGCGGAGAAACTGCTTGGCACGGGCCGTGATCCTTCTTGCGCAATGAACCACCCAGGGCCGCAAACTAGGGAATCTTACGAACGGAAATCCTCAACCCGTCATGTGCAATCATTCCACAAGATCTCGAAAATTGGCGTAGCTGGATCGGCGACGGAATCCAGCTTTTGTGTACACCCGGAAAGTAACCGATCAATACGCAAAGTACCTTGTGGAAAAGGGTTATTTCCATAAAGGTCTAAATAGAAAGAACCGCCGGCAACCCTTCCGCCCAAAGAAGTATGCTGGCGGTTCCTTCGTGCTAACGCCATTACCATGCCTTAGGACCATGGAGGCTTGATTACGGTCGGATAAATTAGCAGTTACCGCTCGCGTGCTGATCTGAGCTCTGCCCCGGTCATGCGTGGCCAGAGGTAACCTTGTCAAAGACGCGGCAGTAGTTTCCACCGCCGACTTTAGAGATATCCTCTGGGGCAAATCCCTGCGTGAGCATCTCACCAACCACCGCGGGGAAAAATCCCCCGGTCAGGCCTGGCCAAGCACTGTTCGTACCCGTACCCACGCGAGAGGAGAGCAGATCCGTGTCCGTGCCGATACCGACGTGCTCTATCCCGATGGCGTCCACCATGGCCTTGATACTCTCGACGAACTCTTGCAGCGAGTCGGTCAGGTGAGTCCACACGCCGACCACGCCGCCGGCGTCAGCCACCACCTTCGCGTGATCCTTGCTGATCAACCGTGGCTTCATGATCTCTGCCATCTTTGGGTTGCTGCCTGTCCAGGTGTCGAGGTTGGTGTGGGACACGATGAACGGCTGCGTGGCGACTTTCAATGCGCCCAGCACGGTCTTGTGGCTGGCGTGGGCCAGGTCCACCACTATGCCTAAGCGGTTGCACTCCTTTACAACCTTTGCTCCAAAAGGTGAGATGCCGCCCAGGTGAGCGCGTCCCGTGTTGGTGTCGCCCAGTGGCACGACCAGGTCGTCTCGCTCGTGAAGCAGTTGAAGGTTTCGCAGGCCGCGTTTGTAAGCTTCCTCGACGCGGTCCAGGTGGCCTTCGATGAAGTGTGACCCTTCCACGGTCTGAACAATCGTTGGACGATCCTGCTCATGTGCTGCCTGCAGGTCTTTCAAGTTCAACGCACGGTGAATGTGTCCCTTCTCGAGCTGCACGTCAATGGCGTCGAGCCAGTGACGGAAGTTGGCTCCTGCATCGCCAGGCTCTTCATTGTGCGCGAAATCCAAAACGAAGCTGGCGCAGACCGCGGTAAGGCCCGACTGCTTGAGCTCGTCGGCGATGAAGAGTTCGGGGGCCTGCTGTTGCTCCTGCGCCCGCGGCGGGGCCTGCTGCGGATGTGGTTCCGTGCCGGCCGGATAGACATGGTTGTGCATGTCGATGCCAATAGTTTTGGAAAAAACCTGTGCAACACGGGGATCGATACCCTCGGCGGCCGCATTCCACCACGCCGGTCCGATCAACATCGCTCCAGCAGCACCCGCTGCGATTCTGAGAAAGTTTCGCCGCGAAGGGTTCGAATCAAGGTTTTTCGGCATAGTGCTCCTGTGCATTTAGTTGTTCGGCGCCCCGTTGCCGGGGGTTTATGCCGGCATCACCAGCATCCGGAAGAATCCATTGCTTTTGCGGCTTGCTGAAACACAAGGAAGTGTTTTGAATAAGCGATTCGATTCAGGGCGGAGCGCTAGTGGCTCGAATCAGCATACTTGACGGAACAGCCGTAAGGACGCGTTGAGGGCGTCTCCACCGGCTTTCCGGCCATGGACTGCTGAAGAGCCAGGCTCACGTAATTCGTGGCAGTCGGAACATCCTGCAGGTCGGTTGTGGGCTTGTCGTCGATGGCGCCACTATAAATGACCACGCCTTGGGGATTGATGACCACCATCTGGGGAGAGGTCTTGGCGTCGTACAGATGCCCGATCCCACCGGACGGGTCTAGGAGCGCGGCGGTTGGTGCGGCCTGCATCTTCGTGAGGTAGTCGTTCTCTTCGCCGGCAGTCACGTAGCCCTGCTTGCCCGGTGCGGAAGACAGAATGGTGAACCAGACGACGCCATCCCGGGTCCACTGTTTTTGCAGCCGTTGCATGTTCCCGCTCTTGTAGTGCTTGCCGACGTAGGGACAGCCATTATTGTGCCACTCGAGCACAACGTATTTTCCGCGATAGTCCGAGAGGTGGATAGTCTTGCCGTTGCTGGCTGTGGCAGTGAAGTCCGACGCGTGATCTCCCACTTTTGCAGCCCAGAGCAACGTAGAAACCGCGCAGAACACCACAGCGACGAGCATTATTACCGGATTCCGGTACCTCATTTCTCTAGTCCCTCCTTCAATCATGGTGCTGGGTGAATTCAACACTGTGGGCGTTATTCGTGGGCCGGCTTACTGGGCGCCACATCAATGGAGTAGGCCCGATCCATGGAGAGCACGAGTACACCTTTCAAGTGTTCAATGGGTCCGAGGAGCTGATCAGACTTGCGCAGCGTCAGCCGAAAGCCTGCGGCGGTGGGCAGGAAATTCTGCGCTGCAGCGTTATCAATTTGTGATTCGGCAAGAGGGAAAAATATCACCTGCGAAGTCTGGTGGCCAAGGTTCGCGGAGAGAACGAAGGAATTCTTCTCCTCGGTCAGGCTGAATCTCCAATTTGCCGGCGGCGGGCGGGGCAATGACTTGCGCACCGCAGTGAACGCTTCGATGGTCGAAGGGTCTGCTGCGGGCGCCTGCCATTTGATGGGGAGAGTGAGCGAGAGTTGTGCCTTTCCGGGAACGCACAGGTCGCGGCAGACGAGCACTCGTAAATCGGCAGTGAGTCGAGCGGATCCATGCTGCGCCAGTTTTTCGTCCGCGCGAATGGGAACGATCAGCATTACAGCGTCTTCGTAACCGTAATCCAAAATGCTCCCGGTTCCAAGACGACGGGGCGTGGGCCATTCGATTGGCCCGGTTACGAGGCCGACCGGCAATTGCCAGGTCAGTTTGGGCGGCTCACCTGAATCGCCTGGATTGACCCAGTAAATGTGCCAGCCTTTCTCCATTTGAAAGCGCAACCCTAGATTGAGTGTGTGCCTCGGCGCAATCCATTGATTCTCGGCGATGAGTTCTACGCTGCCATGGGGAATGGGCGTGTTGGCACCCTTGACCACTGCCGCCGCACACAACGAAAACGCGAGCGCAAGTGTGAGTGACCCAAGAGCATCGCACCCAGCATCAGATTTCGGCATCCTCTTTATCCCCAAGTCGTACGGCCCTTCCCCTCTGACGTGGGAGGAGTATGGGTGGTTTCCAGAGTATTTGGGGTGTTGAGTTTCAGATTGCTCGCGATCAGAGAGCACCCGCTTCCCGCCGCTGTTTTCGGGAGAAGCGGGCGTACCTTCTGCGGTTCATTCGATCCCTAGTTGCCCGCCTGCTGAGCGGGTGAAGCGGTGGGACTCACCTGCAAAACGAATCGTTGCCCGACGGGAACGATGGTTGTAAGTGCCGCGGAGCCATCCGGCTGTGGTGCTGGGATTGCATCAGCTGGTTCCTTTGAAAAGCGTATCTTAACAGGGCCTAGAACGGAGAGGCGAGTCCGGGATGTGCGGGATCGTTGTTCGAGGGCCTCTCCCACGGCGCAGGAACCCGCACGGACGCCATGTTCGCGGCGGTGGCGGCTTGAACTCCCATGTCCGTGTCTTCGAACACCAGGCAATACTCGGGTTTTACCCCCAGTCGTGTGGCCGCGAGCAGAAAAGCCTCCGGGTCCGGTTTTCCTCGTTTGTAGTCCTCTGCACAAACCAGGGTTTCAAACTTCTCGAGCAGCTGAAGGGTACGAAGGGAAGCGGTCACCGATTCACGCGTGCTTCCGGAGACCACCGCGAAAGGAATTCGGCCGTGCTGCGCATCGATATGCTCAAGAACTTCAGGTACCGCTTTCAGTTGCGGAAGTGAATCAAAATAGAGCTCCTCTTTTCTACGGGCCACCTCGGAGACCGGCATCGTAAGCCCTTGGCTTTGATTCAAACGCGCAATGATTTCGGCCACTGGCAGACCGCCGCATGCGTAGAACAGCTTTTCTGGAAAATCGCAATTCCACTCTGCTAATGCGCTTCTCCATGCAACATAATGCAGCGGCATGGAATCGGCGATGGTACCGTCACAATCGAACAAGTACGCGTGAAACGTTCCAGCTGGTATTTTCAATGTCATTTTCTCCGCTTATCCTCGCAAACCACGAACTGACGACATGGGAAGAGCACTTGAGATTAGCGGGCACTTGCAGTAGCAAGGAAATTCCCATAGCCAACGATCACTGTGGACCCAACCAGCAAAAAGAGCCCGAGCGTCAGAAATCGCATCGCCGACGCGCCCGCACCTCGCCACTCCTTAAAACCAAGGCCCCACAGCGAGCTGAAGATAATGATGCTGGCCATGTGCAGAGTCCAACTGGAAAAACCGTACTTGCCCATTTGGGTCTCACCCATGGTGTAGAAGAAGAATTGAAAGTACCAGGTGGTTCCCGCAACGGCGCAGAGAAGATAATTCGACAGCATGGGAACGGGCTTCTGATCTACAGGGGCAGGCAAAGGGATGTGCTCGACGATCTCGCGACTAGGAGCGTCGATGGCCGTCTCCAAAATGGTTTCTTCGGTGACGGTCTTGTATTTCTCGAGATCCGACGTAAAGTACTGGTATCCGGTCTTATTCCTAATATTGAGTATCAGACACCAAATGAAGTTGGTGGCGAATCCCCCGATCAAAACCACCACTAGGACCGGCAGACCTTGCCAAAGCGGCCGCGTGCCGTGCATCAAGGTCAGCGTTTTGATCGGCCCTCCCGCGGCAAGTCCGTAAGCGAAACACGCGCTCATCACGCCTGACAAGGTCGCGACGGCCAATCCCTTCCGCAGATCAAATTCCTTGATTGCCGCCATTTTCTGCTCAACGGACATTTCACGTTCCTTGTAGATGCCCGCGATTCCCGCAGCGGTAATTCCCAAGAGGCACACGAAAACTCCAGCGAGAATTACGCGCCCGGAGGAGGTTCCAAGGACCTGTGTGAAGAAAACGCCGCTGAAAATGGGAGGCATCAAAGTTCCAAACGCCGCACAAAGCCCCAAAACGACGGCCATGCCCAAAGACAGTCCGAGGTAACGCATCGTCAGGCCAAACGTCAGGCCGCCAACACCCCATAGGAGTCCGAAGAAAATGACCCAGAAAATTGTCCGGGCGGGCGCCTCAGCGAGAACTTGAAACAAGTCACGCGTCAGCACCATAGCGAGAAGCCAAGGTGCGATGATCCAGCTGAAGAATCCACCCACGAGCCAATAGGTTTCCCAGGCCCAGCGCCTCACTCCGCGATATGGCACGTAAAAGCTTGCCGACGCCAAGCCGCCGAGCCAGTGAAAGAACACTCCTACTGCAGGGTTTGGTGTCACGGAAGACTCGAGTAGGGATCACACATGAAAGACCTCCTCGAGGGGCGCCATCGCTTGATCCGGCAACAAGCCCTCCACTTGAACAAAAAAGCCCGCCATTTCTCGCTGCCAACGCTCGTTGACTTCCCGCCGAGCGATACTCGCACGCGCAATCTCGAAATCCTCGGTTTCCAGATAGCCGACCAGAAGGCCGTCCGGGCTGAGGAACAGTGAATAATTGTTCCAGCCAGTATCCTGGAGGGCTTTCTTCATCTCCGGCCAAACAGAACGATGGCGCTCCTTATACTCTTGAATCCGTTCCGGCTTCACTCGCAGAACAAAGCAGATCCGTTGCATAGAATTCCTCTCAGCGCCGGCACAAAAGAGTGGTGCTGGCGGAAAAGCTTCTCTCAGTTTCTAGCGCAGAAAAGCTTCGCTTAATCCACCGTCCACCGGGATCACGTGTCCTGTGGTTCGAGCACTCTCCTCACCGGCCAGCCAAACAACGGCAGCAGCGCAAAGTTCCGGGGTGATGGGGCGCTTGGTGAGCGTACGCTGCGCATAGAAGTCTGAGAGCTTCTCGCGCAGCGCTTCGGTCGAATCGGATTCAGAAAATTCGATTTTGTATTTTTGTAAAGAGTGAATGACTCTGTCGCGGGGAAACATGGCGGATCCGGCGACGACGGTGGCCGGAGCAACTCCGTTCACGCGCACGGTCGGGCCGAGCTTGATGGCCAGTTCGCGGATCAAGTGATTCAGCGCCGCCTTGCTGGTGTCATAGGCCTCGCTACCCTGTTTAGGGACAACCGCGTTTGCGGAGCTCGCGAGCACCATGGAGGCTGGCAAGGCCTGGTCCCGAAACACCCACCCGGTCGCGCGGGCAAGCAAATAGTTGCCAGTGACATTCACCAGAAATGTCTGGGCCCACTGCGCTTCCGAAAGCTCACCTGCCGGGCCGGGCGCCGGATAAATCGCGGCAGTATTCACCACGATGTCGACTCCACCAAATTCAAGGATTGTCTGCCTGGCAACTTTCGCGAGGCTTTCCGGAGAACGCAGGTCTGCAGGGATTGCTTTCACGAATTCCGGGCTTGCTAGCGAACCGATCTCCTCTCCCACGCTTCTCGCACCCGCTTCGTCGAAATCGGCGACCACCACATGTGCTCCCCTTCGCGCAAGCCGAAGGGCTACCTCCCGGCCAATGCCGCTCGCGCCGCCAATAATCAAAGCGATCTTCCGGCTGAACTCCGCTTCCGTGGGCATGCGCTGCAGTTTTGCCTCTTCGAGGCCCCAATACTCAATCCGAAATGCTTCCGAGCGCGGCAGAGCCACATAGTTATGGAAGTGCGTGAATTGCTTCGATTGTTCAGGGTGCCGTGACTGAGGTAGAGGGTCGGGAACCTCGCCGTCTTCCAGGGCATTCGCGCCGGCCATCACATGGATGGCGTTGATGAAAAACTCGGTGGTGATCCGCGCTTCCTTCTTATTTTTGCCGAAACCAAACAGCCCAAGTCCCGGAACAATGACCACCGAGGGATTCGAATCACGCAACGTCGGAGAATCGCTGGTGGCCCAATCCTCATAATACTTTTTGTAGGCCGCGCGATATCCGGCCACTTGCGTTTGTATGCCAGCTTTCAATGCTTCCACGCCTTGTTTCGCTGGATCCCAATCCAGAAAAAGCGGACACACCCTTGTGCGCAGAAAATGATCGGGGCAGCTTGTGCCAAGAGCACTCAACTGTCGTGACCACTTGGAGCCTGCAAAGGTAAGGGCGTCCTCGTGGTCGTTATAGTGCGCGATCACTCGGCGATTGCTAGATAGCGCGCCACGCAACGCCGGCAAAATTTCTGTCACGATGTTTTTGCGGTCTGGGTGCGCAGCATGTTCCAAGCCTCCGAAAAAAGCACCGGTTTGCTTCTGGTGTTTGGCGATAAACTCGCCCATCTGATCGATGGTATGAATACTGTTGAGGTAGCATTCTCGCTGCGTCAGGCCCCAAGTAAACAGTCCGTGGCCACCCAGCACGATTCCATCGACCGCCGGATTCTCACGCACGGCCTGCTCAATCAGTAATGCCAACTCAAATCCGGGGCGTTGCCAGGGTAGCCACACGATTTTGCGGCCATACCCTTTGTTGAACTGGTCGAGTTTGCGCCCGGCATTCGCGCTGGCCGCCAAAGCGATCGCCCCATCCGGGTGCAGGTGATCCACATGTGGAAAGGGAAGCAGCGCGTGAAGCGGTGTATCGATCGATGCGGCAACACGATTGTTGCCAAAGGCCGACAGCGGATAGTAGCCCACCATTTCGTCTTCGTGCGCCTCACCTCGATAGAGCTCCTTTAGCTGCTCCAGTCGATCCTGATAGAGCAGCGCGAACCCCGCTTCCTTTATCGACCCTAAATCGCCCCCACTACCCTTAACCGCTAAGACCCGCGTCGGTTTATGAGTGAAGGGATCGGGGAGCTCGATCTTCGAACTGGTATTTCCGCCGCCAAAATTCGTGATGCGCAGGTCTGCGCCAAGCAAGTTCGAGCGGTAGCGCAAAAGCGCCAACGGATTGCCAGCAAGGCTGTCCGCGATTGTTGGGTCCCACAGGTCTTGCAAATACGCAGTCTTCTTAACTTCAGGCATCCACAGCCTCACAATAATGCTCGAAGCGTTCCGCTTGCCGGTTCCAACTCTCGGTATCGAGCGGCTCAAACACTTCGGCAGGATAGGAACGATTGATGATGGCACGAACCTCCTGCAACGAGGTAGCGCCGCCGGTCGCCAAAATCTGCACGGCCACGTTGCCGACAGCGGTAGCCTCGGCTGGGCCGGCGAGAACGGTTTTGCCGGTGGCATCCGCGGTCAGTTGATTGAGCAGGCGGTTCTTCGCGCCTCCCCCAATCACGCGAATTCGTTCCACTGGTTTTCCCGTCAGCTTTTCCAGGCTCGACAGCACCAGGCGATATTTGAAAGCCAAGCTTTCGAGAATGGCCCGCGCATAGCCCGCTGGGGATTTGGGGGCTGGCTGGTGAGTCCTTGCGCAGAATTGTGCAATCGCAGTGGGCATGTCTACCGGACGCAAAAACAATTCGTGGTCGGGGTCCACCAAGCTGCAGAACGATTCCTGGCGCGCCGCACTCTCCAGCAATTCTGAATAGTCGTCGTGGTGATGTCCCGACGGTGCGCTCCAGTTCCGCGTGCAGCACTGGAGCATCCAAAGGCCCATCACGTTCTTCAACAAACGCGTGGTACCACAGACTCCGCCCTCGTTCGTGAAATTCAGACGTAACGCCTCAGGGGTGACGATAGGCTTATCCACCTCGGTTCCGAGAAGGGACCAAGTTCCTGAACTAAGAAACGCTGTGCCTTCCCGCGCGGAAATCGCCGCCACGGCGGATCCCGTGTCATGCGCTGCCGGTGCTATCACCGGCGTGTCGCGCAGAGCGGAATCCCGTGCAATGCTCGGCAATAATTTGCCAAGGCACGTGCCAGGCTCAACAATTTCGCTCCAGAAGTGCGTTGGCAATCCAAGGCGCTCGATCAATTCTTTCGCCCAAGTCCGCTTCAATGGATCCACGAGTTGCGTGGTGGTGGCGTTGGTAAACTCGCAGACCGCATTCCCAGTCAGCCAATAGTGAAACAGATCGGGAATGGTAATCAACTTTCGTGCTGATTTTAGCAGTGCAGGAGTTTCTCGAACGGCGGCAAAGAGCTGGTATAAGGTGTTGATCGACATGAACTGAATCCCGGTGGCCCCGTAGATTTCTTCCTTCGCAACTTTGCCGAATACCTCGGCCATCACACCAGCTGTTCGCGCGTCGCGGTAATGGTAGGGGTTCTGCAGCAGTTCTCCTTTCTCTCCGAGTAATGCGTAATCCACTCCCCACGCGTCCACAGCAATTCCTGCTAACTGAACTTGTTGCACTCCCGAGAGAGCTTCACGAATTTCCCACCACAAACGAGGCGCATCCCAATGGAAGCTTCCGCCATAGTCCACCGGCTCGTTCTTGAAGCGGCGGATTTCCTGCGTCGTCAGAACACCTGACTGAAGGTGCGCAAGAATGACCCTGCCGCTCTCCGCGCCAAGGTCAATCGCCAGATAGGGCTTTGAGGATTTCGTATCAGGCATACGAAGACACGTTGCCGGAATTCCTGGCCGCACGCGCTTTGGTAATGCGCTCGAGGTATCCGTTCTGGCGAAAAGCTTCGAGCGGCTTTTCGGGAAGACCCTTCGAATGCCGCCACCCCTGAACGACGGGACGCACGTCCGTAGCAAACGCGTCTTGCAATACAGATTCCGCGCGCACCAAGTCGCAAATTTTCTGGGCTGCGGTCAATTCCAGATGATCAACAATCGCCGCTTTGGCATAAAGTTCCTGCGCCATACTGACGGTTTGTATCATCGCTTCAATCTTGCCTTTCAGGTTGTGGCTCTGGTCGATCATGAAGGCGATGTCTGTTGGCGCGCCGGTTTCCCATTCGTAGAGGAGGATCTCGTGAAAAATGCGAAATACTTGATACGGGTCGATGGAACCCAGCGTTAAATCATCATCCGCATAACGGCGATCGTTAAAATGAAAGCCTCCCAGCCCGCCTTCGGAAAGTAGCCACGCTACGATCTGTTCGATGTTCTGGGAAGCGTAGTGATGGCCGGTGTCGACCAGCACTCGCGCCTGCGAGCCGGAATGTCGCGCCAGATGCAAGGCCATTCCCCAGTCGGCGATGTCCGTATGGTAGAACGCGGGTTCGAACGGTTTGTATTCCACAAGAAGGCGCTGGTCCGGCGAAAGCTCCGCATGGGCAGCCTTGAGCAATTCCTCAAACCATTTCTTGCGTTGGCGAATATTCGCCGTGCCCGGATAGTTCGATCCATCCGCGAACCATAACGAGATGTCACGGCTTCCCAATCCCCGCGCGATCTCGATGCTGTCTTTAGTGTGCTGCAACGCGCGCTTTCGTACCGCGGGATCGGGGTTGCCAAAGGAACCGTATTTATATTCCTGGTCCTGAAAGAGGTTGGGATTGATGGAACCGGCTCGCACGCCATATTGTTCAGAGAATTTGTGAATCTCTTTGACGCTTTGCATCCCATTCGGGAAATCCCACAACACGTGCAGGGCGATGGTCGGACAAGCTCCGGTCAGCAAGTGCACCTGACCGGCATCGCTGAATTTCTCTTCGGTGGTGGTGGCGGCCGCCAGCTGGATAAATTTCCCGAAACGCGTGCCGGTGTTGGCGAAACCCCAAGAGGGAATTTCGACCTGGAAGGTGTTGAGCGCCTGGACGATCTTGTCGGCCTTGCTCGAATTCATGGCTGGCTCTCGCGGCGATACAAAGAGAGTACACACGCTGTGCTAGGGAGGTCACGGACTTTCTGTCCCGAAAACAAAACGGTCAGGCTTAATGGCTTCTGTCCGCTCACGGTATGGTCACCACGGCAACGCCGAAGCCGCCCACTTTCACCCGGTCGGACGTGAGCTTGGAGGACGCCGGCGGATGGAACGCAGTGGACTGATCGACAACGTCGGTGGTGCCGCCTGTAGCACCAGGAATGGACAATTCTAATTCACGATCTCGCTTGTTCACGAGAAGAACGCGACGTTTTCCGCCAGGAGTAATGACCGCGAGAGAAGTGAAGTACGGACTCGACCCCTCAGGTAAAATCTCGATCAATTTGTCGCCAGGCCCGAAGTTGTCCTTCAGCAGTTTGAGCACCCAAAAACGCGCATTGGGTTTGCCATCGCTCCAATCCACCATAGAAACGCTGGGAAACTGCGTGGGATAGCCCACAAGCTGAGACTCACCTGCGACGTCAACGCCAAGGCGCGTGAGTTCTGCGAAAACGTACGCGTACACCGCGCCCGAGAGGTTCCAGTAGGAATTTGGTATTGGTTGCGTGACGTGTCCGGGTGCGCCCTGCGCCAGGTCATCGGCGGAGATGCTGCCAATCTCGTCAACCGTGGTGCGGGTTCCCGGAGAGAGACGCTTGCGTACCTCCTCGATATAGCGGACGACGTTCAAGAAGCCGTCGGCCTGCGTGAAGAAGGTGAATTCCTGCACCTCTGGCGTTTGATCCACGGTGGGAACCGCATAAAAGTGGTAGGAGATGAAGTCCAGCGGGATACCGGGCTTGTGGTTCTTGGGGTCCAAAAAGTATCCGAAAAAGCGTGGATTTTCGGAAGGTGCCGCCAAGGCCATGCCCACGAATTTCGTTTTCGGCTCGACGGCGCGGATCGATTCCACCACCGCGTCATAAATCTTTGTGTATGTTTCCGGGGTGGTCTGGTGTTCGAAATCGGGCTCATTCAGGATCTCCCAGTAGGGAATGGAATAATGGTGGCCTGATTCGTGACGCTTCCCGAATTCATCCGTAAAGCCGCCCTTGGTGTACCAGGCAAAAAGGCGCCCGTAATAATCTGCGACCTCCTTCATGCTCCCATCGCGCAGCTCCGTGCCTCGCTCGTAATCCCACATCACCTGATCCGGATCATTTGGGTAAGCGACCGGCTTCTCAGTTTTGTACATCCACTGCGGGATTGTGCTGAAATTCAGAATTACAGAGTGACCCTTGGTCGCTTCCAGAAAATCGATGGTCATTGGGTCAATCACCGAGAAATCCCAGAATGTGTTTCCGTCCTTGGGAGGTTCGAGTTCGGCCACAGCTAAGCGCGGATATGGCAGCCACGGCACATAGCGCACATAATCCGCCTGCAGATCGTGAAGCGCCCGATAAGCATTGTCATGAACCGGAGTACCCTGGCGCAGCGGGGGATTCACTACAACCTGTAGAGTGGGGGTCGTTTGCGAAACACTCACTACTTTGTCCCAGTGCACGGTGAGTTTTGCACTTTGCTCCTGCCCGCCTGCCCTGGCCGCGAGGACCAGGAATGCGAGAAGCAAAAGGCGCGGTTTATTTTGTTGCAGCATGGCAGTCCTTTTCTGACCGGCTACAATTCCCGGGTGAACTCCAGTACAGGTGGGAGCGAATCACACGAATAGATATAACAAGGGCGCTGGTAACACGGAGAACGCCTACTCCATTTTGAATCATACTCTGAGAGGCCATTTCGCTCTACAATGCAACTACTCGGAAACATCCTTTGTACCGGCTTCCATGACCACACCACTCAAAGTAGGTCTTTTCGGAATCGGTTTAGCCACCTATTGGGCACAGTTCGCGGGACTGCGCGAGCGTTTATCCGGATTCGTGGAACAGGCTGCCCGGCAAATTGCGCGTCCTGGCGTGGAGATCGTTAATCTTGGCCTCATCGATACTCCGCAGAAAGCGCTGATCGCAGGCCACGACTTTCGAAAGGCAGACGTCGACCTGATTTTTCTCTATGCCACCACCTACGCGCTTTCCTCGACCGTTCTTCCGGTCGTGCGCCGCGCCAAGGTGCCCGTTATCATTCTGAATCTTTCACCTGCGCCGGCGATAGATTACGCCCAGTTCAATTCGCTCGGGGACCGCGCAAAAATGACCGCCGAGTGGCTCGCTTACTGCCAGGCCTGTCCCGTGCCCGAAATCGCGAACGTTTTCCATCGCTGCCGCATTCCTTTCTTCCAGGTAACCGGAATGCTTGAAAACGATCCCCTCGCCTGGGGAGAGATTGGCGGGTGGATCGAAGCCGCTCGTGTTGCACAGATCATGGAGCACAACCGCCTGGGTGTTATGGGCCACTATTACGGCGGCATGCTGGATATTTACTCGGATCTCACCCAGCAGTGCGCCTATTTTGGAGGCCACGTCGAGATCCTGGAAGTAGAGCAGTTGGCAAAACTGCGGCGCGAGGTCAGTGAATCAGAAATCAAAACCAAGCTCGCTGAATTCCACGATGCATTTGACATTCAAAACGATTGTTCCGCGGAGGAACTGGAACGAGCCGCGCGCACCTCCGTGGCCCTAGATCGCTTTGCGCAGCTGCACGCTCTAGGGTCCCTGGCCTATTACTACAAAGGAGAAGGCAACTCCGAGAATGAAGACACTGTCAGCTCGATTATCCTCGGCACCAGTCTGCTTACGGCGCGAGGGATTCCCGTAGCCGGCGAATACGAAATCAAAAACGTCCAGGCCATGAAAGTCATGGATTCGTTCGGTGCCGGGGGCTCATTCACGGAATGTTACGCGGTGGATTACGACGACGACATCGTCCTGATGGGACATGACGGACCCGGCCACATTGCGATCGCTGAAGGCAAAACCAAAGTACGGGCTTTACACGTCTACCATGGAAAAGTTGGGCGTGGTCTTTCCGTGGAAATGTCCGTGAGACACGGACCGGTTACCCTGCTCTCCGTTGTCCAAACCGTAGATGGAACACTCAAATTCTTGATGGCTGAGGCGGAATCCGTTCCAGGTCCGATTTTAGAAATTGGCAACACGAATAGCCGGTATCGATTCCGGGTCGGGGCGCGTAAGTTCCTTAACGACTGGAACGCCCAGGGACCTGCCCATCACTGTGCCGTGGGTGTAGGGCATCTCAGTGGCAGGCTTAAGAAATTGGCGGCGTTACTCGGCTTGGAATGTGTGCAAGTCTGCTAGAGAACCACCGCGTGCTGTGAGGGCAATCCCCTTCCGTGTGGCTTCAAATCGACTACGAGGACTGTAATGTCGTCCTGTTGCCCTTGTTCTACAGTCTGACCGGACCAGCGCGACAATTCACTCACGAACGTTTCGACGAACTGATCTGCCACCAGGTGCTTGTTCTCTCCGATGAAACGCATAACACGTTCCACGCCAAATTCCTCCCCAGTGGGGTTCGCGGCTTCGGGGACTCCGTCGGTGTACAGCACATAGCGATCACCAGTCTCGACAGGAAACTCCAGCGCCTCGTAAACAGCTTCCTCAAACAATCCCAGGACCAATCCGTTCTCCAGAACTTTGCTGGTTTCGCCCGTGGAATTGCGCCACTGCAACACCGGCGGGTGTCCCGCGCCGGCGTAACGCATGAGATTTTTCTCCAGGTCCACGTATACATACGCGGCAGTGACGAAGTTCTGCGTAAACTTGCCGCAAAGTGCGCGATTCAGACCGGCCAGAACCTTAGTTGGCTCTGGAGCATGGCCGGCCTGTCCGGTGAGCGCAACTTGCAGCATCGAAGCGATGAGCGCCGAAGGCAGGCCGTGCCCAGAAACGTCGGCAATGAGGATGCCGATGTGTTTGTCATCGATTTGGATGAAATCGTAGAAATCGCCGGCTACCGAAGCCATTGGCGAAAAACGAGCGGCAATCTCGAGACCCGGCAACTGGGGTATCGAATGCGGTAGGATCGAGAGTTGAATCTGCCGGGCCATCTCGAGTTCCGTGTTTAGCGCAAGTAGCTGTGCTGCCAATTGCGCCCGCGCTTCGCGCAGAAGGATATGGCTGCGCACACGTGCTTTGACGACCGCGGGGGAGAAAGGCTTATGAACATAATCGACGCCGCCGACCTCGAAACCGCGGGTTTCGTCTTCGGCGCTGGTCTGCCCGGTAAGAAATATGACTGGGATTTCGCTGGTCGCCGGATCAGTCTTCAGGCGCGAACAGACCTCGTAGCCGTCCATGCCGGGCATCATGATGTCCAGGAGAATCAGATCGGGCTTTTCTTCTCCCGACGCGAGAGCGAGTGCTTTTTCGCCGTTGGTGGCGACTTTAGTCTTGTAGGAATCCTTAAGAGCGCCCGAGATCACTCCGATATTGAGCGGTGTGTCGTCGACGATGAGAATTAATTTCTGTGCTGTCGGGGCTGTCTGTGCGGTTGCGGACATTCGTTTACTCCAATCTCAGGGAAAGGCGAGATGCGATTTCGGAAATAGAACGGAGTGCGTCGGAATAAGCAAAATTGCCTACATGAGCGGAAAGCGCATCGATCTCGGCAGAACTAAGAACCCCGCTGAGTACCGGCCGGGAATCGACAAGAAAATCGGAGGCATCGCCGTCGTCAGCTTCAAGCAGCTTCTTGAGCCGAGAGAGTGGTTGCACGATGGTGGAGGAGTCGGCAGTTGTGGAGGAATTGCCGGCGAGAGCATCCTCGACCGGAAGAGCGGCACGAATGGCGGCCATCGTCGTATCAAGCGAGTGGCAGAGCAATTCGAGAGCGGGGCCAACGGGATGTTTCGACTCAATCGCGGCTTCCGCTGCGGCCGCAGCTTCGGCCAAAGCTTGCGCTCCAAGATTGGCCGAAGCACCTTTCAGTGAGTGCGCGATGCGCTGCGCGATTGGTGAATCGTTCGCGGCAAGAGCGGCACGAATGTCTTCGACAGCGTTTGATTGGGAATCGGCGAATCTTTGAAGGAGGGATTCGTAGCGCTTGCGATTCCCCCCGCAGCGCTTCAGCGCGTTTGCGACGTCTATGCTCGCGATAACGAGGTCGCCGGAAGGAGCGGGAGGAGAAGAGACGGAGACCGAAGCTGCAGCCGCAATGGAAGCCGCGGCGGACGCGGCGCGAGGGCGAATCCATAGCAGGAGTGCTTCGAATAATTTGTCGGGATCGATGGGCTTGGCGATATGCCCGTTCATGCCTGCGGCCAGACACGTCTCCCGGTCGCGGTCCATGGCGTTGGCGGTCATAGCGATGACGGGCAGAGCGGCGAACCGGGGATTCGAGCGTATGGCCTTGGTCGCGGTAATGCCATCCATCACCGGCATTTGCATGTCCATAAGCACCAGGTCGTAGTCACTTTTCGAGAGATGTTGGACAGCATCGGCACCGTTTTCCGCTTGATCGATGACGAGATGCGCGTCCTCAAGGAGCCCGAGCGCGACCTCGCGGTTCAGTTCGTTGTCTTCGACAAGCAGAACACGCGCTCCGTATAGGGAAGAAAGATCGATCCCAGGGGAGGTCACTTGGTGTTCACGTGCTGGACCGCGACGGTCGCTGAGCGCCTGCACGACGGAGTCAAAGAGCATGGAAGGAGTCACGGGCTTGATCAAGACATTTTCAAACGAGGTTTGCTCCGCTTGCCGGAGGACCTCCTCGCGCCCGTAAGCGGTAACCATAACCAGACGCGGTTGCGCTGAGAGATTTGGAAGCGCCCGGATGAGTTTGCCGGTCTCAATGCCATCGAGCCCCGGCATCTGCCAGTCCACAAATACGATCTCATAGGGTTCTTGGCGTTCCGCCGCCTGACGGATCAATTCAATACCTTCGCGGCCCGAGGGAGCTTCGTGCACCACAAAGGTCATGCTGCCGAGCATGCTGGAAAGAACCTCGCGGGCCTGGGCATTGTCGTCAATGATCAGGACGCGACGGCCCCGCAGATCTGGCTGGGTAGCGCGGCGTGCTATTGCTTCTCCTTTGCTCAGGTAGGAGGTAAACCAGAACGTGCTGCCTTTTCCGGCTTCGCTGGTGACGCCGACGTCACCGCCCATCAGCTGAGCCAGTTTCTTTGAGATCGCCAGTCCCAAGCCCGTGCCCCCGTGCTGGCGTGTGGTGGAAGTATCGGCCTGCTCAAAGGCTTGAAAAAGCCGGCCCATTTGTTCGTCCGTCAGTCCTATCCCCGTGTCGCTGACCGAAAAGCAAACTAGTTGGCCGTTTTCGTCTTCTTCCTGTACCCGGGCCTTTACGACAATCTCGCCGCGCTCGGTGAACTTGACCGCGTTATTGCAAAAATTGATCAGGATTTGCCCCAGGCGCAGAGGGTCGCCCTTCGGGTGGGTGGAGACCGCCCGGTCAATATCGAAGATTAATTCCAGGCCTTTGGCGGTAGCCTTCTCGGAGATCAGATTACTAACATTCTCTAATACCTTTTCCAGATCGAAGTCGATGTTTTCCACGGTCAGTTTACCCGCCTCGATCTTGGAGAAATCCAGAATGTCGTTGATGATGCCCAGCAGGTGCTGGCCCGACTGCTGTATTTTGCGGACATACCCTCTCTGCCGGGGATCGAGGTCGGTCTTCAACGCCAGGTGAGACATGCCGATGATGGCATTCATGGGGGTGCGAATTTCGTGGCTCATGTTGGCAAGAAATTCGGATTTGATTTTAGTGGCTTCTTCGGCCACTTCTTTGGCGCGGCGCAATTCCTCTTGATACTTCTCCAAGGCGCGATTGCTGACCTCCAGTTCCTCCTTTCGCGCGATGATCTGTCGTTCGGAAGCCACCAGCGATTCGGCCTGCGCACGGGTCTGTTCTAGAAGGCGCTTGGTCTCAAGGTTTCGCGAAAGCAGTTGAGCATTCATGGCAACCAGTGGAAGAAGCGCGTCCAGGAAGGTCTGCTGGCGGTCGGAGAGAGCCGAAACCGTGGCGAGCTCCAGGACGCCAATCAAAAGGTCTTGGTTGAGAACGGGCACAAAAAGGACCCTGCCGGGCACGACCGTGCTGATGCCGGTCGACACGCGCATGGGTTCGTTCTTCGAGCCAGCCAGTTCGAGCACCCGCCGTTCGAGCGCCGCCTGGCCGACAAGCCCTTCGCCGAGCGCGAACTCTGGGGAATTTTCCGGGCCCTCGACCGCGAAGCTGCCGGCGCGGCTCAACCGGGAGCGCGACTCGTCTGCCAGATAGAAGGAACCGTACAGGAGCGGCACGCATTCGGAGATGCGAGAAAGCAGGCTGGCGGCGAAAGTGGAGAAGGTTTCCGCCGCCTGGAGCCGTACTCCAGTAGCGGCCACCTCGGTTTTCACCCACGACTGCGTCTCGCGGTCCTTCGCGCCCCCTTGAAGGGTATGCAGCGAGCGGCTGATTTCGCCGATTTCGTTTGGCCGATTCAGGAAAGGGATGGGCTGATCCAGCTTTCCAGAAGCGAGGGACTGAATACTGTCGCGCAAGGAATGAAGTTCCTGAACCACATCGACGTGCAACATGTAGGAAGCGACGACGAAGGTGACCAGCAGGCCAAACGCGATGACCAGCCATGTCACCAAGATGGAGCGATGCGTCTTTAACGTGAGTTCATCCGAACGCTGGTCCGCCGCCTTTTGTAAATCATCTGCGATCTTGACGATTTGCTCGTGAGTTTGTAGCAGTTCGGGATCAACGCTGGAACGCATGAGCGCTGCGGCTTTTTCCCTTTGCTCCGCGAGCATGGCAGCGCGGACTGGCCGCGAATCAAGCACGGCCTTTTCGAAGTCGTTTGCCGCCAAGGTGATTTCGCCGGCTCTCGCAGGAGCGAGGCGCCGAGCCTCGCCCATCTGTGCTTTGTATTCGGAATAGGTGCTGTCCAGCTGGCCCTCGATGACCTGCCGGCGGTCGGGATCAGTCTCGACAATCAGGCGGTATAGATAAAGGCTGAAACGCCTGTTGAGCGTGCGTGCTTCGTCAATGTGGTGAACCGCCTTGACCTCATTGTCGATTAGCTGTGAGTACCAGGTATCGATCCTTTTGCTTTGGATCGAAGAGTACAGGCCAGCGAAGATGGCCATGAAGGCCAAAGGCGCCATGGCGAGAAGGAGTTTTCGACGTAGCTTGAGGTTTGCTAGCAGGCCCATACTTGAGTGGCCCATCGAATCTGAGACCTGGCGACGCGCCCTGACCTAGGAGGGCCATTGCCGTGTCCCCACCAAGTTAGTAATTCTAACTCAGGTAATCCATTGTCACTTCTAACAGGCCACCCATGTCACTACGGGAGCCTCCTCTACCAGAACGGCCTGGGAGCCAGAAACGATGAGTACCTCGAAAGAAATAATGGAGTTTGATCCGGACGACGTGGTCTATCGTGGAACGAATGTCAGCTAACCTGTAAGTTCCATCGTCGCAAATCTGCGACGTCTCCGCACCTCTGTTACCCCTTGCGCCACGAGCGCAGGCACCTTTTCGCTTTCTGGGCGTCTAACATCGATATAACGTTTGAACATACGTACCGGGCCACAGTGCATTTTATCGGTTCTCGGCTGGATCCGGGAGCAACTGAGCCACTGGTCCCGTGCATCGAGTTAACTAACATGGAATCCCCCAAGTCACCCGGCCGGTCGCGCTGGCCCGTGTGGTTGCTCTCGGGCGCATTGCTGATCCTTTTGCTGTTAGCGACCCTGCCTCATTTTCGAACACGCGCGGCCGCTTCTTCCTCGTCCGTATCCACAGATAACACCATACAAGTCGTGCGCAAGGACTTTGCACCCTCGTTACGATTGAACGGAACCACGCAGGCGGCGCGCTCTTACGTGGCACTGACCCCGATCCTGGAAGGCGCGCAGATCAATGCTCTGGTGATTACGAAATTAATCGCGTCTGGAACACACGTAAATAAGAACGACGTCCTCGTGGAATTTGATCCGCAGGCGCAATTGAAGGATTACCTGGATAAGCAGAACACGTTTGTATCGCTTTCCGGCCAGGTAGCGCAAAAGAAAGCGGAAGAAGAGATCGCCAAATCGAAAGATGATAGCGCGCTAAAACAGGCGGAAGACGATCTGAGTAGGGCGAAGCTGGAAGTACAGAAAAATGAAATCGTATCGCGCATCGATGCGGAAAAGAACCAGGAAACCCTGGAGGAAGCAGACGCTACGCTGAGGCAGCTCCGCGAGACTTACGAACATAAGCGCGCCTCCGCTGCGGCGGCGATTCACATTCTGGAGCTGCAACGCGACCGTGCGCAGGAAGCGATGCGCTATGCGGAAGCCAACTCGTCACGCATGACGGTGCACTCTCCGATGGAGGGGGTTGCGGTCTTCAATATGATCTGGCTCAGCGGGCGGATGCGCACGGTGCAACTGGGCGATTCCGTGCGTCCGGGTGTTCCCATTCTTCAGGTGGTCGACCCTTCGAAAATGGAAGTTCGAACCGAAGTGAACCAGGTGGATCTGGCACGATTGTCCATTGGACAGCGCGCGCAAATCCGGCTGGACGCGTATCCGGGACTGGTGCTGCCGGGGGTGTTGCAGGAGCTTTCGCCGCTGGGGCACGGCGGCCAATTCAGCGATACGATTCGAACCTTCGCAGCGCGCTTTCAAATTCAAGGTGAGGATCCCCGCCTGTTGCCGGACCTTTCTGCAGCTATCGATTTCGATTTGAGCGGCCGCGCAAAGGCGCTCGTGGTGCCACGCGACGCGATCGTAACGGAGACTGACAAGACTTTCGTATACCGCCGGGCGGCGGCTAGTTTCGAAAAGCAAGCCGTGCATGTGTCGACCTGGGGCGACGAAGAGGTCGCACTCGATTCCGGAGTTGTGGAGGGCGACGTGGTCAAGCGCCGTGCGTCTAACGAAACGTCACAGGTGGCGAAATGACCCCGGTATTTCGCATCCTCAGGGCGAGACGAAAGACCGCGCTCGTAACTGGCGCCGTCCTACTTGTGGCAGCAGGTTTTTTCATAGTGCGCAAGGTCCGTTCCGCACCCAGCTTGCCGACAGCACCTGCGCTGCGCAAGGAGTTCGTGGATTACGTGGAAGTCCACGGTGAGATCAAGGCAGTACATTCGGTGACCATCGTGGCACCGGCGGGTGTGGGCGATTTGCTGATTTTGAAAATCGTACCCACCGGAACCAAAGTAAAAAAAGGAGACACGCTGGTCGAATTCGATGCTTCGACGTTGCGGCAAAAGTTGGCGCAAGACCGATCCGCGCTGAAATCAGCGGAAGCAGCGATCGAACAGTCCATCGCAACAGCCAAGCTGAAAGAAGAACAGGACCTCACGGACGTGATGTCGTCGCGCTTCGACGTGCAGAGCGCGGGGATGGACGCGAGTAAACAGGAGATTCTTTCCGAGATCGATGGGAAGAAGGCGCTCTTGAAAGTTTCCGATACCGAGCAGAAAGTGAAAGAGAACGAGACAAAGCTCGGGGCCGACCGTTCCTCTGCCAAATCTGATCTGGCCAGCAAGATCAAGCTGCGCGACCGCGCGGCGTTCCAGGTGAAACAAGACGAAACAGGAATTGCTGCGTTGACACTGCGTGCGCCGATTGATGGCTCGTTTACCGTGCTGACCCACTGGGAGCCGACCGGCACAGTACCCTTCAAACCCGGCGACAGGGTGTGGGCGGGAGCGGGTTTGGCGGAACTCCCTGATAATTCCGCGTTGCGGGTTGCCGCGCGCGTGGAGGAATCCGACCGCGGGCGCATGCGAATCGGTCAGTTCGTGATGATTCGGCTGGATGCCATTCCCGACCGCAATCTCCAGGGGAAGGTGGATGAAATCAGCCCGACCGCTTCGATGGATTTTAGTGCCGGTTGGCCATTCCCACGGAATTTTGAGTTGGGTATTGCGCTGACGGAATCCGACTCACGGCTTGCATCAGGAATGAGTGCAAGCGCGCGCGTAGCAGTGGACCGGGTAGAAAATGCCGTAGTGATTCCGGTGGGGGCGGTATTCCGAAAATCCGGCCGCAGTGTAGCGTACGTGTTGCGCGGCTCACGATTCGTCGCGACTTCTATCGAGGTGGCCCGCCGAAACTCCGAAGAAGCGATGATCGCGACAGGGCTCGCTTCCGGCGACCACGTGGCGTTGCGTGAGCCACCGGAAACTGAATGAATATGAGACGCACCCTCCACAGCGCGTCGTCCGTCTTACCACTCCTCATCATCGGATCCCTTTGCTGTTGCAGTCGCCCTTCGAACGTCAGCGAACCTGACATGCCCACAGCAAAGGTGGAGAAGGGTGATTTGCAGGTGAAAGTGGTAACCACAGGCGAGTTGAAGAGCAAGGACACCCGAATCTTAGCCGCTCCTCCGGTTGCCGGTGGCACTTTGCAAATTGTCGAACTTGCCCGTACCGGAACGCACGTGCACGCCGGGGACACGGTGATGGGCTTCGATCCTAGCGAGCAGGAATATAACCTGGCACAGAATCAAAGCGATCTGGCTCAAGCGGAGGAGGAGATCGCTAAGGCGCACGCTGACGCCGCCGTCCAAGTCTCGCAAGACAAACTAGCATTGCTAAAAGATAAATTTGTGGTGAGACGAGCGGAGTTGGATGTGAGTAAGAACGAATTGGTGAGCGAAATCGATGGGAAGAAGAATCTGCTGGCCCTCGACGAAGCCAAGCGCGCTCTGGCGCAATTGGAAGAGGATATCAAGTCGCACGCAGCGGCCAATCAGGCTTCTGTTGCACTCAGCGAGGAAAAGAAGAATAAGGCACGGCTGGCCATGGAACAGGCCAAGGAGAATATTCAGAAAATGACCGTGCGCTCGCCGATTGACGGGCTCATTGTGGTCCACGGGAACCGCGATTCCATGGGAGGAATTTTCTTCGATGGGATGACGCTGCCCGAGTATCAGGTCGGTGATCAGGCGCGTCCGGGCAGCCCGATTGCCGAGGTTGTCGATATATCGCAACTGGAAGTTTCGGTGCAAGCCAAAGAGACGGATCGCTCGTTGCTGAGCGCCAACTCCGCCGCGGAAGTGCGTGTGAATGCCTTACCGAACGATGTGTTTTCCGCCACGGTGAAGAATATTGCCGGTGCCTCCGCGCATGAATTTTGGGACGACAATCCGCAACGCACGTTCGAGGTCGCTCTCCGGCTGGCAAATTCAGACCCACGTTTGCGTCCTGGTTACGCGACCCGCGTGACCATTCTCGGCAGCCAAATGAATGGCGTTCTTTCTGTTCCGCGAGAGGCGATTTTCGAGAGCGGAGGAAAGAGCATCGTGTATCTGAAGAAGCACGGTGCGTTCGAACGCCAAGAAGTTAAGGTGCGTGCTTATTCAGAGGGTCGCGCGGTCGTAGAGGGACTGAGTTTAGGCGAGGAAATAGCACTGGTAAATCCCGAGAAACGCAACAATCCGAAAAAGGAATCGAACGGTGGGGGGCCAATTCTCACTGCCGGACCCGCATGATTGCGTATGAATAGGGATCAAATCAAACAGGAGTTCCGGCGCGCTTCGGAGGTAAAGCGGTGGCTGCCGGATCTCGCGATGGGACTGGCGAACCTGCGGGATCATAAGCTGCGTTCGCTGCTTACGATGCTGGGGATGATTTTTGGGGTGGCAGCGGTGGTGGCGATGTTGTCGATTGGCGCGGGCGCACAGCAGAAGGTCCTGGCCTTCATCGAGCAATTGGGAATACGGAACCTGATTGTGTACGCCAAAGAATCACCGAACTGGCAGGTGTTTCAAAAAGTGCGGAGGCTGTCTCCGGGTCTTACGCTAACGGACTATGACGTGATCCGCAAAAATCTTCCGGATATCGAGCAAGGAACCCCACGGAAACGCTTTGAGCCTTCCAAGGTTCTGCCAAAGCCACAACAGGAAGCGCCGGTTCTTTACGGGGTGCAGCCCACATATTTGGCCATCTCCGGACTGCGCGTGACGGAAGGACGGTTCTTCGACAATTCCGAGGAGGAGTCCGCGGCACCCGTGTGCGTTTTGGGCGCCGCTGCTAAGGATAGTTTGTTCGGAACCACGGCAGCAGTAGGGGAATACCTGAAGCTGAACGAGCAGTGGTATCACGTGATTGGGGTAGTGGCCCCGCAACTGGCCGCGCAGGGCGACACGGGTGGCGTGCAAAATGAAGATCTGAACAACGTAATTTACGCGCCGCTTAATTCCGTTCGGTTGCGCATGGAGGATTCCGAGAGCGGGCGGAAGGATGAAGTTGACGCGCTGTACCTGCGCTTGGCCAGCACGGACTCCAGCGCAGTGAATGCAGAGATTGTCCGAAGCATTCTGAACTCTTCGCATCACGGTGCCGGAGATTTTTCGGTGATAGTTCCGGCGGAACTGCTGGCGGAACAAAAACGCACGGAACAACTTTTCAACACCGTTATGGTGGCCATTGCCTCGATTTCCCTACTGGTGGGCGGAATTGGGATTATGAACATCATGCTGGCGGCGATTCTGGAACGCACCCGGGAAATTGGCGTTCGTCGGGCGGTCGGGGCGACACAACGGGATATTGTGCGGCAATTCGTAGTGGAAGCGGTCTTGATTTCGTTTGCCGGTGGACTGCTGGGAATTGTTTTGGGATTCGCGTTGTCGGAATTAATCGCATGGTTCGCGGGTTGGTCGACGGTTGTGACCGTTGGTTCGATCCTGCTCGCATTTATCGTGTCGATCTCGGTGGGCCTGGTATTTGGGATTTATCCGGCCATGAAAGCGGCACGGCTGGATCCTGTAGAAGCAATCCGCTACGAGTAGTCGCTGTTTTCTTCGCTATCAAATGCAGTGTGGAGGCCAGGGATGAGATGGGTCCGCGCGCTGGTGCTGGTGGTGCTTATCTGTCTGGGAAGTGCTTCCGTTTCGCTTGCGCAGCAATCCGATCTTCGAGAGCGCATCCTAGGTATTCCGGCGCGGGTTCCGCCACCGGCGCCACTGCCGGGTCCACAAGGATTCCAGGAACATATCGTCGACGGGAAACTTGTGCTCACGCTCGATGACGCGATACGTCTGGCCATGGCGAACAACATTGACATTCGAGTGGATCAGGCCGCTGTGGATTTTGCAAAGAACAATGTCTATCGCCAATTTGCTTTATTCGATCCGTTGGCAAGCGCCAGTTTCGTCGACCAGCGCGTGAAAACGCAAACGTCCAGCCAACTGCAGGGCGCGGCAGTGCTCAACACTTTGAGTCAAACGACACAATTTGGCTACGTGCAGACGTTTCCCACCGGCACGAATTTTCAGACATTTTTTGGCAACTTGAAATCGTCAACCAATAGCGGATTTGCGACCTTGAATCCCTTCGACAACACCTCCTGGAGTTTCCAGGTTACCCAGCCGCTGTTGAAGAACTTTGGAGTCTTCGCCAACAAAGCCCCGATTTACATCGCGCAACGAAGCCTGCGGCAATCGCAAGCCGCGTTCGAAGGGGAAGTTAGCGACATTTTGCTTTCGGTGATTTCGCAATATTGGAGTGTCGTCCTGGCGCGCGAAAGCCTTGCGGTACAGAAGCAGTCCTACGAGGAAGCGCAGCAAAGTTATGAGCGCGATAAGAAAGCACTCAGTTTGGGCGCGCTCCCTCCGCTGGATATTTATCGCTCGGAGTCAGAAGTAGCGGCGCGCCGCGTCAACGTGATCCAGGCGGAATACCTTCTGAAACAAGCCGAGGACGAGTTCCGCCAGATCATTGCCGCTGACCGCGATCCCATGCTCAGCGCCATTGACCTGAACCTAACGGACAAAGCCGAGCCGCCGGAATCCCTGCTGGATATGGATATTGCTTCCGCGCTTGCGCTAGCCTTGGCAAACCGGCCGGAATTGGAAGCGTCGAAGCAGCAACTTGCAGCAGACGCCCTGAGCATTCGCCTGGCTCACAACAATCTGCGCCCCGATCTCGAGTTGAGCGGATTCTATTCGCCGACGGGATTGGGAGGCAACGCGTACGACATTTCGACAGTTCCGCCAACGCTGCTTTCCACTGGCGGACTGGGAGACAGCCTGAGCCAACTTTTCGGTTTCAAGTATCCCATCTACAGCGCGTCATTAACGCTTCAACTGCCGATTAAGAATCACGCCGCGGAAGCCAATCTGGCAGACGCGGTCGTTTCGCGACGAAACGACCAATACCGGGAAACGCGCACGGCACAATCCGTAACTCTGGAAGTGAAGAATGCCGTGCACCTCCTTGAACAGGCAAAAGTGTCCCTGCAGGCCGCAAGAGTTTCCGAGGACCTGGCACGGAAGAGCCTTCAGGCAGAGCAACGGAAGTATCAATTGGGGGGAAGCACGATTTTCTTTGTGCTCGACGCGCAAACACAACTGGCTAACGCTGAATTCGCTCTGGCACAGGCACAGACAAATTATCAAACGGCCGTGGCCGCGGTCGATCACTCTACCGGAAAGCTCTTGGAGCATCACCACGTAGAAGTGACGGCGCTGCACAAGTAGTGAGTGACGCACGCCGCGTCGCGCGTGCTTATGACGGATGGGTGAATGACAAAAGTATCTATCGAGGCCGCCGACTAAATGTTTGTCTTGACGCAGGCTAGGCGTGGTCCAAGATTTTTTCGTTCGCGGCATCCCAATATTGCTTTTTGCCCGACCAGTACGACTGAGCTCCCATAATGCATGCCACCGAATGAGCAAATCCATCCTGTACCGTGCAGTTCGGCGGTCGACGGGAGCGCATGCATTCAAACCAGTTCGCCATGTGTTCCGTTGTCAGGTCGTCGATTCCCATCGGCGGAAGTCCCATTCGGCCTGGCAACAGAATATATTTCGAAGCACGCTGCTGATCGATGTCCACATCGTCTTCATGATTCCCTTTTTCCTGGACCCATTCATAGCGCGGACTGCCCTCGCCGCCGATGTTGGTCAGCGTAGCCTGTTTTCCCATATAGCGCGTAAAGCTAGGCGAGTCGTTCCCAAAGCTAGTTGAATAGCTGACCAGAAAACCCTTGGGATATTCCAATAAAGCTTGGAACGTGTCCGCATTCTCGCGCCCATCGGGCCAGGCAAAAACCCCGCCGTTTGCAACAACCGAATGGGGCAAGCTATCGCTCATGAACCAATGCACCAGGTCGATTGCATGACTCATCCACTGATCGGGAATGCCACTGGAAAATTCTTTGTACAAACGGAATTCGCAATAAACTTTCGGATCGAATGGACGGTACGGCTTGGTCAGCAACCATTTACGCCAATCGGTGTCTTCTTCGCGGATCAATTTCGTTTCCGGGCGGCCTCGCCAGCGGGGGCCATGGTAATTCCAGACGATCTCCACTTTGCTGACGTCTCCCAAAACTCCCGTCTGGATTAATTCGTAGGCAGCTCGGGGATACGGTTCGCTACGATGCTGCGTGCCGACTTGCACGATTCGCCCGCGCTTTGTGACCGCGTCACGCGCGGCCTTCACCTCATCTAGCACATTGCCCATGGGTTTTTCCACATAGGCATCCTTATCCGCTTCTATGGCCATTTTTAGGATTACCGAGTGCGAGTGTTCCGGCGTCGAAATAATCACCGCATCGACATCTTTGAGTGCGAGAACGTCTTCAACGTACTGAAATCCCCGCGGCGCCCGGCCATAATACTTTCCATTTGTGGCGATGGCCTTTTCGCGGTTCACTCTCCACAGATCGCAGACGCAGACCATTTCCACGTTGTGGCTGGTCTTTAGTTGAGATGCAATCCAATCCAGGTCGTGGCCTCGACTTCCGGTGCCGATGTGACACAACGAGATTCGCTCGTTAGCGCCTGCAATCTTGCTGTAGGAAAGCGCCGAACCTGCAAACGCTGCACCTCCAGCAAATAGCGTGGCGGATGTGGCCAAAAACTTTTTCCGGTCCATCGGTCCTCCCGGGTGGCTCATTTTCCCCTCCTCAACAGTCCAGTTCGAAGGCTGTATGCCGGTATGGCGCTGAATGCAAACAAGTCTCGTCGCGGGATGAGAACATCACCTGGCTGGTATGATGTCAAGACACATAGCTGCCTAACAAAAAATGGCGCGGCCTTTGCGTGACAGCCTAGCCGGTAGCATGGTAGATGATTCTCCGGATATTTGACGACAAGCATTCACTCGCAAGAACGGCAGCCGCTCAGAGCTCCGCGGCGATCCGCTCGAGTATCGCTCATCGTGGTCGTGCTCGCGTTGTAGCTGCGACCGGAGCGTCTCAGTTGGAATTCCTCGACTTTTTGACGGCAACTCCCGACATTGAGTGGAAGTGCGTTAAGCTCTTTCACCTGGACGAGTATATCGGTTTGCCCATGAATCACCCTGCGAGTTTCTGCAAATTCTTAGAGGAACGGCTGATCTGCAAAACCGGGATCACCCAGTTTCACTTGTTGAACGGTAACGCGAATCCCGTCGAAGTGGTCCGTCACGCCAGCGAAGCCGTCTCTCAAGCCCCTGTAGATATCGCGTTCGTTGGTATCGGCGAAAATGGGCATCTAGCGTTCAACGATCCACCCGCGGATTTCCAAACCGAGGAGCCTTACATTGCCGTGAGCCTCGCTGAGGCTTGCCGGCGTCAGCAGGTCGGTGAAGGATGGTTTCAGAATCTTTCCGATGTTCCCAAGAGAGCAATTACCATGTCTATACGCCAAATCCTAAGAGCCACGGAAATTGTCTGTGTCGTGCCCGATTCCCGCAAGGCTCAAGCGGTTCAGACATGCCTCGAGGGGGAGATCAGCCCTCTGCTGCCCGCTTCGATTTTGCGGACACATCCTAACACCACCGTTTACCTCGATCAGAATTCGGCGGGGTTGCTCAGTCCTGGCACGCTTTCTGCGCTCGCTGCCATGCGTGACGGGATTCGTGGAACCGGCCAAAAAATGAATAAATAAACGAGGCAGGGTCGCAACCAGGACCGTTTTGACGCAATTTCGTCCCGTCCTCGACCGCTATGGTCGCCTTTTTGGATCAGGTAATCAGTTGGCCCGAGGCGCGCAGCGCATCCACTGCATCGTGCCGGCTCGCCGCTTCCACTTGGCGCAGCACCCATCGAAGGTGGTTTTTCACTGTGAATGGCGACAGGTTTAAATTTGCTGTATTTCCTTATTAGACTTTCGGCCACTAGCCGGAGCACTTGGAGTTGCCGGGAAGTGAGGTTCGTTGGTGGGGAAAGCCGACCGATGGCTCGGGTTTCTGACGGTCCCTGCGGAGATATTGGATCAGGCTCATCCAGAGCCCCGGGGAGCATATTGCCTCAACCTTTTGCCGCTGATGTGCAAGAACCCGAGAGCGTTTACTTATGACTGGATCAAAAACCGGGGGGGCGGGTCACGAGATTTATCGCAGCTGGCCCACTACTATGAGAAGCACGTATTGCGATGGAACGCGGCTTCGTGTTCCTCGTCGAATGTCGGTGTCGTCGCGGAATCTGCCCTTGCCTCCGTCTCCGCCTCGTCTCTGTATCCACGCGCGCCCTCGTTGAGCACCCTCTGTACTTCTTCTCTCGTCAGGTAGCGTAGTCGCGCGGATTCTTTGGTTCTGCGTATGACCCCCACCAAGCCAATCAAATTGGCGCGTTCTGCGCCCGTCATATTCTCGTTCAGCATAACCCCGCCTCTTTCGACCACGACAAATGAGGGAGGTCGTTCGCCGCGCGTCAAACGAGCAGTCAATCTCGACCCGAAAATTGTAGGCGGCAGCACAAGCATCTCGCGCAGGAAAATGGCCTGGCACGGATACAGCACGCCGCCTGTCAAAATTTTGAGCGCCTCCTCGTCGGTGCCGAGTGCGTGCAAAGGATCGAAATCGGGATATTGCCAACCGGAGAATCGCGCAATGTTTCCGAGCACGGCTCTGTCAGACATCGGGAACGACCGCGGAGGAATCACGAGGCGACGTTCGACCTCCCACAGCAACTCTTCAGCGGCGGTACAATCCTGCCCGCAAACGACCAATCCATGATTCGCTAGTATGAATACGTTGGTGTTTTTAGCCCTGGCCACTGCCATTTCGATTTCCCGGGCCAGCGGAATACCCGATGCGGCATAAGGAATCCATTGCCAGTGCAGACCACGAAGCCGTGCCGTGAGTTCGTCGAGCCCATCTAGCCGGATTGCCCACGCAATCGTGTTGACCGAGTGCACGTGTATAACGACACGATGAGGGAGCACCGCGTGCATTGCTGTTTCAATGGAAGGGCGCATCCGGTTCCTTGAAACCTGCTGTTCCGCAATTTCCTCCGTTTGCTCCACGGCCTCCCTTGCTTCCGCCAGGTCAACCGGGATGAGGATTTCTTCCTGGTTTGCCCGGGCCAGCCATTTGCCGGACCCCTTGATCCAGAGGACTCCTTCCAATTTGATCGACGTGTTGCCGTTGCTTGCTTGCACAAGCAACGGATCATTTCCAGCCCGAGCGGATAGCTCGCGAAGGCCAGCGAGCTCTCTTTCGAGTCGCAAAGGAACCAGATTCGGATGGCTCTTCAAGATTCTACTTCGTCCTTTGCTCCAGGCTGCCGCAAGCTGCCTCTTCTATCTGCAGTATTGGCAACGGGTCCTTGGTTTGATATTTCTGCCCGGGGTGCTCTCTCAATCTCGCACGTGTTTCGCCGATCTTGATGGAGGCTTTGAATATCATCCCGACGGTGAGTATTCCCCCCAATTTATGTGCCGCAATGGATGCCAAGCCCATCGATGCAATGCATCCGCACGACGAGCAATCCGGGTTCCCGCCGAACTGGCATGGAGTGATCTTTGTCTCCAGGTCCGCTGATAACGTCTGCGTTGTCCGCGCGAATACGCAATCCTGGGGACTCTGCGGTGGTGAAGCAAATTGCCGAATCACCGCCTCCGGCATGTCCAACTTTGCATATTGCCTTCGCAACCGTACCATCTCTGTGATTGCCCGCTGCCGCTCGTCCGAACTCAGGATTTCTGGCATCTGATCACCGACCTGAGGCGTGAACAGGCTGAACCATACTTTCTTGATCTCGGGACGCGGTGTCCAGAATTCCAGGAACTCGCCCAGGTAGCCTGGTCGCTTCATCATTTGACCGGTGACCGTGCAATGGATCGTGACTTTTTGGCCTGCGATGTTTCGAAGAATGCGGTCGTAGGTTGCTGGGGCGCGCCGGGCATCGTGCTCGGGTTGCAGACCGTCGATGGACACGACGATGTGCAACCGCTCCAGTTTCGGCCACGTGGGACCCATGGTTCGGAACGCGCTGGTTACAATCTGCACGTGGACTCCGCGCGCCACCAGCTGTGGAATCATCAACTCCAATTCACGATAACGGACCAGGGGGTCGCCACCAACGATCGACAAGTGCAGGGGCTTGAGGCGATCGACGACTTCAAGCACTCCATCCACGAGAGCTTGGCCCCTTCGATCATTTAGCTCGCGCAGAGTCTGTCCGCCGCCGAGATGGGCGTCGTCGTACGCGTAACATCCGGGGCATTTCAATGGGCATTCCTTGGTAATTTCGATCGAAAGCGAGGGCTTTCCGCCCTTCAGAATCTTGCCCCATGCTTGAACAATTTCCGACGTGTACACCGGTGATGGCCCTTTTCCGACCGTGGCAGAGTGCGCGGTCTGTTAATGCTTCGCGTGTTGGGTACGCCGACGAGAAAAACTGCCGGTCACCGACTCAGTCTCGGAGAAGTATCGTGGCTACGGCACTTCTGAAGCTAGGAGACTCGTCATATTTCTTTGCCGATGAAGCGAGGTACAGGAGCCAGTTCGAGCGGAGAGCGAAGTAGATGAAGTTGAAATATGTATTTGCCCTTCCCAGCAGCAACCAGTATGCACGCAAAAGGCCACAAAAAGGTTTTTTTCTTCTTTCCGCTTGCAGAGATTCCTTACCTGAGGCGACCGCCGCCAACTCAAACGATATGCTCCAAGTGGTGTGCGCAGAGTTCGTTCGGTGGTTTTGACTTTGACACGACTGGAACACCAACGCATTACAAGGAAATCGCTTCGGAAGTTTGATAATTTTCACAGGCACGAATCGCCCACAGTCGATGGCAGTCTTAGCGTTGTTGTGGTCGTAGACTCGCGGAACGCGAAAGCGTGTGAAGATATAGGCAGGTCCGGACGGCGCCGTAGCGGCGTTCAGCGACTTCATTCCGATGCCTATCAGCGGCCATCCTAGCGAGAGTTTCAGCGTAGGTGGCGTTCCCCTACGCTATGGCGCTGGCTGGGATTATGCTCAACGCCACGTGGAATCGCGGATACATTCATAATGGCGCGCAAGTGAGAATTACGCACCGAAGGGATCGAATTTCTTCGTGTTGAAGTCGACTAATCGAACGTCGATGGACACGAATACTGCGCTTCCTTAGTGGGTCGACCGGCATGGGGCGAATTAGAGGTGGCGCTGCCTGCGGTCGTGAGCATGTTCGGAATGGCCGTCGACCACCAGCCAATCCAGAAGCGCGCGAACGCTACCGTGCGCCAAGGCAATACTGGAATCGGCGGCACCATAGTAGAGATTAATCGTGTCGCCGTCGGCTCCCAATGTATAGCCACAAGGAAATACAACGTCTTGCACATCTCCATGACGTTCGTATTCGGCTTCGGGCGCAAATATCCAGGAATCGCCGCGAACCAGACATTTTTCGGGATGCTCTATATCGAAAAGGGCCAGCCCAAGCCGGTAGATGGAACTCGAAGGGGTCCTCCGGATGCCGTGGTAAATCATCAACCAGCCTTGGGGAGTCTCCATGGGCGGCGGAGACATACCGATGCGGTTAGCATCCCACCACGCACCGCGACGCGCCTCGAGCATGAGCTTGTGATTGCCCCAGTGGCGCAAGTCGGGGGAGTACGAAATCCAGATATGAGAGCCGAGAGGTGTCATCGGGCGATGCACCAGCGCCCAGAGTCCATCGATCCTTCTGGGTAGAAGCGCAGCATCTTTGTCGTCGGGCGACATGACAACGCCCAGACGTTCGAAGGCGCGAAAATCTTTCGTGAGCGCGAGCGATACCCCCGGGCCGCCTCGAGAATAGGACGTGTAGGCCACGGCATATTGCTTGAGTTCCGGCACGTAAGTGATACGAGGATCCTCGATGCCCCACAGCTCTTCGGGATATCTCTCCGGATCGGGAAGCAAGGTGGGCTCCCGATCGATTTGCCAAGCATCGACACCATTTACGGAACGAGCGACGCACAGGTGAGAGAGCCCACGGCGATCTTCTACGCGGCAGAGCAGGAGAGTGGAGCCGTCGGGAAGAAGCGTAGCTCCGGCATTAAAAACGCTGTTCATAGAATACGGCCAATCCTTTCCGCTGAGAATGGGATTGGCGGAGTGGCGATGGAAGAGACTCTCGTATCGCGCGTCCGTAGGATTCACCAAAATTCTTGTAGCAGTCATTGAAGGACCTTTTCCATAATGTTGTGAATTTATAAAGTATCGCGCCATGGCGATTAAAGAATGTTTTCCTTGCCACTGGCTTCTTCCAACTTGCGCATTTCCAGTAGCGCCATCAGGAAAGACAGGGTGGACTCGGCTCCCTGGTTTTCATTGGCGCGATCGGGATGCAGGCCGTCCCGGCAGCCGCCGGTGGTAGGATCACATAAGGCGATTTGGAGGTCGTTATCGCCCAGGAACCAATTGAAGGCGGTCCATGCCTCTTTGCGCCAGCGACTCTGGCCCGTTGCTCGATAGGCCTGGAGGGAGGCGGAAACCGTGGCGCAAGCTTCCACGGGCTGCTGGTCGAAGCGGGCTTTTTGTGTATTCTTCGAATAGAAACCGTGAGAGCCAATGGGAACGAAGTGCCCTTTCAGTTCGCATCGCTGGATCATCGCGAGCCACTCCAAGGCTTCGAGACCCGCCGAAACCATTTCGATGTTTGCGCTGCGGATTCCTGCGCGAATCAATGCCTGTGGCAATCGAGCGTTGGAATAGGCAAGACCGCTCTCAAACCACTTCCAGTCAGCCGAGCGGTGTGCTCGGTAGGAATTGAGCAAACGATTTGCGAGCGCGTCTGCCGCGTTGAGAGCGGCGCGATCCCCGGGGAAGGACTCGAGATATTCCTCGATGCCGAGCAAGGCGAAAGCGCAGGCGCGTGGACTTTTGAATTCGACGGACGCGGGAACAGCCAATTCAAACAAGCGGCCGGCCGCGCCCCTGAGTCCGGCGTCCTTCGTTCTGCCCAAGACGGTGCCCAACCCCCATAAGGCGCGCCCGTGGCTGTCTTCCGAACCTTCCGGTTCCTGCCACTGGCGCTCATAGCTGAGGCAATTCCTGAACCTCTTCGTGGTTGGGTCGAAAGCCAACCACAAAAAAGCAAGATAACGGGAGGCCAGGTCAAGCGAACCCAATGGGGCAGTACTCCCAAACTCCTCGAGGAGGATGGCGACGATGAGCGCGCGCGCGTTGTCATCGGTTGAGTAGCCTTCCGGATAATTCGGGACGACGAAGATGGCGTGCTCTACGATTCCGGTGTGGTCTGTCATGCGCAGCAAATGATCCAGTTTTACCGTTGGAAGCCGGTCGAGGGCCTTCTCTGTGTTCTGAGCCGAAAATGTGGCGCGCGGACTGCGCATGCGCTCATTGTAAACACGTTCAAAACTCCCCATGTATTGCTGGGCGACGCGGTTCCAAACCATGTCCCGGGCATACAGATACGCACGCTTGCGCATAGCGTGCCGAGCGGTGCCATGGTCTAACAGTTGGATGGTTTTCGCGGCAATAGCCTGCGGGTCGTCGAAGGGAACCAGCACGCCGCGCTCATCGTCCAACAATTCGATGGCATGCAAATAGGGCGTGGAGATGATAGCCTTGCCCGCGCTGAGGGCGTAGGCGAGCGTGCCGGAAACGACTTGTCCCTTATCTTTGTATGGGGTGATGTAAATGTCCGCGGCGCCGATCAATTCTACAAGCTCATGAGCGCTGACAAAGCGGTTACGGAAAATAACCTTATCCTCAACCCCAAGTTCGGAGGCCAGGCTCTGCAAATACAATCTGTATTTGTCCTGGCCGTCGTGGCGGAGGATGTGAGGGTGCGTAATGCCGGAAATCATGTAAACGACATTGGGGTGATGCGCCAAGATACTCGGCAACGCCTGAATCACATTTTCTATACCCTTATTCGGTGAGAGCAGACCGAACGTGAGCAAGACGTCTTTTCCTTCGGTTCCGAATGCGTCCTTGTAAAAATTAGGGTCGGTGAACGGGAGATCGGGGATGCCGTGCGGAATGAGATCAATCTTTTCTGGACAGACGTGAAAAACTTCCTGGAGGATTTCCGCGGACTGGCGGCTCATGACAATCAAGCGATCCGACAACGTCGCAATTTCCTGCATCACGGCGCGCTGATCGGGATTCGGATCGCGCAACGCGGTATGCAAGGTGGTGACGATAGGCATGTGCAAGCGGCGCAGAAGTTCCAATATGTGCCCACCCGCCGGGCCGCCGTAGATTCCATACTCGTGCTGCAGACAAACGAGATCGATGTTGCTGAAATTCAAGAATTCCGCGGCTCGGCAATAGGAATCGGGATCGTCCTGGGAGAGTTCAAAGCGGATGCGCGCGGGGTAGTCGTAGCCTTCTTCGGTATCGTTGACCGGTAAGGCGAGCAACTCGGTGGCGCCATATTCCCCATGAATCGCGTCGCAGAGGTCCGTTGTGAATGTGGCGATCCCGCATTTACGGGGCAGATAGTTTCCGACAACCGCGATTCTGCTGGGAAGTACCGGCCGCGGATGGATGGGCCATAAGGGCAGGAATTTTTCTTCGGCGACAGGCGGATCAATGTTGATTACGTCTTGAATCCCGAAGATATCCGTTGCCTTCGAATCGTCCTGGGAGCCGATAAGAATTGACCTTTCTACCCGAGTGCTCTTGGGGAATGACATTCGCTTTCCACCTTAATATTGGGACCTGGTTGGTACCCCTGGCAGGCGGAGCGCGCTAGGCCTGCCAGGGCCGAACGGTTAGTAGGTTCCGCTCATTCCGCCGCCATATCCTGCTGCTGCAGCGGCGGCCGATTTGTCTTCCGAACCGTAATCGGCAATGAGAACTTCGGTTGTCAGCATCAGGGAAACAATCGATGCGGCATTCTGCAGGGCGAGGCGCGTGACCTTCGCCGGATCGATTACGCCAGCTTCAACCAGGTCGCCAAACTCACCGGTCTCCGCGTTGAAGCCAAAGTTGTCCTCCTTTGACGCGCGCACACGCCCGACAATCAGTGCGCCCTCGTGCCCGGCGTTTTGCGCAATCTGTCGCGTGGGTTCTTCCAGTGCGCGCTTTACGATATTTACCCCAATGGCTTCATCGCCGTGGAGCTTGAGCTTTTCGAGAACCGGCAAGCAGCGCAAGAGAGCGGTACCACCGCCGGCAACGATACCTTCTTCGACCGCAGCACGGGTGGCGTGCATGGCGTCTTCGACGCGAGCTTTCTTCTCCTTCAATTCGGTCTCGGTTGCCGCACCGACTTTGATGATGGCGACGCCCCCGACGAGCTTGGCCAAACGCTCCTGAAGCTTTTCCTTATCGTAGTCCGAGGTAGTTTCCTCGATCTGCATGCGGAGTTGCCTGATGCGGCCTTCAATTTCGCTGGTCTTACCGGCACCGGCGACGATGGTGGTGTTGTCCTTGTCAATGGTCACCCTTTTGGCGCTGCCGAGTTCTTCGACTTTGACGTTCTCCAGTTTGAGGCCGAGGTCTTCGGTAATGGCTTTCCCACCGGTGAGAGTGGCGATGTCTTCGAGCATGGCCTTGCGGCGATCGCCGAAGCCAGGGGCTTTCACGGCGGAGCACTGCAAGGTGCCGCGGAGTTTGTTCACCACGAGCGTGGCAAGGGCTTCACCTTCCACGTCCTCAGCAATGATCAGGAGCGGCTTGCCCATTTTGGCGGTCTGCTCTAGCAAAGGAAGCAGATCTTTCATCGAGCTAATCTTCTTTTCGTGAATCAGGATGCGAACGTCCTCAAGAACGCATTCCATGCGCTCTGGATCCGTGACGAAGTACGGTGAGAGGTAACCGCGGTCGAATTGCATACCCTCGACGATTTCAAGGGTGGTATCCATGGTTTTGGATTCCTCGATGGTAATGACACCATCCTTGCCGACTTTCTTCATTGCCTCAGCAATGATGTTGCCAACCTGTTTGTCGGTGTTGGCGCTGATGGAGCCGACCTGCGCGATCATTTCGCCCTTTACTTCGCGAGAGAGGCGCTTGATTTCGTCCACGGCAACTTCCACCGCCTTGTCAATGCCCCGCTTGAGGGCCATGGGACTGGCACCCGCGGCGACCGTGCGCACACCTTCGCGGAAGATGGCCTGGGCGAGCACGGTCGCGGTGGTGGTGCCGTCGCCGGCGACATCGGAGGTTTTGGAGGCGACTTCGCGCACCATTTGCGCGCCCATATTCTCGAGCGGATTCTGGAGATCGATCTCCTTGGCCACGGTTACGCCATCTTTTGTGATGATGGGCGCCCCGAACTTCTTCTCGATTACCGCGTTGCGCCCCTTCGGGCCGAGGGTGATTTTTACCGCGTCCGCTAGAATGTTGACGCCGCGCAAAATCGCTTGACGTGAATTTTCGCCTGTTACAATTTGTTTTGCCATGAGACTTCACCCTCCCGGGTGCTTCGAAACTTCTGCCCGTACGAAATCTTCGTGTTGCCCGCGGTACCTACTTCTTGCCCGATGCGGCCTTGGCGATCCGGCCAACTTTCGCAAGGATTTCTTCCTCGCGGAGAATTAGGTATTCCTGATCGCCGATCTTGATGTCATTGCCAGTGTATTTGCCAAATAGGATCCGGTCGCCGACCTTGACGTCGAGGGGTACACGACGACCCTTTTCCACCTTGCCAGCGCCGATGGCGATTACTTCGCCCTCGTGCGGTTTCTCTTTAGCGCTATCGGGGATAATGATCCCGCCCTTCGCGGTTTCCTTTTCTTCCAACCTGCGCACGATGACGCGGTCATGAAGAGGAGTGATGTTCAGTGGCATTTTCTTGACCTCCATTCGGCATATTGCAAAATCCAACACAGTCAACCTTTACTGTCCGCAGCAAGTGCGGCACTATGGGCGAAAACTTTGTTGGTTCTTCTCTCGCGTCACTTCCAGATCGGCCGCTTCCTTTTTCCTCTCGCCGGCTTCTTTTTCCGGGCGCTCCAGTTCCTCCAATTTCACAGCTTCCGCGGTGGCAAGTTCGACTTCCGCATTGAGTTGCTTGGAATAAATGGCGAGCCCAAATCGTTCGCTGAAAACACGCACAAGATCGAGGGAATACTGGGAATCGTTCCACGACGCGATAGGACCTGGCTTCAAGTTATAAAGCTCCTTGAGGGCGGGGTCGACTTCCGACTCAACACTAGTCGCCGGACCGTATTTCTCCGAAATGGAGCTCACCATATCCGGGGCGGTAAGCGCTTCGGTGGAACTCCGAGAGTAAGTCACGGAAATCTTGTAGAGTTCGCCATTTGAGAATGCGAAAAGGACTTGCTCCACGCTGTCATACTGAGAAGTATGTCCGGGAGTGTTCGGCGGCCACCAGATAAGTTCCTGGATCAGCATCGGTCGAGCGTGAATGGTCTTCACGTCTGCCAGCTTCATGTCGCTCAGCTTCAAAACGCTGGCCACGCTGGTTCCGAGGGAAAAGCCACGATACTTGGAAAGATCCTGTCCGTGAAGCAAAGAGGCAGTAATAAGCAAGGCGGCGAGACAAAGAACGGCACTGCGAATGGTTTTCATTTTCTATCTCCGACGAACGAAACCTTAAAGGCTTGAAACTTGAACCCGGTGTTCTCTTGTGTGTACTTCCGTGAGAGGTGGTCGCCCCTTGCTTTCCAGGGTGACCGTCGGCGTAGCCCCAGCAGGAACTCCCGGTGGCCCTTCCTCCGGGACCAGATAGAGGCTTTCCTGTATGTGCCGGGAATTGGCTGAGACACTCAAAAACGGAATACCGAGAACACTTTTCGACGTGACATTGGTGATTTCCAGCGAGTTACAGGTCTGTCCCTGTCGCTTCGCAAGGATCTGCCTGACTGCCCTGCGCAGGGCTCCTGGCTGTTCGCGGCCAAAGACGATTGCCTTTTTTGCCCCGGCCAGATAGAAGAAGTTCCAATGCGCTTCCTGGATTTTTCGACCTAGTTCGTATGCGCTGATGTTCCGGACGATTCTCCAACCGGGCAAGAAAGCTTCACGCTCAAGTGCTAAGCCCGCGGGCAAAAGCGTGTTGTCTCGGATTAGTACGGTTCCAGATGTGTTTTTGGCTGACATTTTTTTTTCGATCGATCTGAAGACACCCCGGCGGGGACTCCCCGGAGACCAACTATTCAGCTGTTACGCGGCCGCAGCAGCGGCGATTTTATGGAAGGTGGAATTCACAACTTCGTAGCTGTCGACGTTGGGGGTTCCTTCGATAATACCCGCCAGCTTAGTTAGAACTGCAGGATACGTTGCACGGCTATAGACTTCGGCGTTCGAGGCTTTGTCCCACAAACTAATGCTGGTCACAGCGTCTTCACTGGGTGCAAAAAACGTGAGTTCATCCTGGAATCCAGTTTGTTTACGCAACATTGGAATCACCTCTTGCTCCATCACGAGGCTGAATTTCGAAATGCTGTTTGGCTTTAGAAGCGTGTTCACTTTGCGGACAAACATAAAACCCTCTTTCCTTCCATTCAACCCGATCTTAAAGACTATCTGTACTCCTCGCTGTCCTCTTTTGTACAGTCTTAGGCAAATCTCTTGGAGTGGGATCGGCGGATCTGGGTCATTTCCATCTTCTATCCTCTGGCGCGGGCTCCAGGCGAAGTTCAACGGGATCCGACAGGATCGGGAATGCTATCGGCGCCCATAGGCGGGCCCAATGAAAAGCGCATTTTCCACCGCGCCACGCGAGTACGCCTCCGATAATCACCAAACCTAGCGCAACAAGCACCCCAATGAAGAACATCCAGCAAACAAAAAGTTCCCGCACACGGTAGGAGTACAAACCTAATCCCAGCAGCAGCCAAGAGAACCGCGACAAACGGTGGCTGCCTCGTAATCGATTCACAAATCCCTCAGTTTTGCTCCGCTCGGACGGGTAAGGGTTTCCCAAGGTTCCTGATGAGTGGGACGGTGAGATGACAGACATCGCCCCGACCGCCCAGACGGGCAATGTCGCTCTGTCCCGCCGTCCCGTTCCACATCCTAGGGATTCTGAAGGTTCCGCGCTGTCCTGTTTTGGACAGTTTTGCGAAAGCCCTCTTGATAGCATCAACCTTGCCGCGGAGGTCCCGCGTCTAAACGGTGTTTCAACATGAAAATCAAATCACGGAAACCCTCGAACAACCAAAAATCTGACTCTTTCAACGCGCAAGATTTTCTCGACACCGCCGGGGTGGCCAGAAAAGTTACTGAATATCGTCGAAACGAATCTATTTATTCCCAAGGGGATGCTGCAGAAACCGTGATGTACGTCCAGAAGGGCGGCGTGAAATTGTCCGTCGTGAATGGCTCGGGAAAGGAGGCTGTCATTGCGATGTTTGGTCCGACGGACTTCTTCGGCGAGGGCTGCATGGCGGGTCAGACACTCCGGATGGGCACCACAACAGCGGTTACCCCGACTACCCTGCTTGTCATTCATAAAGATGAGCTGTTGCGCGTACTCCACGATCAGCATCAGTTATCCGATCATTTCATCGCGTACATGCTGGCGCACAACATCCGGGTCGAAGAGGATTTGATCGACCAACTCTTCAACTCCAGCGAAAAGCGCCTGGCGCGTACGCTCCTCCTTCTGGCGCGCTATGGGAAACAGGAACAACCCGACCGAATCCTACCAAAGGTTTCCCAGGAAACCCTGGCGAGCATGGTGGGAACCACGCGTTCGCGCGTGAACTTCTTCATGAACAAATTCCGCAAGCTAGGTTTCATCGAATACAACGGCAAAATCAAGGTCAACAAATCATTGCTCACCGTCGTACTGCACGAGTAACAAATCTCCTGCTCAAAGCGCTGGCGCCCTTCCGCAAGACAACGCTTCATGCCACGACCGCGGAACAGCACGGAGATGCGCCCTTCGAGTCCGGAGCAGGGCGAACGCCTCCCTGGCGCGTGCCCGGCCACTAATTTCCAACAGAGTTTGGGCAAGTCGCGGGAGAATCCGTCAAGATCCGACACCCAATGGCAAAGCTCCAAGACAAAAAAGGTATTATTTTCTGAGAAATTGGCAGCTTGCCGGGGTATTCGTATCCCGGCAAGCTATTATCCCAATTACTTAATCGAAGCGGCTTCCTTCGATTCGTTAAGCGGCGCGCTCTTTTGCAGAACATTGACGAGCTCGATACCAGCTGGAGGCACTGTCATCTTCTCGCCTCTTACAATGTCCTTAGCCTTAATGGCGTGTCCATAGACCTTTTCGCTGGCGTCATCGTCGGGGCGAAGCGTGGTCCCTGCAACGGAGACACCGGCAAACAGACCGCGGGAACGCGAGTAGCTGAGGATCTCGGCACGCATCCAGGCGTCGGTATCTGCCGAAGCATCACGGCCCACGGGGCCTGCGGCAACTGAGGCGTCTGCCCCCAATTTGACCTTGCTGCTGAGAATCGATTCCATCCCCCTGTCATTCATCACCAGCAGGATCAAATCCGTGGCTTCGGCCCCGATCTGGAAGCCGAAACTTCCGCCTTCCAGCGCATACATAGCCGGAGCTCCCCACGCCCCCCGAAATTTCTCGCCGGTGCGGCAAACCATGGCTCCGCGCCCATATTCCGCGCCAACCACAAATGCCGCCTTCATCAAGGACGGAAAAACGATGACACATTCCGCCTTTTCCAGGAGGTCATGAGGAACGTTGTCGGGGATGTTAAGCACTTCCCGCAAAACCACTCCACTTTCCTCAAGTCGTTTTTGCTCTTTGTTCAAGTCTTGAGCAGAAACCGCCCCCGCTGCGAGCGTAAGACATACTGCGGCAACCAGGTAATTCTTCATAACAGACCTCCACGGCCTGGACTTCTTTTCGATTTAGTTTTATCAAACATTCGTGGTTGAAGATCTTTCAACTCACCTACATCACGAGAGGGCTATGCGTTACCCGACTCTCAGGCGGGACACTTTCCTGATAGCGCACTAAGATTTCTGCCGGATTCCAAGGGTTAGCATAGCGATTCCACCGACCAACGCCAGCCCGCCGAGCAGCGGCGAAATATAAACATGCTCGTGCTTATCTGCGGTGGCGTGGATCGGCCCGACATCCAGAACCTTTTCCTGATGGGTATAGTTGAATCCCTGGTAGACGAGGGCAAAACTGCCGAGAACAATAAAGAGAATGCCACCCCAAATGAAAGGCTTCATATCCATCGCTCCGGCGGCTAAACTGAGCGCCTCCGGCCTTGGATTAGGTTAATTACGAATATGGCCAAAGCCACGATCAGGAGAACGTGGATGAGCCCGCCCATGGTATAAGAGGTGACCATGCCGAGAATCCAAAGGACGCAAAGAACGACGAAGATTGTCCAGAGCATTGTATATCCATTCTCACAAGAGACCGGTACCTAGAGCGCTTGTGCCGCGTCCGGAAATCATCTGCGATGTTTTCGGATTAACTCATACTAGGCGGTCTGAAATCGGCTGTCTGTTCACTTGAGCACACAATCGGACTTTAATCTGTTTTTCGAAGCTCGCTTACGAGTTTCTGCGCCTCCCTCATTCGCGCTTTGTAGAACAGGGGGCAGATCATAACCGTCGACGCGCCCACGCGCACATGTTGTCTGATGCCCTGTTTCGACAGGAATAGCGACAAAGCCGTGTACGTTTTGATTTCCTTCTCCAGAAACTTCACCGCATGTCGTTTGGATTCATCCATCACGTACCTCCAATCTGGCAGTCACATCCTGACGAAGAGACGCTTAAATCGATCGCCCTAATTCGCCGCCAGGTGAAACCCATCACAAACAATCCGTCACAAAACGGGCAGCCATTAACAGCCTGACGACGACCGACAAGGACAACGACGATAACTGCGAGAAGAACGAGTCCTAGGCCGCCCGTGTCGGGACATAACCCACTCACGGCTATGTGACCAGCGAGGCAAGAATTCTGTTCTGCATGTCACACCGTCTCCGTCCCCGTGGGTTCCCTGGACTTGGAACCCCTTGTCCGCGCCGGGACGGAGTGTTCTTCGATGAGCCCGCAGTCCCAGCGCTAGATCACGACCGTGATCGCAAAGCGAGAGCCGGGATAATACGGGTCGTACATGTAATAACCTCCATCGACGTAATCGATGTAGAACTGGTCGGTGTAGAACCAGCCAGTGGGCCAACGTTGGACGTAACCAAACCAATAGCCGCCGTATTGGAAGCGAGAATACCCGTCGACCATAACGGGGTTGCCCATGCGGAACTCATGCCCGCGGCCAAAGTGTGAACGAAACCGTTCGTCGGGAATTCGTCCACTGCCTCTGGAAGTCAGACGCAGCTCAGGCTGTGCCTGTTGTGTAGCCGTTTCCTCCTGAGTGCGCTGAGGACCGTTGGAGGATGTGGCTTTGCGACTAGGTTGTTCTTGCTGCGCCTTGACTTGCTGCTGGCTGTGCTGGGTCTGCTGTTTGTTGGACTTGGCTTGTTCCTGTTGTTGTTTCTGTCGCTGCTCCTGCTGACCCTGGGTCTGCTGTTGCTTGTCGGACTTAGCTGGTTGCTCCTGTTTCGGAGCTTTGGTCTGCTGTTGCTGCTGTTTCTCTGGCTTCGCTTGCTGTTCCTGCTTCGGGGCCTTTGCCTCTGGTTGCTGTTTTTCGGGCTTAGCCGCCTCTTCCTTCGTAGGCCTGGGCTTGTCTTCTGGTTTGTCCTGGCGGCGTGCGTTTGCCGTGGGGCCAAATCCCAGAAGCAAAAACAGCGCTGTGGTACCAAATATTCCAATGGATCTCATCATGTCGTCTCCCCCACCGAATATCCTTGACCGCTATCCTCAAGGCAAAAGCCGTGCTGGTTCTGGTCGATGGACAATCGTTGATCCCCGCGAATCGCGACTGTCGACGCAGCTGCTCATTTACGTTCCGACGCGTATATGCGCGAGAGAATGAAATAGCCCAAAAATGTTCAGGAGCCATAGCACTACGGCGATGACGACGACCCCGTTTAAAATCGACTTGATGCTGCCCTGCATAGGGATGAAACGATTCACCAACCACAGGAGGACGCCCACGACGATCAGGGCTAATAGAATTTGAATGAGAGGCATGCTCTTTGTTCCTTTCTTTCGATGTTGCGAGACACTTTCAGATTGGCCCGAACTGTTCCGTCGAGGCCTTCGATTAAATTGTCGTTCGATATCCTTGACGCTTATGACCGTCGCGGGGAAGAAGCTTCGGGGATGGGCCGTCCAACAAAACAGCCTTTTACAACGAGTCAATCCTCACCTTTACAAAGACGCATGTCTGTTCACTTGTGTACATGTCTGCCCAGGGATGTTTGCTGGCTGTGCGTTGCAGTCGGATTCCTCGGCAGGACGCCAGCAGTGATATAATAGGCGTAGTTCTTGGAAATACTTGAACTGGTAACCTAACTGGACTTATTCGGTCACGTCGGGAATCAAGTATGCCTAGAGCCAGCGCAAAAAAGACCCAACCGACTCCTACAAAGAAGTCCACTTTCGATTTGCAGGTTTTCCTTGATACGGCCGGCGCGACCCGCCGACTTCTGAAGTTTCGGCGCGCCGAGAAGATCTACTGTCAAGGCGATCCGGCGAGAAGCGTAAAGTACATCCAAGAGGGCGGCGTCAGACTGTCCGTTATCAATGAAAATGGTAAGGAGGCGGTGGTGGCGGTGCTCGGCCCGCGCGATTTTTTCGGCGAGGGATGCCTGGCGGGTCAGTCGGTTTGCATGGCAACCGCTACAGCCATCGTGCCGACATTCATCTTGGCCATTGATAAAGACGAAATGATGCGGGTGCTCCGCACCGAACATACATTCTCCGACCTCTTTATCTCCCACATGCTAACTCGCAACATTCGAGTCGAAGAGGACCTGGTCGATCAACTCTTTAATTCCAGCGAGAAGCGCCTGGCTCGGGCCCTTCTACTGCTCGCGCGCTACGGCAAAGACGACCAGCCCCATGGAGTGCTTCCCAAAATATCGCAGGAGATGTTGGCCGAGACGATTGGCACCACGCGATCCCGGGTCAATTTTTTCATGAACAAGTTCAGAAAACTGGGCTTCATCAAGTACAATGGCGGCCTTCAGATCAACACCTCTCTGCTGAGTGTTGTGCTCCACGACTGAGGTAACGCGCGGCCTTTCATTCCCGGTGCCGGTGTGACTGGGGGATCAATCTGTTTTTGATGAAAAAGTGGCGTGAGCTGCTTTGACGAGAATAGGCCTCTTCGATTTCATTGCATAGAGCGCCGTGTCCGCCGCGTACAGCAGGGTTCCCACAGTATCCGCATCGCACGGATAACTGGCAACTCCAAAGCTGACCGAGAGAACTGGATCTTCGGTATCTTTAGCAAGCAGATCGCAGATTCGCGCTGCTACCAACGCGGCGGCCGCCGGGCCAGTCTCCGGCAGGACCACGGCAAACTCATCCCCACCGTGCCGTGCGGCCGTGTCAACTGACCGGGAACAGTCCGTCAGGATCTGAGCCAGCCTGCAGAGTGCCCGGTTCCCCGCCAAATGCCCAAACCGATCGTTGATCTGTTTCAGTTCATCAAGGTCCAGCAAGAGAAGCGAGAATTCGCGCTCGGTACGCTTGGAGCGGCAGATCTCTGAATGCAGCACTTCGAAAAGCCTGCGATGGTTCGCCAAGCCGGTCAGCGAATCGCTCGATGCTTGATGGCGTAATTGCGCTTCGAGCAACCGCTGCTCCGTAATATCAATGGCGATTACTTCCTGGCCGGCAAAATTCCCGTTGTCGTCGTGAACGTTCCGGCCGCTCAACCTAGCTTTCAAAATCGTGCCATCCAGGCGCTTCCAATCGACTTCGACAGGCTCGATTTCCTTTGTTTCTTGGGGACTTGGCGCAAAAAGTGACCTCTGGCACAGATTGGGAAAGATCGCAGACTCTTGATTGGCTGCCAAGAGTTGCTGTTTGGACGTGTAGCCAAGCATCGTTACCAGTGTCGGATTCACGTCGAGCAATACACCTTCCGCGTTATTCAGGTAGATTCCATACATGGGATTGTCCACCAGCGCGCGATAGAGCGATCGCGAATGCTTCAGTGCTGTTCGCGCTTCTTCTAATTCCTCGCGCAGAGTCTTGTTATTCAATGCCCGGCGGACAACCATGGGCAACTGAGAGATATGTTCTGTTTGCACGTAGTCGAAAGCATCTTGAGCCGTCAGCGCCGCGACGTATTCACCACTTAGTCCAGTCGTCACAAAAACGACGGGGATCTCTTGCCCAGTCTGGTGAAGGAGAGGCAAGGCCTTCGACGTTTCGCAGTCTGGATCGGGATGCTGAACGACGATGACATCATAGGTGTGGCAACGCAGCTGTTCCGCACAGTGTGCCAAGCTCAACGCAGTATCGGAGCTGACCGTGAATTGTCCTTTCTCCAGTTCTCGAAGACAACTGGCAATCACCTCTGCCCCACGGTGAAGAAAAAGGACACGGAGGGAACGCTGTCGGTGGGGAGAGGAACTCTCCGGGCGCACACTTCCCCCAAAAAGCCGAGGTTCGTTTTGAGCCAGTTGTGACATAGCTGCCTTGGCTGGCGTCGCCGGATCCGTCATGGCTCCATCGATGAGCCGCCAGAAGCCTAAATCTTGCGTGGTGATGATAGACCGGGCATCAGGCGATGTCTGTCCAATTGTGGACATCTACCATGGCAACCAATTGCGTTGAAAACCGGCAGAGAGAAGCCCTTACACGCTTGGCGGGCCTGCCGCGGCCTCCAATGCCCAATCTTGGAAGAAATCGAGGATTCGACCGTTGAATTTTGACCTGTTCGATTGTGTACAGAAGCCACCTCGGGGCGGGGGTACTGTGGATCCAATCGAAATCGAAAGAACTCACCTCTGCCTGCGACACCTTTGACCTGACCGTTGAAGTGTCGCAGGCCCCTCCTAAGAACACGTTTCGCGGTGAGTAAAGCTTTCTGCGTAAATCCGAGCGCTGGTTACCGGCGTGAAGGTCAGGAAACAGACGTTCCCTCGGCTTAATGCAGAAAAGATCCTGCGATTGTCCTTGACATCCACGCCTGCGAGGGACAAGCTCACATCGAGCTTTCGCTGTTAGAGGCGAAACTCCGCTTCTTAGTCCAGTTTCGTTAAGGCCAAGTTCCACATCGAGCGCAAGAGTGCAGAACCTATTGGGTTCTTTTCTAACGGCTCGTGCGGGGCCCTCCCTCCTGTTCGACGTACAGGCACACTCAAGACGCCAGCGGTTCCAGGCCCACTACACAAGCGCCTCTCGCGCTCCATGCGAGAGGGAAAGTTGGATTTCTTAAAAAGGAGAATTACCATGTCAGAACAAAACAAAACGAACGTGCGCCGATTATTTGATGAGCTTTGGAACAAGGGCAATATGGCGGTCGCAGACGAACTTATCGCTCCGACCTACACTCACCACGATACCGCGACGCCCGATGTTGGGCGCGGCCCCGAGAGTGAGAAGAAGAGAGTGACGCTGTACCGAACGGCGTTCTCCGACCTCCGACTAACGATCGAGGACACGATTGCCGAGGGCGAGACAGTCGTAGCACGCTGGACTTGTCGCGGCGCCCATAAGGGCGATCTCAACGGGATTGCGCCAACCGGGAAGCAATTCGCCATATCCGGAGTAAGCATCGTCCGGTTCGTGGGCGGAAAGATGGCCGAAGGTTGGATCAACTGGGACGCTCTGGCCCTGATGCAGCAGCTGGGCGTCGTCCCCGAGTTAGGGAAAGCCAAAACCGTCGCTATGGCAAGGTAGTCGTTCGGACTCAACCAAGAAAACCGGAGGCCCGACGATGCGATCGGGCCTTCATTCCACTTTCGCACTCAACAGTGAGGGTTCTTTGTGAGTCTGGGGACGTGGAACGACTGGTGTTGTCAACACGAGATCAAACAAAACGACCGACGGAGAGGGCTCAAGAGCCGAAGCGATAGGTAGAGCAATGAGAATTGGAAAGCCGACGAGTTACGGGAGACTTCTATGAATCCGAAAGCGTTAAAACTGGTTTCTATAGGTGCATTGTTTTTGATGTTCAGTTGGTGGTTCGCTTCAAAAGGCCTCACATGGTCGGTGCAAGAGGGAGGTTACATGGAGCTGTTTTCACTCGCCGTTTATCTGGGTGCGGTTGTGCTTATAGCCATAGCCGCGTACGGTCGGAAGTACTTTTGGGCAGCCGGATTCACAGCGATTGCCGTGCTCTTCAATCCTTTCGCCCTTCTCAGGCTTTCTCGCACTACATTTCTGGTTTTGGACGCGGTTTGTATCGCGGCTTTCTTTGCTTCCCTGGCCCAGTCATGGACAGAGCAGAAAAGCGAGCCCGCACTCGACGAGCCGCCTAGCGATTAAGGGTTGTCCGTGTGCCTTCTTGTGCCCCGCTATTCGATGCGGCCAATCTACGGCCATCTGCCGATCCTGCGCCGCTTTCGATTTCTACACTGGTTTGAGAGATTTGCCGCACTCCAGGCAATATCGTTTCCGTCGCAGCGTGATGAGCCCACAGAATGGACACATTCGCTGTGCTGCGAATTCCCTTTCGCGTGGCTCCATACCTAGGAACTTTTTCATGAACGTCCAAATGCCCGCCAGCGAGCTGCGGACAGAAAGAAAATGAGGATGTGCAGGCATAAAGGCGCCGATCGCTCCGCGAGCCGAACGAGGTTTCCTCCGTACACCTCTAGGATAAAAACATTCTCGAGTGGAGACTGTCCAAATGAGCACATCTCCTGTTTGTGGGACAAACCAGTGACTTGAAGAAGCGTCATCTTGAGCAATACGACCATCTTCCGATTACAGGCGTCACGCATTTCTTCGCCGAGGACAGCGCGACCGAAGAGCGGCGGAAACTGCGCGAGAAGGAACTAATCGCGGAATTCAATCCGCCTGGCAACAAAACTGGCCGTTGAACGGTAATGGCGGACTGTCCAATTTTGGACAGACAGAAGATCCGTGCGTGCGCTATGTTGCTTCGCAGTTGCAACCCGCTTGGCAGGATTTGACGAAATTCTGACTTTGCAATCGGGCAGCTTTCGAGCGGGCTGCCCTTTCCATTTTACCTATTTACCGAGGATTTTGACCGGCGTTACTTCTCGACAGTCCCGCAGCATCCCGCCGGCAGTTATAATCAGCCTCAACCCGAATGCCAATATTGCTTGCGCGGCAGCTTCGGGATTCATACTTCATGGATTGGCGTGAATACCATAAATTGACGAAGCACACTAACGAGTCGCTTCAGCGGACCCGGCACTATCTCGACTTCGCCAACATGCCCAATCCATTTCGGCATTATGAGGGCGTCCCCGTACTGGATTTGCCGGCCGACCCGGCGAGTCCGAAGATTTCAGCCTTTGAAGTGCTCGATGGGAAAACAGGAAATACTCCCGTTCAGGGCGGGGCGGAATTCCTTTCGCAGTTGATGTTCTATTCGGCATCGATTAGCGCGTCCAAACGAGTGGCGTCTACCGGAGCTGTTTACGCTCTGCGCGTGAATCCTTCTTCCGGAAATCTCCATCCGACCGAATTCCACTTTTGCGCGCGAGGATTGACCGGTTGGCCCGATGGTCTCTATCATTACCGCCCCTCATCGCACATGGCAGAGCAACGCGCCACCGGGGATTTGGGCCTGAACTTTCGAAACAATCCTACGCCGCTGATTTTCGTTCTGACCAGTATTGCTTGGCGCGAGGCCTGGAAATACCGGGACAGGGCTTACCGGTATTGCTTGCACGACATTGGACATGCCTGGCAGGCTGTAGCCCTAAGTGCGCGCTCCATTGGCTGCGAAAGCTTTGCGATTGGGCATTTCTGGGATGACCGTGTGGTCGAATCGTGTCTTTTGTCTAATGATGAGTGGCCCATGCTGATCTTGGAGCTTCACGGGCGGTCTATTCCCCAGATGATACCAGTTCCCGATGAGACGGTTTTACTGGGTGGTCAGCCCAACCGGCTGTCAGAGAAGCAAGAATCCTATTCGCTGATTGAACGAATTCACGCGGCGACAAAACTCAACACGGAATCCGTTATCCACCCTATCGCCCACCCAAAGTTACACGGCCGGGGCGAAATCAGCCTGCCATCGCGCGCCACCACGGATCGCAGCTTCGGAGACGTCGTCCGCACCAGGCGTTCCGCTCTAGACTTTCGAGGTGGGAGCGAATCTATCTCCCTCTCGCAGCTCGCGGCGCTTCTCTCAAGCACAAAGGAACCTCTGTTCGCCGATTTCGCCACAACTCGTTTCGTCCATCTTTACCTTTACCTCCATCGTGTCGATGGTTTGGTGCCAGGTATTTACCGCTACTGGCCGGAGCATGCTGAGCTGGAGAAAATCAGGGAAGGGGACCAACGCCTGGTAGCGGCGGCCCTCAGCTTAGGACAAGACCTCGCCGGTAACGCTTGTGTGGCATTTTCTATGATCGGGGATTTTGAGAATGCTGCGCGGCTCCATGGCGATCGCGGATATCGGTACGTGCATTTCGAGGCGGGCGCGATTGGCCAACGAATGTATCTTGCTGCTGAGGCTCTTGGTTTGCGAGCAACAGGCATCGGAGCATTTTTCGATGAGCAAGTGAACCAATATCTGGGAGTGTCCCCTGAGATCGGACAGGTCGTCTACCATTTCGCAATCGGCTACCCGGTTGCCGATCCGCGCCTGGAGGCTTGAAATTAAATGGTCGGCATGCTGGTTCATGGAAACAACCACTTCATTCTGTGCGGGCCAATACCAGACGATGCCGCGGCACTGGTGTTGGCGCGGCACTGGTCTCTCACCGAAATTAGCGAGGTTAAATCATCGTCTTTCGGCCAGTGGCAGATAGTGAGATGGCCACGTCCGGGGCGTCACGACCGGTCGCCATCAACACACGCCCTACACTTGGCTGGTTGTGCCTGGCGTCGAACGTCCACCAGCGATCGTCGAAATACACCTCAAACCACACGTGACAGGACACTTGGTCGATATCGCCGGCCGCCCTATCTCCCATAAGGCGCGGGAATATTTAGGGAGCGACGGAGTGCCACCGGGGCAGGGATCTCCAATTCGATTTCATACCCTAATGCAGAATCATCGATGCCATCGAATGGAGGCGAATCCGCTACGGGCGTGCGGCTTCCGGCTCGTTGACCAGCTCTTCGAAAAGGGTTCTATAGTGAAGCATGGCCTGGCGCAAGTCTTCCGTGCGCGCCTCCCCACGGGACTGGCGAAGCGCAGTATGGTGAGCGGCGCGGTAATTGTCGAGGACCAGTGGATGATCCACAGAGATATCCGCAGCGCGCTGCTCAAAATCGCTCATGGGATAACCGCGTGTGGACATCACATCGTTAAGCAGTTGGTCGGCGTCTGTTACCGCGCCTCCGGGACCGTCGACAAAGCGAGCCTGGACTCTGGCCCAAGCCTCGACAAACCGAGCGCGATCGGCAACAGCCAGCGGCCGAATGTGCAGTCCCTCGACCCGCTGTGCCCGCTCGTCGAGCACCGCTTCGGCTTTTCGCCGGTTACCGCCTTCCTCAACGGCGCGATTATACTCAGTGCCGCCAAACTTGGTGCGAAGTCTTTCCGTCCGGCGTTTCTGAATCGAATATAAAATCGCAATGCCCGCCGCCAGCAATAACAGGACAACGATGGCGATGCCCATTTGTGTTGTGGTTATTTGTGATAAATTCATGACCTTATCTCCCGTTCTTTTTCGATCCCTTGGCACAAAACGTAGAGTCTCACTGGCTAAAGCACGCGAGCGACTAACGCTTCACTTTTTTTCAATAGCTTTTTCGGTTTTACCGATCGCGTTTTGTAGCTTCCCCGCGAGCCTTTCGCCGAGGCCCGAAGCCTGTAGGCGACGGTTGTTGGACGCTTTCCCAACCTTCTGTTTAACGTTGCCCTTAAGCTCGTGATACCTACCCTTTACCTGGTCCTTTGTGCTTTCCTTCATGGATTTTTCCCCTCTAATTGCGCGATCGATTTAAATCTCTCTAAAAGGACAATCGGCGGTCTGCCTAGACCCGAACGAAGCCGAGTAAGTACAAAACCAACGCGATGACTACGACTGTGCTGACGATGCCTAGTCCGCCACGCGACCCCCATCTCGAATATCCGTAATAGCCGCCGCCACCGGCGAACAACAGAAGCAGAATAATTATGAACAGAAGCATCGAAGTTCTCCTCTTTTTGAATTTCTACACTGCCAGCGTCCTTGCATGCTCCCGCTGGCTTTGGAAGCAACCAAATCTCACGAATGAGGCGCGCGGTTCACTTAGCCAATCGTGGCTCTAATTTACCGTTGTCTCTTCCCAGTAAGGGGCCAGGCCGTAGTGTTTATAGATGCTGGTGCCCCAGGTGGAATCCGCCATGTTTGGCCAGTTGGTCTTGTCGAAGCCGGGGGCGCTTTCGAGGAGCTTTTTGTCGACGTTGAGGACAATACGCTTTTCCGCAATGTGAAATTGAAACGCGTACCACGGAACGGCAAAGTATTTATCACCCACGCCAAGAAAGCCACCAAAAGACAAAACCGCGTAAGCGATTCGCCCGGCGCCAGCGTCGAGGACCAGGTCTTCGATTGTGCCGAGGTCCTGATAATTTGCGTTCACCACGGTGCTGCCAATCACAGACTTCGCAGGAACGATGTCGTTGCACTTCGCCAACTTTGGCTCTGACATGGAATGCTCCTTCTATTCTTTCGTTTTCGGGAGGATGGCTGACTCGCGCGAGTTCCCCCACACGCAGGATCATAGGATATGAAGGAATCGGAATCTGTTCACATCGGGACACTTTTCAATTTGGATTGTCGAATTTTCAAGTCATCTGTTTCATCGCGACCTACTACCATGTTGAGACAGACAGCACAATGAGAGCCTGCTATTCCAAGGAGAGAAGCGGACGGCGGGAAGCTAATCTGTTCACAAAGAACAGACTAGCTTTGAATTGGAGTCGGTCAGGGATAAATGAAGTCTACTAATTAAATTCCTTCCAGTCTGTCCTGAAGTGGACAGTTTCCATTCTTGAGCACGGTTATCATGATTTATTTGAACGGCGACTGAGGCAGTACCGCTACATCCATCATCTCGTCACTATTTTCCCGATCTTGGAATGCGATTTTGTTTTGGCCGAGCGTAACTGAGGATTTCACGCGGTGGCTTTCACGGCAACCGGCGGGAGGAAACGATGTCAAAGAAAGCAGCAGGGCATCATCACAAGGCAGCTGAGCACCATGAACACGCGGCACGACACCATAAGGAAGCCGCAAAGCACCACGAAGCAGGACAACACGAGACAGCAGCGCATCACGCGCACCTGGCCCGTGGTTATCACGAGCACGCCATGCAGCACGCTGCGGAAGCAGCGAAGGCACATGTCGAAGACTATGGCGGCAAGGGCAAACCAGCAACCGCATAGTGTTGGGCGGAGTGCCCACTCCGCCTTATTCCTTCTCTGTCTAGAGTGTGCGTTGAAAGACTTGGCTTAAATTGTCATCGGGCTTTCATCGAAATCCTGGTGTCAGTTGCAAAGGAGGACCCCTGCATGAACTACCATCTGGTCTTTGATGCTCTGCAGAGCGGATCTCAATTCGCCATCTGTTTTTTCATTCCTTTGTACCTTCTGGTACCCGGCGCGGTGGGCTGGGCCTTGAAAAAGGCTGCCGGCCCACACTCGATATGGAAAGAAAGAGCCTTTCTGTTTATTTCGATCGTCGGTTTTGGTATCTCTCTCGTAGTAGCCACGATCAGCGTTGTCGAATTCCACGAAATGAAGTTGGCCTTGGCCGAGGGCGATTATCAAGTGACAGAAGGAATCGTTGAGGAGTTCGTCCCCATGCCTACCAGTGGACAGCCTGTTGAGAGTTTCAGAGTTGGTGAAGTGTTTTTTCACTATGGCAGTGGCTGGGACTCCCTTTGTTTCAATTCTGCATTGAATCGAGGAAACATTCACAACCAGGCACAGGTCAGAATCACGCACAGGGGAAATAATATTCTTCGTGTTGAGGTGAAATGACGGACTGCCTGTGTTCGCCGAACGACGCCGCCGAGGCTGTCGCGTCAAGCTGGTCGTCTCCGGGCCGGGTAAGTGATGCTGCAAGTTTGTCCAGAAATGGACGTTCGCACTTCTGAACACACATTATGATGCTGTACTGGTAGGCGACATTGGTCCGAGATGAGGGGTAATATGGCCACGAATGCAAATCCGTTTAATGAAAAGCGCTTGTGCGAAGACGTTCTGGTCCCATCTGTCGCCCCCGCCGATCTTAAGAGCGTCTGGGCAATGACAAATGAATTTCAGATGCGCCATCCTGGTCAACAAGTGTCGATTGGCACCGATCTCTATAAAACCGCCTGTGGCCCGCAGGCGAATGTCGGCGCAGTCTTGAGCCGGCTATCCATGCTTGGCAAAGTGCAACAGGAGGCCGAAGCTGGACATTTTAGATTCCCTTGGATTCACGACGGCGAGCCTGAGGAGGTTGTTTTCAAGATTGTCGCGACCATTCCGATGGTCGAACGACCACCGGGCGCGGTGCAAGAAGGATTTCCGATCGATGTCGGAGAACTGATAAGGCAGATTGCGGCGGAGTCTCAGACGTGATTGCTAGGGATTCGCTTGGTTGAGGTAGGGGCGCCGCGAGCCAGGTTGATCGCTGCCGCCTGCGAGGATTGTGCGCATGACCAGCTTGGTCTCAGCGGGACGGCAAACTGCAATACAAATGACCCCGGCTGCTTGGACCGGGTAGTCATTCGCCTCCCACAAACAGGCATCCCCTATGAAGATCATCTGCGTCAAGAAAATCCCCAGAACGTCTCGAAGCTTTTTGATTCCGTAGGCCTTGTCCATACCGGGCTTAGTAACATCTGTCGGAGACTGTGCCGTCCAAATCAAACACAACTAGTTTTTTCAATACCGCTCCATAATTGAATTCAAGAGGGGAGGACAGAGGGTGAGGTCGACAGGTGATCTGTTTCGCCCTTGCAGCCGTCATGTTTGCAATGGCAATCGATGTCCGGCATCCTTTCCATTGTCTCGCAGGCGATGCAGCAGTATTTGCCTGACGTTATCATGCAGGAACAGACTGGGTGCGCACACTTCTGAGATTGCGTAGTGGCCATTTCTATCCTCCTGGCTGCAAGTCAACACTTGAAAATCCAAACTGAATTATTAGCTATGGAGGGCCAGTCTTTCTGTCCAAAAAGGAACACATGCCGATAGGGGGACAGAGTCGCATAAAGAGTGCGGGCGCTGGGAACAATGTCCAAGAACTGAGAACTGCTCCAGTCCGTGAATCACGGAAAACCGCCAGTGGCCGCAACTTCCAAGCCCGGTGAGTTTAGTGGAAAAGATGCGGTGGCAGCCGAAGGTGGTTCAGCGGAGAACAAAGCAACCCCAACTCCCGCCACCGCTGCAGTCCATCCCAAGGAACTGCCGCCCATCGAACGCCCCGCTGCTCCGAACACCGGTAACGCGAAGCAAGACCAGAACTACCAGAAACAGCAGGATAAGCTGGTTGCGAAACAGACACAGGAACGGCAAAAACTGCAGCAGCAGCAGGACAAGGAACATCAACAGCTGACCAAACAGCATGCGACCGAGACCAGCAATCAGCAGACAGAGCTCAAGCACGAGCAGCAGACGCAGCAATTGCAGCAAAAACACACGCAGCAAACGCAGCAGATGCAGGCCAAGCAGCAGCCAGCAGGCGGTGGAGAATCTCACGGTGGCGCTGGTGGAGCATCTGAAGGCGGCGGGCATCACTGATCTAAGTGTCTCTACGCTCCATTGAACGGCGGGAAAGGCTGGTACCCTTGTGCTGGCTTGAGGGTATCGGTCAACCCGCCGTTCTCTGTTTCGACGGGTTGAAAGATTCGTAGGAACTGGACTCACCTCTGACGTTTTCAAATGGCAATGTGCGGTTCGTCAACCGTCGTGGCAAGTCCTGCCCACTTCTCCGACCAACGCTAGTCACAATGGAATGACCGGCTCCGATTCGCAGGCGTGGGGTTATGCTGCGAATCGGAAGACATGTAGTACAGAGCGTCCGGAGCCGTTCGAGCGGCGGCCCGATAGCGGTGGTTTGTGAGGGTCCTCGAATCACATTCATGGAACCGCTCCAACGCTGCATCATGAATGGCAATGAATGACGCGATGTACGCGCTACTCGTCAATGTGAATTCGGTGAAACGAGCCAGAAGTCCCGTTCGAGGCTATCGCTTGTGGTCTCCTTGGGGATTCCGGGCGATGCCGATCAGTGTTCCGGGGCCTGCCGATCACCGGTTCCGGGATGATGTCGATCACTCGTTCCGGGATGATCGCGATCAGTTGATCATGATCGTCGGAACGGCGACCGTGATGGCCCGGAATGTTTTCCACACAGGGCGAGGTGACGCTGGACATTACAGTGGGCAAGCTATTTCTCCGATTTGAGTTCCGGTTGGCACGCTTTCTCTCCCGGTCGAGCTGGGGCTGGGGCAACGGGCCATAGCCCGCGCTTGTTCGATTAGCCAGAGCACCGTTCATGAATACCTCAACCGGGCCGCCGCAGCTGGTATGGTGTGGCCGCTCGGAGAGCAGTGGGACGAGCGGCATGTCGAGCAGGCATTGTTCGGAGAGCGGCAGGTCGTAAAACGGCTCCCGAACAAGTCCTTCCCGATTTTCCCGCCTTGCATTCTCAGTTGCAGCAGCATGCTCATCTTCAGCGCCTGCAAGAGGTCTGCAACTAAGCTGGCCAAGCGGGCGGCCACCCCGCTCCACTTAACTTGGTCACGCACCCGGCAAGCGTCCTAAACCAACCTCATTTGCATGGGACACAACTGGGAGACTCCAGGTCAGAATTCAAACGAGAAATGCATCAAGGAACGACGATATGTGCAAAAAGAAACAGACATGTGCACCTTAACCTACTACCCTCGTTTCGCTTAATGACTGTTGGAAGTGAAGGAAAGCGAGGCGCAGGTGTGGCAGAAAAACTGTCCGGTTTGTCAGAAGCCCTTGGAAAAGAAGCATCCTGCGGAGACGATTCCCTGCCTCTGCGGTAAGTATGTCTGGAAGGGATAGCTTTGGGTGAGTCCCGCCCCGCATTTGATCTCTTCCGATACCGCGCTAATCAGACCTAGGGGCAAGAATGGTGGAGACGGTTGTCGATATGTCTTGGAGGTTGGCTTCCAGGCGTTGTTTCAGCTTCTGCCAGCTCCTATAGCCGTATTCTCGTGCGACTATATACTGGGCGTCGGCAAGCCTGGCAGGGAACTTTCCAGCTTCGCAATCCAGCGAATAATGCCGTTTGAGTGCGGTGGCGTCCCGTCGTCGCAAGTCATGTAACAGTTCTCTTGCTTCCTTCCTAATATCTTCAAAATTTCGTTGGGAGGGTAAACTGCGAGACATCTTGGCACCCCTTCGTCGCCCCGGCTTCACGCTGGACGAAAATAAAGAGCCAACTGATTGGTTGGGAGGCCAATCATGAAATTCCGCGTCAGCGGATGCTACTGGTCAAAAGGTCAGTTTCGGAACACCTCACTTCTGACGAGAAGGGGCTGGCAACATTGCTAGCCCCTTGCCACTTCATCTTCGGGTCCGGGTCCGGGTCTCTTCAGCGAGACCCTGCCGCGGCGGCCAAGGCTGGCTTTCCCACATTCACCTTGATTTGTTTCGGCTTTGCTTCCTCCCTCTTCGGGATGCTTAGCGTCAGCACGCCATTCTGATAGTCGGCTTTGATCGCCTCCGAATTCACGAAGTTCGCCAGCGAGAAGCTCCGGCTAAACGAGCCATACGCGCGTTCGACGCGCAGATAGTTATCCTCGCTTACCGTATTTTCAAACTTGCGTTCACCGCGAATTGTGAGGATGTTGTTCTCGACGCGGATGTCCAGATCCTGAGGATTCATATCCGGCAGGTCCGCTTTAACGACCAGCTCATGCTCGGTCTCGTAGATGTCGACGGCTGGCGCCCATGGGGTCAAGTTCGATTCCTCGCCCGCACGTCCCAACACATCGCCAAACACACGATTGATCTGCTCCTGCAGGGTCGTAGCCCCGCGGAAAGGCTGTTCCAAACGATTCATTATTCTCATTTCAGCTCCCTCATTAAACGTTTACGAAACTGTCTTGGCCAAGGGTAATCTCAGATAACTCACGTCGGCTCACATTGCCGTCGATCGTAATACCGCTTCTTGGAACAAGTGAGGGGGGACTTAGGTCGCCCCCTCCGAACGAAACGCCCTGCCGGCTTCAGACTGCTACGGCAGCCGCGATCTTGTGGAACGTCGAGTTAGCCACGTCATAGGTCTCAACCTGAGCAGCTCCCTCAATTACCGTGGCGAGGATCTTCGTCACTTCCGGGTATGCTCCACGGTTGTAAGCCTCGGCATTCTCCGCCTTGTCCCACAAACTGATCGCGAACGCTTCGGTGCCGCGCTGTCCAACGAACGTGATTTCGTCTTGGAATCCTTTCTGCTTTCGAAGCATGGGGAGGATGTCCTTCTCCAGCCTCTGGGTAAACTCCGCAACGCTATTGGGCTTCAGATGCATATAAACTCTGCGTGCAAACATGACACTCTCCTTGGTTTTCGATGCCAAGGGGGCGATTCAGATAACCACCGTTGGTTAACATATTCTGGATACTCCCTCAGTATGTTAACTACATTAGGTTAATTAACTTGACTAGTCAAGTGAAATCTGGAAGTATTATGTTGTTAACCAATGTAGTTAAATGGCGTGGAGGGGGTTGTGGACGTTTGCCTAGTGATTAAACGGCGACTGGAAGAATTGGGGCTTGAGCAAAAAGATTTAGCGACTGCCGCCGAAGTGACCGACTCTTATATTTCACAGTTGCTGGCCCGCAAGAAACTACCCCCGGCACCTGACCGTACGGACATCTACGAGAAGATGTCGAAATTCTTGAAACTTCCGGGAGATAGGCTTCCGAAGCTGGCTGAACTCCAGCGCAGGGAAGAATTGAAGAGAGAATTGGCCGACCCGCCGTCGCCCATGTATAGGGAAGTTCGAGAAGTAATTCTTCGTAAGTGTGTACCTAACAAAGAAAGACAGGTACGGGAGATTTTTGAGAGGCAGCCCTTTGGCGAACTCGAACATCTCATCACTCAAAAGCTCTTGGATGTGATCAAGAAAGTTGCACAAGAAGAATTGAATAACAAAAGCTGGGTACACTTGGTGGCTCGGCTCGCAGACCGAAGTTATGAGCAAACGCGGGTGACTCTCCTGGAATTCCTGGACACGGATGTCTTCAGCTTGTCACCTGAAAACTGTGCCGCTTTCCTAGATCCGCTGATTCAATCATGGGACGTGGATCTAGCGACCTTTGGCATGGAAATTGTCTTAAACAAGAGAATTGCCTCGGGGGACCCTAGAAAATTTGAGTTTGTTGAAACGGGGCCCGGCCAATCAGAGGTAGAGCCGGGATTCAACGAGTTCCTGGATGATAGTTCCCTCAGCGGGACTGCGACCAAGGAAGAAATAGAGCTTTTAAAGAAGCTACGATTCCATGGAAAGCGACCTACTCCACTTTATTATTACCGAGAATTGCAAAGCCTCAGAGATCCGCTCCATTTTCGTGCGGAAAATCGATCCGCAACACAGAAGTCGGGCTGAAATGAGCGTTAACGACGCCAAGACAATCCTCGCCGGAAGATTTGGGCGTTAGACTTTGGATCTCGGGGATACTTAACCGAGATCATGTAGCCGGTCTGTTCCGAAAACCTCGCACGCATTCTTCACATTGTCACGATTCCACGATTGATCTAAGAATATTCTCATTTTGCGTGTTCTACACCCAGTTAATGTGCCAACAAACAAAATCGCTGTGAATAGGTGTGCCTTCATTTTCCAGAACTCCTTAAGCACTGCCTCCTTGGGCTCGGATGTGTTTTCCTGATACGAGCCGAATCCTTCCATGGACATCGGTATTACGGGGTGAGCGCTACGTGAACCGCATCTAGCGGAGGGTAATCGCCATGGAACGTCTGGCCGAGGGGCGCGGGGTGCAACTCAAGACCTCTGTCGCCTCCACGACGATCACCAACTGAGTCTCGTCAATCAGCGTGCGGGTGCGCGGGGTGCGCGGGCGTTGTTCGCGCCCACGATCAATGTCGTGATATACTTGTATAGCGAGGTAGTTATGCTGGCTATTCGACTTCCGCAGTCCATCGAAAAACGCCTGGAGAAGCTTGCCCGGCGGACCGGGCGCACCAAGACCTACTATGTCCGTGAAGCCATCCTCGAGCACCTGGAAGAGATCGAGGATCTGTATCTGGCCGAAGGCGCCCTGGAACGCATCCGCAGCGGTGAAGAGCGGACGATCCCCTTGAAGCAAGTCACGAAGCGGCATGGCTTACAACGTTGAGCTGTCTGAGTCAGCGGAGCGGGAACTCGGCAAACTCGACGCGCCGCAGGCCAAGCGCATCCTAAAGTTCCTGCATCAACGAGTTGGCAAACTGGACGATCCGCACAGCGTCGGAGAAGCGTTACACGGCTCGCGGCTTGGCGAGTTCTGGAAATACCGTGTAGGCGATTACCGGCTCATCTGCAAGATCGAAGACGACCGCTTGATCGTTCTGGTCCTTCGCGTCGGCCATCGCAAGGAAATCTATCGCTAGTAAGCAGCCTGAAACGACCCTCTCAAATTAGTTTTCAAGAATCGAGAGGAGGTATTTCCAAAGCCTCGCGCCTGGCGGCGTGAGCTTGCTTCCAGCGATCGGGAAGCCAAGCGTCGAGGTCGTTTGCCGGCCACGAGGGGAGATTCATCAGCAGCTGCGCGCCTTGAAAAACTGGAAAACTGGCGCACGTGGATTCGACGCACTGTGTCAGAATCGCTTTCAATCATTTCCGCACCCCTTATCAACCAGACGCATCGAGCTACGGATGGTAAGCGAGTCCCTTTGGACGTCTTTTCCTTTCTCACCTCTTGATCAGTGATTCTGAATTGTCAGGTCGTTGATCCGTGCAACCTGCTCGTCCGGTGGCCGGGTGCACACTTCAAGCTCTGAGTCTTCCAACCAGACGTCGGGGAATGTCCATTCAATCCTGGGGTCTTGGTGAAACAGGAATAAGGCGCGGTCCTTATCGAAGCGGGCTGCCTTGACCGTCCCTATTCGATTCGGGTCTGCGACCATGTGGACATACTGACCAGTCATGTTGCGCCTACCGCAAGACTATTCTTTCCGACGATCCCGAATGGTCCGTCAGAAACGTTTTGGCGAATTCGCGGCTAGCTTACACCGCTGACGTTATGGCCACGGACACAGCGAGTATGTGACTGCTGTCACAGATGCGAGGTCAAACGAACCTAAATCGATGGGCAGACTCTTATTCAGAGACACCTTGGTACCGTTCTGCAGCACTTAGGGTGGGGGGTCAAAATGGCGAAGGTTAAACTCCTTACTATAAGTCGAAGACTTGTTCGCAGAACTCCGACATGGTTCTGAAGCGTCGGCATTCGATCACTCTAGGTCAATTTGATTCCATGTGCCCGGCAATCGGAAAGATTGAAACATTCCTCATAGTACCGATACATGGTAGAAGTAGGCAGTGCGTTCGCGCGAGGGACTCCGCTTTCTGCAAAGAAAGGCGGTCTCCGGGGTATCGACGCACACACCGTCCATTTGTTGATACGCACTAGGAGTACAGGGAATGGGCGACCAATTGGCGAAGCTCCGCAAATTGACCGGGCAACTGCAGAAGCTCACCTATGAAGTCGTAAAGTCCGGCTCGATGGCCGAACTTTCGGAGGAAGAGCAGCTGTTTGCGCGGGCAATGCAAGAACACATGCACCTGAAGCACATTCACAACGCCCTCGAATTTGCGGACGTGCGAGAGGGAGCTCCCTATGAAGTCGAGTTTGAGGGCAATATCGTGAGTCCCCTGGCCCATATAGCCATGCATGCAGCTGCTAAAGGGCAGATTGAACAGGTTCCTGAAGTGAGT
>CAVZMQ010000021.1:0-15689 GCA_963776365.1 Candidatus Acidiferrales bacterium | reverse complement strand
TGTGTTGATTTTGGCGTCGGCCCAGTACCTATGTTTCCGATTTGCGGACAAATCGGCCACAGACAGTGGTTGTCTGTCTCGAAACCCTGCACCCCGTCCTCACGTCCCATAATTAGAAACGCATGGGCACCTACCCCTCACCGTTTCACCCAGCCAATCGTCGCTACGTATCACTTTGGTAATGAATGTTCTGAAAACGTAGAAGGGGAGGCGGCATGCCCTGCAAGTCGTGCGGGTCAGTCAACCAGAAGAAATTCAGTGCAGAGATGGGTATCCATTTTCTAGGACTGGAAAATATTGATAAGCCCACGGTGTGGGTGTTCCCCGAGGTCATGGTCTGCTTGGATTGTGGCATGGCGGAGTTCTCTGTGCCGAAAGATGAACTGCGCCAACTCGAACAAAGCGACTCCGCTGCTGCGGGGTGACGTGGAACAGAATCTTCGACGTCATCACAACAGAATCAATGAGACGCTTTGGCTTTTCAGGTATCGGTGAACTTGAAACCGTTTGAGCTAAATTGCTCCCCACGAAGAACCGCATCCACGGCAGGCAGTAGTTCGCGTCCGGCATCTTTCTTACGAACATAACCCAACGCGCCCGTGCCCAAAGCTGCCCGGACGACGTCGAGGTCATTGTTCTGACTTAGGAAGACAATCTTGGAGCTGGGGGAGCGTTGTCGTATCTGCCGGGCGGCTTCGATTCCATCTAACTTGGGTAGGCCGATGTCCAGCAGAACTAAGTCCGGCTTCAGGTCTTCGGCCTTCTGAACGGCTTCTAGTGGTATGTCCCGTATATAACCTTACAGATCAAGTCCATTCTTTTTTCCCCTTGGCTGGGTAGATCCGGGTGCGATCTGCTCCATCTTCACCCGCGCGCGCTCGATCTTTTTGATGATCTCTTCGACGGTGGCGCTCCAGATGAACGGGTTGGGGTTGTGGTTCCAAGCCTGCAGAAATGCCTCGATGGCTCGCTTCAGATCCGGCACACTCACGAAACTGCCGCGGCGAATGGCTTTCTCAGTCAATTCTCGAAACCAGCGCTCCACCAAATTCAGCCAACTGGAACTGGTCGGCACAAAGTGGCATACAAAGCGGGGATGCTTCCTCAGCCACGCTTGCACGTGCGGCTCTTTGTGCGTGCCGTAGTTGTCCATCACTAGATGCAACTTCAGCTCCGGGGGAAACTCAGCGTCTAAGCGGCGCAGAAACTTCCGCCACTCCTGATGCCGATGCCGGCCGTGACATTCACCAATCACCTTGCCATCCAACACCTGCAGTGCCGCAAACAGCGTGGTGGTGCCGTTGCGCTTGTAGTCGTGCGTCATCGTACCGCACCGGCCTTTTTTCAGCGGCAGCCCCGGCTGCGTCCGATCTAACGCTTGAATTTGGCTCTTTTCATCCACACATAGCACCAGTGCCTTGTCGGGTGGGTTCATATACAACCCCACCACATCGGTCAGCTTCTCGAGGAATTTCGCATCCCGCGACAGCTTAAAAGTGCGGCTCAGGTGCGGCTTGATATTGTGCAGCTGCCATAAACGGTTCACCGTGTTCTTGCTGACCCCTTGCGCCTCCGCCATGAGCCGGCAACTCCAATGGGTCATACCCTTGGGTTTGCTCTGCAAGGTCGCTTTGATGATCCGGTCTCGCTGGCCTTGCTCATAGTGCATTTTGCGCCCGCGACCGGGAGCAATCTCCCAGACCTCCCCGATGCCCTGCTCGTGCACACGCTTGCGCCAAAGCTGCACGGTGGGCCGGCTCACGCCGAGTCCCTCGGCGATCGCCACATTCTGCTGACCCGCCACCGCTCGCAGGATAATTCGGCAGCGCAGCGCTACCTGTTGAGGCGTCCCGTGTGCGGACTCCCACTGTTCCAGTTGAGTGCGCTCAGCCGGTTGCAACTCGATCGCCAGACCTGTGTTCGGCATGACAGAGATCATACCAAGCACTAGAATTCTGTCAAGCTATTTATGGGACACTACACTAGTCCATCCGACGCTTCAGCGATGACCTGGCAATCTGGGCGCGGCTGAAGCAGCAAACGGACTTGGTATAGCCAAGCCTTGAAATCGTCAACTACGAGGATGCGAATTGATGACGACAGTTGCTACCCCATTTCTATGTATGGAAAAATACGCCGCACGCGGGTTAGTTGCTTGACCTACAGTTCTAGTGCGCCCGGACACCAATCGTCAGTGACCCACGCACGCACCAATGTGACCCGTGAGCACACAAATGGAGTGCTGCCCGCGAATCGGCGGCTCTCAAATCCTGGTAACGGCATTATCGGAAACTCAGCTAATCAGCGGCGCGGTCCGACGTCCACACGCAATTTCGCTTCTACTTCGCTCCCGCTGTGGTGGACAGCGAGGCAGCGGGGGCTTAGCATGAAATTTCCCCAGTGTTTCGCTCCAGAGGTTGTGCCATGAGATGTTTAGTTCCTATTCCTATTGAGTTTGTCGATACCCTGAAACAGTCTGGAGAAACAGGCATCGGTTACCAAGTGATTTCTGTCGAACTGAAAGACGGCAGGTGCTTTGACCAAGTCCTGGCCAGCGAGGGTTGCATCATTGAAGTGCGAGGACACAAAGAGATTCCTTTTGGGGCAAAAGATGTGACATCCGTGAGGGTAAATCACAAGCGGTGGAATTTCAGAGGTTGGTCGGACTCACGCGCCCAGAGAGGGATGTCTTCGCTTGGGCTTTTGATTCTTAGTGCCTGAGTAACGCTTACCGTATATCTTGGTACAAACCGCTGCTCATTCGGTTACCGACGATAGGAGTTGGATTGCGACACCACGCTGGCCGATACTGATTCGGTGGTTCCGACGATGATACTGCCGGGCGGTTTCCTGCATAACAAAATCAGACCATAGTTTCAGCCTATGGTGGAATTAGAAGAGTCATTATGGTGCCCAGCATGGTCGCGATCAATTTCTCTCGATCCCCATTTATGGCGAATGCGTCGGCAGCGCACACTGTGAGTGTCTTCCCACGACGCTTGACTTGCGCTTTGGCTGCGAACTTTTGTCCTATCGCCGGCACCAGCAGGCTGACCTTGAATTCTACGGTCAGGACGTTGCAACCTTCAGGCGCAACGCTGTAGGCAGCGTAACCACACGCTGAGTCCATGATGCTGGCGAGGACACCGGCATGCAAAAAGCCATCTTGTTGCGTGTATCTCTGGTTGAACGGCACGCGAATCTCTACTGTCCCCGGCGCGATACAGTCGATTTCAGCGCCGAGCGTGGTCATGAATGCCTGGTGCCCGAAGCTTTCTCGAACTTTGCTCTCAAATGGCTCCACAATGCCTCCCGCGGCTTGTTTTGTTGCATTTGGCCCCTGCTCCCTTGCGAGTCTACTAGACTTAGACCACTCGATCCGGGTCGTGGCAAGTCTTTACTTTCAGCACGGGCTCCGGCTCTTTTCACAGCGGATTGACAAGCACTTGCGTCGCGAGGGCGCCTACCCCTTACGTTTTTCCGTAAAAGGTAGGCTTTAGGCTTTTCGTCTTCTCTTTCGTCAGAAGTGCTCCGAATAATGAAGGTCGCTCTCTATTTTCAGTTATCGTCGGAATCCTTCGCGACGGCGGAAGCGGCGATCCAAGGACCCGGAGCGGAAAGTGTCGCGCCATTCACGCCAGCGACACGGACCAGAATGACGGTGCCGAAACAAGGAGAAGGAACCTGCAACTTGGAGTGAATCTCCGCGTTGCCTTCTTGACTGAGCGGAAAGGCAGCGCTGGTTACCGCCACAGCGTCCGAGCACACGACGCTGGCGGACACCGCAGTGACCGGGCCAGTGTTGCCGGTGCTCGGGAGGATCAACCCGAGTACATCGACGCGCAGGTGGCCGTCATCCGTCAGGACCGCAAACGCGTGTTTCACCACCCACGGCGCCCCGCCGCTGGCTACCCCGGCGATGGTGATGCCCGGATTCGAACCGAGAACTGGCGCAAAGAAGGCCAACTCTTCGGCAAACGTATTAATGGCAAACATTCCGGCCACCAAGCAAGTCAGGATTGTTACTGAAAGTGTTTTTTTCATTGAGGAATTCCTTTATTTTCTTGAGATCGCACGAGTTCCAGTTGGGCTCCGCGCGTGAACTGCTGAAATCGGCTTCGAAAACCAAACCCCGAGGGTGGGAAATGATTTAGCTCATAAGCCGCTCGGGAAGCATAAGGCTTGCTCCGCCATGGGTTGTCTGGAAATTGTCAAAACAATGTCGAGTTTTGAACCGTTCGATGACTTTGCAGCGTTGATGATCACGATGTTAGGGTCGGCTTCCATCTCGAACTTGAGGAAATCCTGATGTTTGCCCTAGAGCACAAACAAACCGCCGGTACCCAAGTTACCGGTTTGCCGAATCGGGAGTCAGGACACTTTACATTCCTAGCTCTTTACTAGGAAATTCCCATCTGACTTCGGGACACTGAGATTCAGGTATGCGGGTTTCGTCCGAAATCGCTTTTCATGGAAAACCAGAAAACCATAAGTAATTAACCAACCTCGAGCTGAAATTTCCGAAATCGTATAGCTAACCGCCGAATGTGTGGGTACCGGGCCGGATTATTTCTCGGGAAGTTTATCTTCAAGCTGACTGGCAAGCGTGTGTATTTCCGTTGTTCTAGTAAATGACTGAACCTCTTGCTTGGAGGATTCCACATTCACGCCCATGTGTTGACAAAGTTTCTGCAACATCTGAAGTATGGTTGTGAGTTCCTGTTCAGAGAGCATGTTAACTTGAAGCCCCAGATGCGAGCGTCGGTCAGACTGGCGGGCCATTCGACTTTGACTGATTAGTACGAAGACGGTCAAAAACACGCCTTCAGAAGAAACAATTAGCGCCAAGACTCCGAAGGGAAACGGATCAAATACCTTGAGTCCGGGGATCGCGTGGAGGTTTACCAAAATCCAGCCGGAAATCAGAATCAACTGGATTAGTAGGAATCCCATATTGCCGACAAGCCCGGTAACTAGCTCACTAACCCGTTCAGTGGTTGTCCGTCGTCTAAGGGCGTCATGCTCAAGCTTGGCGATAGCTTCAATGTTTTGCTGCGTAGGATTCGCGGCGGTCGGCAATGGATTATCCATGGAATAGCTCCTGAAACACTGATATGGAATGACCTGTCAAGTGCAATCTCCTGTTTTTTTCTTTTCTTCCTCTCTTCCCCTGTGATCCTTCCTTGTGAGGCAGCGCAAGTCGCGGTCGAGGCGGCTATTGCGACGGTTGATCACTCTGATATTCGCGGGTCGAAACCGCATAATCGTGATCCGTCGGGAGCTGCCTCGGACTAAAGGCGCGGGTTCGGTCCGCAGACCTACCGCATAGAGTTTTCGAGGATTCTCCTTTCCATGCGCCTCTCGACCGCTACTCACGCTGCCTCCTGGAAAATTCTTGCTGCATAAAAAACTCACCTCATGCCGCCCGCCGTTCGGGTTCCTTCTGTGCTGCCTCTACTTTTACCCCAATGGCCCAGATAAAACCCAATAGCTCACGCCCGATCGCGGTCACAACCTTCCCTTTTTCCTTTCCTCGTGCCGTCAGCTTCCGATAACGCGCATGCAACCGATGCTGCGCTTTCCAGGCGATCTCTCGCACTTCTTCGCTGACCAACTCTTGCCGCTTGCGTAAAGCTGCACCTACGTTTGGCCGGTGGCGGTACGCCCAGGCGGCCTCCACGACCACGCGCCGTACGTGCGCATTCCCGGTCTTAGTGATGCCCCCTCGCCGGCTACTTTCTCCACTGGAATGTTCGCTCGCGACGATCCCGCCGTAGCCCATCAACTCCCGAGCCCCTGGGAATCGCGATATTTCTCCCAGTTCCGCCACGATCGTCACCGCCGCGACTTGAGCCAACCCCCGCAGGGCTTGCAATCCCTCGATCACCGCACGCATCTTCGGTGTTGTCGACTTCACTGCTTCATCGATGGCCTGGTCCAGCCGTGTGATGCGGGTTTCTGCGTGCTCCACCTCGTGTAAGTAATCCAATAAGGTGGCTTCCTGCGCCGCTTGTTCGAAGTGGACTTCCTTTTTTACCCACGCCATGTAATTCAATGTCCAAGGCTTCACACCGCTTGCCGGCCGCCTCCCGTGCCGCAAGAGAAACTTGCTTAGCCGGTGTTTCGCCCGCAACTGATCTTTCTTAGCCGCCTCCCGGGCTCGTACCAGATCTCGCAAGGCCTCCTGGGCCGCATCCGGTACCCACACCGCCGTCAACTCTCCGGCCCGATAATTCCGCGCCAGCTTTACCGCATCGCGTCGATCAGTCTTCACCCGCTCGCCCGATTTCACCGGTACCAGCGTTGGGGCCACTACTTCGCACTTCGCCCCCAGTGCCGTCAGCTGCCAGTACACGACATAACCTGTTGGGCCCGCCTCATAGCAGAAACACAGCTGCTCCACAGGTCCCAGTTTCTTGACCAGCTTCCGAATCGACTCCTCCCGATTCGGAATGACCCCGAGCGTTCTCACCTCCCCGTCCTGCTCGGCAACCGCCACCGCAATCGTTTCGGCATGGACATCCAAACCAACAAATTTTATTCTTTTCATCGACCGGCTCCTTCGCTTGTGGCTCTGTACTGCTTGTCTTCCGATTCGCAGCATAACCCACGACTGCGAATCGGAGCCGGTCATTCCATTGTGACTAAGAATATGGCATCGTCGAAAGAACCACAGCCATCTTTGCCTTTCCCGGGCCGTTTCGCGCCTTACGACGTTAGTTACGAAAAACCAGCTCATATTGGAGATAAACAAATTTGGCCTTGCAGGTCGGGCACTGGCATTCGACACCCTCAGGCGGCATGTCGGGCTTCTTGGGGAAGAGATAATCAAGCAGCGATTCACCTATCTGGCAATAAGCGAAAGTCTCGCCGCATCTTTTGCAAAGTAGGACCCAGATTGCCATAGCAAGTTCTGGGCGGATGCTAATTCTGAATGCGCGCGCCGTTATGTGAGAATACCGAAGTTCCTGTAGGTCCGACACCGGGATTGTCGAGGATTCTCTGAAATTCCGCTCTCGCCTCTGAAGTACGGTGTGCCGCGAGGACGACTTCACGCAGCCTGAAAATCGTGGAGCCGTGGTTTGTCGTGCCCTGACCAATCGAACAGAAACACCTTTCCTTGCTCAACTTTTATTTCTAAAGAACTCAGCTCCGCTGGAAAACCGTTTCCAGGCATTCCTGATTGTTGGCTGACGACAAGGGTATTTAGAAGTGGCCACCCGCGTCGCTTACAGTAGTCGTGTATGAGTCCAAGGGCACGATTAAGTTCGTGTCTTGCGATTCCGGTATAGCCTTCGACAGCAGCATAACTCAGAATCTGTTGAGTGCGAGCAGCCAGCGCCAACAGCGGCCATAGAACCACGGCTTGCTCTGCTAGGGTCATACGTTCATTTTCCATCCCGTCGAGTGCAGCCGGGGAAGGCAAATGCGCATGGATCACAATTTCCACCCGCAACGTTCGCACTTAAAATGTTCTTCGGGCTTCTCCTTGGAAGCTGCGCTTCCGCAGCGTGGACACTTCATCGTGCACATCTGTGTCAAAGGGCCGTTCGGAGTTACTTTGAAGATATGGAACCTGGACTCCATCGTGGCCTCCTTCAATCGACGTCTCATTGGCATCCGTTGGGATGCTATTCGGTTTGTATTGCATTTCCGGTTCCACGGCGCTCAATGGAGAAGTTAGCCCTGCAAAATCAATCAGCTGAAGTTTCCAGAGTGTTGTGTCGAATTCCAGAACAGTGTCACGATACCAGGTAATTTCTTTCAGCGGCATTGCCACCTGTCGTACCAGAACCTGGCATGAAGAACCAGCAGCATGCGCTTGCGGCCACTGTATGGCAGGCATGAGGTCACTACTTCCATTTTCGGTGCGCCGCCCGGATCAGCGAGCGACTCGGAAAATAAAGCCCGGACTGGTCCGGGCTTTTAAGTGCCAGTTTGGCTCCAGAATATATTGTTCCCTTACATTTGAAGAGGTGTTTAACAACGATTTGGAAGGAATTGTCGCCAAGCGGAAACACGGCATCTACAAAAGCGGAAGCATTGGCTGGTTAAAAATAAAGAATCCGAATATTCGCAGGCGGAAGGGCGGTACGAGTTGATGACGAGGGCGAAATAGTTCAACTTAATGAGCCCTTGCGATGCTTTAGCCAGTCCTCCATATCCGTGGCCATCTGTTCGAGTTCCACTGCGGAGCTACAAGGAGGTCGGTATTCCCATTCTTTGGGTATCAATTCTAGGATTTGAGGATTTGAATAAATAAGGACATCAAACTTGACCAGCTGGGCGGATAACTCCTCCGAGGGACCGCCCAGCCCCCTTCAAATCCTACAGTGCGAAACCATACCGAAAGCAGCTTTTCGTGTGTGATAGAATCCGCCGCTACGCCCACCCCAGACCAATTCCGCCAACTGCTTCTTGATGATGTAACGGCGATTCGCGCCAACCTCGACCAAATCTGGAAGATCGCTCAATCCCTGCCGCCCGGCGACACCAGAACCAGTTTGGAGATGGTGCATCAAAGCTTGGCCCAACAGAGTTTGAGCTTGAAGAAGACGCTGATGGAAATGGTTTAGAAGTCCTTCTCTGTTAATCCCGGAACATCAGCTCATATCGCACATAGTTAGATTTGCCTCTGCAGACCGGGCATTGACGCTCCTCGCCCTCAGGCGGCATCTCAGGCTTCTGGGGAAAGAAATAATCAAGCAATGATTCGCCTATCTCGCAATACGCGAAAGTTTCGCCACATCTTTTGCAAGCCAGAACCCAGATTGCCATGACAACAACTCTGAGCGGACGGTGATTATGGATGCGCGGCTTGTCAGCGGCAATACAGAACTTCCTCTACAGACTTGCCAATGCTGCACGCTACCCTTACGGCTGTGCCCCCGGCGTTCCGTTCCCTGCCAGAAGTGCGAGCATCAAGAATATGCCCGGTGTTGATATCAGCGGGTTTAATCTCGAAAATCTCCGTGAACGACTACAACGGATGTCGGACAAAGAATTGATTCGGTTTGGAAAAGCTGCAAGTTCGTTGTTGACGCCGCAGGCGAATCTGGGTAGACCACCGCGTGAGGTATTTGTTATTCAGCTGCAGGAAGCACGAAACGAGTGGAGAAGGCGGTATCCCAAAGAGTCGAAATAAGTCGTCACCAGGCCTCCCGCTAGGATCCTTAGGGCTTTGCGGAGTAACCTCGCGGCTGGAAACTGGCCAGCGCTCGGGGCTCATCATCAAAGCTGGGGATAATGTCTAGTAGGTGGGTCACTTTCAACACCATCTGCACTCGGCCGCACGGCCGGAGGAATTTCAGGTCACCACCCTGACGTTTGAGGGAAACATACAAGCTTACGATGGTGCTAACGGAGGAACTATCCACCTGCGTCAGGTCAGCCAGGTTCAGCAACAGCTTGCGCACGCCGGTTGCAACCAATTCTTGTAGATGACTACTTAGCAGCTCGCTCTCAGCGCCAATGATCGCTCTTCCCCGAAGATCCAGTATGGTGACGTCGCCGGATTCCCGGATTGAGACTTGAAGGCCCACAACTCGCCTTGTGCATCCGCCGGCGCAGAATCACTTACGCCTCATCCCGTCGGACCCACCAGACGATTATAATCTAGGACTCAACCCCCATCTCCTTCGTTCTTCCTCGACCAGGCAACGACTAGCCCCGCAAGGCGCCCCCACGCCGGGTATAAAATAGGGAATGTGCTCCCCCGCTTCCATGCCATGCGTCTCCGCATCGCCAAGCCCTTCAACGATCCCGAATACATCTTCGAATTAAAACACGATGGCTTCCGCGCGCTCGCTTACGTCGAAGAGGGAACGTGCAGACTGGTCAGCCGCAACAGCAATTTGTTCAAGTCGTTCGAATCAGATGTCCGACGAAGAGCTCATCGCGTTCGGCAAGTACGCGCGGAGCCTGGCGGGCTTGAGGATTTCAGGCACGGGCGACCCCAACAAAGTGAAGCTTGATGAGGTGCGTGCCGAGTGGAGGCACAGGCATCCGCGCGGGCCATGTGACTCATCAAGCAGATCAGTAGTCAAATAAACGTGGGAGTTTCCGGGCCGATGTAGGATATATTCAAGCCGGAATCCGAGGCCCATCCCAAAGGGAACTATGCCAACGAAGGAACTACATTTCAGCATTGAGGGCACGACTCCGCATACGCTGCCGATGGCTCGGCTTGCCGAGTATTTGAAAGAGCTATCCAGGTTGCTCGGCAGCGAGAAAAGAGTCCATTTCCTTCGTGTCGACGAGGGTAGCGCGAACTGCGCGATGGAGGTCGATGCCGACGAGGAAGGTGTCATTACCGAACGTGTTGTTCTTGCGAAGCAAGGCGGAGGCAGCAAGGAAGCTGTCCACGCATGTCGGAGACTACAGTCTTTGCTCGACGAAGATGATAACTCGGCGGTGATGGAATGGCAGAAGGGTGCCGTCATTATCGAGTTTCCCGGGAAAAGCAGGGAGAAGGAAGAGAGCTACGGACCATTCACAGTGGAAGGATCGCTGATGGGCATACTCGTCAACCTCGGCGGTGTCGACGAGACCGTTCCAGTTCATCTCGTCTATCAGGGCAGGCGATACAACTGCAACGCAACAAGAGACATGGCACGCCGCCTACGAAACTATTTGTTGGAGAAGCCTATCCGCGTTTTTGGACGAGGCAAGTGGTATCGCAACGCACAAGGGCAATGGGAAATGCACTGGTTCGACATTTCCGATTTCGAAGAGGTGGACGACGCCACGTTGTGGGATGCGGTCGGACAATTACGTGCGATACCCGACAACGACTTGGCCAAATCCGATGATCCACTGGGAGACATGTTGAAACTTCGGCACGGCTAGGAACCACGTGGACGCTTTCGATTCGACCTTCCTCACACTCTTGTTTGTCCCCAACGCCAAATCATCCGTCGCACGTGCAGCAGAACGCGTCAATGATTTGATAGGACGCATCCACGGGAGCGGCGACCAGATTGTTATTCCCACTCCCGCGTTCGCGGAACTTCTGACCGGCGTCGGCAAGGCTCGAAAAGAAGTTTTCGATAAGATTTCGAAGAATCCCAAGTTCATTCTCGCATCGTTTGATCCTCGGGCAGCATTTGAACTGTCTTTAATGGATGAAAATATCCGCAAAGCGACGGGCAAAAAACGCGGCGATTCGACTGCTACGTGGGCGAAAGTGAAGTTTGATCGGCAGATCGTTGCTATCGCCAAGGTCTACGGCGTGCAAACGATCTATTCCGAGGACGAAGACATTCACACCCTAGGGAAGCGCGAGGGATTGGATGTGAAAGGCGTTGCCGATCTGCCGCTGCCAGCAACGCCCCATAGCGGTCCCGGCTTATTCGACTAACACTTACGTCTCCGACGTACGTTTTCGAAAAGAGTTCCTCATGGTGCCCTTCTCAGCTCGCACCTAAAATGGTCCGGCAGAATCCTGTAGACGATCTTGAGTAAGAAGGCACCCAGGAGTGCGCCCAATGTGTTCGTAATGACATCGGTGAGGCCGAATGACCGTTGGGGGATGTAGGCCTGCAAAACTTCGACAAACAGGCTTAATCCGCAGCCAGCTAAAGCCGTGTATACCACAGGGCGATAGCCTCGCAGTGAGAGCGAGCATAATGCGCACACTACAAATCCAAAAGGCATAAATCCCACAACATTTCGCATCACGTCCCAGAAATAATCCCACCTAGGATCGAATTCAAGCCATGGAGCGGTTAGGACGGAGTGGTGAGGAACCTTGTAGGTTCGGGGGACGGACAGATCGACTGCATCCCGGCCTCGGTCATGAATGATGTTCCCTTCTCGTTCTGAGAATAAGTACATGGAACCAGGCTGCACCGTTGCATCGGGATGCTCAGCACTTGGATTAAGCCATCCGCGGTAACTTGCCAGGACCTGTTTCGGTGTTAATTGTTGTGGATAGAAGGCGAGGCCGCGAATCTCGCCGGACCAAGCGTCCGGCATAACCGCAGATGAGCCAAGAATAACTTGGCCGGTGAGATCATCAGCCGACAGCTGGAACCAGGGAAAGGACTTTTTCAGACTTCCATTGAAATAGACGGCTGTGCCGTTTTGACCTGAGGTGATGGTGATAAAAACCGGTTGATCTCTCTTCAGTCCGTCATCCACGTCTACTTTGATTCGAGTGGGCGCGCGCCAGGGCCTCTGTACGTCGTGGCTGATGATGAGCCCAACAAAGTACTGCCGGAGCGAAAAACGATGGGGATTTCCGGGCACATAGACATTCAGGATGGTACCCACCGCATTCGTTTGAGTGGGATTGATCCAGACTTCGAGGGTGCATGGTTTGCCCGCTGGATTAGGGGACGCGGGCGCGGGGACTTGAGTACCGAGGGCTACGCCGAGTTGGCGTACCCGTATGCCGTTGGTCTGTTCGAGCCAAGAAACTTGGTTGTCCCTTACGAAATCAAAGGGCCAAAGCGTACAAAGCAAAATGCCCAAAGTGATCAGCAGACAAAGCGGCCAGAGAATTTTTGCGGCACGAGAACCAGATTCCACTCGCTTCCCCTGAACGGAATACAATCACCTGCAATTCAGAATGTTACACGACAACGATGTTAGGGAGGGGGACAGCTCATTGCCAAAGCCCAGACTCTGGTGCAATCAGCCGGTGTTATCCGGATAGTAAGTTCCATTTGTGTGCAAAATTCGTTATCGTTGCTTTCTAGCGCTGGCTGCCCGGCTGGTCCGGGACAATCCGCTTGGCGGTTTCGAAAGGAAGTTTTCGAACCAATAGAATCAATAACATGACAGCAATTCACGGAGCCGTGCGTGGGATACTCTGGACGGGTTCTGCAACCATAACGCCGGTCATGGGCTGGTATTACAAGTGCAAGTGTCCGCGCCAAGACCGCAGCAAAACTAGTGGTGGGAGGGTCCGTGTCTTTCAAGACGAAAGTTGGCGTGTTGGTGTGTGCATTGGTAGTAATGGCTTCATCGGCGTGGGCGAACAAGGTTACTAGACCGACTTCGAGTTATGGTATGCAGTCGGACAGTCAGGTTGGAAGCATCGTGAATGTCACAAACACAGGGATTAGCCCGATTTCTGGAAACTTCCAAGAGCTTTTTGTAGCTTGTACGGCGACGCCTTGTGGGGGCGCAACGAGCCCTTACAATCTGCTCATCAATACTCCCGTGTTTGCAACAGGGACAACGATAACGTTCAATTTAGGTCCGTTGTTTGATTCCAGCGCCGACTCGTTTGGTCTGATGGACGCGTGTTCTTCCGTAATTCCATTCTGTATCACATCGGCAAGCGTGACGAACAGTTCGAGTTGCGAATCCAGCATTCTCAATGGCCTTAACGACGGCGGGCCCGGTTCCGTTAAATTTACAGTCCCCTCTTGTGCTGCTGGCGGTATTACGCTGTTCTTCGACGAATCGAGTGGCCCGAATGGACCGGGCGGGTATGCGTCGATCTCAGCGAGTTCGGGTGGTGCAACTGCGGCCCCGGAGCCGAGTTCGGCTTTGCTTTTGGGCTTAGGCTTAGTCGGCGCCGCGTTGATTTCGCGCCGGCTCTCGCACTCGTAACAACTTTTCAAAATGGGCTCTGACCTCAGCTAGCTGCGTAGAGCGGCAAGTTTGTTCGAAATGCTTAGGTAGCCTTTGTCTTTGGCCTCTTTTTGCAGCTTCTGAATCGCGGCCGTGTCGGCTTGACCGCTGTGCTTCTTATCGCATTCCAGCCGCGCGAGCCGGATTTCCAACTGTTTGCCATAGAAATCGAACCGCGTGGCACTCGCTAGTGCGGCGTCGAACCGTTTCTGAGCTTCAGCGAATTGCCCAGACTGGCTAAGCAACTCCGCACGGCTCAGTTCCAAGGAGATGCGGGTCGATTGATCCAAGCCCGGCAACTTGTCCGCAAGATCCAATGTGTCTGAAGCTTCGGGGAGCTTCCCCTGCCGACTGAGAGCGCGTGCCATCAAGGCGCGGGCTTCGCCTTCTTGCGAAACTAATTTCTCCTGCTGGTAATCCGCGAGCGCCAAATCAGCCAGTTTTTGGGCGTCGGCCGGTTTCCCGTTCTCCAGAGCTATGCTAGCGAGTGACATCTGGGAGTCGGCAATGCCGGACGGCTGCTTCAACTCGGTATATAGCCTCATCGCGGAGCTGATCTTCTTCTGCGCGCCGGGCCAATCTCCCTTGGCCTGCAAAGTATCGCTCAAGAGACAGAAGCTAGAAGCTAACATGCTCTTCACGCCGGCTTTTTCCGCAAGAGTGATCGATTGCTGAGCGTTGCTTTCGGCGCCAGGGAGGTCGCCCATTTGCAGGCAAACTGAGGCGAGGTTCTGATACGCCATGGCAATCCCATTTTTGTCGCCGATTTCTTTGGCGGTCTTGAGGGAAAGCTCGTAGGCAGCTTTGGCTTCGGGCAGTTTGCCCTGCTCCTGGAGGTCTGAGGCCATTTCCGATTGAAGATCCATGAGGTGCTGCTTATCGCCCATCTCTTTGGCTAGCGCGAAAGCTTCGTCGTACTTCTGTGTGGCTTGGTCCATCTGCCCTTCATAGGCGAGGAGATTCCCGAGGTTCATCAGTGCGCCGATAATGTCGCGATTGGAATGAATGTCCTTGGCGGTGCGCAGGGCACTTTGACGAAGTTCCATGGCTTCAGAGGTCTTTCCTTGCTTTTCACGAATGTTGGCGAGTACGGTTTGACTGCGGGCGAGATAGACAGGGGCCGCGGTAGCATCCTGATAGGATTGGCCGCAAGACTTTTCTGCTTCGTTGAGTTGACCGAGTGCGAGCTGAGCGCTGCACTCCAGCCAGTAGGCTTCTGCGGAAAGGAAGTGCGAGCCGTTTCGTGAGGCCTTTTGGGCGGCGGCAGCCGCGGCAGTCTGCTGCGCGTGGAGGTCGGAAAGAGACTCGGCAGCATAGGCTTCTGCGAGATCAATGCGGGCGTCGTCTTTCCACTTTGGATTGCTTCTCAATTGCTTAAGCGTAGCCAGCGCTTCGTCGCCTTTTCCTGCACGGGTTTGCGCATCGGCAAGACTCAGGGCATAACTGGGTTCATCCTGGTAGAAGCTCCAGAGAGACTCGTAAGTGTCGATAGCTTTATCCCAGTTGGCGCTCAAAGAGTAGTAGCGGCCTTCAATGATATGGCGGCTCTCGACAGTGAGACCGGTCGACAGATCAAGCGCCTTCTTTGCTTCATCCGCGGCTTTTTGGTCATATCCTAAAGCGTCCCACGCGTCAGCGAGCCTGGAATGCGCCATGGCGAAACCGGGTTGTAAAGAGCGCGCCCTTTCGAAGAGATCGCGTGCCGCGAGCGGATCGAAGGCACGCAATTTTTCGATACCCTGCGAGTAGGCGCGTTGAGCTTCCGGATCAACCGGCGAAGCTGGAATAGGCCTCTGAGTGTCTTTGGCTTCTTGGACACCGAGCTTGGGGAAGAATTTGACCACTGCCTGATGGGTTAGGTCCGGAATCTGCGAAACGGTGCCCGAGAGGTGCAGTGCATCGGCAATGTCGCCAGTGGCTGCATTTTGCAGTTGAAAATCCACCTTCAGGCTGTCCGCTGGGTTGCTACCTTCGGTGATATACGATCCGGATACGACGTAGTCCGAGTTCAGATCCTTACGGAGCTTGGCAAGAGTTCCCTTTCCAAAGCTGGAAAAAGACGCCAAGGACAAACTGCTACGCGCCTGCGCGACCTCCTCGCCCGC
>CAVZMQ010000020.1:0-682441 GCA_963776365.1 Candidatus Acidiferrales bacterium | reverse complement strand
TATAGCCTTGTACAACCTTGTGAACGCGGTGTCTTTACCGCCGCCATGTCGATTCTCAATAATCCCGCAGACGCCGAGGAAGTGGCACAAGAAGCTGTTCTTAAGGCGTTCACAGCCTTGCCACGGTTCCGCGGCGAGGCCAAATTCAGCACTTGGCTGATTCAAATCACCATCAATGAAGCCCGGCTAAAGCTCCGCAAGGACCGCAGACACCTCTATGAGTCCGTTGATGAACACCAGACGGACGATCAGGGGGACTATTTTCCCAAAGACTATGCCGACTGGCGGGAAATCCCATCCGAAACACTCCATCGGAAGGAGTTACGTGAGGCGTTGAAGAGAGCCTTAAACTCCCTACTCCCGAAATACAGAGAAGTGCTTATACTAAGGGACGTCCAGCACCTCAGTGTCCAGGAAACTGCTCAGGTCCTGGGAATTACAGAAGGCAGTGTGAAGACCAGGCTTCTCCGGGCGCGCTTAAAGATGCGGGATGCTCTGGCACCGGGTATTGACGGAAGCTGGAGCTCCGGCAAGCAAGAATTCGAGAAAGTTCGGCCGTGGTGAGTAAGCTTGCGCCGGGCAGCATGAAACTAAAAGGGACCCTCGGAATCCTATGAAGGTGATTGAAATAAGCTGCCTTGAGGTCTGGCGGGAGATCTCCAATTACTTGGACGGAGATGTTGACCCGGAGATGCGCGGCCGTATGGAAGCGCATTTCAAGGTCTGCGCCCACTGCACGGCCATCCTCGATGGGACCAAGAACGTCGTGAAACTCGTAGCTGATGGTGTTGAGTACCAGATGCCCGAAGGTTTTAGCAAGCGCCTGTACGCCAAAATCAAGAATAAGTAGCACGTCACACTACAGACTGCCGGCGCACCCGCTGCCAAACAGTACATCCGATCCTCAATTCAACGGTGCCGAGCCTGTCTCCTCGCCCATGAACCAGTGGCTTGTGCAGCCACCTAACTCCTCTGGCACATCTTCATTATTGATATGAAGTGAGATTTTCCAGTCTCGCGATTCCGTCCTGTTCCACAACTCAAAATAGCGCTGACGCTTTCGAATCGGCGGTCCGCCACTTCTTGGCGTCAGAATGAACTCATGCCAGCCGTAATCATATGCAGTGTCGCCGAGCACGATGACTCTGTTCACGATAGGAAAGAACTTCACCAGATATTCTCTGAAGAGTTCGGATAGCTTGACGCGTAAATTCAGTTTGGCGTCCTCGCCGTACTTGTTGGGTCCGCCCTCGGACATGTCCGTAAAGCCCCAGGGCGCATAAATGGCGAGAAGCCGGTCTACATCTGCCGCGTTATAGGCTTCTCGAAGTTCGGTCTTGGCAACATTGATTTCGTGAACGTCATCCATGAGAACGAGCCTCCTGTCATTCCTTGATGAGATTCGATGCTACCGAACTCCTTCCGGATTCAGGAAATCGGGGGACAATTCAGGGCAACCCAGCTTAAGGGAGGAGTGAAATTGCAGATGGCTCTGTTTCGAGGAATAAGGTATCTCCTGTCTGGATGACCGCCCCACGAATGCGAACTGGTTGGGCTACTCGGCCTAGAAATGCTTCCTTGGGCAGGGGAGCTTTGCTGTGATCAGTGAGGATAAGGATCGCGGGACGGCCATTGAAATCGTTGGTCGCAAACACAGGTGGGATGCCCCCGCTAAGGCAACGCACCGCGCAATCTCGGTGCACTTTGCCGTTTCCCGGGTTCATCACTCCCAAGTAACACTTGCTGTCTACAATCTCACCAGTTAGCTCGAAATTTCCCAATTCCTTGCTTGCCTGCCGAGGTTGCTTCGAGTCACCCATCACCGATATCGAACCGGTCACGACTTCAATCATCGTCTGGTTATCGCGATAGATCTTCGTGCCGCGGAGTTGCACGGTCTTTCCAGCAAACGCAGCCACTTGGCTATCGGCGCCATGCTTGCCTTCCGCGACCAGCAAATAACGCAAAACCTTAGGCTCTGGCGAACTCGGCCCCGTCACAATCAGGATTGGATACGGGTTCGTTTCAATGGTGCCTTCAAAGGTAGCTACTTTGCCGTATTCGAAAACCGACGGAGCGAATGTTCGTTGGACTCTAGCAAACACTATCGCCGCGATCGCCGCGAATATAAACAGCAGCACCACTACGGCCCGGATTCGGCGCGCGATCCCAACAGGTGCTTTTGGAAGATACCCGACATAGAATTCGTTCATGCCTGCACCCCTGCGTCCGGAATTCTGGCTGGTTCGACGGGGGTACCCGGCGGGTTCGGTTTTGGGTCGATCCAAACGCGTCCGTTTACGATTCGGGTATGGAAGGTTGAGACCTTTTCGGTAAACGGCGGTGGCGAAGCTCCTGTCTCCGGCAAGTACTGATAGCCATGCCACGGGCAAGTCACGCATCCATCGATAATCTTGCCTTCCCCCAATGGGCCATTCTGGTGGCGGCACACATTCGAAATCGCGGAGATCTTGCCGTCAAACTTGAATATGGCGACACGCTCACCGCTTAGCGATACAACTGCCGCGCACTTGTCCGGAATGCTTTCCACGGAGCAGGCGTCAACAAATCCTTGCCCCACGGGATTCAGTTTTTCCCGATCAACCTTGCGCTCTCGCCAGCCCGCGGCGAGATGCAAGCTCAAGACTGTTACCAATCCGGCGCCGGTCGCGAGCGCCAGAACCGGGCTGGTCTCCGATTGCAGCAAGCCCAACGTGACGTGGCCAATCAAGAGGGCGTAAGCTACGTAGACCAACATGTGAAGGGTTTTCCAGATGGGAGGAGTCAAGTTCCGCAGCCAAAAATCATGGCTAGTGGCTGCCATGAGAAAAAGAATCACGAGAGCCAGAAAACCGAGTTGTTGAAACGGGAAATCAGGCAAGCTCTTGAAGTTTTGGTTTGAAGTCAGGAGGCTGACGAGTGGGTCTTTATCTCCGAGGCTGTGAAATTGAATGATCGCAAAGATTCCGTGCACAGCGCCCAGAAGAAAAGTGACGACCCCTAGATGGCGGCGGTTGTACAGCAAGGGAAGAAATCGCGAATCCAGCCGGCAAAGCGGCCCGATGCACAAAACCACGTGCAACAGCAGAAATGCCGCAGAGCCCGCGGCGCGAATAATGAGCGTCTCAGCCGTGGCATAGGGAAACAGCAACGCGCCGAAGCCCGATGAAAAGAGCGATATAGAGCATGACTCCCGCGAGAATCACAACGTCGTAGACGCGCTTTTGGCGATTCCAACCAATGGCTTGATACCGATGGCTCATCGCGTCGCTCCCGGGGGAACTGAACCCAGGGCGGGACTCTTCGATTTTGGAGAGACCGGCCAAGTGTGGCGGAAAGCAATGCCGCTCAGAAAGAGCGCAGGCAGTAACAAAGCGAGCGCGAGAAATATGCGGCGATGGGTCTTGCGAAGAGGCTGAATCATCGGTGCGGATTCCTCTCTTCGGGCGGTTCATTCTTTCCTGTAATCCATCGGCGAAGCAGCAGCGGCCAGAAAGCGACCGATCCCGGAAAGATGAGCAGTCGAAATGCTGTGCTGCTGCCGTTGGCTTGGGAATCGACGCGCTTTACTCCGACCGTCACGAAGGCGAGAGCAAACACAACTCCGAGAAGCGCATAAAGATAAAACGCGTCAACGAGCAGGATGGCGATTCGCTCATACATTGGTGCCATCGATCGGGATAACTGTACCCGTCACTTGTGCAGCGCGATCTTCCGTGAGCAGCAGTGCGAGATCAGCCACGGCTCCTGGCTGCACCCACTTCGATGGATCGGCTGCAGGCATCGCCTTGCGGTTCGCCGGTGTATCCATCGTTCCCGGCAAAATCAGATTTGCCGTTAGCCCCGCGCCCTTGTTTTCAAGCGCTACCGTGCGGACCAGAGTTGCGAGTGCGGACTTAAAAGTCACATACGCGCCGAGGCCGGCGTGTGGTTCCACTGCGGTCAAGCTTCCGATCGCGACAATGCGGCCGTTCCCGGATTTCCGAAGGTGGGGTATCGCGGCACGCAGGACATAGAATGCCGATGTCAAATTGAGGTCGCGCATCTGTTCCCAGGTCGCATCGTCGGTCTCCGCAACGGTTTTGCCACCGGCGAAGCCCCCCAGCACGTGCACCAGTACATCTAACTTGCGGAAGCGGCTGACCACCGTTTCAACGACTTCGCGAACGGCGGCCGGTTTGGTGAAGTCAACGGGCAGAGGAACAAAATTGGGTTCGGGAAAATCTTCCTTGGAGATGCTGCGGGACGTCCCGACGACCGTCGCACCAGTTGTAAGGAAACGCTGAGTCATGAACGACCCCAGACCACCCTTGGCACCTGTGATAAGAACTACTTTGTCTTCCATGTCGTTTCGTAGACTCCGCCGAAGTCTGCTCGCCCAGAAAGTAAGAGCAGGCAGGTGAGCTAAAGTTTCATCAAATTTGGAGCTTCGGCAGGCTGCTGTGGACTAGCGGATCCTTGAGGGTGAGGCTTGCCAACTCGTCAAAACCTTCCTTCAAGCAGGGATTCCCGTCAAGGTAGCTCATCGAGATCTGCGTTCCGGCACATCGCACTTCGGTGTAACTGACGGTAGCCGCATCCTGCCGGTGGACGCAAACCGAGAAGGGGCCGGGCCTGGGAACGTGCGACCTATGTAGTCGGCGAAGCCAGCCTTTACTCCCGGTCTCGGGCTCGCCTGCTGCTGTTTCGCATGTTCGTCCCCGCTCTTTTGCCGCCAATGAATCTGAGAGACTTGATGAAAACCAATGTTTGCGAGCCCAGGAGAATACCACGTTTCCGTCTCGCCAGGCCGTCCCAACTCCACTCGTTAATGACCCTTTCGCTCCGAAAAAACCCAACCAAACGGTATGGGAACATTCCATGCAGATTCATTCGTCGAAAATGGGAATCAGTCGCGCGCGAATCCAATTCACTCGCCAACTCGGGAATCACGAGCCCTCGTGTCCTGCGTTTTTCACCTAAGTTGTGGGACTCGCTTCCGTTCCAGTTCAGAAGCGCGAGCAAATTGCCTCGACCATTGCAGGCGATCCACGTCCCGCCAGAGGACTCCCGCGGGTAGACCATCTCCATTGCACCCTTCCCAATGATCTTCGGGGGAAGGGCTCTGGGGCGACTGAACAGTTCGTCGCGGTTCATTCCAACCAGGTATCCATCTTCTGTCGGAACAAAGGTGAGGGTGCACATGTTTCTAATCGGCTAGAGGATACTCCATCGCCTGCCGGGAAAACTCCATCCAATCTCGAAGGACCGTGAGCGCGCTTGCAGGGCGATGACCGCGATCGCGATTGATCGCCCCGATGCGGTACACCAGATTCCACTGCTGGTACAGCGTGGCGTATGCCGACCACAGCGAATTGCCCTCATCGTAAATGTTCGTAGCTTCGGACGCCGCTCCGTTCAGCTCGATGATCTGGAATCCCTTGCCGGCTCGAAGTTCGTCGTCGCTCGAATATCGGATGTCGTACCGCCCGATATAGAAACCCGGGAGTTTCTGGCTGATCTCGTCAAACGCCGCGCGGAGATTCTCGGAGTAGAGGTTAGCGCCATCCTTGAATATGCAACCCTGGCAATGATTGCCAGCTTCGACCAGGCGCAAGCATTCGCTTTGCTCGAGTATTCGGTCCGATGCCAGTTCAAATCTCTGCAAGTACGTCTGCGCAATCAATCTTGCGCGAGAGTCCGCTTCAATCAACTCCCGAATAGAGCGGACACCGTCGCCCACAAGAACGGGGAATTGCTTACGTGTGATGCCGAAAATGTGTCCTTTTTGCTCGTTTGGGAAGCGATAGTAGAAAATTCCGGCTTCCTCTGGCCCTTCCACGTACCTCTGAAGGACGAGAGGTGTGGACACCAGCCCGACGTATTTCTCAGCATCGTCGAATGACGAGACTTTTCTGAATCCCGCGCCGCGCTGCGCCGTATCGGGCTTCAGCACAAAAGGGACGTGGATTCCGTGCCGACGGCAGATCTCCTCGATGGTCTCAATTCTTTTTTCCGTGGAGCCTATTGGGATCGAGTATCCGTCCGCTGTTAATCCCGGGGATGTCTCCATGAGGGTCTGAAGAATCCGAATTTTGGATTCACCGACAATCCCGCCATTCTTTTGGTTGAGATTGGCGGCCGTAGGCAGCGAGAATCCCTTGTAACGAAAACCCAACCATATGCAAATACCCGCCACCGGAGAGTAAAAGAGCCACGCCGGCCAGAATTCCCATCTCACGATCCGGTTCCACGAAATACTGACCTGGTGCCGGATGGCAGCGCCCCAACGGCGCCACGCAACGAGAATCGCGAAAAGCGCCAGCCCGAAGAAACTCAAAACAGCAAGTTGCTGTTTAGCAGTAGAGGCCAGGGGCGGAGCTAGATGGATGGTCGCGAAAACGAGCAGAATCCAGATGATCGCCGAAACCGCTGTGGTCGCTGCGAAGGCGAGGGCGGGCATCCGGCCCAACCCAGCCGAGATGTCGGCCGGCAGTCTCGTACCGGGAAAGAATCGACTAAGCGCCAAACTTAACCGGCCATCATTTCCCTTTGAATCCCTAGCCTCGCATTGTGCCTTTGTGAACCATCCTTTGAACCACCTGTGCTGGACGATTGGTGGACCGATTCTCCGTGTCAGTGCATAAATGCCCAGATCACCAGCCCAAATGCCCACGAACGCGCTGAGGAAGGCCAGTCTGAAGTCGAGCAGGCCGGAGGCTGCAAAGGTGGCTGCCGTAATCGTCGCGCCGTCTTCCGAGGCAAAGGCTCCTAGTACGATCGCTATCGCGAGTGCAATTGCGCCTCCGCCGTGGACTGGAGTCATACTCATCAGTAGGCTTCAATCCGCAGCCAGGGCTTTCATGTGCTTCAGGGTAGCGGGCGCCACTCCGAATTCAGCAGGGACAGTGGTATCGATTTCGTGGCAGATTAGTCGCACGATCGCGAAGTGATGAATGGCATGTCCAATGCAGTACGCCAGTTCTCGGCTCACGTTGGACTCAAGGCAAGTTGGCTGAGATGCGCTGTATCCCACGCTGTTGATGACCTTGCACTCGCAAGCAAGAGTCTCGACCGTGTATTGTTTCAGAGCCCGAAGGACGTCGCAGGTCGCGATGCTTGCGTAGGCCACGTCGCTTTGCAGGCGCTGATTTCTCTCCCGGGCGTCGTAATTGATCTCCGCCGCGCGCAATCCTGTGATTAGGCTCTGGAAGTGTTCCAGCACGTGCCGGTAGTGTTGCCCCACCGACGCGTTGAAGGGCGTCCCCGCAACGTGCGAGTACGTCCTATCACCCAGCTCAAAGAGAAGACCCAAACCCTGCATCAGAACGTCTTGCGCGGCTACAATCAGTTCGGGCGTGGCCACTTGAGCCTCCGTTCGCGGCGCGAAATCCTGCAATACTTCGACCGGGCTAAACGTGTTCATGCGAGTCGCCTTCCGATTACGGGAATTTCAGCGCGACGGAGGTGCAGGTTGACTGTCGAACAGACAAGTACGATCAGCGCCAGCGCGAAAAGCAGGCCCTTGTCGCCCTGTACCTCGATGCCGAGTACCGTAAGGTGGCTGAGAATGGCGCCGGCCATCACTCCCATCGCTAGAAGCGACCCAAGCCATGTAAACCGTGGCGTCAGAATCAGGATCGCTGCAATCAGTTCAACCACACCAGATCCAATGCGCCCCCAAGGTTCGGCTCCCACCTTTGTGAAGATGTAAACCGATTCTGGCGCGGCTGTGAACTTGAAGAACAGCGTCTGGAGCAGAATGACCGCCGCCGTGAGCCTCAAGACCCAGCTTAACACTTTGATAGTTGTCGTCGTTTCCATTTCAGTACCTCTTCGTTGGACTTGCCGCTGGAATTCGTTGTCGGGAGGTAGGAGTCAGTCCTGGGCAAAAAGTTTCAGTTTCAACGATGCATATGTGCGCAAGGTTTGTCGAAACTTTCTGGGCGGTTCTGAATCAAATGGACCAAGCTTTCATCGGATTTCGAATTCGCCGATGTCAATTGCACAACAACAACCAGACATCGCACCCAAGACCCGATCGACAATGGAAACGGGCAGCGACAAGCTGCAGACGAGCTCTTATGCCGCAAATCTGGCATTAACACGTGGAGCTTACCGGCTACGGCTTGCGGAAAGCAGAGAAGACCCGGAATCTGCCTTCCGCTTGCGGTATCTGGTGTTCAACTTGGAGTTGAATGAGGGCCTGGAGTCTGCTCACCAAACGGGGTACGACACTGACCAATTTGACAAGGCCTGCGATCACTTGATCGTGGAGCATCGTCCGAGTCGACGAGTTGTCGGTACTTACCGCTTACAAACAGGTCGGGTTGCGGGAAGCAACCTCGGATACTACAGCGAGCATGAATTTGATTTCTCTCCGTATGAGCCGATCCGGAATTCACTGGTCGAGCTTGGCCGAGCCGCAATTCATCGGGACCATCGATCATTCGAAGTTCTTACGCTCCTCTGGCGCGGAATCGCGATGTACGCCACTGAAAGAAAAGCACGATTTCTGATCGGTTGCTCATCCTTAACATCCCAGTGCTTGCAGGAAGGCTCGGACTTGTATACGCGCCTTCTTGAGTTCCTTGCCGAACCCCCATTTCGCACGGTCCTCAGGCTCATTTTGGCTTTCCCATCTTAGCTCCCACGCTACACACAGTTTTTCGCTCGGCCTCCAAAGCTGCTCGTGCCTACCTTTCGATTGGAGCGAAGATCTGCGGCCCTCCCGCACTCGATCGGGAATTCAGGACCATCGACTTCCTCACCTTGCTCGATTTACAACGAATATCACGAACAGCGCGGGCACGGTTCCTCGGAACCATGGATTGACGTGCAACCCAAAGACCCACTCGGATTCGCTTTGAGCAGAATTAGGTTGCGGTTCTCACGAAGGAATTGTAGAAAGACGCTCGTAGAGTCGCCGACTGAACCCCGCTGGTAGCTCAATAACTTCCGCACTGCCAACCAGACGAACGATTTTCCGAATGCTGTCGTATAGAGCGTAGCATCCATCACATTCGCGGAAGTGGCGCTCGATGCGGGACCTCAATTCCGCGTCCACGTCATCTTCCATATAGTTCGCCAGTTCGCGGCGAACCTCGCTGCAGCTGATCTTCATTCTTTCCTTTCGTTTGTGCACTTGGATGAGCTAGGTGCTCGCGGCCAACCCTCATCAGATTCACGAGCTGCAAAAAAGTCGCATCGTTGTAGACACGATTGTCTAATTGAGTTCTGAAATATTCTTTGCACCTGCGTATCCCATCACTGCGCGACGAACTTTTCGGAGATGAAATCGGGGCTGTGATTCGCAATCGCGCCCCATGGATCGTTTGCGATTCGAATTCAGTCCTGAAAGTGCTCGCAGAAACAAAAAAAAAGGAACTTAAATGAAAATGTCTCGCATTTTGAAAGTGATGTTTGCGGCTCTCTTCGTTACCGCACTGGGGCTTAGCGCTTCCGGCGCGTTCGCGCAGAGCGGCACGCAAACTTCATCGCAATTCCAAGGACCAAAGGCCAACAAAGGAACCGTTACCCACAGCATTAAGGATGGCAAGAGCGTCCTCACGCTGTCGGACGATTTCGTTGTGCCGGACACACCGGACCCGCACTGGCAGGTTGTGGATTCCGACGGCAACGTCTATTTGCTCGACAGACTCAAGACCAAAGCGCTCATCGGCAGCAACTACAAGAAGGAAATCGTTCTGCCTTTCTACATCAAGAACGTGTCCAAAGTTGTTATCTGGTGCGCGTTTGTAGAAGTCAACCTCGGCGAGGCCAAGTTCAGCTCGCCGGTCATGTAATTCGGGCCAAGTCAGTCAATAGGGTCGCCTCGCTTTCATCCGGGCCAGGCGGCCCTTTTCCAGCAAGATCGACTATCAAAGGGTAGGGGCTTGGTAAGATCGCTGAGCGGGGTGCCAAACCATGCAGGTCCAGGAGCTGTGGCGCTATCCCATCAAGTCTCTGGCTGGTGAACGCCTAGCTGACGCCGTGGTCGATGAACTCGGGATCGCCGGCGACCGAACTGTGCTCGTGACGGGCCGCAATGGACGAGTGGTTACCTCGCGCACGCATCCAAAGTTACTGGGCCTAAAAGGCACGACCGGTGCTGACGGTGTGCCGCACATATCAGGGCACGCTTGGAATTCGATCGAGGCACTTGCGCTTGTGCGCACCGCCGCCGGCCGCGTTGCCGAATTGCATTATTACGATGGGCCAGATCGCTTTGATGTCCTACCGCTATTGGTGGCGACAGATGGCGCTATCTCCGCTTTTGATTACGACGGGCACAGGCTGAGGCCTAGCCTTGTGATCGGGGGTGTAAAGGGCGTGGCGGAGCGGACTTGGCCGGGACATCGCCTGCGTATCGGAAACGTCACGATTGGTGTGCAAGACCTCCGCGGCCGATGCGTGATGACCACCTATGACCCCGACACCCTGCAACAGGATCATCAAGTGTTGAAAGAAATTGTTCAGAAATTTAAAGGGGAGTTGGCATTGAACTGTTATGTGATCCAGGGCGGCGTGGTCCGCCTCGGTGACCCCGTTCAACTGGTCGAGAAGGAGGAGTGTCGCTGAGTTGCGAAAACCCAAACGTAATACGACTGCCGCTAGAGAACGTCTGCGGAGACGCTACCGTCCAGTCCGCGTCCGGGCGCTTTTTATAGGCGAAGCGCCGCCTGCCTCCGGACGGTTCTTTTATCAAGCGGACTCAGGACTGTACCGGGCCATCCGGGATAGTTTTGCCAATGTTTTCGGCACCATTCGAGGTGATAATTTCCTTGATTCGTTCCGCGCACGCGGTTGCTATCTGGTGGATCTATGCGGAAAGCCGGTTGACCGTCTTGGTAACGCGGCACGCCGTCGGGCTCGTCGTCGTGGCGAAGCTCGTCTTACGGAGACGATTCGTCGCTTCCGTCCTGAAATCGTCGTCCTTGTGATTCGCGCAATCTCCCCCAATGTGCGCCGTGCAGAAGAGCGGGCAAAGTGGTCCGGCAGACATATCGAACTCTCCTACCCCGGACGCTGGCACCGTCACCGTGTCGTGTTCCTCCGGACACTTGCGCGTTTTCTACGCCAGACCTTCTGAACGTTGCTCGGGACGAACCCTCTGTTGAAACCCTTCCCCTTGCAAATTGTTCCGTCGTGGCCGAAGTTTCCGGAACAGCCGGCCGAAGGTATAGCTGTTCGCAACCTCGCCCAAGGTGTAGAGAAGAGAGTCTTCTTCGCGTCGCAACACCAGCAGGGTTTCATCATCATTTCGAAACCCGCCTCGAAACGACTCCAGCCGGTGAAGCAGCTCTTCCCCCAGTGCTCTAGAAGAGCCTACGGGAGCCTGGCGGGCCCATTCGAGAAGTTGTTCCCGTCCAAGATCCTGGCCTGCGGCGTTCTCGGCCTCGGTGATGCCGTCTGTGTAAAGCACGAGAATATCAGCGGGCTTCAGACTAACAACCGTCTGACTATACTTTGTCCCGGGGATCAATCCGACAGGCAAGCCTGAGACTTTTCGGGCTTCCGTTCCCTCCTCGAGCCAGCCCCAGGCCCGCTGGGCTGCGTGATACCACAGCGGCGGCAGTTGCCCCGCGTTACTGAACGACAATCGGCCCGTGACTCGATGGAAACTCAAGACGATTGCTGTGGCATACCTGTCAGTGCTGCCCTGACCGAATGTGTCGTTGAGGCCTCGCATGAAATCTGACTGGTCCCAGACGTTGATATTCTTGCGCATGAGCTTGTGCAGAGTCAGCGTCACGGCATTCACATCTTGACCGTGCCCGCTCACATCGGCCAGGGCCACGCGTGAGATCAGATCGTTATCGCAAACGGACATGTAGTGAAGGTCGCCTCCTCCTTCGCCTTCCTTGATGGGAACAGAAGCTACCCATGCGACCAGGCTCGGCATCTTTACCGTGCGAACGACCTTTCGATTCCCGCCCCAAACTTCAGTGCAGACCAAAGCATGAGGTTTTTCTGATTGCTCGTACATCAGAGCTCCTGTCCCCGCCGCCTGCACACGTTTGCGATACTTGCGTTTCAAGCTGCTACTTCTCGGGGAAATTAGCGGCCTTTTCTCTCAACCAAACCTGGCCAGTTGTTGTTTGCCTTCAATAGATTTCCGGCCTGATCCTGATTGAACTTTTCCTTCACATCAAAGTCGTACTGCAGAAGCAGCCTGCCATTCACAATCTGAAAGGCTTCCACTTTGATCGGTATTAACCGGCCGATGGATACCCCGTAGGCACAGAAACCCCCGAATTGCGGTTCGTATTTCGCAGGCGTGGCGTCGAAGCTTGCCTTATCCTCCGCAGACGCGAAGTAATAGGTAGCACCTTTAAAATTGCTCTGAAACTGCGGACTCCCTTTCACTGGTTTGTTTTGTGTGAAAAAAGCGACAGGGTCATATCCCTGGATCGCCACTCCGCTTTTATTAAGATTTGATAATGATTTGTTCGTCTGCGACAACGCAGGCAACACCAAGAGAAACAGGAACATCACGGTCAGTTTTGCCTTCATGGTAATTGCCTTTGAGTTTGACGTTTAAGTTTGGTGCACAGCGGTGAGAGTCAGAAGGAAGAGAAAAGTTTCACGCTTTCTTCGGAGCAGGCGCTCCCTAACTTGTGGCCGTTCTAGGCCTTGCCGGTAATCACATCGTTGAATTCTTTTACCGATGCAACCCCGGTCGCTTCCCCATCTTCGGTACACCGCGTGCCGCCTCGCTGCCGACTAAAATAGCGGCCTGCGTCAGTTGGCCCGACTGCAGCATCGATTCCAACAGAACCGCGTGGCCAAGCACATTCTGCCCGAAAAGGTGCGTCACGCCATCCTCGGTAAGCGTGATGGGTGTCGGACCCCCGGAACCTCCCGCGTTCAGGATCAACGCTTCGACCGGTTCCCGAAGGGCTGCGAGCGCCCCACGCACGGTGGCATTCTTCGTCATGTCCATCAGCACGATCGTCTTTGCGCATGGAAACCCGACTTCCTCCTACGTCTGGCGCAACACCATGCCTGCTCGCCGCTGCGTGGGGCGCCTCATGCCTACGACATGGTCGGGATGGGACATTCAGAAAAGCTGTCCGATTCGGGTCCCGGCGATGGAACCACCCTCGCCCTCGTCGCTGTAGGCCATGCGACGGCCTTTGATCTCAAGAAAGTTCTCGCGTTCTTTGGCTCGAATGACGTCCACCCTTCAGTCATCCAGACGTTGACCGCATGGATGTGACGCAAAGTGGTTTGCTGTTTTGAATGTCGGAGCATCGATACTTTGCCCAAACATGCGAGTGCTATATATTTCTGGCTATACAGCGGACGGCATCGTTCATTACGGAGATTCTGCTTAAATTCCTTCTTGCTTCCATACTACTTGACATTTAACGCGATGCAGTATAGGGTTGAATTGTGATTCAGTCCTTCCGCTGCGCCGATACCGGGCGCCTATTTCATCGAGAGTCTGTCCGCCGGTTCAAGGCTATCGAGCGCCAGGCTCTAAGGAACCTGGACATGATAGATGCAGCGCAGGACATCCGGACGCTCTCAACGCTGCCAGGAAACAGGCTAGAGAGGCTGAGAGGGGACCGGAAAGGGCAGTACAGCATTCGCGTCAATGACCAATGGCGCATCTGTTTTGAATGGCGCGATGGGCATGCCTATGAAGTTGAGATCGTGGATTATCACTAGGAGACAGAGAATGACGAAGAAACTTAAGCCGGTGCATCCGGGAGAAATTCTCCGAGAAGAGTTTATGGTCCCTCTGGGACTAAGTATGAACAGAGTTGCCATGGACTTGCGCGTCCCTGTGACGCGGATCGCCGATATTGTCAACGAGAAACGCGCAATTACCGCTGACACAGCCCTTCGTTTCGCGCGCTACTTCAACAACAGTCCGACATTCTGGATGAATCTCCAAACGCGCTATGACCTGGAAGTCGCCGAAGATGAGATTGCCGATAAGGTGGAACGCGATGTGCGCCCTTTTGAGGCAGCACCAACAAGGTAGTTCAGACCAATGATTGGGCTTGTGGTTCGCCGAAACTCCAGCCGAGCCTGAAATCAATGACATAGCTTGCCGCCATCCCCACCGCCGTTTTGGTATAAATCCTCACCATGTTTCGTTTTGTAGGCCTCTGCTTCGGAATGCTGGTTCGCCTCTTTCGTGGGTGGCGAAATCTCCTTCTCGAGAATCTCGCTTTGCGTCAACAACTCGTCGCGCTGAAGCGTCGACATCCTCGCCCGAGCCTCGGCCTCTTCGATAAGCTTTCTGGGTAATCGTTTCGGCGGGTCTGGTCGGCTTGGAAGCCCAGAGTCTTCATGCTGTCTCGAGGCGATGATCCTACAGGAAGCCCTACCAGAATCGCCGCGTCTTGGTCTCGGCTCAAGTTTTGGCGAACCACAAGGGGTCACCGCTCGGCGGCTACATTCTGGCGGCCCCGAATGGCGGCCCGATCATCCTCGACAATCTGGCAAAGCGCACGGTTTTGCGGAGATGCAAATGTAAAATAGGGTCATGGACGCCCCTGTCAGACTGCCTGCCTTGCAGCAAGCTGGCGTGAATCAGCATTCACGTGCGGAGGCGAAAATCGTCCTCTTCCGTTCGCCGTTTCATGGACGCGAAGATGTTTACCCGCGTCGCTTCGAAAGCCGCAAGACTGGCAGGGTCGGTTATTCACTGGTTTGTGGTAATGAATGGGTTCCAGGGCATTTGCGAAAAGCCAAGGATCAAATGTTCCGAATGTCCTCATCAGCGTTTTCTTCCCGTAACTGACGATGTGATTCGCTGGCATCTGCAGAGGCATGACGACCATAGCCGTGATTTCGTCATGGGTGTTTATCCGATGCTTCTGGATGAAATTCCTTGCCGAAGATGTCGGCAAGCATCTCGATCAAGTTCTCGATGGCATCTTTCGGGCTTTATCACATCAGGGCGCCAGAACCTGAGCTGAGGTTCCCCAAGATCTTACCTTCTAGGCCAAGTCCGGTAGCTCTTCGCGCGGAATTAGCAGACGGATGGAGCGTGCTTGCCCGGGCGTTCGCTCGATGAGCCCCCGGGCCACGAGCGTCAGGACCATTTGATGTACGGAAGGCGGAGAAACCTGAAAGTATTGCTGCATCTCGGCCTCGGTGGGCGCGCGTCCGTGGATTCGAGTGTAGTAATAGATGAAGGCCAGGTACTGGCCTTGTTTGGCGGTATAGGCTTTCTTCATCTTCACCCCTACAACGAGGCCACTCCTAATTCCTGTTTCAAGCAAGGTTCCGCGAATGAGCTTCCCATGGGCTGCAATAGTTCTCGGACCTGGATAATAGCAGTGGAGAGCAAGCGAGCCGGGACTTCAATGAAATATTCATTCGGGTTGAGGCTCCGTCGCCAGCAACTCCCAATAATCGAGTGGATGACCGCGCCTCGCCAGCTGGCCTGAGGTGACCCCGCAAAAGTCAACTTTTGCGCCCAATTGCCGTTGATTTCTGGAGTTTGTGCGATTCACACGCGACCTGTAGTGACATCTAACGGCGCGGGAAGAATCAGGTTTCGTTCCGGCTCATTCCGAAAGGACTCGAAAAATCCTTAAACTTGCAGTAATATAGGAGTATATTTGGGCTATAAAAGGATCATCTGCGATGGCCTTAAAAACAAAGCAAATGAAGAAACAGCCCCAAACCGAGCGGGCTACGCGCAAGTCAAAGTTTCAGGCCGATTTGGCCCCTGCGGAAGACCGAATGGTTCGTGGCTTGAAGCAAGAGCTGCAGCTCACAAGCAACACGGATTTTCTTTCCGACGCCCTGGCGTTATTCCGCTGGGCAGTATGGGAAAGAAAGCGCGGTCATCGTATTTTTAGTGAAACTGAGACGGGCGAGCGGAAGGAATTGGTGTTTCCGCGCCTCGAACGCGTTGCCCCTGAACTGGTGCTCCCGCGTGTGGAGATTCCTTGGGCGCCGCGTGAGCTGGAGAGTCTTGCCGATCTCGCATCGCGAGAACCCGCCCATCCTACCGAAAACCTCATCCGAGCAATGAGAGGCTGAGTGGCCGTTCTCATCCGTCGTCTCGAGGAGCAGGACGAAGTCGCGCTTTTCGATTGTGGCGATGAGGCACTTAACAACTATCTAAGGCGGCACGCGTGGGCGAATCAGCAGAAAAGCTTTATTGGAGTGACTTATGTCGCGATCGATGAAGGTGCGCCGCGCACAGTTATCGGATACTTCACTCTCGCAACGGCAAGTGTGCCCCGCGAGAGCTTCCCCAAGAATTACGTTCGTGGACTTCCCCCATACGACTTGCCACTCGTTTTGCTCGCGCGGCTTGCGGTAGACCGGCGCTTCACAGGAAAAGGGCTCGGGCATGCTCTCATTTCCGAAGCATTTAAGATCGCACTCCGAGTTGCAGACGATGTGGGATGCCGCTGTATCATTACGCATGCATATCGAAACAGAGTCGACTGGTATGCGCGCTATGGTTTCCTCGCGCTGGAGGGTGCCTCCGAGAGCGGTCCTCAACGAATGTTTCTCGACATGAGAACGATTCGTATGGCGCTCAAGGGTACGCAGTAGTCCGGTCTGCGCTCACACCGAATGAAGTTCGGTCTTTTCACCATGCCCAAATCCCTGCTGGTCAGCGAGCCGGAAATCATCACCAAGGGCGTCATCGCGTACCAACGAGCATTGCCGCCGCAAAGCAATTCACTTCCGATGCGGCCTAATGCGCAAGAATCCCTCCGCACCGCAACTGCGATGCTGGAGGTAGAAAATGCAACAGGGCAATCTATCGCCGAAGAGTGATCGGAACGGTCTGCCAATACGCCGATGTGGAGTCCGCCCGCAAATCAGTCGCGGGATTGCTGACAGAAATCAACGGGAATGGACTTAAACATTCTGCTCTCCGGATGACCATTTCGGCGGTCTGCGATCACTTCATTCAGCGCGAATTGACTAACGACAATCTCTGGCGCAGTTATGCCACAAAGAGAGCCTACAAGGCTTATTTGAAGAGGTGGATAGTCCCACATTGGGGATGTATGCGTCTTTCCGAAGTGAGAACGATGGAAGTGGAGTCATGGCTGCGTCGGCTGCCACTAGCGAAGAGTAGTTGTGCGAAGATCCGAAGTATCCCGTCGGTCCTTTTCAGCACCCTCGCTGGTTCGAGTGAGTCTTATTCAACTCTTTTGGAATGAATGGCGGGGACGACGAGACTCGAACTCGCGACCTCTGCCGTGACAGCGCCCCCGGCTGATGTAACTGATTGATATCAAACGGTGTCGGCGGACATTGTTTGATACAAACCGATACCGTATGTCAGGTCTTATCGTCCCCTTATTGTACCCAGATTCGGCTTGTCCCTTCGCTAGGCTACCATTGCCCATCTCGACGTTTCTTGCGTTCGGCATCTTGCTCGAGCATGCTCATCATGAGTCGGAGTGGTGATCGGAACGTGGTCGCGCGCAACCGGTCGAACACGATTTGCAAGTCAATGAGTCCATGACCAGCAGCAAGGTCCAAGGCTGCGAGCGTGCCGACCACCTTCAATCCACGATGACGAGCTATAATCACCCCGTCCCGTTCGTCCATTAGCAAAAGGATAGCTTGAAGTTCGGACGCAAGTGATATTGCTTCGCGCTGACCTGCGTCGAGATGTGACAGAGCCAGATCGACGGGCTGTTTCAGGCCAACTACTTCCAACCATTGAGGAGGCTGCGAAATCCATGCGCGCACGGCAGCGGGCGTGTTTGCATGTGCGAGTTCGGCATTCACAGCGGGAGGGATCAACACCCTTCGATATAGACTCGGAAGAATATCGGCTGCTTGGATAAGTACAAGGTAGTTCAGGGGACTTGTGTCAGCTACGATCGCTTGCATCTACAGGCCGAGTTGCCGGTGGGTCTCGCGATCCCGCTCAAGGTCTTCCTGTGTATATTCCAGTTCGACGCCATGGCTGTTTAGAAATGCATCGACCTCCATACGTGTCTCGTACCCCAACAAGTGGCGAAGTTGGGCAGCCGAGATCTTGCGTTCGCGGTACGCTGCTAGGGCGAGGGCCTCAAAGGCCGCACGGGACAGATCTTGACCCGGAGCCGCCAGGGCTGCTGAGAGTTCGTCAGGAAGGGCAATTGTGACGTGTTGCATTACTGAGAAATTATAGCATCATCCGACGAGAGAAATGCCGGTCAGCGCGGATGGTCGTTAGTAGGGAGCCGTGTAGTTCGCCAAATCGTTGTACATTGAAAGAATTTCCTCCCACTTGGCGGAAGCTCTTCAGTTTTCGATTGCAGACTGATTCGCACGGTGCAATCCTTCCGTGGATTCCACCGAATTCGCTCGAAGGGCCTTTAAACTGGACAAAAATAAGAGCATGAGTTGGCTGTCGCTACTGTTTCGTTCGATAAAAGATCGGCGCCGGGGCATCCACGATTTTGAAATCGGCGGGCACGGTGAACAAGGACGGATTCGGATCGCCTCGCACGATATTCGTCAGGCGGAACGTTTGTTCCCCCATGCGCGGGTCGCTCCGTTTGCTGTAGACCACCGTCTTGAGATCGGGCGAAGTCCACACCTCGGTCACAATCGTAATCGGCTGCTCATTTCCGATTTGACCGGCTGGTATCGTGTGCGTCGTTCGTGTGCCCTTCACCAGGACGCCTTCCATGGTCTGAGAACCAAGGTCCTCGGTATTCGCCTGGCTCTGCCTCTCCGTAATCAAGTGTCTCTCGAAGAATACATTCGGCCCCTGAGCCGCTATGGTCGTCGGCATTGCATCGGGCGGAGGCAATGGTGGCGCCCCGTTTCCATCGGCGACTCTCATCGTAAACGTCCCGCCCGCAGCCGAGCCGCCCGCCACGGCCACGCCCCCGGTACCCGCGGAAAGGAGAGGAAGTTCGGGCATTTTCTGCGCCGTCTTCTCCGTCAGATTCAGTGTGTAGGAAGTATGGGCGACGGGGTCGTGGATGAAAATCAAATGCGGGGCATTGTCTGCCGACAGGTTCCCTATCGCCGGTAAGACCGTATCCTGACGCGTGCGGCCCTGTGAGTCGCGCGCCGTGCTTCCCGTGGTCGTCTGCACGATGCGATTGCCGTCCGCAAGCGTCTGGACGTGCTCGTTCGTGGTCGTAGCCGAATAGGGCGCACCTAAAACGGGGCTCGACACTTTGCCGAATGCGCCCGAAGCAACAGGCACCTGACCCGCCGTTTGATAGATCACGTCCCCCTTCTCTTGCACTCCTAGGTCTTGCGCCCCTATCTCTTGAGCCCCTTTTTCTTGGGCAAGGGCGCAAGATGCGGCTGCCAGAACCAGAAACAATGCGCGTGTCATGGCCATGACTCTCCTTTTTAACTAAAACCAATTCACTGCCGCAGACGAACCTGTTGGACAGACCCGTCCGGAGCAATCCTCAGGTCCGCGACAAAATTGATTCCAGCCGGCATCGCGCCCGGCGGAAACATCGCTTCGGCGGGGATCGCAATTTGGATCGCGGTATCCATAGGCTGCCCTTGCGTGGCCCGCTCCTGAACGCGTTGAGCCTGAGATGTGTGACGCCTCCGCACCGCGGCCTTGTGTGGGGCACGCGCTGCCGCAGGGGCAAACTCTACCGCAGGGGAAGGCCCGGGAACAGGCCCAGTAGCAGTCGCTACCGTCGGCTCGAGAGCCGGCGGTGGCTCAACGCGGGTCCGCAGAAGCACCAGGAGCACGAGCGACGCGGCCACAACGCTGCTCGCCAGCACAGGCGCCCAACGCGGAACCCGGCCAGGCGCTTTCGGGGCCATCAGCGCATCGCAATAGGCATCGAAAGTTTCACTCAGGTGTCTATATTTCGCGGCCCAGTGCCGGCACTCCTCACACCTTTCAACATGGTGCTCCACCTCGCTGGCTTCTTCGGCCGGAAGCTCCCGGTCAAGCCAGGCAACGAGTTTCGCTTGAACGTCACACATTGCATTTCTCCGCCAATTTCCGCATTGCCCGCTCCACCGTGTCTCCCACCGTGGACGTGGCCATTCCCAAGACTTCTCCAATTTCGCGGTAGCGCAGTCCTCCTGCCCTCAGCAGCAGGCACTCTCGCTCAGACTCCGCCAGTAGTTGAATCGCAGCTGCGACCCGACGCAACTTCTCTTTTCTCAGCAGTACCTGCTCGGGCGTCGTGCTATCCGCGAGGAATTCCATTCCCCCATCGAGAGTTTCGCCAAATCGTCGGTCGTAGCTCGTCTGACGATTTCGGGCCTGATTATGCGCAACACGAAATAGCCAGCCACGGATGTTTTCCTGGTCTCCTCCCGACGACAAATGGCGCTGCAGGCTGACAAACGCGTCTTGCACCACATCTTGCGCTTCGTCGCTCGTAAGTCCGAGACAAATCAGATAGCGCAGCAGAGGTTTGCGTAATTCGTGATACAGGTTCGTGACCTCCGAGGGGCCGGCCGCCACCCGTATCAGGGGTAGCGCCAGAGGTACGGAATCGTCACTCACAAGAGCCTCCGCAATGCGCCTCTATCCATACAACAAGCGAGAACCCCGTTTTTCCGGGTGGCCTGTCCGGTTCCACAAGAGATTCTCGCGCTGAAGACATCTGCGTCCTTAGACGCGCTCTGTGCTTGCGGGAGTAGTCCAGCTGGGGATCGTGCGGATGAGTATCGGGAAGTCGGCTTGTAGACAGTAATCTCTGCGCGTGGTATCGACTCTGGACGGATTATGCGTACCAGGAGGAGAGGAGACAGGCCCGATTTGAAGCAACGGGCTTCAAGGTTACTGCCAGCCGCAAAGCAGCGTTCAACCACATATTCGAACTCATCCACCTACGCAGATGGATCACTCCGTTAGCATATTCCCCTGTTTCAGTCGGGCAGGAAGGGGGAAGCAATATGCAGGACGGAAGTGTGATGGTTGAGCGGCGCAAGCGAGGGCCGGATGTTTGGTGCTTCAGGTGGCGAGAGGGCGGGCCAGACGGCCGAAGAATACACCGCCGGATCGTTCTCGGAACTGCTGACGACCTGAAAGGTATCGCGTCAGCGCGCAAGGCGGTTGTTGGACTGAGACACGAAATCAACGTCAACGACATTCGGGTCAGAAGGGAATCGATCACGTTGGCCGATTTATCGAGACATTTTCAGCAACGAGAGCTTGTGCGAGACAATACCCGCATTGCCTATTCAACGAGGAAAGCCTACGAAGGCTATCTTAAGAAATGGATCGAGCCGCGGTGGGGTGAGTATCGGCTGTTGGAATTTCGGGCTGTGGAAGTCGAATCATGGCTGAAGTCTTTGAACCGGGCGCCAGGAACGCGCTGCAAGATACGGAATGTAATGAGCCTGTTGTTCAATCACGGTCGCCGTCACGACCTCTGCGATCGCAACCCCATTCAGTGGGTTCGGCAAGGCGCCAAACGCCGCACGGCACCAGATATCCTGACCCGCGATGAAGTCCAGGGATTGCTCGCAAATTTGCGCTTTAGAGAACGGACTCTGGTCCTGTTGGCTGTGACCACCGGCTAGCGGAGGAGCGAGTTGTTCGCGTTGAAGTGGAGAGACGTGGACTTTCAAGCCAAACAGATTCATGTAACGCGTTCGATCGTGCAGAACGTTATTGGCGCTTGCAAGACCGAAACCTCGCAGAAACCTGTTCCAGCTCACGATGATCTGGTCAAGGCTCTGCGCGAATGGCATCGGCAAACGCCGTATCAATCGTCAGAGAGTTGGGTGTTCGCGAGTCCAGTGAATCAGGGCCGATGGCCCTACTTGGCGCAGCAAGTCATGCGGCACCATATCCTTCCTGTTGCGCGAAAACTGGGCATCACGAAACGAATCGGCTGGCATACTTTTCGTCACACCTATTCGACGCTGCTTCGATCTACCGGTGCAGAGCTGGAGATCATGCAGGAACTGCTGCGTCATTCGACAATTCGCGTGACTCTCGACACATACACGCAGGCAGTTACAACGGAAAAGCGAAATGCGCAGGCGGCAGTTGTCGCACTCTTGTTCCGAGAAAAAACACAGGAGACGTAAGCTCTGCTTGGAAAAACTCTATTTCCTGTACCTATTTTGTGCCCACGTGAAAATGGAGCACTTTTGGTAAGTTCTTTGAAAAGAATGGCGGGGACGACGAGACTCGAACTCGCGACCTCTGCCGTGACAGCAAGGCTGATGTAACTGATTGATATCAAACGGTGTCGGCGGACATCTTTTGATACCACAAGGTACCAGACGTCACTTCTTATCGTCCCCTTATTGTACCCAGATTTGGCCGAGTTACTGAATTTCCCAGACCTCATTCCAGAACAACTTTCGGTTTGCCGACCCGGAAGGTGGCCAGACCAGTCAATACAAGCGCTAGCGTTTCTCGTTACCTATCTGGTGAGACTTCCCACAACGGGACTAAAGATCTACGTGGAGATCAACGCTTCTTTCCGAACGCAAACGACGAGGACCACCATTCCAGGCCATCAATAGCTGAACACTGCGTTGGCTGTTGGAATCGTAGTGTGCTTTAGCAGTGGAGCGGGCGGCAAAGGGGATGCGAGTGCAATCCCCTTCGCTACGGCATAGGGCAAGCATTTTTTCGGGTTAGGAGTTTGTCAATCGACGGTGACGCGAGTAGCGGCCGTTGTTCCCTTGACCTCTGCGATTGGCGTTCCCGTGCCGACGGCAGCGTAGCTGGGAGGCCAGAGTTTGAAATCGAACATACCTTTGTAGGTTTTGCCGTCGGACGCGACCGTATCCGTTTCGTCGACGGTGAAGATGCTTGAGAGGTTGCCGTCAGGGTTAAACATTAAACCGATATGGTGCAGCTTGACGCTGCCGTCGCCCAAGTCCTTCCAGACGCCGAAGCAGATATTCCCGCCGGCGGGTGGAAGAAATGCATTTTCAAATTCAGTTCCATCCGCGTGCCAGGTCTTGAAGGATTCGAGGAACGGGAAGGGTGTATTGGCGGGGGGGTAAGGCCCTCCCGGAGGGAAATTATCATCGTAAGTTCCAGTGTAAATCACATGCCACAAACCTACGATGGTGGCATGCTCGTTCCATTCTCCGTCCGCGTGAGGGCTGACGAAAGGAATTGCGGGGGCGGCGCCAGCTTTGTAAGGAACGGCGCAACCAGCCTTGGCACTGGCAGCCGTAAACAACAGCCCCAATGCTATCAGTGCTACAGGGACGGAAAACCGCCCGCCCCAAAGAACCCGGAACATCTTCTTTCGATTCATTGTTTCTCTCCTGTGCGCCGGTTAAACCGGCGAGGTTGTAGTGAATGAAAAAGTCATACGAAAGTGGATTAGCGACCCATATCGGCCCTGAGTCATGCGGAGCCGCTCGCGAGGGCGGCGTCGAAGCGTTGACAGGGGAACGTGCGGGCCGGGTATTCAGCCGCGTAAGAAACTTACTCCGGGACGCCGACGCTGTAGGAGAAAGCGGAAGGCAACATCTGATGCACCGATATCGCGAGGTGTACCAGAGTCCCGCGCGGTCAGAGACCCCGTGCACGTACGGAGACACCTCGCATGGGAACCGGGAGATCCCAAGTCCGCCCAGGGCTGCAGTTGCCTTGGGACGCGTCGGGAAGTCTAAGGACGTACGCCGATGACGAACGGGCATGGGAAGTCGGACAGACCTGAAGTACCTGAGAAGTCCCCGAACAACGCTGGGCAACCGGTGGCGGAGGGGATGGAGGGAAGGGGTCTGGCCAAAGGGAACCTGCCACAGCAAAACGCGTCCCGGACACCGAGCCGGAAAGACGCCCCGAGTGCGCTGGAGCGGGTACGTCAAGCAGCAGGAAAGGATAAGAAGTTGCGGTTCACGGCGCTTCTGCACCACATCTACAACCTGGAAACGCTGCGCATGGCTTACTTCCGTCTGAAGAAGGAAGCTGCGCCAGGCGTGGATGGAGAGACGTGGCAGCACTACGGTGAGGAACTGGAAGAGAATCTCCAGGATCTTGCTGGGAGGCTGAAGCGAGGAGCGTATCGAGCGAAGCCGGTGCGTAGAGTGTACATCCCTAAGGCCGACGGGCGGCAAAGACCGCTCGGAGTCCCGGCACTGGAAGACAAAATCGTCCAGCGCGCGGCGGTCGAGGTGCTGAATGCCATCTATGAAACGGACTTTCTCGGTTTCTCGTATGGGTTCCGACCAGGGCGAAGCCAGCATCAAGCGCTGGATGCGCTGTATACGGGACTGCTGACGAGAAAAGTGAATTGGGTGCTTGATTTGGACATCAAGGGCTTTTTCGATGGAATTTCCCATGAATGGCTGGTGAAGTTCGTCGAGCATCGGATAGCAGACCGACGCGTCGTGCGGCTCATCCAAAAATGGTTGAGGGCCGGCGTGCTGGAGGATGGGAAACGAATACGAGTGGAGGAAGGGACGCCGCAGGGTGGAAGTGCCTCGCCTTTGCTGGCCAACGTTTACCTTCACTACGTATTCGATCTGTGGGTCCAAGCGTGGCGTCAAAAGCGGGCGCACGGGGATGTCATCGTGGTGCGATTCGCGGACGACATCGTGGTTGGCTTTCACAGCAAAGCGGATGCCGATCAGTTTCGAGTGGAACTCACGGAACGAATGAGGAAGTTCAACCTGGAACTGCATCCTGAGAAAACGAGGCTGCTGGAGTTTGGTCCGTTTGCGATTGACCAACGGCAGTGGCGTGGAGAAGGGAAGCCGGAGACGTTCAACTTTCTTGGCTTTACGCATATCTGCGTAAAGAAGAGAAGCAACGGACGATTTACGGTGTTGCGGCAAACGATCCGCAAAAGGTTGCAGGCGAAACTGAACGAGGTGAAAGCCGAAATTCAGCGGCGCATGCACGAACCCATTCCAGAGATGGGCAAGTGGTTGCAAGCGGTGGTGCGTGGACACATGCGGTATTACGGAGTGCCCATGAACAATCCGGCGCTGGCTCTTTTTCGATTCCAAGTTGGACGGCTCTGGCATCGCGCGCTGTCGCGGCGCAGCCAGAACGGTCGCGTACGCTGGGATCGCATGCGGCGCCTCATCACTCGCTGGCTGCCTCTGCCTACGGTCTGTCATCCCTATCCCCTGCGCCGCATGGGCGTCATTACCTAAGGCAAGAGCCGGATGCGGTAGTGCCGCTCGTCCGGATCCGTGGAGGGGGTTGTGAGTAATCATGATCCCTACTCCGACTCGAGTTTTCGCCTCAATCTCTTTGCCATTCATCCTTGGCGTCGAGGACGGTCACCAAGGGGAAGGGCTGGGGCAGTATGTGGAAACAAAGCAGGGCATACAATCCGCGGCCCATCACTTATTGTTCAATTCTTGATCCTCAGCCAATGTCATGGTCTATAAGGATTTATCCGTCAAAACCTAGACGGAGTTAGAATTGACCGTAGCTTTGGCGGTCGGCTACCATCACGCCGATTCCCCCGGTTCATCCGAAAGTTGGGTAAATGCCCCATTCGATCGACAAATCAGAACGAGCATCGGATGGCAACTCTCACCGAGTGGCCTTCGACCGTTTTGAGATGGACCTGCGCTCCGGGGAATTGCGCAAGGACGGTCGAAGAATCCGATTGCAGGCGCAGCCATTCCAATTGTTGACGCTGCTGATAAAGAATGCCGCAGAGGTTGTGACGCGGGATGAAGTGTTTCGCGCCCTATGGCAGATGGACACTTTTGTCGACTTCGATCACAGCGTGGCCGCCGCAGTGAGCAAAATTCGCGAAGCGCTGGGTGATTCGGCGGACAATCCTAAATACATCGAGACGCTTGCCAAGCGAGGCTACCGTTTTATCGGCAAGGTAGATCGTTCCGAGCCCCAGCCACCCGCTCAAACTCCGGGAAAGTCTCGGAGAACGAACTCCTCACGACCGATAATGTTGGCTGTGCTCCCCTTCCAGAACTTTAGTGGAGATACTGAAAAGGATTATTTTAGTGATGGCTTAATGGAAGAGATGATTGCCCAACTTGGGAAGCTGAACGGAAACCAATTGGGCGTGATCGCCCGGACCTCTTCAATGGCGTATAAGCACACTACAAAGGATGTCGGCCAGATCGGACGTGAATTGGGCGTCCACTATGTGGTGGAGAGCAGCGTGCGTCGGGATGGCGACCAAGTGCGCATCACCGTGCAGCTCATCCGCGTCAAGAACCAAGTCCACCTGTGGGCCAATAGCTATGACCGAGAAGTGACGCACTCGATTGCCGTGCAAGAGGAAGTGGCGAGAGAAGTGGCCCAACAGATTAAAGTGAATCTTGACCGTAGCAAGCCGGTCCAAGGGCCGCTTAATCCAGTTGCGAATGACGCATATCTAAGGGGTCGATATTTTTTTAACCAATATACAGAAAATGGACTCAGCCAAGCCGCTTCCTACTTTAACCAAGCGCTCGCAGTGGATCCCAAGTTTGCTGCTGCGTACGCAGGGCTTTCGGAATCCTACACGTTCCTTGTAATCACGAACGCGATTCCGCCCCAGGAGGGATGGCCCAAAGTGCGAAATGCTGCTCAAAAAGCAGTCGAGCTGGACGGCGCACTCTCCGATGGGCGCCTGAATCTGGCTCATTTCAGGATGCACATGTGGGACTGGAAAGACGCCGAAGCTGACTTCCAGAGAGCCATTGTCCTTAACCCCAGTAGTGAAAAGGCGCATCGATGGTATGCGGCGTATTTGTGTTCGCTCGGCAGACATCAGGAATCCGTTAAGGAGATCAAACAGTCCCGTGGGCTCGATCCCCTGTCGTCGATCGCCAATGCCGAAGTCGTGCGTGCACTCTATTACGCCAGGCAGTACGAAGAAGCGGTGGAAGAGGGACGCAAGGCGGAGCTAGTCGATCCTGAGTTTCCCCGCACGCATTTCTGGTTAGGTCGCGTGTACGCGCAGCTGGGGAAAAATTTCGAGGCGTTGTCGGAGGCCCGACGCGCTGGGTCGCCTGAGTCGGTGGTAAGAATGACAGAGGTAGCGTATGCCTCAGCACGAGCAGGAAAAACAGAGCAAGCTCGCGCGTTAGTCCGAGACTTGCAAGAGCGATCGAAGCGAGGCTATGTTCCGGCTTATGATTTGGCCGTAGTTCATCTTGCCCTGGGAGAAAACGAAACGGCTCTACAATGGCTGCAAAAAGCTTATGACCAGCACGACTGGGCGGTGATTGCGTTGGCAGTCGAGCCTCGGCTCGACCCGTTACGTTCTGACCCGCGATTTAAGTTGCTTCTGCGCAAGGTTGGGTTACAGGAGAACTAATTTGGCCTCATGGACGGTTTCAGGGCTAATGAGACATTCAGTTAGATCCTGGCGGCTGGTGGCAAATTCGTTGTGTCCAGGGAAGAAGAAACGTAGGATCCTCCGCGTCAGCGGTCCAAATCGGAGTGACAGAACGCAGGGTTTGCCGGTGACGCCTTACCCCCGCAATGAACCATACCTTAGTAAAACAGGACAAATTTTCGTAGATTGAGGTAACTATGCTGAATGAAGAAACAATTGCAGCTTTCAGGGCCAGCTTGCGCGGAGGGCTGATCGAGCCTGGCGATCCCACTTACGACTTGGCTCGCAGGGTGTACAACGGGATGATCGACCGACACCCACGACTGATTGCGCGCTGCGCTGATGTAGCCGATGTCATGACGGCCGTGAAATTCGGCCACGAGCAGGAACTGTTGGTGGCCATCCGCGGAGGAGGGCACAATGCGGGCGGGTTGGGAGTCTGTGATAACGGATTGGTGATCGATCTTTCGCCGATGAACTATGTTCGCGTGGACCCAAAGAAAAAGACAGTTCTGGCCGGTGGTGGTGCGCTGTGGCAGGACGTGGACCATGCGACTCACGCTTTCGGTCTCGCGGTTCCCGCGGGCGTCGTTTCGACCACAGGAGTGGCCGGACTGACTTTAGGCGGTGGGATCGGTTACTTGACGCGCCGGTACGGCCTGACAATCGACAATCTGCTGGCCGTCGAAATGGTGCTGGCCAACGGGCAGTTCGTCACCGCCAGCGCAAAAGAAAATGCAGATCTGTTCTGGGCGGTGCGCGGCGGGGGTGGCAACTTCGGCGTCGTGACATCATTTTTGTTCAAGGCGCAACCCGTGCACACCGACTACGGAGGACCGATGCTGTGGCCGATGGAAGACGCGGCGGAGATGATGCGTTGGTACCGCAGCTTCATACCGAAGGCGCCCGATGACGTCTATGGGTTCTTTGTTTTCATGACCGTGCCGCCGGCTCCCCAGTTCCCCGAGCATCTGCACAACAAGAAGATGTGCGGCATCGTGTGGTGCTACACCGGGCCGATCAAGAAGGCAGAGAAGGTGTTCAAGCCGATCCGGAGCCTTAAACCTCCTGCGCTCGACATGGTGGGCCCAATTCCGCATCCGGTGCTGCAGAGTCTATTCGATGGCCTCTGTCCGCCGGGTCTGCAATGGTATTGGAAAGCCGATTTCGTGCGCACGCTCCCTGACGAAGCCATCGAGCTGCATCTGAAACACGCGGCGAAGTTACCGACGATGCTGTCGGCCGTACACTTGTACCCGATCAACGGCGCGGCCAGCCGCATCAAGAACAAAGCAACGGCGTGGTGTAACCGCGATGTGACGTGGGCAGCCGTGATGGTCGGTGTCGATCCGGACCCCGCAAACAAGGATAAAATCTCAACGTGGGCCAAAGAGTATTGGAGCGCGCTACACCCTTACTCTGCCGGCGGCGCGTATATCAACTTCATGATGGAAGAAGAGGGCGAAAGTCGCATCCGGGCGACGTACGGCAAGAATTACGACCGTCTGGCGAAGATAAAGAAGCGCTACGATCCGGCGAACCTGTTCAAGGTAAATCAAAACATCAAGCCGAAATGAGAACCCGCTCCGAGCCCAAAAGTCGGGTACTCGGAAAAGTGCCGGTCACGGGCCAGAAACGCGATGTGGGAAATGATGACCAAGGTTCCGGATAGTTCCGGATAGATTGTCGGCGACACGGAAGTGTTCTGACGCTCGCTTATTGTCGGCATCTCGGCAGCAATACGACGGTCACTGCTAGCGGTACTAATCCGACGGACGAATCGAACTTCCGGATTGCCGTTTATTAGCGGCCAATATTTTTAATCTCTTTTTTAAAAGAGGTTTTTCTGAGAAGTGTTATTCTTTTCCAGTCGGATTTTTGTTTCATGAGGAAGGATCTCCGCTTCCCGCTAAGATCTTTTGAGTTCGGGCGGTGCGGAAAGTCCAATAAAAGGATTCGTAGCTCATCAGAGATCTGTCCTCGTGCACCATGTGCAGGTCACTCCACAAAACATCAATCGTAGGTAGAGGCGCGAGATTGGGCAGAGATTGGCCGCTAATGCCGTTCACTCGGGGCGCAATTCTACGACGGATGGGTAGAGCGGGGCGCCTGTTGCGAGTCACTTCGACGAATAGCCGACAATGCGACCGACAACTCGAGATTATCAAGCAACCTCAAATGTCGCACCCCTCCTGGACCTTCATTACCACAAGCGTCACATCGTCACACTGTGGCTCGTCATTTGCAAAGTCGGATACTTCGGCCAGGATGCGTTCAACGATTTCCCCTGGCGCCATTCGGCTGCAAGACCGCAGCAGGCTCTCGAGCCTTTCCACTCCCCAGAGTTGGCCGGAAGGGTTGGCCGCTTCCGTGATTCCGTCTGTGTATGCCACCAGAATGTCGTCTTTCGCCAATTGGAACTGCGTTGCCTCGAACTGAACCTCAGCGTACATGCCGATAGGCACAGCTTGTGCACGCAAGTGAAACAGTTCGCAGCATTGCGTCCGGGACCTCACGATGATCGGCGGATTATGGCCAGCATTCACATATTGCAACCTGCGACTCGATGGCTCGTACTCTGCATAGAAGAGTGACGCAAAAACACCCGACGGGGATGATTCGTGAACGAGATGGTTGACGCCCCCAATAATCGCCGAAAGGTCCAAATGTGGGTGTAGCGCTTGTGCTCTGAGGGAGGCCTGTAGACTGGCCATGAGCAGGGCGGCACCAATTCCTTTTCCGGACACGTCTCCAATGGCGATACCCCAACGTCCGGCAGACAGAGAAAGGAAGTCATAATAGTCGCCGCCGATGCCACGAGCTGGCTGGTAGAAGGCTTCACAGGAGAGGCAAGGAATCGAGAAGCTCTGAGGCGGGAAAAGGGAGTTTTGAATATCCTTCGCGGTCTCCAGGTCCTTGGCAACCGCCCGTTGGACTCCGGAGTCGAAATCCGCCTTCTTTAGGAATTGCATAACGGTTTCTACGTGATTACGCAGCAGCAATCCGGCTTCTCTGCCCTGGCCGCGATCAAGCGCCTCTACAATGGGCTGATGAGACTCCACCACCGCAGGTAGATTTTGCGTCACCTTTCCTATTGTTGCTCGCATGCGGAAATCGACTGCCAAGGCATCCCAAACACGCAAAAGCACGTCGTTCTGTGATGCCCGCAGAATAGCTCGGTGGAATCGCACGCCGTGTTCTGCGCAGGCGTCGAGATCGCGCTCTGCGAGCGCAGCTCGCATAGCGGCTAGCTCATAGCGCAGTCGCCCGGTGTTCCCTTTGAACGCAGTCGCTGCGGTCCGCCCGCTGATTTCTTCCAAACCGGCGCGTATTTCGTAAGCCTCCTGCATCTCTTTGGGATTTGGCACACAGACGATTGCAGTTTTCTTTTTTGACAGCGTCACCAAACCGAGCGACTGGCATTCGAAAAATATGTTCAGCAATGCCTCCTCGTCGATTTCATATGTCGCAGCGGTATTGGACAGCTGTAACAGTTCACCCGGTTGATACCGTCCATTAAACAACTCTCGGGCGAATCGACCGCGCCCGTATTTGCTCCCTTGTTTTTTCCACAAAGCTCCCGTAGGTGCCTTGTACCCGTCCTGCGTCCGAACAGCCATTTCACATGCTCCTGACATATAGTCCCTCTACTTCTCTGCCGACGCGCTTCTCCGTTTGTCCGAGTTACTGCCAAAATATGGGCAATCGAGAGTTGCGGGCCTTTAGGAAAATCTTGGATATGTCGCTGCAAGAGTAGCGGCTGAGCCAATCTGAGGTGTGACAGTTCCGTTCCGTTCCCGTTGAATCCCTGTTCTAGTCGGCAAAGTGACAAAAATACCCACGAATTTCGGAAATGACCTCCAAAAGTTGTCTGGAGCGGTCGTGTAACCTGCGCTTTACTTGTTAGAATCAAACCGGACCAAGGCAGTTCCGTCGTAGGCTGTCCCTCGTCGGGTTCGGGTTTGGCAAATGAAATCGTTTCAGTCATTCCGGCTTGACACGGCAAATCATCTCCTCTTGCACGGAGACGAGCGCGTTTCTCTAACCCCCAAGGCATTCGATGTTCTTCGGTATCTGGTGGAACGCGCAGGGCGTCTTGTTACCCAAAACGAGTTGCTGGAATCACTTTGGCCGGAAACCTACGTAAATCACGAAGTTCTTCGGAAATACATTCTGGAGATTCGCAAAGCGCTCGGCGACAGGCCCGAGAACCCTGAGTTTATAGAGACAATCACCAAGAGGGGTTATCGGTTTATCGCCTCGGTGCGGGACGACGATCCTACTGCAGCGCCAATTTTGGCGGACAGAGACACTGCGAAGGATGTCCTGCCAGCAGAAAGCGGTGACCCAGCGGGTGCAACGCCAACTCCGGCAGCGCGCCTGAATCCTGAACTGCCCGCGGAATTGGAACGCATCATCAACAAGGCCTTAGAAAAAGATCGTGAAGTCCGCTTGCAAAGCGCAGCCGAGTTGCACGCCGACTTGAAACGTCTCAGCCAGGATACTACTTCCGGGAAGGTCGTGGCCGTAACCGGTCCAGCGCGCAAGTTAACGTGGCAGTGGGCGGCCGCAATCATACTGGTAATTTTTGTCGGCGCCGTGGCATTTGCCTGGCTCAACTCTCCGCCGCCTCCGCCCAGAGTGACAGCCACCACGCAACTCACTCGCGATGGCGTCCCCAAGGTCGAGGTGCTGACCGATGGCTCCCGGCTGTACGCAACGGAGTCGGGCAACGCAGACCGGATCGTTGAGGTTTCCACGAATGGCGGCGAGACTTCGCCCATTCCCACTCCATTTGTTGCCAACCCGGTCGTTAACGCGATTTCGCCCGATCACAGTCAGCTTTTGGTCCTGGATAGCGTGGGCAGCGAGGCCGAGTCGAAGTTCTGGATTGTACCCCTGCCTTCCGGAGTTCCTCGCCGTCTCGGCGATCTTGACGGCCACAGCGGCACATGGTCACCCGACGGTCGGCACGTCGTGTTCTGCACTGGATTAGACATCTATCAGGCTAACGCCGATGGCACCGATCCGCACAAGCTGGCCACCGTTTCAGGCGAGCCCAATGGACTCCACTTTTCGCCGGATGGATCTCGCATCAGCTTCTCCATTGCAAAGCCCGAGAGCGACTCGTCCGCGCTCTGGGAGATGCGTTCCAATGGAAGCGATCTTCATCCCATGTTTCCGGGTTGGCGCAGTCCGCCGGTCGAATGCTGCGGCGTATGGACGCCTGATGGCCGTTACTATGTTTTCGTGAGCGGCTTTCCCGGAAGGGACGTTTGGGCCTTACGCGTAACAACAGGACTTTTTCACTGGCGTTCTTCCATACCCTTTCAACTGACCACTGGTCCCTTGTCCTTCACCTCGTTGACGCCCAGCGCAGATGGCAAGAAATTGTTTGCGCGCGGGTCGCAGGGTCGCGCCGAACTTGTCCGCTACGATGCCAAGTCTTATCAGTTTGTGCCCTTTCTTTCCGGGATTTCAGCCGGAGAACTGGACTTCTCCCGCGATGGCAGGTGGGTCACTTACGTTTCCTACCCCGAATACACGCTCTGGCGTAGCCGCACGGACGGCAGCGAGCGTTTGCAGCTAACCTACCCGCCAGTTTCTGCCGGTCTGCCACGCTGGTCTCCCGACGGCACGCAGATCGCTTACGTTGATACCCAGCTGGGCCGGCCCTGGAAGGCGTTTCTGATCTCCGCCCAAGGTGGTTCGCCTAAGGAAGTTCTCCCAGAAAACCACACTCAGGTAGATCCGAGTTGGTCCCCCGACGGCAAGATGCTCGCCTTGGGTCGAACCCAGGAAACAGGACAGACGGAACCGCTACTGATCCAGATTGTGAACGTCGCTACTCGGCAGGCCTCGACCATCCCCGGCTCGGAAAATCTGTACAGTCCCCGTTGGTCGCCCGATGGGCAATATCTGGCCGCGCTCAGCCAGGACTCTACAAAACTCCTCCTCTTCAACTTCAAAACCCAGAAATGGTCGAACTGGATCACGGAACCGGGAGCGTTCGGATTTCCCAACTGGTCACCAGACGGGCACTACCTTTACTACGACATTGCGTTCAGCGACCATCCCACTTTTCGGCGCATACAGGTCGGCCAGACTCGCTCGGAGCTTCTGGCCAATTTGAAAGCCTTGACCAGATTCAAGAGTCGTGCCGCTGGTCCCTGGAGCAATGTTGCCCCCGACGGCTCTGCTCTCTTCGTCCGTGACTTGAGTACTGACGAAATTTACGCTCTCGATCTGGAACTGCCGTAGTTCGACGTTGGGTCGCGACCGATTACACTCGCACACCAGACTCAACCGCACAGCAGTCCTCGGCTAGTAATTCATCAAGAGTGATTCCTTTCGTCGTAGAAAACTCAAAGATAACAGACGCGCTCTCAGGGTTGGGCTGATGGTTCTCCATTGAGAGGGCTCGACAAGCCACCCAACTCCTTGGAATCCTTTGGCTAGGAAACTCGCGCCGTTCCTCTCAATTTCGCCAGGACACGAATTGAAGCAACGTTTTCGGGATGAACCAAAGCACGGAGGCGGTCGAAGCGAAGTTTGCCAAAGGCAGTTCGCACTCAGGCTGATGCCATCTCGGTTGCATCTTAAAGCGTACGTGTTGGTTTAGAAACGAATCGTTTCTGGCGCAAGTTCGGATAAGTCTCGATTTGTCGACTAACTGGAATCCAGAATGGGGGCATGCGGATAGGAACGGGAAGTCGGCTTGTAGACAGTAATCTCCGCGCGTGGTATCGACTCTGGACGGATTATGCGTACCAGGAGGAGAGGAGACAGGCCCGATTTGAAGCAACGGGCTTCAAGGTTACTGCCAGCCGCAAAGCAGCGTTCAACCACATATTCGAACTCATCCACCTACGCAGATGGATCACTCCGTTAGCATATTCCCCTGTTTCAGTCGGGCAGGAAGGGGGAAGCAATATGCAGGACGGAAGTGTGATGGTTGAGCGGCGCAAGCGAGGGCCGGATGTTTGGTGCTTCAGGTGGCGAGAGGGCGGGCCAGACGGCCGAAGAATACACCGCCGGATCGTTCTCGGAACTGCTGACGACCTGAAAGGTATCGCGTCAGCGCGCAAGGCGGTTGTTGGACTGAGACACGAAATCAACGTCAACGACATTCGGGTCAGAAGGGAATCGATCACGTTGGCCGATTTATCGAGACATTTTCAGCAACGAGAGCTTGTGCGAGACAATACCCGCATTGCCTATTCAACGAGGAAAGCCTACGAAGGCTATCTTAAGAAATGGATCGAGCCGCGGTGGGGTGAGTATCGGCTGTTGGAATTTCGGGCTGTGGAAGTCGAATCATGGCTGAAGTCTTTGAACCGGGCGCCAGGAACGCGCTGCAAGATACGGAATGTAATGAGCCTGTTGTTCAATCACGGTCGCCGTCACGACCTCTGCGACCGCAACCCCATTCAGTGGGTTCGGCAAGGCGCCAAACGCCGCACGGCACCAGATATCCTGACCCGCGATGAAGTCCAGGGATTGCTCGCAAATTTGCGCTTTAGAGAACGGACTCTGGTCCTGTTGGCTGTGACCACCGGCTAGCGGAGGAGCGAGTTGTTCGCGTTGAAGTGGAGAGACGTGGACTTTCAAGCCAAACAGATTCATGTAACGCGTTCGATCGTGCAGAACGTTATTGGCGCTTGCAAGACCGAAACCTCGCAGAAACCTGTTCCAGCTCACGATGATCTGGTCAAGGCTCTGCGCGAATGGCATCGGCAAACGCCGTATCAATCGTCAGAGAGTTGGGTGTTCGCGAGTCCAGTGAATCAGGGTCGATGGCCCTACTTGGCGCAGCAAGTCATGCGGCACCATATCCTTCCTGTTGCGCGAAAACTGGGCATCACAAAGCGAATCGGCTGGCATACTTTTCGTCACACCTATTCGACGCTGCTTCGATCTACCGGTGCAGAGCTGAAGATCATGCAAGAGCTGCTGCGTCATTCGACAATTCGCGTGACTCTCGACACATACACGCAGGCAGTCACAACGGAAAAGCGAAATGCGCAAGCGGCAGTTGTCGCGCTCTTGTTCCGAGAAAAAACGCAGGAGACGTAAGCTCTGCTTGGAAAAACTCTATTTCCTGTACCTATTTTGTGCCTTTTTGTGCCCACGTGAAAATGGAGCACTTTTGGTAAGTTCTTTGAAAAGAATGGCGGGGACGACGAGACTCGAACTCGCGACCTCTGCCGTGACAGGGCAGCGTTCTAACCAACTGAACTACGTCCCCAACCGTGGAATCAACAAATTAGCCTAAAACCTTACAAATAAGACCTTTGCAAGGTTTGCATACAGCGCACTGACCGCCTGCGGTGCTTGCAATGGCATCTGTCCCTGCCAAAACCGCCCATAAACCGCCCATAAAAATCAGCGCGCTCATGCGAGTTTTATACTAACACAGAAGCGTTTCTTCGTCATGTTGTCTGGCAGCATTAGATCCGCGTTTCTGCGCTCAATGCGAGTGATGTTGAGCGGGAAAATTGCCGCAAATGTTAAGGAGCTACTTCCATTCAGTCACATCAACGGAAAGCCGACTATTCGACCACTTAAATGCGAGACCTTGGAGAGCCGACGAGCCCCCTCTAACTCACACAAGCCCATTTATGGTCAGTCTCGGATGGCCAACTACTCAGAAGTCGACGCGATATTCGTAAACATAAGCGCGCTTGTGGGGTGATCTCTCCTTCCGACGTTTTCTTACGATTAGCAAAAGTTCCATTGGGCAAGAGGCTAGGCAGGTTGCTGTAAGGCTCTTGCGGGAACAGTGGCGAGCAACGGGCCTAAGCCTTCTGCGGTGGTCGGATGAGTGAAAATTGCGTCGCGCAGCACGGTGTATGACAGGCCACCCAGCATCGCCGTCTGAACTGCTGCCATCATCTCGCTCGCTTCCATGCCGAACACAGTGAATCCCAAAATGCGGTCGGTTTGAACGTCGATAAGCATTTTGACGAAGCCGCGGGTTTCGCCTATAGCCACGGCCCGGAGAACGGCGGCCATCGGTATTTTCGCCAAGCGATAGGCGATGCCGCGTTTCTTAGCTTCCGATTCGCTCAAACCGACTCGCGCAAGCTCAGGGTCCGTGAACATGCAGAACGGCACAAGCCTATCGCGCGTGGTGCGGCTGCCGCCGTTCAAGTTGTCTCGGACCACGCGGAAATCATCGAACGCGACGTGAGTAAACTGAGGACTGCCGGCGCAATCCCCCATCGCCCACACCCCCGGCGCGGTGGTTTCCAATCGCTCGTTGACTTTGATGTAGCCACGCGAATCCAGTTCGATTCCGGCCGTTTCAAGCCCGATCTCCTGCGTGTTCGGAGTCCGTCCAACCGCGACCAGCAAGTCGCTACCTTCTATCGTCTGTTCTCCACTGTCGGTTTCGGCGTGCACCTGTACGCTTTGACCTGAGATTCCCTCGACCTTTCTCACTTGTGTCTCGAGCAATACTTCGATCCCCTCGCTCGCGAAGTTTTCACGAATCGCTTGCGAGACGTCGGGATCTTCCGCCGTCGCGACTTGCGAGCCACGCTCGATGATGGTCACCCGAGTGCCGAATCGACGGAGGGCTTGGGCCAGTTCAAGGCCCACGTACCCGCCGCCCAACACGATCACGTGCGCGGGCAAACGTTGAAGATCGAGTGCTTCGATGTGAGTCATGGGTTTTGCGTCCAGCAGGCCCGGAATGTCCGGCAATATCGCGCGCGATCCCAGGTCCAGAAACAGCCGATCACCGGTGACCGTCCGACGACCTCCGTCGTTTAGGTACACTTCCACAGCCTTAGGAGCAATAAAGTGAGCATCGCCGCAGATCAATTCGGCTCCGGTCGCTTTGAAGCGATCGAGATGAAACTGAACTTCGCTCTCGACCATCTTTCGCTTGCGGTTGAAAACCCCTTTCATGTCTGTGGATACTGGACCCGTTTGGATGCCGTACTCGGCGCCGTGCCGCGCAAACCAATTCGCCTTTGCGCTCCAGATCACGTTCTTGCTGGGCAAGCACGCAATGTTAGGGCACGATCCGCCAATGTATTTCCGCTCCACAACAGCCGTGCGGTGACCAGCTTGGGCCAAGTTCCATGTCAGGTGCTTGCCCGCCTCGCCACTGCCGATAACAAGGATCTCGTAATGCTCTATCTCAGACATTATTCTTCATCTCCTTAGACAGGGCTCATTGCTCGACGAGCTGTTGCCCGCCGTCGATGTCGTAAGTGCCGCCTGTAAGGGCTGTGTTGGTCATAATGTGCACGGCGAGCGCGGCTATGTCGGCCGGGCCAACGACGCGCCCGATCGGCAGCGTAGTGCGGAGTTGCTCGCGGCGGGCATCAAGCTGATTGCCGAGCAGAGATGCCGACAATGGTGTGTCGACAAACCCAGCGGCGATGAGGTTGACGCGGACCGGCGCGATCTCGAGTGCCAGGTCTCTGACTAACGCTGGCATTGCGGCCGTCAGAGCGCCGATCAGCGCCATTCCCGGCGCGGTGTGGCGGCCGCCGGTGCCGCCCATGAAGAGCAGCGTTCCTCCCGCACGAACCTTTTTCCTCGCCATGCGAGCCACCTGCATGGGCAGGAAAAGATGGGCCTCCACGTCTCGGCGCGCCTTGTCAAAGTCGAACTCGACCAACTTCGCATAGTAAGGGCCGGGACCGGTGAGAAGAACGTGATCAATCCGAGCCGGCAGCTCGTTGAAGAAGCGCTCCAGTTGAGCGAAGTCGGTAGCGTCAAAGGCCGCGGTGTGCTGTGCGCCAAGCTCGCTCGCTGCGCGCCGTAGGCCCTCAGGATTACGGGCGGCGAGGACGAGCTTCGCTCCCCCATCACGGGCCAGTCGAGCGGTTTCGAGACCGATGCCGGCGCTACCGCCGATCACAACGACGGTTTGGCCGAGAAGTTGCGGTTCGCGTTGCAGGAGAGAGGACCCGGTGGCGGTGCTCATAATTCCTCCGATCGGCTTTCAAAGTGCGTCCGTTTGTCCAACCCCAGACTCGGCCGGGATCGACCCGACCACTCGTCTCCCGAGCGATCGTTCGAAGTCGCTACGTCGGCAGCTCCGCCCCGCTTGCCTCCGCCACCATGTAGGCGGCATACCAGTCTGGCCAGTTTGCGTCGCGCTGCCCGGTGCGCTTCTCGTGCTCGCCGTGTGCGGCCTCTGCGCGCCGAAACGCGCTCGCCAGGTCATTGGCAGATGCGAAGGTCATCGTTGTGCCGTCGATTCTGCCGGGAAGTCGCGTGGTGATTTCCTGAAACAGCCAGCCGTTGCCGTCCGGGTCAAGGAATGAGGCGAACGACCGATAGCTGCCATGCGCGGGATCGGGACCCTTAACCCGAATCCGCCCGAACAGGTAGGGCTCGTCAGGGCCAGCGTAAACATCGCCAGCGCCGTGGAACACCTCGCTGACCTTAATGCCGCGACGGAGCAGATTCTCGCGGGCAGCCTCGATGTCGGCGACGATCAAATAAAGACCTTGGGCTGAGCCGGGAGCCGCCGCTGTGACGTTCTTGCCGAAGATGATCGAGCAGGCGGAGCCCGGTGGGGTGAATTGAATGACGCGAAAGTCATTGTTGTTGTCGTAGTCGGCGTCGAGCCGCCACCCAAGCCTTGAGTAGAACTCCTTTGCACGGCCGACATCCGAAACCGGGATGACAACGACTTCGAACTTCATATCGAGATCTGCAACGCTCGTGCTTTTCGTCCCTTCGTCTTTGCTTAGGTCTTTCGTGCTCATGGCTGACTCCTGTCTCGTGGGGATAGCGACCGTCCTCATAGCGCTGAAATACGATCTGCTGGCGGAAGCCCCCCGACCCTCAACATCATCCTCAAGCGTCGCTTCCCGCGTGCTTCTCAGCCGGGCGCTGCATCGGCGTCACGCCAACCTGCTCCTCCGTCGTATACGGCGCTCCATAATACGGGAAATCCTTGCGAATGCGCCCGCGGTCGGGAGCAAGTCCATCGACAAGTGGCGTGTTGGCCGCCAGCGTCAACATCACATCCAAAGCATCGTCGCCCAACGCGCGTCCATTGAAGCTGGCCACCTGAAATGCCGCTGTCGTTCCAAGCTCGTAAGGCAATGTATCCGGGCAAAGCCGCTCAGCAATCCGTTTCCCGTACTCAGCCGGATTCGGCGCCGAGCCGGCATAGGTCGTCATCTTCTCCGCAAAGTCCGCAATCGACTTCGCGAAGCGCTCTAGATCTTCAGACGGAACCGACGCATTGAATTGTTCTTTCAGCTCTTGATCGCTCGGAGGGCTCAGGAAGAGGTGCGTAACCATAGGCAGGCCCCAACGCGAAACCTGTACCTCCGGCGCATGGCCAAAGAGGGAGATCGTCGCCCATGCGTTGATTTTCCCCTTCCCAATCAGTTCGCTCGGCATTTCCAGCACAATCGCCGTAACATTCCGCCTCGCAAAGGGATTCTGCTGGTGCAGAAGTGCGTCCCGATCGTAGCGCTGGTCCTTGTAGAAAGCGGTCATAAATGCGCGGAATCCAGCATTGGCCGCAAATACATCTGGAGCGATCCCAACATACGCACTAACAGCCGAATTAGTCGCGACCGAACCGGTTTCACCCTCAACCAGACTCTGTCCGGCGTCACCACGAAGAGCATCGTCACCCGTCGCCTTCCGCACCACAAACGGTTGAATGTGAGTATGCTCACTGCCATCTCCGTGTCGTGGTTCACCAAACCTGAACTTGAACGTAACCTCTTCCCTCGCATCTCCGTTCAGGTCGAACCGGAACGCGTAGAGCCCTTCTGGATGAAGCGTATCCGGAGCCGATAATCCCACATCCGGATTCACGGTCATCGCCATTACCGTCTTGCCCGAAGGGCCGTCGAATAAATAAAAGTCGCAGAGGTTGAGGCTCGGTTCTTCCTTCGCCAGTTTGGTATCGAAATGATGTGACATACAGAATCTCCTTGAAAAGCATAATTCGGCACTCTCAGGCGGTGGACTTTAAATTCCGTCGTAGCGTGAATACCCACGCTTTGTCCAATAGTCCGGCGTAACTATTCTCTGCGGTCAGCCGCGAAGAATGGGGGCTCCGAAGGGAGCGCCCGTCAGTCCGCCATCCACCATCAGTTCGACCGCGTTGATGTACGACGAATCGTCCGAGGCAAGAAAAAGCACAGCCTTGGCCAGATCTTCCGGCTCGCCCCAACGGGCAAGTGGAACCGTGGAAGAGAAGAAGTCGGAAACTTTTGCGGATTCCTCTGCCGTGGCATTGGCGCGCGCCCCGCGCTTCCAGATGGGAGTCTTCGTCGCTCCAGGGGCCACCACGTTCACGCGAATCTTGCGCGGTGCAAGGTCTGCGGCGATGGATCGAGCCATCGAGACGAGTCCGCCTTTCGTGGCAGCGTAGGCAGCCAGACCTGGTTGACCGAGATAGCTCTGCACCGATCCGTTGAAGATGATGCTGCCGTTGTCGTTCATGAGAGGGGCGGCTGAATTGACGGTAAAGAAAACACCGTAGAGGTTGGTGTGGACTACCTTCTCGAAGATGGCTTCGTCGGTCGTGCCAGTCGGCGTCATGCCGGAAATGCCTGCATTGGCGAAGACGATGTCAAGTTTGCCAAAGTCTTTGGCGAGTTCAGTGAAAAGCTTCTTGCGGTCCTCCGCAACCGTAACGTCGGCGCGATAGCCGCGCGCTTTCGATCCCAGCTCGGCGACCGCTTCATCCAGTGTCTTCTGGTCCCGGCCGGTAATCGCGACCTCAGCGCCTTCTGCAACGAAAAGGCGGGCTGTAGCCAGGCCGATGCCACTGTTTCCGCCGGTGATGAGAGCCTTCTTGCCTTTGAGTTTCATGATTCCTCCAGGAACCCGCGATCGAGAGCCTCGACATCTCGCGGGGAGCGACATCGCTCCCCGCGGAGTCGTTCATTGCGGCAGCTCTTTGCCTGACTGCTCCGCCACCATGTAAGCGGCCAGATGCGGAGGATTCTGCTGATGCAGAAAGGCGTCCCCATCGTAGCGCTGGTCCTTATAGAAAGCAGTCATAAATGTGCCGAATCCAACATTTGCCGCAAATAGCTCTGGAGCAATCCCAACATACGCACGAAGACCCGAATTAGTCGCGACCGAACCGGTTTCACCCTCAACCAGACTCTGTCCGGCGTCACCACGAAGAGCATCGTCACCCGTCGCCTTCCGCACCACAAACGGTTGAATGTGAGTATGCTCACTGCCATCTCCGTGTCGTGGTTCACCAAACCTGAACTTGAACGTAACCTCTTCCCTCGCATCTCCGTTCAGGTCGAACCGGAACGCGTAGAGCCCTTCTGGATGAAGCGTATCCGGAGCCGATAATCCCACATCCGGATTCACGGTCATCGCCATTACCGTCTTGCCCGAAGGGCCGTCAAATAAATAAAAGTCGCAGAGGTTGAGGCTAGGATCTTCCCTCGCCAGTTTGGTGTCGAAATGATGTGACATAGGTCTCCTCTCTGCCAACGCGTTATTGATGTGTATCCATGTCAACGTCGTCTGTCTGCCCGAACGAAGGGAGGTACCGGCCGAAGTTCAATTCGAAGTCGCTCTGAATACCGTAACCGATACCACGGAGCTTGGCGCGGCGCGCCTGCGCACTGGGCAAGCCCAGCATTGGGAAGATCATGTCGTTGCTCGACTGAAGCTCGGCAGGGGTCGGCATGCCGAACCGATTGATCTGCGTTTTCGCCGCGGATAGCGTTTCACGGTCGAACGAAGCCAGACGCGGGACGAGTGTATCGACAAACGAGTCCAGTTCGTTATCGTCCAGCGTGCGATTCACCCAGCCATAGCGCTCGGCGATATCAGCATCGAAATTGTCGGCACTGAGCACGAACTCAAGTGCGCGCGAGCGGCCGATCAAGCGTGGGAGCCACTCCATCGCTCCGCCGCCTGGGACCAGTCCGACGCCGACCTCGGGGTTGCCGAATACGGCGCTTTGCCGGCTGGCGAAGCGCATGTCGCAGGCCAGCACGAACTCGTTGCCGATGCCGCGCGTGCGGCCGCGAATCTTGGCGATGCTTACGACTGCCATGGACGAGAGGCGCAAGACATTGTCGCGCCAAAGGCCCAACACCTCTGGCCGTTCCGCTGCCTCGGCTACGTCGAGATGGGCGATGAAGAAATCGGGATTCGCCGACTGGAATACTACGACCTTCACGGACGGGTCCGCCTCGAGTTCGGTCAAGAGCGTTCCCAATTCGCCGATCGTTGACGGAACAAAGATGTTGATCGGCGGGTTGTTGAATGTAATCGTCCACCGACCCGGATGTGTGCGGTCGATGTTGAACTGCGAGGGCTCAGGCACGGCGCCCCGTTGCGTAGCAGTGGTCTGGGTCATCAGGTCCTCCTTTTGAGTAGTCTTGGACTCCTCCGGACCTGGCGATTATTTTTTTGGGTCGGCTGGGACAACCAACTCCGTCGGTGGGTGTCGAAGAGCCTAACACAAAATGTACGTCGGGAGCATTAATTTGGCTCGCGGAACGCGATGGATTCTCAGCTGTCGGATGACGGTCCCACTCGGAAATTGAGCCCTCGTTGAATCACATGGGCTCTAAGTCCGTTTGGGGAAGTCGCGATTAGGATCGCTCGCCACTTATGTGCGACCCAGGGGTGATCCACTTCGCTGGAAAACGTGCATTTCGTGGAAGCGAAGAGGCATCCTTTATATATGTGTGTACGCGTGGTTTTTTGGCGGGGGAGGGAATTGGCCGTGACAGTGTGGGATTCTAACCAATGACGGGGCAGCGTTCTAACCAACTGAACTACGTCCCCGCGGTGTGCGGAACAACCTGAAGATAAAAGGCTTATCTTCGTTTTCTTGACATCATCTACGATCCCTGTTTTTGAGCCGGTGTCGGTAGTTGTGTCAGTTCGTCAATTCGTAAGGTCTCTGTCACAGTCCCCTCACGAATTACGAATTGCTTGAAGTATATCTGTTCAGCTTCTCCACTGCAAGGAATCGGTGCTCCGGTGCGAGGTGCGCGTATCTCATGGTCATCTGAATTTTCTTGTGCCCTAAAAGAGAAGCGACGGTCACAAGGTCTACTCCTTCTTCGCCGCTCGCCAAAAACGGACCGGCTTTGCTCAGCAGAATTGACCCACCAGACCGCAGGCTGAGATAGGATCGCGCACGCAGGTGAATATAGGGATGGCGACAATAGATCGCCATGGGAAACCTATCGAAGAGACCTTGTCGTATTTGTCGACGCTGGTTCCGACCCGATGCGCGGGTAGGTGCTCGTCAGCGGGCTTGTCGTAATTCCTCCTGCCAGAAAACCCGTCACCAACAAGCCCAAGCCAAGTGGTGCGCACGGAATCCCGACTACTTCATTGCTCGGCGGATCCAGGCTCGGAGTCTGTCAGAACAACCGCCGGAACCATTAAGGTTACGGCCACCGCTGTCGCGACTTCCCTGGGACTTCGCGCAAGACGAGTTCGGGGTTAAAGGTGCTGATTTCATTGGAGTTATGGGCACACTACTCCTGAGTGCCGCGCAAGACGAGTTATGAGGCTATTTTCTTGAATCTACTGGGGATAGAGGAATACTTGGGGGGTACCTCGCGCAAGACGAGATCCGCGTTGTGTTCTGATTCCGTTGAAGGCGGAAGGGATGGAGCTGGAATTTCATCAATTAGAACTGCGCTACGACCGACTGCGGATCGCGCGCCCGGATCACGAGCGACGACTATTGAGCTCGCTCGCCGAAGTCGGCCAACAGGTTCCGATCGTGGTGGTGAAGCAGGATGGTGAGGAACACTTTGTAGTGATCGATGGCTACAAGCGGGTGCGTTCCCTGCGCCGTCTCGGCCGCGACACAGTCGGTAGCTTCTGCTGGGAGTGCAGCGAGGCGGAAGCCTTGGTGGTGAGTCGGCTGTGGCACACGGGGGAATCGGAAACGGCGTTGGAGCAGAGCTGGCTGCTCGTGGAACTCCACGAGCGATTCCAACTGTCCCAGGAAGAGTTGGCCCGTCGGTTCACTCGCTCGGTTAGTTGGGTCAGCCGGCGCCTGGCCCTGGTGCGCGAACTGCCGGAATCGATTCAGGAACGCGTGCGTCGAGGCGAAATCGTGGCGCATGCCGCCGAAAAGTATTTGGTTCCTTTGGCGCGCGCCAACCAGCAAGCATGCCTTCGGCTGGTCGAAGGGGTTGGTTCGTTTCGGCTGAGTAGCCGGGACATGGCCGTTCTTTATGCCGCCTATCGTGACGGAAACGCGGTCACCCGCCAACGCTTGTTGGAAGCCCCGGTGCTTTTCCTGAAAGCCTTCCAGGAGTCGCAGGCATCTCCTCCGCCACCAACGAGTCCCGAGGAGAATCTGCGGACCGATATCGAAGTGTTGGGCTCGGTCGCGCGACGGGCGCACCGGCGGCTTCGTCAAGGTGCACTGCAAAATCTCCTGGAAAGAGAACGTGAAGAGTTGGCGCGGAGTCTTCGTCAGTCCGTGGAGGAGACCCGTTGTATGGCAGAACGTTTTGAGCAGGAGATGGGCCATGCTGGACCACAGCACGCGAGTGGCGATTCTCAAGCTGCATGAACAAGGGCACAGTCTGCGCGGCATCGCACGGGTCATGAGGCTGTCGCGCGGCGCGGTTCGCGAAGTTCTCCGCGCCGGTTCGGCCGAGGTGCCCCGCATCGAACGAGCGGAAGCAGCTGCTCCGTATCGCGAGGCGATTCTGGAGCTCTATGCATCGTGTAAAGGAAACCTTGTTCGTGTACATGAAGAGTTGATCGCCTCGGGCGCTGATTTTTCCTACCAAGCTTTGACGGCCTTCTGCCGGCGTCAAGGAATCGGCCAGGAAGAAAAGAAACCGGTCGGGCGCTACCCGTTCGAACCGGGCCAGGAGATGCAGCACGACACCTCACCGCACATGATCAACCTCGGTGGCAAAGAGCGCCGCGTGCAAACGGCCTCACTGGTTCTGTGCTACTCCCGTATGGTCTTCTTTCAGTTCTATCCCCACTTCACGCGCTTCCACTGCAAGGTGTTCCTTACCGACGCCTTGCACTACCTGGGCGGCAGCTGTGCCACCTGCATGATCGACAACACGCACCTGGTGGTGCTTCAAGGGACCGGACGCGCTATGGTTCCCGTCCCGGAGATGCAAGCCTTCGGCGAACGCTACCACTTCGCGTTCAAAGCCCATGAGAAAGGAGACGCCAATCGTTCCGCTCACGTCGAACGGAGATTTTCCTATATTGAAAACAACTTTCTGGCCGGTCGCGCCTTCCCGGACTGGGAGGACGCCAACCACCAAGCTCGCGAGTGGTGCGACAAGGTGAACGGAACTTTCCGAGCGAAACTCAAGTCCAGCGCGCGAGAACTCTTTGCCGTCGAGCAGGCGTACCTGAAACCACTGCCCGTCTGGGTGCCTCCGGTCTACCTCCTGCATCAGCGCATCGTGGATGTCGAAGGTTATGTCAGCGTGGCTACCAACCGCTATTCCGTCTCCGTGGAGATGATCGGCCGACGCGTAGAGGTGCGCGAGAACAAGGACACCATCGAGATCTATGAGGGACCGCGCCTGATGGCCACGCATCCTAGGATCGCGGAACCCACCGGGCGCCACTTCACCTTGCCCGAGCATCGTCGCCCGCGCGGTCGAGGAGTGAAGCCGCCGGAGACGTCACCCGAAGAAAAGATCTTGCTGGAAACACTGCCTGAACTTGCCGGCTACGTGCGAGCCCTCAAGGAGCGCAGTGCCGGCCGCGGAACCGTGGCGTTGCGGCGCTTGCTCGCAATGGTAAATGACTATCCCCGCGAGCCTCTGCGACAGGCACTCGAGGAAGCCGCACAGTATGGACTGTACGATCTCGATCGCGTCGAGACGGTGATCCTCAGAAAGCTCGGCCGGGAATACTTCCAGATCCGTTTGGACTACGGAGACGAACATGACGGAAGAAACTCAGCAACTGCTGGAAAATCTACGCCTGAAAAAGATGGCCACGATTCTTGACCAGGAGTTGGAAAATGCCAAGAAGAACTCACCCTCCTACAGCGAGTTCCTTCTCCGACTGTTGCAAGCACAATGGCATGAACGGCAGGAAAAATGTCTGCAGTACCGCATCCAGCAGGCGCGACTGCCGGAGCAGTGGACCCTGGAGTCGTTTCCTTTCAAGAAGCAGCCGGGTGTCTCGCGCCGCCAGATCCAGGAACTTGCCGAACTGGAGTTCATTCCTCGTGCCGAGAATATCGTCTTCATCGGCCCAACCGGCGTGGGAAAGACGGGGCTCGCTTCCGGCCTGCTGCTGAAAGCCTTGCAAAACGGCTATCGTGGCTTGTTCATCAAAGCGCAAGACCTGCTCGACGAGATGTATGCTTCGCTTGCGGACCGCTCCTCACGTAAGCTCCTCAAGCGCCTGGCTCGCGTCGACACACTCTTGATCGATGAGCTCGGGTATGTGAACGTACGGCCCGAGCAGACCAACATCTTTTTCAAGCTCATGGAGGAACGCTACAGCCGGAAGGCAACCATCCTCACTACAAATCTCGACTACAATCAGTGGCACAACATTTTGGCAAACAAAGATCTCGTCAACGCCATGCTTAGCCGCCTACGACACCGCTGCCACACGATCCATATCGAAGGACCTTCGTTGAGAGAACCACAAAGTTGAACGATCTGCTTGCTCGTATGCCCAACGGGCAACATCCTTAATAGAAACCGCTGTCGAAGGTTCCCGCATTCCCACTGCCCAGCAGCAATGAGATCCTCTGCTTCAAATCCTGTTCGAAATCCTGTTTTTCGGGTGGCTCACTTTAAGAAAGCATAGGTGGATCGTTTTTGGCGAGCGCCGAAGCTCCTTGCATTACCAGGCGCGACGCGAACGTGTGACGTAGGCAGTGCCAAGAGAAATGGTTGGATTTGCCAGCAGTGGATTTGCCAGCAGTGAAATGACAGAGAGGGTGGGATTAAACCCATGTGAGGAAGCGTGAGGAATGGTTTATAAGCGTTTGTATCTGTTGCGAAATCTACAGCTTGCAGACGCGCTTTTCGGATTTACCGCATCGTGTTGCCGGGAAGGGACTTTTTGGGGCGTGAATCCCCTCCTAGCAGTACACATGTACTAATGAAAACAGGCTGTTTTACCAGTCTTCCCACTCATTATTAAGGACGACATCCGTAATGAGCGTGTCCAACTCTCGACTTCCCACAACGCCGTATCTGGCCCGTGAAAGTGGCGCTGACGGCTCCCGGATTACTTCCGCATAGCCGACGCAATCCAGGAGTTGACCAACATCCAAATCTAGTCAATGAGTGTATTGGCGATATTTCGCCAACAACGACCAGGCTAATGAAGAACTCGTACTAAGAGCAAGGTCTGGTCATCCTGTTGCATGCCGTGCTGACGTACTTCCTTCATGATCAGCTCCCAAATCTGCGGCAAGGGTTGTGCCACGCATTGCGTCAGCAGTTGTTCCAGGCGGGCCAATCCAAACTCTTCGCCCTTCTCATTGGGAACCTCCGATATGCCATCCGTCAGCATCAGGAACAGATCGCCTAATGAGTAAGTGGCGCGCTGGCTGAGATAGCAACCGCCGGGCATCATCCCCAAAGGAAATTGCTCCATCGAGAGCCGGATCGTGTCCCGGCTGCGCTCGCGATAATGCAGAATCGGTACGTGCCCGGCCAACGCGTACTCCACCTGCGCCGAACCATCGAAATGGAGCAGAGCCAAAGTGGCGTACATATCAGGTTCCTTGACAGCAGGGAGCACACGATCCGCGCTCTCAAGCAATGCCACTGGATCTTGCCGGAATTGCAGACCAACGCGCATGGCAGTCTTCAGCATTCCCATCAACTGGCCCGCGGCCAAGCCGTGTCCGGAGATATCAGCAATATAGGCTAGGAGGCCTCTCTCGCTCTGGATGACATCGATTAAGTCGCCGCCCATTTCTGTGCTAGGGATGGATTTGCCGTAGACCTCAAAAGTTGAGTTCTGAAAAGAAACGGTTGGGACCAGGGTAGCCTGAATCTCGCGGGCAAGAGAGAGTTCGGTCTGCATGCGGACACTGGCCAAACCCTCGTAGCTAAGAAATGACTGCAACAGGCGATAACTCAACCCGGTACAGAGAAGGATGGCGATGGCATCAAAAACGACCCGTTGCTTGAGGACTTCCGGGACGGGGAGGCGCGCGGAGGTATAGGGGAGGATAAAGGCCATGCAGGTGACAGCCAGCAGGATCAAATGGATGGCAGGGTGCAGACGAGTACTTTTTATTCTGGCGGCCAACGTGCCCGCTGCCATTGCGCCCATCAAGAGGGGCCAGACGAGGCCTCGACCCAGGTGGGGATGATCGAGTAACAGTAAATCGAAAACGAAGCCAAGCACAGATACAGTGAAGAAGGCGGCGGCCAGGAGCTTTTTCAGCCGCCCCAACGGCATGGTGCGCCAGTAGGAGCTGGATGCGCTGGGATAGGCTGTGCCCAGGCTCGCCAACCATTTGTGAAGCCAGTTGTTCATCAGCGGATTTTCCGACCGCGGTGAAGTGAGTATATCTTTTGGGGGATAATTGAGGTAACCAGGCGATTACACTCACTGAGAATTTGCCCATCCGGAGCCATTTGATGTCTCTCGTGATTGTGCCTGAGTGACGGGCAAGCGGGAAGTAATGGGTGAGGTTAGCCGACAATCCACGAACTTCGCGAAAGTCCTTGCCCAGGTCGCCTGCTCTGTCCGGCACTCCTAATCCGAAGAAGGCTCAATTAAACGCGGCGCAGACCCTGAGTACAACAGCGCTCCTTCTCCAGCATCTCGTGCGGTTCCTCTGGTATTCTTTGCCTGAATTTGGGGTATCTCATGGTTCAAGGTAGCGGTGGCATCGGCAATGTAACGACGAATGCAGGGCTCGTGGAAATGGCAATGGCGTATTCCCGCAGCCGCGTGCTTTGCGCGGCTGCACGTCTCGGCGTTGCCGATGCACTAGGAGACGAGGTGCGCAGCGTCGGCTTCCTGGCCGAAAAGTGCCAGGCAGATGCCAATGCGCTGTACCGCCTGCTTCGCGCACTCGCCAGCATCGGCGTGACGGAAGAGACGACGCCCGAACATTTTCGGCTGACTCCGTTTGGCAGACCGCTACGGAGGGACGTGCCGCAGTCCGTCTGGGCAGCCGTCGTCTTCTGGGCTGATCTACTCGCCGATAGCTGGTCCCTGCTTACCGACTGTGTTCGGACGGGTATGCCGGCCGCCCAGGTGCGCGATCCGAAAATACCTTCGCGGTGGTCGCAGGATGCCGAAGCTAATTCTCTTTTTCGCGCGGTGATGGGTACGGCTCCGGCAGACGATTACGCGCCTATCGCTGAAGCGTGGGATTTTTCTGGGGCGAAGGTGGTGGCCGACCTCGGCGGGGGCGGTGGGTCGCTGATTCTTGCAGTGCTTGGACTCAACCCGCATTTGCGAGGCATGCTTGTGGACTTGGAATCCAGCGTGGATGCAGCAAAATCCCGCTTCGCGGAGGAAGATCCTTCCTCGAGATGCGAACTGATTGCCGCCGATCTGATGCAATCGGTCCCGGCAGGCGCCGATGTATACATGTTGAAACATGTACTGCACGGGCGCCAAGACAGGGATGCAATTACGATTCTTAAGAATTGCCGGGCGGTAATTCCGGAAAACGGCAGTTTGTTGATCGTGGAATTCGTCCTTCCTCCGCTGGTCTCGCGAGCAGATCCACAATTGGAAGGTCACCTGATGAGCGACCTGAACATGCTCGCAGTTACCGGTGGTAAAGAGCGTAGCGAGCGTGAGTGGAGAGCACTTCTTGAGCCAGCGGGATTCCTTCTGACACGGGTGTTCCCGGTCGGGGGCGACACTCTTATGGTTCGGAACGTCGGGATTGTTGAAGCGAAGCCGGCTTAGGGATGAGCCCGAGTTGTTCCGAACGTTGGACGGTTTTGTTCGGGATGACATCCACACAGGGTTGCTCCCGCCACGTAGGGATGTCCGCCGACCGCAAAATCGCAAAACGTTGCTTTCGACGATTCGCAAATCGCTAGTACATCCATTGAGTGTGTTGAAGGGTTCCAAATTTCCGATTGTTGGTGAGTGACGGGCAACCCTTCCATAATTCGGTAAGGTGAGGTTTGCCGACATTCAAACAATCCGGACGGAATCCGAATCTGAGGCTTCCCAGAAGCGTTTCGGGCCCGTGACGGGCACCTTTCCGAGTCATGCAACCAAGCAGGTAGAATTGAGCCGCCCGAGGTCGCTGTGGCTTAGCCGATCTTCGCTCCAATCGCTTCGCCGGAGACGACAATCTCCACGCGCCGGTTTTTCTGCCTCCCTTCGTTGGTGCTGTTGTCTGCGACGGGTTCAGCCTTGCCCAAGCCAACGGCTGTTACCGTGTCTGCCGCCAGCCCCTGCTGAACGAGGAACTCGCGCACGGCGTCCGCACGCTGTTGGGAAAGCTTCATGTTCGCTTCATCGCTGCCGATATTGTCCGTATGCCCTTCAATAGCCAAGTGCAGGCCCGGATGGGATTGGATGATCCCGGCAAGCTTGGCCAGCGTAATCTTAGTATCTGGTTTCAGGTTGTACTTGCCGAAGTCAAACAACACATCGCCCATGTTCACGACTAAACCGCGAGGCGAATCGGTAGTCTGAAGTACGCTGTTCAGTTGCTGCAACAGTTGTGCGCGCAGGGCTGCTGTGGCCGCACGGGCCCGTTCCGCTTCTTCTTTGGCCGCCTGTGTTTTAGCCTGTTCTGCGGCTTGTTTCGCCTCGGCCTCTGCTTGAGCCTTAGCTTCTTTGGCCGCCGTCAGCTCGGCCTGGCGCTTTGCCTCCACGGCTGCCTGTTCCTCAGCCTTGGCCTTCGCGGCTGCCGCGGCTGCATCCTTTTCTTTCTGGATACGTTCCGCTTCCTGGCGTTCCGCAGAGAGCGCACGGGCATCCTCAGCAAACTGGATGGTCTGCCGAGCGTTCGTCAAGATTTTGCTCTTGTCTTCTTTCGCAGTCAGCGAGTTTTCCGCCATTTGCAGACTGCTGGTGGCCTTGCTGAAGATTTCAGGAGCGTACTTTTCCGCACCTTTTGACTTGGCGATATCCACGGCATTCCGCGCCTCATACATGTCGAGCGGCACATTCTTTAGGTCAAGGGTCAACGCAAGCGGATTCCCCAGTTTCGCGTATTCGCTGCGCTTCATCAGCTTGTAGCTGTTTTCGGGAAAAATCTTGCCTTTGGTTTTTTTCGTGGTGTCGTTTACCAGCACTACAATTTCACTCGGTATCGCTACCGCAAAATAAGGCTCAGCGGTCACGCCCATTGCGAAAGTTTGCGATTGCGCAGTCGTGTTCAGCTTGCCTTCTCCATTCTTGTCGATTGGAATTTCGCCCAGGCTGGTAGTGGCACCATCTGGCGTGACGATCCAAAGTACATAGGTCAAGAATTCTGCTCCCAATGACGTGGGCTGTGGCATTCCTTTGACCTTCACTTCGATGTCAGTCCCACCCTTCTTGGCCTCGACCTTGGCTTCACCGCTTGCATTTGGTGCATCCGGGGCGCTGATAAAAATCACCTTGCTGGCCCCTCCGCCAACTACATATCCCACTGCTTTGATGGACTTCTTGACGACGTCTGAATCCGGGACCGCCGGCTTACCCTGTGCCAGCACATAACCCGAGCTGGAAACGACTACTATCAGGGCCAGAACGCTCTTAACTGCATTTCTCATGTGGCTCCTCCGATTGCTCCGATCTATTTCCAAATCCTAAGTACTGCCCTTGTTTGCAGGCAACTAGGGGATTTCCTATCAAGATATGGCCGACTCTCACCCTGCCAGAAGCATACGCCTATATTTTCTGGTTCGAACTACTCTTGATGATGTGCGCCCCACATCACAAGGCCTCGGCAGTGATACTTTTTCCGACGTCCCATACTGGCGGCCTCCTGCGCCGCGTTCAGTATGGTCATTCATTCAAAAGCTGATGGCCTCGAACGCCGTCTGGTCCGTGACGGGCCCGATTATGTCCAAGTGGCCAATGACGAAGAGGTTGTTTAGCCAACTTCCTAGCAGGAACGGAACGCTCCTACGGGTTATTAAAAAGTGGTCGGGTCAGTTCTTCTGGGGATGCCGACTCCGGGTGCTCCGCCTTCCAGCGCATTGCAGCGGTAATCCGGGTACGTCCGCTGGGATGATCGAAAAAAATGAACTCCTCAACCGGCCCTGGATCAAGTTTGCGATATTCTCCGAGCAGCAAATCTACGTTGGCCTCGCCATCAGGTTGACGAGCAGAATTCAGGCCGTACATGTCCGCCTCGAACTCCATGGTGCGCGTGATCGTGTTGGTCACGGGCGTCATGATAAAGAAATAAACGGACAACCCGATAATCGCCAGTGGCAGCACAGCGACGTCGGTTATCCCCCGGATTCCCCAGCTCTCTCCCCAGCGCGCAAGGGCAATGTTGATGAACCAACTCAAGAAGGCGAACCCCAACACCACCAGGACACCAAACATGACCAATCCTTTGTACGCGTGGTTGAGAACATAATGGCCCATCTCGTGCCCCATGGTAGTTTCAATCTCCGGCAGGGTGCATCGCTTCAAAAGATTGTCGTTCAGCGAAATTCGCTGCGTCCCGGCGAAACCGCTGACGTTGGCACTAACCCGGTTTGATTGCCGTGAGGCGTCGAATTCGTACACGTCGGTTGCAGGAATTCCGTTCGCGCGTGCCATGCTGAGGATTGGATCTTTTATCCGAGCATCTTGTAACTTCGTGTACTTGTTGAATAAAGGGGAGATATATACGGGAGCGATAAGGCTGACGAACGCCAGAAAGAGCATAGTCACCACGGCTCCCCACACCCACCAGCTTTTTCCCAGGCGCCGCACCAACCCGAAGAGCGGTACCATCAGAACCCCGCCGAGTACCACACTGACCGCCAGCATAACTGCCTGGTCCCGCATCCACGGGCCAAACGTCTGATTCAGGAGGCCATACTTGTGCTCGCGGAAGTAGCCTTCATAGACGGTGAGCGGGAAGGTGAGCACAAACACGACGAAAATAAATTGAACCCAGTAAAGCGCCGTCTGAAGTGAGCGAAAGCCCGTAATGCGCTCGGCCAAATCACGCATGCGCATCGACCATCGGAACCTGAGCAATATCCACATTACAACTAAGGTCGAGAGAAAATCCCACAAGAGCAGCCAATAGCCGCCTTCGAAATAGGCGTTGGAACGAGCCCGTTCTGAGGGAGGCATCTTCGCCAAATATGCATCGACGGCTGCGTTGACATCGAATGATTCTGACATTGCATGCCGATCGGCAACAGGCGGGATTGTCGCAGGGTTCCCGCCGGAACTCTGCGCCAACGCGATGGCCGTCAAGACAGTACACAGTAGAACAAACTGAACAACATATCCCATTACGCGAACCATCTGTCCTCCTCTTGAAATCGTCGCACGTCTTTTCCGTAGATGACTCCCACCATAAACCTACAAAGGAATCCAGCGCGGCCATCGACAAATTGCAAACCCGGATAGTCCTCTTCAAGAAGTCCATGACGAAAATCGGTGTCACGAGTTATAACATGGGTACTCCGTTTTTCATTTGTGCTACTCGTAGAGTGAATCCTACAAAACGAGCCCGAAGTCCCCACGTCACGCGCAGCGTCCGCCGCGCGGCCGGCTTCGTTCAAGTCCCGATGTAGGAAGCGAGGTCATCGAAGGTCGCTTGAGTTCTTAGCTCCTCGAACCCCGTTTATCTGGCCCGCGAAAGACGCGCTGACGGCTCCTGGATTACCCCCGCATTGCCGACCAACTGCCCAGTGATGAGGATTTTGGGTTTGTGATTGTTATGGGATACTTCGCCGATCTCTTCCCCTAAATCCAGTCCCACCTGAGCCTACATTGGATTACCAGATGCGCATGCGGTCTGCCCGGGGCCAGATTGAGGCTTGTCTCTGGGCTTCACATCAAATGCCGCGCACTATGCGTCGAGATTGCGCACGGCAGCCTTTCCTTGCGCCTCACAATCTACCTTCCTCCGTCAAAACCGCCAACGTTATTGGAGGCTTGCCAGCAGTCAAGGCAACTGGCCATCTAGGTAGTCCACACACTCATTGCGAAACATGTTGTAATGTCCCCCTCGTTTTCGTGGCCATTACTTGGCCTCCCTTTCGATGCCAGCAAGAGCCTAGGCAGCTTGCGGTAGGGTCTGGAGGTGTCTCAATCAGGCGATTTCACTCATTTAAGGATTTCATCCTGCCCACGAATCGCTATTGTCTGTCTCTGCTTTTCGCGGGAGAATGTTGGCCCGAACATCTCCCGAATTTCCTAAGAATCCAATTTGGAGGTCTGCTGATGCGGTTCCTTTCTGCCCTGCGGATGTCCCTGGTTGCAGCGACGCTTGTTGTGGCGTCATCCAGGCTCTTTGCTCAGACGAGTCTCAAGTATCAAGAGCCACCGAAGGCAATGGTGGAGCTGGTGGACATCCATTTCACCCCGGAAGTGGAGGTTTCGCCGAAAGACAATATGGGCAAGCAGTGGTTACTTATAGAGCCTCTTTCCGGGCTGCCTCCGATTTCTGATCTGGCGCAACCGGAGCTGCGGCTCGGTGGCTTGCGGTTTAATCCGAAGACAAATGGACCAAGCCGCGGACATTATTTTACTTCGTTGCGACTGCAGGTTTTGCCCGACGGAAGGGATAAAACGATTGCGGGATTGCCGGCGAGCGCGAAGATCCGGTTTACGGCGTGGGCGCCGGACGCGCGGCATGTTTATTTCGTGAATGCCAGCGACGACGCCAAGGACCCGGGGCTGAGTTTGTGGATTGTGGACGTAGCTTCGGCCACGGCGAAGCGACTGTCGGGCATAGCGCTCAACGGGGTTTTCGGTCCGCCGTGTGAATGGATGAGCAACGGCGAGAGCCTGGTTTGCAAGGCTGTGGTCAAAGGTCGGGGAACCGCGCCGCAGCGCAATGAGGTTCCGACCGGGCCGGTGATTCAAGAGAATCTGGGGCGTGTGACGCCGGGGCCGACGTATCAGGATTTGATCAAGAGTCCTGAAGACGAACAGATCTTCGATTACTACGCGATGTCGCAGGTTGACCTAGTTCATCTCGACGGGACGATCAAGCCGGTGGGCAGGCCGGGAATCATTCAGAGAGCCTCGCCTTCGCCAGACGGTCGGCACGTGATGATTGACGAGCGCCATCATCCGTATTCGTATTTGCTGCCGTTTGATTTTTTCCCAGAGCGAGTCACGCTGATCAATCTGGCGACGGGCGCAAGCAAGCAACTGGCAGACAAGCCGCTTGAAGACACGATTCCGAACATTCACGATGCCGTCGAGACTGGACCGCGGGAGTTTGACTGGCGCAGCGATACCCCCGCGACGGTGTTTTGGGTGGAGGCCGGGGATGGCGGCGACCCGAGGAAAGACGTGGAGATCCGCGACACGCTCTTCCTGCTGGATGCGCCTTTTGACGCAGCGGCACGGAAGCTTGTGGAGATTCCGGTGCGGTTCAGCCGCGTGACTTGGGGCAATGGACATCTGGCGCTAGTGGAAGAGGAGCGATGGAAGGATCGCAAAAGAGTAATGCTGGCGGTTGCCCCGGATGGCGGCACGACAGTGAAGCTGTTTGAAGGATCTTTTGAGGACCGGTATCACGACCCGGGGCATCCGTTAGAGGTGATGAACGGCGACGGCAAACATGTGCTGAAGACGACGGCAGACGGAGGTGGAATCTATCTACACGCGCAGGGCGCGTCGGCAGAGGGGGATCGTCCTTTCTTGGCCGTGATTAGTGTGACCAGCGGTGAGAGTAAGCGGGTGTGGCAATCGGAGGACAGATTCTTTGAGTCTGCTACGGCGGTTTTGGAGACAGCAGAGTCCGCAGTGTTGATCCAGAGAGAATCGGCGCAGCTGCCGCCGAATTATTACATTAAAGATCTGGCGAAGGACGATTTGAAGCAGGTAACGCACTTCCCAAGTCCATATGGCGAGGCAGCACTTCCAAAGAAGCAAGTGCTCAAGTACAAACGCGCCGATGGGGTGGACCTGAGCGCGAACCTGTACTTGCCGCCGGGATATAAACCATCCGACGGCCCGCTGCCAACACTGATGGAAGCATACCCGGTGGAATACAAGACGAAGTCTGCGGCAGGACAGATCAGCGGTTCGCCGTATGAGTATCCGTTCCTGGGATGGTGGTCGCCGATCCCGTTTGCGACACAGGGATATGCGGTACTAGAGAACGCGACAATTCCTATCGTGGGCGAGGGGAATGCCGAGCCCAACGACACATATGTTGAGCAGCTCGTGGCCAGCGCACAGGCGGCGATTGACGAAGGCGTGCGGCTGGGAGTGGTGGATCGGAATCGCGTTGCGGTGATGGGACATTCCTACGGCGCGTTCATGACGGCCAATTTGCTGGCGCACAGCGATCTGTTCAAGGCCGGCATTGCACGCAGCGGGGCTTACAATCGCACGCTCACACCGTTCGGATTTCAGAATGAAGAGCGGACTTATTGGCAGGCACCGGAGGTGTATCACCAAATGTCGCCGTTTTCTTATGCAGACAAGATCAAGACGCCGATTTTGCTGATTCACGGCGAGGCCGACAACAATACGGGGACCTTCCCTATGCAGAGCGAGCGGTTGTTCAGCGCGATCAAAGGAGCGGGAGGGACGGTGCGGTTCGTGCTGCTGCCGCTGGAATCCCACGGCTACGCTGCGCGGGAGTCAGTGCTGCATATGCTGTGGGAAATGAATAACTGGTTGAGCAAATACGTGAAGACTCCGCCGGCGGCGACCATGGCGAAACCTGCGGGGAAATGACCCTATTGCACGCTAGTCATTGGGGGGACAACGAGTGTAATGGGGATGTTACAACAACCCTTTGAGACTCATCGCCAACTCTATAACTGTGCGGGACTAGCACCCATGAGCCGTCCGGCTGCGCGGGCATTAGCGGCCAATCTCTGCCCAATCTCGCGCCTCTACCTACGATTGATGTTTTGTGGAGTGACCTGCACATGGTGCACGAGGACAGATCTCTGATGAGCTACGAATCCTTTTATTGGACTTTCCGCACCGCCCGAACTCAAAAGATCTTAGCGGGAAGCGGAGATCCTTCCTCATGAAACAAAAATCCGACTGGAAAAGAATAACACTTCTCAGAAAAACCTCTTTTAAAAAAGAGATTAAAAATATTGGCCGCTAATAAACGGCCAACCGGAAGTTATTCCGGTTGTGGGAAGTGACCCTTCGTCGGATCATCCAATTCCACTTGGACGTCGCGTAATCGGAAACTGACCAACTACCCGACGCTGGGCTTGCTTCGCCAGTCTGAGTCGTTAACTCACGCTTTCATTCTTCTGACTCGCCCAAACCTCCTGCCTGCTGTCGAACGCACCGTTCTTCAACAATTGCGGCGGCCCCGACGATTACGGTACCAACTACATCGACGGCAGGATCACGCTTCGAGACGGATCCGAAGCAAGAGGTCGTAATGCCGGAAGATTGTGTTCTGGGTTCGATAAAGTTCAAAATGTCGTATACACAGGTCACCGAACACCATGTCCAACACATACGGTATTTCTGAGCAAGATGAGCTAGAGATTCGAGCAAGAGACAAAACTTGCGTATATTGCCATATTTCAATAAAAGGACACTCCCAGGCCAGGAGAGCGTCCGAGGCAACGATAGAGCACTTCAATAATGATGGGCCTTTCGATAAAAAATTTAACGTGCCCATTTGCTGTAGAGGTTGCAATTCCAGCAAAGGAACCAAGACACTCTCGGCTTGGTTCAAGACGCCTTACTGTCACAAGAGTGTCGCCAGAGGACAGGGACTATGTTCGGTGCGCGAGCGGGATATACGTGTTCGGTGGCGCATTGGGTGACGGCGGCCTCACTGCGCCAGTCTGAGGTGGCTCTTCCGCCAGTAGGCGCTTCAGGAAAACACTGTAAAATGCCCCGACGTAGCCGTATTCCCGGATTGCGCGGTCTTGTTCCGGGGTGAGGTTGTCAAGCTCCCAGTTCATGGCGGGAGGCTAGCATCTGCGTATGTCGGTTCGCAATGGTACGGTGCCGCTGGGCTTTACCGGTTATGCCGTTAGGACCTTAGGTTAGGAGGCTATGTGAAAGCGTGTCAGAACGGCACCGGTCAGAAGAACCGTGACGGCATAGAACACCACGAATGTTAGAGTCAAACATGGATCTGCGCGGATTCGTCTGCCGTACCCTCTTCTTGTTTGTGGCTCCTTCGTTCGGCATGGGCCAGTCAGCGGCGCAACGCGAAGCTCAAAGTGGCGTCTTGGCGTTACAGCAGGGCCAGTACGCCGAGGCGGCACAACATTTTCGGCAGGCGGAGAAGTTGGCGGGAACAGCCTCTGCGGAGATCAATGCCGGGATTGCCATAGCGGAATTGCAGTTGGGCCACTTCGACATCGTAAGAGAGAGAGAGTCAAGAGTGTTGCAAACGGTGTCTGGTGACCACAGACGCGCCGAGGCCCACAACATCATCGGAATGTCCTGGCTGCGCGAGTCCGCGCAAACAACGAAGAGCGCCGGGATGCTGCAGTCGGCGGAAGACTCCTTTCGGCGAGCCTTACAATTCGACCCCTGGTTCGATTCGGCTTACTTCAATTTGGGGGAAACGCTGCTGCGAGAGAACCGGGATGCAGAAGCTGCCCAGGCATTTAGGAAGTTCATCGAAGCTGCCGCAAAAGATCCAGCTCAGAACACGGGTTTTCCGCTCAAATCGCAGGGCCCCGCACCAAAGTATAGGGTGACCGATAGCGAGGGCCGAGTGTTCTCGTCTGAAGCTATGCTTGGCCGTTTTGTGCTCTTGGACTTCTGGGCAACGTGGTGCCCACCGTGCATTCGGGCACTTCCCGTTATGCGAGAGTTGGCGCACTATTTTCCTCCGACGCAACTCACGGTAATCAGCCTTGACGAAGAGACCTCGGATGATGCGGTGTGGCGCCGTTTCATTGCTGAACATCAGATGGATTGGGCACAGGTCCGGGACCAAGGCTCGGAAACTTATTTTCGTTTCCCGTTGTCGGCAGCTAGTGACTTAAGCCTGCCCCGGTATGTCTTCTTGGACCGCAGTAATGCCGTACTCCATGTGTACAGCGGAACCGACAGACTGGGGCTAGTAGTGGGGCAAATTGTCAAGACAGTTGACCAGGCGAAGGCTGATCTACCTCAGGCTCACGCCCCTTCAGATACGCAAATTCACGGCGGCCGGGATTCCCAGTGATCCCTCCTCAGTAGTTTGCTGAAATAGCTAAAGGCAACTGACTCGTCGTCCGGTTGAAGGTCGGACAGATGTGGAGAGACGGGAATCTCAATTGGTGCAGTTCCCGTATTAAGGATTTTGAACTCGACTTGGAGCAGCTGGTTAATGTCCTGGTGTGACACGCAACAAGTAGATGCAGTGCATGTGGGTCACGCTGGTCAGGAGCGTCATCTCCTACGCCGCTGCTGCCCTAAACGACGCCGCAGAGTGTGCCGTTTTTACAATTCGATTCCGGTGCCGGCGGTGCTACCACCACTTCTTTGACACCACCTTTATCGATATCCAGCGCTTGTTGTGCCACAATCCTCTTCAGCCGTGCATTCTCATCCTCAAGAAGGTGCATCCGCTGGATTTCGCTGATATCCATGCCCGCGTACTTGGTCTTCCACTTATAAAACGTCAGCGTGCTGATCCCCGCCCGACGGCAGAGCTCCTTCACCGGAGTTCCGCCAGAAACCGGACATCTCTAAGAATGTCGGCCCTGTCAAGGCCTTTTGTTTGAATTTTTGTTGTCTCTTTTCTTTTTCCGGGCACACAACTCCTTTCACTCCGAAGAGTGGTCCTATTTGTTCCGTTAAACTCTGCATCGACGACCACGGCTCGTTCGTAATCTAACGGTTCGACCCAAACATCTCTCCGATCAAAACTTCGACCATGATTACTACTTCAAACTCCCCTTTCAGGGAGCGGGATGCCCAATCATGTTGACGACGTTCTACTTCACGCCATGTCCGGTTGCGAGCTTTCCCGCGTTCGAACCGAATTCGACCAACTGTGAATATTGCCAATTGTTTCGCCACATCCAGTACAACCGAACGGCGAGTTTCCTGGCCATGGCCACCTTGGCAATTCTTTTTTCTCGACGCATCATCAGGTGCACGTACCGACGTCGCCAGTCTGGGTTACACCGTGCGGCTGCTTGCGCTGCTTCCACCAGCAAAAAACGCAGTAGTGTATTGCCCTGCTTGCTGATATGTCCCAGCCGTTGCCGGCCAGCACTGGAGTCCTCGCACGGGATGAGTCCTGTGTAGCTGCCAATCTGCTTGCCACAAGGAAACCGATCCGGCGTCCCAATGACCAAAACGTAGGCCAGTCCCGTGATGGGTCCCACGCCTGGATGCGTCTGACATTTATTTAGCTGACGCTGACGGAAGCAATCCTCGTAAGATAGTCACGGTTTCTAGTGTTCCGTCCGAGTTAGGTTTTTGTCCTGATGGTACGACGCTTCGCTTCACTCTCAGAAATGCAGGGGCTCATTCGAGTTCGCTTTGGGAAGTTCGTAAAGATGGCAGCGGTCTCCACGCGTTGCTTCCGGCCTGGCACAACCCGCCACTCGAATGCTGTGGTGTCTGGAGTCGCGATGGCCGTTACTATTTCTTCGTTACGACAGAACAGAAGAGGTGGAATCTCTGGGTTTTGCGCGAACCGAACGGTCTTCTGCAGAAAAAACCGTCGGCTCCATTCCAGCTGACGAACGGCCCAATGTCGTTCGCATTACCAGTACCAAACCCGGATGCCGGAAGATTCTACGCGGACGGGTATTTACCTCACGCCGAACTCGTCATTTATGACTCGAATTCACATCAATTCCTGCCGTCTCTATCCGGAATTTTGGCCGGTGATGTAGTTTCTCTCATGATGGTAAATGGGTCGCGTATGTTTCCTATCAGGCAGACTACCGTAACTTCCCATAACCGGGAGTTGCGATTGTTTCCAGCCGCTGCCGCGTCCTGTTATGGGTTCATTGACTTGATCGCAGATAAGGAGGATGTCCGATAGTCTCTTACTCTGCCCTGAGCCGGCAAACCGGAAGTTAAGGTGGCTGGATGAATGCTCTCCTAACGCGGGCTGGTTCGCTTTCGTTTTTCGGGAAGTGCCTCGCCGCAGTTGTCGGAATCCTCCTCATCCACGCCACGTTTCGCGTGCTCGAACAAGCACTGCCCCGGCGCTTTGGCCGGGCCGATGCGCGCTATAAGATCCGCAAGTTCGTCGTCTTTTCCGGATACCTCTCGATTCTCCTTTTCCTCGCTATTCTGTTTGAAGATCGCTTGGGCCGTCTGAGCGTTCCACTCAGTGTCGTCGGCGCGGGTGTTGCGGTAGCCCTGCAGGACGTAGTGGCCAGCATTGCCGGTGCTTTCTCGATCGGTTTTTCGAAGCTGTATGCGGTGGGAGACAGAGTTCAGATCGGCGATACTCGAGGTGACGTGATCGACATCGGGCTCCTGCGAACCATCTTGATGGAAACGGGGAACTGGGTCAGCGGGGACTTGTACAACGGCAGAATCGTTCGTATCCCGAACAGCGCCGTCTTGAAAGGGTCTGTTTTCAACTACTCGCAAGGATTCCCGTTCATCTGGGACGAGATTAGAGTGGTGTTTACAGCCGCCAGTGATAGCCAGCTGGCCAGGGAGATGCTTCTGCGAGTAGCCAAAGAGGGGATTGGCGAGTACCTGGTTGAGGCGCAGAACTCCTGGAAAGAAATCACCGATAATTATCGAAGCGCAAACCCTCCGTTGGAACCTACAGTCGCACTCGTAGTGAATGCCGGATCGTTGGAGTTTCACCGTCAGCTACGTGGTCGACTACACGAAACGAACCACCATGAAAGATCAGTTGTTCACGAAAATCGTGGAGGGAGTCGCCAATAGTAACGGGCGGCTCGGGTGGGCGTCATCAGGAGTTACTTTCATCAGTCAGCCGGCGACTCCGGCCGCGATCGAACCGCACCCATCCTCTTCGACCTGCGGTGCGGGCCACGCGGCAGGTTCGCACTAAGGCCCTTCAGCCTGCCACCTCTCCGAGGAGCACCTCACTCGGATGTACAACGCACAAACCGACCATGTCGATTTATGAGTGAGATTTACGACAGAAGTGAAGCTGGCGTATCACATCTAGAGTCGCAAATCGCTGATCCGCCGGGAGCTATACAGTGCTATCACCGAGTTCGACGGTTGCTGATCAGCTCGGTGAAAACAAGGCCCAAGCGTTGGTTGACTAAGTAGCACAGATAATTGTAGAATATAAGTTGTCAATATCGTGAGGTTCTATGCCTATTGTTTCCGAGCATCCCGAAACTCTTGAAGAAGTGAAAGAAGCGATTGAGAAGTGGCTCGGACACGCTGGCCACAAGAACAGAAGCCTACCTTTTAGGCTCTCCTGGGAACGACCGTCTTTTGTCCTCTGTTTCATTTCCCGCAAGAGTAGTGGTCTCAAGCTAAAGACGGCTCGGCAGTGGGTTTGGTTCGAGATGAAGAAGGAGTCCCTGAAATTGAATCTCGACAGATTCCTCGTCAGTACGGCGATTGAAGGAGAAAGGGTCTGCCTCAGCATCGAAGCACCTCAGGAACCAGTGCATCGCTTTTTGGAGTGGGGGTTGCGGGAGATTGCTGAGACAAAGCATCCCGCCTTCCAATCACGCATCTTGAGGGCGTTTATAAATTTGGAAGAAGACCTGCCGACCAGCACGATCGAAGAGGCCACCGCAGCTCCAACTGACTTAATGGTGGCGCTGGAAGCGATTAGTTCTGCGCCAGGAACTGCTCAACTCATCAAAGATGACGCACTTCTGGCCGCCAAGGTCAGGGGCCTTAACAGGAAGAAAGAGATGCTGGATGCTTCTGGAGGAGCACTATCGTCCCAACAGGTTGCAGAGGTACTTGGGATTTCGAGGCAGGCAGTCGATAAGCGACGGGCTTCGAGCCGGCTGCTCGCACTGACACAAGGGAGACGGGGATATAGCTACCCAAGGTTTCAATTCGAAGAAGGCAAAACAGTAGCTGGTCTTGAAGAAGTGCTGGCGCGGATGAAAGGACTCGATGGCTGGATGCAGCTGGTCTTTTTTACGAGTCCGAACGAGAGACTTGAAGGCAAGACACCGATCGCGAGCCTTCATCAGGGATTGGCAAGCGAGGTGGCGAGCGTGGCCAGCACTTATGGTGAGCAGGGAGCTGTATGACCGATCCACCGGGAGACCACCCGCTTCCTCATCCTGAACTAAACGCTCAAACGCCGCTCATGTTTAAGTTGCATCCCGGCGACCTGTTATATCGCCACCATCAGAGCATTCACAACCCAATCTATTTCGGAACGACAGGTAATTATAGGTTCGATGATCCGACTTGCACGACCGGCGCTGCCTTTGGAGTGCTTTACGTCGGAGCTGATCCTCACTGCTGTTTCATCGAGTCTTGCAGCTCGACGACGGGCGTACCCGCAGTATCGGGAGCTTACCTGGCCAACCGGGAGATCGCCAAACTGGAATTGACCGAAGATCTCCAGTTTGTCGATTTAGCTAGTTCTGGTGGTTTGACTCGCATCGGTGCCGACGCTCGCCTTATGTCCGGCTCTTATAAAATCGCTCAGCGATGGTCGGCTGCACTGTCCGTGCATCCCTCAAAGCCCGCTGGCATTCGCTACTTGTCACGTCATGACCCGACAAGAGTCGCCTATGCCATTTACACGCGACCGCCCTCTACGTTTGTCGTGTCTTCGCTTGGTTCGTTGATGGCGGCTTCCAACTGTGGTCTTCTGAATCAACTACTCGGCGACTACAATGTGGATTTAATCTGAATAAAGCTCATTCAAGTGATGATTGCCTAGCTTGAGAATTTCGTGCGCGCCAACCTGATCACGCAGTGCGCGATATTCTGAGGCGAATAATTTCGTGTAAACTGGAACGATGTCGATGGGTATGAGGCTCTGCGTGCAAAAAGGGCATGTATCGTCGGTAATGAAGGAAAGCCCTTGAGTCAGCCAAGCCTCTCCACGTTCCTCCATACGGTGCTGGGCATCGTCGCAGTTTTGGTTCTTTCGAGCCCACTTGGACGAAAAACGCGCCTTGCGTAAAAGTGCCGCACTCCAGGGGCTAAGGTCAGGTTCGATTCGGATTGTTACGGAACGCTCTGCGAAATGTGAGAGGCATCCTTAATCATACGGTCTGGGGTGATTCGGGCGAGACCGCGAGCGACCGACCACACCGCACCAGTGTCTAACGTCTCCAAAAGCACGGCGTGTGACATCAACCGAGCGGCGCAAGACCATCGATGGACTTCACTGCTCGCAGGCGGAAACTATGGGGAAAACGAGAACAGATGCATTTCGAGTCCGCTGGACCACCAGGAACGGACGGTAATGAGCGATTTGGCGGCGTAGACAGCAAAATGAGCCATCAGAGAGATCACGGCGGCACAAATGACCGCGGGATAGCCACTTAGAAAGAAGGGTTCTGCACAAGAATTCGTAGAGACCCGCATTTTAGGCGAAAGCGGCAAGGCTGCCGCGGCCGGAAACCGCCTTTCTTTGCGTACCCACGGCCTGATCCTAAGGCCCCTATCGCCACTTTCGTGAAGGGTTGCCCCGATTCACCACCATTCAACTTTCCCTTAAGCTTCCAACACGTGCGACGGACCCTCACATCCGCATTAGGCTCGTTCCTCGAGGAACCGGAGGACCCAGCTTTGCCCGAAGGCGACTTGCAACGCAATCGCTTACTGAGCCAGGCCGTATTCCTTCTTTGGATTCTGGCGGCCGCTTTGTTTCTGGCATTTTGTTACTTTGCCAGCTCCCTCTGTATTACCGTGCTGATCTCTTCGTTCCTGGCCATCGTTGTGGATCCGATCATCATGTACTTAGAGCGCTGCCATATCCCCCGTATGGCATCTACCGCTATAGTAATTGTTGCGGGCACTGCCACCATCGGCCTCCTTACGTATGGCTCATACAACAAAATTTCCGGCATTGTCGACGACTTGCCGGTTTACGCGCGGCACATTGGTCAGGCTGTCGCTCCCCTCACCCGCAAAATCCAGCAGGTCGAAGATAGCGCTAGTCGCCTCAATTCCGGCGTGGCTCCCAAGCGCGTCCCCGAGGTCAAAATTCACGAAGCCTATCCCGACTGGACCTCCTATGTTATCCGCGGTGTTGGCCCGGTTAGCGGAGTCGCTATCATCATCGCCGTGGTGCCCTTCCTGATGTTCTTTCTCCTCATTCAAAAGAAACGCCTCAAGCAAAAGCTGTCTATCGTCTGGGGAGAAAAACTCGACGTCTCGGTTCTGGCCTCGGGTGTCACGCGCATGGTGCGCGGCTTCGTCGTCGGAAATTTGATCATCGGCATCATCATGGCTGTTGTGACCATTATCGTTTTGGCCATCCTCAAAGTGCAGGGCGCGGTCTTCGTTGGCCTCATCAGTGGCGCGCTGAATCTTATTCCCTTTGTTGGAGCAATTCTAGCTGCGATCATCCCCATGGGAGCAGCCTTGATTCAGGATCTGCCGCTCAGCACGCTGGCCATCATCTTTGGTACCATTCTCTCCCTCCACATCACCGCGGAAAATTTGTTGGTGCCCCGCATGATCGGAAGGCGCGTCAGCGTCAGCCCCGTGGCTGCCACCGTGGGCATTCTCTTCTGGGGATGGCTCTGGGGACTGATCGGCATCCTGCTTGCCGTCCCACTAACCGCACTGGTTAAGCTTGTTGCCGATGCCAATCCGCATTTGAGCAAATTATCCGACTTGCTGGCAGAACAGCCCAGAACCGTCCCACCGTGGTCCCGCGGAAGTGGGACCCCAATAGCACCAGTAGCGGCTGCGCAACAGCCCACCGGAGTTCCTCGCTAACCAGTTCGCACCTGTCTTCATTGCTCCCTCACTACCCTTCGATACATGGATTCCTACTGATTGGAGGCGCGCCGCTTCTTGTGCTTATACATATCTTCGTCCGCGCGCGCCATCAACTCTCCCAGAGACAGCGGACTCTCGGGATCGTACCGCGCCATCCCCACACTCAGCGAAAGCTTGTAGCGCGTCTCTTCCGCATTCGCCTTCTTCAACTTCTTTGACAACCGCGACAAGATCGCTCGAATATCCGGCACCGATGCTTCCCACACGACAATCGCAAACTCATCACCGCTCAGACGTGCCAACAGGTCAGACTCCCGGAACGTTGCTTCCAGCGCGTCCGCCGTTCGCACCAGCGCCAGATCGCCTTCCCTATGCCCAAACGTGTCATTAATCCCTTTCAAATCGTCCACATCGCAGAAAAGCAGCAAAACATTCAGGCGATCCCGGTGCGCAAGCTTCAACTGCTGTGCGGCCGCCGCCAGAAATCCCCGCCGGTTGAAAAATCCGGTAAGGTCATCTGTGATCGCCAGGGACCGGATTTCTCGGTCCAGCATGGATTTTTCCACTGCCCACACCGCTGCCTTGTTCAGGGCTTCGTCCGCGGCCGCGGAGTCGAAGTGCTTCGACTTAACGATGTTGGACAGGTCAGTGATAGTCCGCAGGATCTGGTCCAGTTCATTATCTTCGGAGCGAAGAACCGACGTGAAAATCGATTCCAGAGGTTCTTTCCGTTCGTATGTTCGACGGTCAATGGGCAGTATGTGGTTTTTTGGTTTCGCTGGTTCTTGGTCTTTTCCGCAAGGCACCGCCGCCCGTTCATTCTGGGGTACCCGCGTTCGGCGTGCCATAGTAAATCCTATAAATTCATTCCTAGAATCCGTCGACTTAGAGTCCCATTACCCCATCGGTAAAGCCATCGGGTGATAGCTGTAGTCAAATCCCCGTGTTCCTCGCGGACACCATCCGAGTTCGCGCTGACTAGACCTCCTCGAATCGACTCGCACAATAAAAGGCGGTACCCTCTGTGAAATCTTTCTCCGGGAGCCCAAGAAATGGCCATTGCCGAACAGTTCGCCCACGAGCGCTATTCAGTTGTCTGCAATGTGGTAGTCCACTCGCCTCTGCTGGTGCCAGCATTAAGAAAAATCTCGAACAGGCCGAGGCCCATTGGTTCAATCCTCGTTGTCATTGTGGCTGGAGCGGTGACGTGATCGGTGTCACCGCGCACCAGTTCGGGGTCGAAGCCTGGGACCAGCCCATCCGATCCTCGGAAGTCTCTTGCGACGGCGAGCCCCTCGCCTAATAAAGGATGCAGATAACCGAAGCTACGCAGTTCCCTCGATTTCTTCCATGTCTGGTCCATGCTCTTCTTAATTTGTAGGAGGCCCACAATGTACAAAGCTCTCGGTGCATTCGTATTGCTTGGCGTTGTAGTATCCTTCGCCATGATTCCGGATTTCGTCCGCTACTTTAAAATTCGTGCGATGTAGTCCATTGACCGCAGGATGGTGCCGCGATCTGCCCATTTCTTAACTCCGCTGCCCGGGAGCTATTCTATCGCCGCACCATTCCCACCAGGCTGAGCCGTCCCGCGACGTAGGGATCACCACTCCCGCCGAAACAAAAAGTGGGGGAGCGCGTCGCCGTTGGCTCACCCTTTGCGGTGTTTGAAGTACTCCACCTGTCTGAGCCGCTTCTCCGCTTTCTCTTTGGTCTTGTACGGGCCGCCGAGATTCTTTTTTTCGTTCTCTGAAAGTACCTTGTAGCCGCGCTTTACTTTCTTAATCATGGTTTCGCTCCTGGTGCTCCGGCTAAACCGGCGAGGTGTAGTGGCCCCACTCTCAGCAAGAACTGGCAATAACCTGCAAAGATCCGCCAAACGAGGCCAAGGCCGAAGTAGGCATAAGGGAGTTGGGCTGGCGCGTGAGCTCGTAGGAGCAATGAAGAAAGGTTACGCCTTTCGAGGCGGTGCACGACATCGCCCTGGCGGAGGTAACGCACCTGCCGGGCAAAGGAGCTCTGGGCACTTGGCGGTCCCATGGACGGAAGGCAGCTGGCCACTGAGCCAGGGAATGCCACTATTCGTTACGAGGACGAGTGCGATGGTAAACCGGAGAAGGTAGAGAGGTATGTGTGCCAGCACTTAAGTCTCTCTGACATCGGGAAGACCAACGCAGGATAGCCAAGGTCTGCCCTACTCCGACACTCGCGATTGTGGTGGAACCAAGCGTGAAGTCGATGGAGCAGCTGCTGTACCCTCCATCGCGCTTTGGACTTACGCACAACCATCCGCGTTGCCCGTGGCGCTCCCTTCAATCGGACCAGCGTCTACGCCGGTGGTACTCGCCTCCTCCCCAGCCGCTAAGATCGATAATTACCGCCACGATTAACAGGATTAGATTTATCCCCGCAATCGGCAGTCCTGAGTTGGCCATCCACGCATACGCCAAAGTCGTCAGGGGCAAAAAAATGAACCCCAGAATCGGCACCAGGAGCCCGTGATATGCCCCTTGCAAATACGTTGAGAAAAAGAACAGCAGCACCAACGCCACGCGCGGAAATGCTGCGAACAGGATCAGTAAGAGGCAAGGCATAGGGTGACCTCAAGCACTTTGATTTACTCTTTCGAATCGGTGTTTTGCATTCTTCACGAACCGACCTTCAACTTTTCGGGCGCGCTCATTAAACCAATAACACTCCGTCCGTTACTCTCGGTGAATCGCTGTACGGCCTGGTAGCAAATGTGGGACTCCAGATTGCTCTCCACTACAAATACGCTCTTCCGGATTTTCAAGTGCCCGCCGTATGGAGTCAAAACCACCCCTGAGTTTAGATAGACACACGCGGGACGGGAAACAAGTCAGTTTCCTTCCTTTGGAGGTTATCGATGCTACGCTGGGCTCTTGGATTTTTCGTTATCGCGCTGATCGCCGCTGTCCTCGGTTTTGGCGGTGTTGCGGTAGCGGCTGCCGGCATTGCCAAGATCATTTTCTATATCTTCCTGGTCTTGTTCGTTATCTCTTTGATCGGTCACCTAGCCAGCAGGGCGTAACGATTCAGCAGTGTTGGACGGGTATGGGAGCCCGCGCGGGCTCCCATAGCTTTTTCTGTAGATTATTGTATTTCCTTTTCGCTTGTCTTTATTGTCCGCTAAAGACGTCGACGGTTTCTCGTTCGTGCCACCTTTATTGGCGATCTCGTGCTCGTTCCACTACGTTTTCTTCTGGCATTCGCTCACCTCCATAGTCTCGAAAGCCTCCCACGCCGAAGGCCGACCTTCGCGTGTCTCTAACTGAATGCGCTGTTTCCCCTGATCATTCCTGTGATTGTCTATAGGTCTGTAAAGGGCGGCCGTGCCCCAGCGCGTCCATCCGAAACAATTCTTAGCGTCGGTACCCTCTGACGCTGTGTCCGCGACAAGCCGGAGTATAGGGATCGCCTTCTTAGGCAGTCCGCTTTGCCATCACTCGTTTATGTCTGTAGGCTGAAGATTATAAAGTTGGCACAGCGTCCGCCTGATGCGCGATCCGTTGCCGTTGTGCGTTCCGCGAAACTCCTCCGCCAGCGCATTCCACGCACGAACGTGTCCACGGAATCGCCTTCAAACGTGCCAACGGAATTGGCTCTCCGCACACGCCGCAAATTCCATATTCGCCAGTCGCGATGCGCCGCAGCGAAAGCTCGATTTCCGCCAGCGTGCGCACTTCGCGCTCAATATTCGCGATCGCCATTTTCGTCGTCGAGTTCCGCATCGCCAGACCCACCTCATCCTCCGGTTCCTGGTCCATCACAATCTCGTGCCGCCGTTCCTCGATCCGCTGGTTCAACTCATCCCGCTTGCGCAAAAGAATTTCCCGCAATGGATCGTGTTCGCTTCTCCTGCTTCGCTTGGACATATTAGGTTACCTTCCTTTTTTGGTTCGGGCTGGAAGCCCTTGCAAGGGCGAGATTGACGGCTTCTTTCTGCTTGCTGATTGATCGCGAGATACCACTTTCTCGCTTTTCAAGACTTGCTTGCACCACGGCGGTGTTCACGATCCGGACCGGAGCGGGCATCCTCTTGGCACCGAGCCGAATACAGACTTCGTGCAAAGTCGTCGACCTGCGCCTCGGCGTGCTTATCCGCGATGGCGTATCGTTCCTGGATGGTTCCCAGCAGTTGCTTACGCTTGCCCCGAAACACGGCTGCGTCGTTTTGCGTCAACTTTCCCCAGCGCACCAGAAAATTCCCCCGATAACGCTTCCAACGGCCTTCAACCTGATTCCAGTCCATGTAGTTATCCTTCGAAATCCGAATCAGGCACAAACCCTGAAAAAACGGATTTGTGGAATCGTGTTTCGGCAGTGCTAATCAAAGCACTCCGGGGAGGAAAGTCCCATCAGGAAAAATATGCAGAGGAAAAAAGAGAATACCGCAAGCCCTGGTCTCGGACTGCTCCCTAGACTTCCTTTAGCTTCACCAAGGCTGTCCCGCTGGATGGATTTCCCGTTGTGTTCTGTTACTCCGCGACCATGCTGGCCGGAGTAGTTTCTACGCCTCAATGATGCTGTTCTTGATCGCGTAGCGCACTAACTCGCTTACCGAATGCACTTGCAATTTCCGCATGATGTTGGCGCGGTGTGTTTCCGCGGTCTTTACGCTGATTCCCAATACCACGGCCACTTCCTTGCTGCTTTTGCCTTCCGCCAGCAGCTGTACGATTTCCCGTTCCCGCGAAGTCAGCCGGCTGCGTGGATTGGCCGGAGGCTGTGGCGCGGCGATGCGGTCCGAGAAATCGCTTAGCAGCATTTCCGCGGCTTGTGCGGTGAAAAACGTGCGGTGATTCGAAATCGCTTCCACCGCGTTCACCAGGTCGCGATCCGCGTCCGCCTTCATCACGTAAGCGCGCGCGCCGGCCTCCACAATATCTTTAACCAACTGATCGGAGAAGTGCAGGGTCAGTATTACTATTCCGGTCTTCGGCAAAGCTTTCCGAATGCGGCGTGCGGCTTCCAGACCGTTTAGATCCGGCATGCTCACGTCGATTACCACAATATCTGGCTTGTGCTCTTCGGCAAGGCTCACTGCCTCCCGCCCCGTGCGCGCTTCCGCGCAAACTTGCCAACTGGCATGAGCTGTCAGCAGCTGTTTCAAGCCGCGCCGAAGAATGTCATGGTCATCGGCCACCAGAATGCGCAAACTCTTGGTAGAAGGAATGGCGGAGGTTTTCTGCATTAACGAGTTTCCAGTCAGAGTTGCCATTTGTCCTCTCTTAGATTCGGCAGCTTTTACATCAAAACGGGTTGAGCAGGGAATACTGATATTATATTAATTAAGCTCCGCCCATACCGTGAACGCTTTAGGACTTCATTTGAAAAACTGCAGGCTCCCAACCGCAATGTTTTGAGAATTCTTAACTTTGGCTTTGATGCCGCTTGTTTTGTGCGTCCACGGGGTGCCAGCCACCGCGCTGTTCCACAGGTATTTCTCCGCGATGGGGTGATCTGCCCGGTCTCCTGCAGGGTTCGCCGGATTGGAGCGTTTTGCACCCTCTGACAATCTGTCCATTGCTCCAGTCTTTAGAGATGGCAAGCACATGATGGGAATCCAATCCCGGAAGGTGGAATATAATGGCAAAAAATAAATCGGTGTTGGGCATTTACGGTTCGCGCAGTGCGGTTGAGGCCGCGCTCACGCATCTTCGCGATGCCGGCTTTGCGAGCAGTGCTGTTTCGATTCTGCTCCCAGAAAATCTCGGGCCGAAGGAACTAATCACTACTAAAGCGACCAAGGCCCCAGAGGGCACAGCCGCGGGCGCAGGCTCGGGCGCAGTCATCGGCGGGGCGCTCGGTTGGCTCGTCGGTATTGGTGCTCTTGCGATCCCTGGACTCGGCCCCTTTATTGCCGCTGGCCCGATCATGGCCGCTCTGGCCGGAGTTGGAGTCGGCGGCGCGGTTGGCGGGTTCACCGGTGCTCTTGTCGGACTCGGTATTCCCGAATACGAAGCCAAGCGCTATGAAGGTCGCTTGCAGAAAGGCGGTATTCTCATTTCCGTGCACTGCGAAACTTCCGAAGAAATTGACCGTGTTAAGGACCTGTTGCAACGTACCGGTGCCGAAGACATCTCCACTACCTCCGAATCTTCCGTCGGTCGTACCACCGATGACGCTTCTGCCGCTAAGCGCGCGGGGCGATACTAGGTAACGCTGCCCGAAACATTTTCGCCAATCGAACTGCGTCGGCTGCTCGTCGTGGTGGCCGGCGCAATGTTCATGTAAGAACCGTAGCCTCGATAACGCATTCCATGAGCATATTTCTGAACACCCCTTTGCAGCAGTTGCTCGCCCTTTTCATTCTCGGCATTCCGGTCGCGTCTGTCGGTTGGACCGTCACCCGAGAAGTGTTTCGCGAACCTCGCGACTGGTGTCGAAGGTAAAGTAAATCCTCGCCTCACTTCTTCAAGCAAAAAGTCTTCTACCTTCTCACTTGCGAATACTGCTTCAGCCACTATGTCGCCCCCGCCTTCATCGTTCTCTCCGGCTTCCAGCTTCTCATTTCCGGTTGGCGCGGCCATCTGATGGCCTGGCCCAGCTTGGTGTGGGGCGCATTTATATGAGCATCTTTGGCCGGCTTCGCCTGGAAATTAAACACGAGCGCCTTGAGAATCGCTGTCACCGAAACACAGGCGGATCCCCGGCAGCCCCCGGACCAAGCTCCTACATCCCCCGCACACAATCCTCAGTTCGCGCGCCACTGGAGAAACGCGCGCAAAATATAAATTGCTGGCAATGCCCGTCGACGCATGGCCGCAAGACGTTTTTTTTGTACTGTTAAGAAGTTGGACGAGGAGGTCGACCCGCCCCAGCCCTAGCTTCATTTCTGAAGCGCGGGTCGCCTCCTCGATGGAGTGAAGCAAACTTTCGGGATGTTCGCACACCGCAACGGGAAGGTCTATCAGGTGAATTGCGTACGAACCTTTAAACTCCAAGTTCCGTGACCTATTGCTCCTCTGAGATTCATAACAGCGCTTGCTCCGCCTCTGCGTCTTCCTCTTGCAACACGCGGAGAATAGTGATTTCCATATCCGCGCTATAGCACGGGCAGCGGATCACAATCGAATGCGCCTTTTTCTAGTGCATCAAAATACATATCCCGGTCACTCGTGCGCGTGGTCACTACAACCCGCGGCATTCTCTCTCTTTCGCGAGCCACATCCACCAGGTCGCTCTATCCTCCGCCCGGCTCCACATTTCGCCGCTTCAGCACCGATTTCGCTCGCGCTCGGCTCGAACACACAATGACATCCACTCCAAGTCCCTCCAGCGCGTAGCAATGGCTTTCGCACCTCCAATTCCGGGCGAAACGACCAGTGCGTGGATGTATCGCTCAACGCCATTCGTGGACTCATTAGAACACTGCAGGGCACGTGGTTCGGGACACGTACATCATGGCCTCCCGAAATCTACGGTATGGAACACTGTGGCATCTCTTTTTAAATGTATGCGCCTTTATGGTCAATACATGTTTCCCCTCATAAATAAGGCTTTTCAGCTTTGTTCTATTTCACATAAACAGGAATGGCATTTTTCGTCGCTTTATGGCAAACCATCAAACGTACAAGGGAGGCGCAATGGCTTCGACCGTCTGGAAGGGCTACATCACTTTCGGCCTCATCTCCATACCCGTGCGTTTGTTTGCGGCCGCTCGCTATTCCCCAACTCGGTTCCACGAAATCCATCGCGAATGCGGTACCCGCATCCACCATCAATTGTATTGTCCCTACGATGAGCGGGTCGTTACGCGCGACGAAGTGGCCCTCGGCTATGAAACCGACAAAGACAAGTACGTCCTCGTCGAGCCCGCCGAATTGAAAAAAATTCAACCGAAATCCTCGAAGGCCATGGAGATCCTCCAATTCGTCAAACTCTCCGATGTCGATCCTATCTATTTTGAAACGTCCTATTTCGCAGTGCCCGAGGAAGGCGGCAAACGTGCCTTTGCCTTACTGCTCAAAACTCTCGAATCCACGGATTATGCCGCCATCGCCCAAATCACCATGCACCAGCGGGAACGCACCGTCGTTCTTCGTCCCTATCGCGGTGGCCTAACCCTTCACACCACTTATTACCGGAACGAAATTCATGAGGTGAAGGGCTACCAACAAACCGACGTAAAGGATCTCAAGAAGCAGGAGATCAACCTCGGTGAGCAATTCGCCAAGGCCCTGGTCAAGCCGTTTCGTCCCCAGGAATTTCACGATGAGTATCAGGCTCGCGTGAAGCAGCTGATCGAAAGCAAAGCCAAGGGCAAAGCCGCTCCCAAACAGGAACAGCCCAAACACATGGCGCCTGTTATTGACTTGATGTCCGCTCTCAAGAAGAGCCTGGCGCACGCCCCGGCCGCTGAAAAAAAGGCGAAACCGCGTAGGCTCAGCCGTACCGCCTGATACAAGTAATAGCTCTTCTCCATAGTTCTCAGGCGACGCTCCGATGTCCCGGCTCCTCTCCCTTGTTTATATTCGTGTTTGTAGGAACCGCCTTGTGATTTGCGAGTGCTCGCAGCGGGCGATCCGCCCTGCGAGCGTCAGGGAGCGTTTATGCGATTTGGACCCTTTCTTCTGATTGCCATCATTCTCTTCATTCTTTGGATCGGAGGATTCCTGGTTTTCCATGTGGCAAGTGGATTGATCCATCTTCTTCTGCTCGTAGCCATCATCTCTTTGTTCGTCCATTTCTTCACTGGCCCCAGAACGGCGGTCTAAAGCCTTCCCCCATGCGCGCCTGGGAGGAGCCATCCCAGTTAGAACTGCATTGCTGTTAGGTGTTCTCGTCAGATTCGGTTAAATATCCAGGAGGAATACGTGGCCAGATATGGAAAAAGTGCTCAAAAAACAGTGGAGAACGCTATGCGCCGCCGCAACCACGGAACTCTTCGTTCCGGAAAGGCGGGCAAAGGCGGTAAGGTCAAGAGTCGTAAGCAAGCCATCGCCATTGGCCTTTCTGAAGCTCGCAAAAAGGGCGCCAAGGTTCCCCGCAAGCGTGCTTCCTAGCCTTAGGGATCGCCTTCTGTTTACCGTTAGCTGTGCAGGGAGGCGGTCCGCTAATCTGCGCCGATTTCCTGTAGGTGTGCTTTGCCACACAGAAATATTTACTGCACCTGTGAGCAATTCTTCCCTGCGTCATTCCACGCGCACCGCGAACTCTCGTGATCCGTGCGGGTTCTTCCATTCGAAGTGGCTCGCCATGTGCTCCTCAATAGCTGTCGCTAGTGACTATTGCTTTTTGGGCCCCTTGCGACTGACTCAGGGAGACTACAGAGCTTCTCGTAGGAGATTGAGATGATCAAAGAAGAGTCCGGAACATTCAAAACCGCATTTTGCACTGACTATGAACAACTGCTCGTTTGCTGCCAGTCTGCTTTGGAGACTTGGGCCAATCGCCGCGAAGAGATTCATCAGTTAGGACTGACCGGCAAGGAAATCGGAGCGGAGCTGATTAAGCTGCAGGCCGACTTTGCAAAATCCTATTCGCTCCTGCAAAAACACACGCGGGATTGCCCGCTTTGCCAATTTGTTGCGAAACTCGGCCGGCAACAGTCACATTTCGCCGCAACGTCAAACTGACGCCCACTGACCATTGTCACTGCCGCAACGGAAAGCGTGTGCACCCCTTGAACGCGAATCTCACTATCGAAAACTCTCTAAGTCACGAACTCGTTCCCATTTGCCCACGCGATGACCATCACATGCGTTATGAGGCCCATGGAATTTCCTGGAAGGGCGTCCCCACAGACCAACATCTTCAAACACTGCCCTCCTACCATTGTGGGTTCGAAGGTTGCAGCGTTCGGTACGATCTACTGAACGGCTACTTCACCGTGGTGCTCACGCCCGAACAACCTTACTTCATCGAAGAACCCGGCGTTAACCTACTACGCTGTCCCTTGCACGGCACGTGGCTCTATCGCGTAGAGGTTCACGAACACAGTTCGCGCTACGCGTGGCGATGTGGCGTGCTGCGATGTGATTATGTATATCCGCGAGGTGCTACCTAGTCCTCTAGGGGGAAAACGGCTCAGTCCGAGCGATCGCTAGGAATCGCCTCTGACAGATACTCTGATTTCCGCGCCACAATCGGAATCTCCACGGACACAGCTATTCCTGGGCCTTCGTCGGCCGGTTTCACCGAAAGCACGCCGCCAAGTTCCCGTGCACGCTCCCTCATCCCTCCCAGTCCCACGCCCGCGCCTTCATTTCGCTCCAGGAACGACCGCAATCGATCCGCCGGAATCCCGCAGCCATAATCTCTCACCGTGAGGCACACGGTATGAGGGCCCAGCTCCACGCCAATTCGCACACAATCCGTTTTTGCGTGTCGGTGCGCGTTTGTCAGGCTCTCCTGCAAAATCCGGAAAACCGTGGTCTCAATCTCATTCGAAAATCGTGGAATCGTATCTGGAATCTCCAGTGCCACCTTAATTCCACTGCGCTGTGCAAATCCTTCTACGTACCACCGGATCGCAGACGCCAGTCCGGTCTCATCCAGCAGCGGTGGGTGCAGCAAATAGGAAATGGTTCGCGTCTCCACTAGGCATTGCTCCAGGATTTCGTTGCATTCCGTCAACAACTGCCGTGCCTTATCCCCCCGAATATCTCGCAGTGACGCCCCAATATTGATCTTTAAGCTGGTCAGATATTGCCCTAGGCTGTCATGCAAATCCCGAGCCAGCTTCCGGCGCTCCAAATCCTGCACTTGCAGAATTCGCGCACTCAGTCGTCGCGCCGCTTCTTGTGATTGCTTCTGCAGCGTCAGATCCGAATTGATTTCCAGCCACCCTACCGGATTCCCCTCCGCGTCTCGTCGGTAGGTCCACCGGCTCGCCACTGTCATGCGGTGTCCGTATCTCGTCGTCTGTTGCAGTTCTCCTTCCCACACCCCTTTGCCCCTGAGAATCCTCAGCACATCCTGATAGGAAACGGGAAATTCGGTTTGCAACAATTGCGAAGCGTTGTTCCCGATGGCCTCTTCCTTTTTCCAGCCGTACAGCCGCTCCGCCCCGCGATTCCAATACGTAATTCGGTTATCAAGGTCGCTGATGAAGGCCGCATCGTTCGCCAAGTCCAGCAACTCCGCCTGCGTGGCCACTGCTTCTGCGCTCTGCTGCAGTGCGGCTTGGTGTCCCTTCACCGCTTCCAAGGCGCGGTCTCGGCCGCTCCTCAGTTTTTGCTCGATCTCCTTTCTGCCGGTGATATCCCGCGAAGCCCCGATGGCCCTATAAGGTTGTCCATTTGGTTCGTAAAAAAAGCGCGCTTTCCCTTCAACCCACCGTACCGCACCATCGGGCAAGCACACTCTGCACTCGGTGTGCCAGTCTTTGTGATTGTTTTTTGCGTCTTCCCATCTTTGCAACACCTCACTCCAATCTTCAGGATGAATCCGAGATTTCCACGCATCCCATGAAGGGGCGCACTCTTCCGGGTTATATCCGAACAGCTCGTACTCTGTGGCAGACCAGAACATCGCATTCGTGTCTAGGTTAATGTCCCAAGTCCCCATCTTGCCCAGTTCCAGCGCCAGGCTCAGTCGTTCTTCGGATTCACGGCGTCGCAAATGCGAACCAATGTGTGCCGACACGCGCGAGAGCAGTTCCCGTGCGCTAAACGGCTTCGCCAGGTAATCGTCACTTCCCGCGCCCAATCCTTGAATTCGGAATTCCTCGCCCGCACGAGCCGACAGCAGCACCACCGGCGTGGCCTTCAGCCTTGGATCGTTTCGAATCGCCCGCAGCAACCCGATGCCGTCCATCTTGGGCATCATCACGTCGCTCAGAATCAGGTCATAGCTGTTTTTCGTGGCCAGCTCCAGTGCTTCCTCGCCATTTGCGGCGGTTTCCACGTCATACCCATCTTCATGCAACAGCCGCCGTACGTATTCCCGCATATCTCCGTTGTCTTCCACCAGCAGGATGCGCGGCGTGCGTCCAAAGATCGGTTTGGCATTAATTGCATGCGCTTCGGTCTCCGCTGCGGCATGCTCATTTTCCGATGGAAGCCAGGCCAGTGCTTCGTTTTCAAACATCGCGCGGTGTCGCGCGCGCGCTTGCTCGTCCGCCGATTGGCCAATCCGTTCCTTCGGCAGATGCGCGGACCCGAAGGGCAGGGAAACGCTAAATTGTGTTCCAACGCCATACTCACTTTCCACGGAAATTGTCCCCCCGTGCAGCTTCACAAGTTCCTGCACCAGCGCCAGCCCGATTCCCGTGCCCTCGTGCGTACGGCCCGACGTTCCCTCCACTCGATGGAAGCGTTCGAATACTCTAGGCAGCTGCGATTTCGGAATGCCAATTCCGGTATCGGACACCGTCAGCGTCGCTGTATTTCCCCCGCGCGCAAGATTCACGGCAATCCTTCCCGAAGATGTGAACTTCAGAGCGTTCGATATTAGATTTAAAACAATCTTTTCCCACATCTGCAGATCGGCATACACCGGTTCGCCCAGTTCTGCGCAATTCACCTCAAACTCCAGTCCCGCTTTTTCAATCGCCGAACGAAACACGCTGGCGATCTCCGCCGTAGCTCGCCCCAGATCGATAGCTTGATAGGTTGCCTGCGTCCGCCCTGCCTCAATCCGCGAAAACTCCAAAAGCGTATTGACCAGCTTCAGCAGCCGCAGCACGTTTCTATGCACCATCTGGAGCTCGCCCGCCGATGCCTTGATGGGGTCTCCGCGCGAAAGTAGATCCTCCACTGGCCCCAGAATTAACGACAACGGCGTCCGCAACTCGTGACTGATATTGCTGAAGAACGTTGTCTTTGCGCGATCCAGTGCCGCCAGCATTTCCGCGCGCTGCCGCTCTTCGTCCAGCAATCGTATATCCGCAATGCTCTTGGCGATTTGCCCGCTTACCAGAGATAAAAACCCGCGATAATCGTCGTCTAGCCGTTTGTGGAAGTTCACTCCCACCACCAGCGCCCCCATGGCCGTTTCTTGCCCCGCCTGCGCAATCGGCAGCACCACCAACTCGCACGGGCTCATTCTCCAGAAGCCACTTGGTAACGACACGTGGAACCCGTTCCCCTCATTCAGTTCCACCGGTTTGCCGCTGCCTACCGCCTCAGCCAGGGCCGGCGCCAATCCGGTCGTCGCCTCGCCCGACAATTCCATTTCATTCAGGAAAAAGGAATCGTCCGCACGCACACCTGCCCGTCCAGCCGCTGTCGCCCTTCGCGAATCTTTGTCCAGCTTGTACAGCACCGCGCACGATATGTCATAGGGATTGTTGCTTAGCGCCTGCGCCGCAAACTCCCAAGACTCCCGCTCATTGGTTGCGTCCAAGCTACGCGCCGCCAGGTCCCGCAACGTCAGCAGTCGCCGCTCGCTGATCACGCGTTCCGTCGTTTCCGTAACCGGCGTGATTACTCCGACGACTTTCCCGGTGCAATCTCGAATCGGTGTGTACGAAAACGTATGGTACGTCTCTTCGGGGTAGCCGTTGCGCTCCAACAACAGCAGCAGGTCCGTCGACCATGTTGCTTCGCCCATCTCCAAAACTCGTTCCAGCATCGGACCAATGACGTCCCAAATCTCCGGATACACTTCGCATCCTGGTCGCCCCAGCGCCGCCGGATGTTTCGCTCCCAACGTCCTCCGGTACGAGTCGTTATAAAGCATCACCAGCTTTGGTCCCCACCACACGATCAGGTCAAACCGCGAACTGATGCAGATGCTCGTGCTCAGTTTCAAGCTATCTGCCCAATCTTCAGGCGGCCCCAGGATGTGATCCTTCCAGTTTCGCGAGCGTATCAACGCCCCCATTTCCCCGCCGCCCTCTAGCCAGGGCAGCTTGTTCTCCGTGCAGCGGGCAGCTAGGAACATCTCACGCACTGGCCCCTTCGGTTGCGTCTCCGAAGTCGTAATGGAATCGATCGCGCTCAGCAGGCTCCGCGAAAGATCGGCTTTGGCCACGAATCCCGCTGCCCCTGCTTCGGTCGCCTGCCTGCTGGTAATTTCTGGATCGTTCTGACTTATGATCAAAACTCGGGTTTCCGGGAAGTCCCGCCTGATGATCTTCGTGGCTTCCACGCCGTTCATTTCCGGCATAGAAACATCCATCAGCACAACGTCCGGCCGCTGTTCCCTCACGATCTGCACCGCTTCCGCGCCGTCACTCGCCTCGCCGCATACATTCCACTCCGGACGCGACTGCAGCAACGACCTTAGCGTTCGCCGGATTACTTCATGGTCGTCGGCAATTACAATGTTCAGATGTAGCGGCTCCATGTCCTCAACTCTCTTCGGATGTGTGTAGCCGCTTGCTCGTAACTTGCGTCAGCCATGGTGTGAGGGGCTTATTTCCGTCAATATCGTCGCATTAGACCAATCTATTTTTCCTAAGTATATACACTGCTTGCTGTAGACACTCTTAATCCGCGGGAGTTCTTGAATTTTCAGTCCGAAAAATAGTGTATCCAATGGATAGCAGCAGATTTAACCAGGTGCTATTTCATAAGTTGCCGTGATTTTTCCGCGGTTGCAAGGATATGCGGTGGATATCTCCAACAATTCAATTCGCGCACGCGAAGGCAAGGCTGTGGTCATCGTCGACGATAGTGCCATCGTTCGTAAAACCGTCGGGCACGCCTTCTTGGAGAATGGTTTCAGGTTCTTCGGCGAAGCTGAAAACGGGGCTCAAGGTATTGAAGTCGTCAAACAACTTAAGCCCGATTTGGCCATCTTGGATCTCTCGATGCCGGTTATGAATGGTCTCCAGGCCGCGCTCATCCTTAGAAAGCTCTTCCCTCATATGCCCATCATCCTCTTCAGCCTGTATGACGACGGACCTGTCAAAGCTGAAGCCGCCCGTGCCGGGATCGACGCCGTCGTTTCCAAGACCGAAGATATTCCTGTGCTGATTGATAAGGCCCACGAGCTATTACACATCTGAAGCATGCTGTCGATTCCCGTGATCACCACTGACGTGGGCCGGCTCAACCTAGATTCCGCTGGAGGGGCGGCTTGTTGTCCTGAGCTTCGAAGGGTTGCGCCGCCTCTTCACCCCCTGGCGTGCCTAACCCTCGTTTTCTGAGGGTGGGTTTTGGGGGTTCTTCGCTTTCCCTTTCTTCACCTCTTTCCCTCTTCTCACCATTTCTTCCACCCCCACATACTCCAATTCACACCCTACCCGTGAACACCGCAACAGCATCGCGCCTCTCTGCATATTCCCCAATCCCACAAACGCCCGAGGCACCAACAATCGTCCGCCTAATATATCCAGCAGCACCGGTACATACTTCTTCGTTGCGATGCTTCCCAGCAAAACTACCCGCCCCTCCGCGCCGATGGAAGCGGAAAGCCATCGCAAATCCCGCTCCAACGGGTCGCGATATTTGGGATTCTTTGCCGCAATCCGATCGGCCGCAATTCCACGAAGTTCCTCAAATCCCACAATTGTCTCCGGCCGCAACAACCCCCGCGACGCCGTAATCACCAGCGCTCCCGGTAGGACCTCCGTCGACCGCGCAAACGCCGAGGTGTATGCGAGCTTTCCTCGGAAATACAGGGCGCTCATGAAACTGAACGCTTCCCCCAACGAAATCCCCGTGGTGCGCAACCGCCGCGCCAGTTCGAACTCGGCCTTTGGGTTGAACAGCATCTCGGCCCGCCGCCCGCCCGCATTTGCCGGCGACAGCAGATACACACGACCGCCTCCACTGGTCTTCCCAGGCACCGTTCCGGCCATCTGCCCATGCAACACAATTCGTTTCGTCGCTGCGTCGTCGGTCATAACCTGCCCGATGCGTTCATTCTCCGAAATTTCTTCTACCTGTCAAAAAGTTCTCGAATACTGACTTCATAGGAGAGCAACCCCGCCCCGCACGCGTTCAAATAAGGGCAAGCAAAGCCAATCGGGTTCGCAGCAACACAGGGGCCAGGTCGCCAACATGAAAAGCAAATCCATTAGGAACTCGTCCGCCACCAAAAAATCTCGGAAACGCGCTCACCCCCAGCCGCGTAATTTTCACAAGACTACGCCTACCGTGGGCATACCCAATGCCACCAGGATCGTACAGCGCAAATCCGCCTGGCCTAGCAGTCTCGCCGGCCAAGACCCATTTACAGAGACGCTCGCAGAATCGCACAATGTTACCAATGCCGGAGACCTCACGGGCATCCGCAAGACCAATAATTCTGCCGGGGAAAAAGTTATCGAACTAATCGACGAAGGTCAGGACTTCGAAGGAGAACTCGTCCTTGCCGTCGAAGATGGCCCCGATCCCGACCGAGCCCAGGTCCCCGTGCATCGCGGTCCGCGCGAACGCATCCCTGATTACAAAAATCGCAACCAGTTGTAGACTCGGGACTTCACTTCGCTCCGCCGCGCTTCGCGGGAGGACTGCCTACTTGGCGAAAATTCCGTTTCGTGTCTCTCCCATGCTCGCTACGCTTGTTGACGCGCCCTTTACCCGCGCCAACTGGATCTTCGAGGAAAAATATGACGGAGTCCGTATGCTTGCCTACAAGGAAGACTCTCGCGTCAAGCTGGTCTCTCGCAACAATATCGACCGCAGTGACCGCTACCCGCGAATCGCCGAAGCCGTCGGCAAGCTGAACGCCGACACGCTTCTCCTCGACGGTGAAGTCGTTGTTTTCGACTCCAAACGCGTTTCCCGCTTTCAACTCTTGCAGCAGGGAAAAGGCAAGCCACAATATGCCATGTTCGATTGCCTCTATTACAACGGCGAAGATCTTCGCTGTGAACCCCTCTCCCATCGTCGCGAAATCCTCGAGAGTGTCTCCCCCATCCCCGCCAACCTGCTTCTCTCCGCGCACCTCGCCCTCGATGGCCTAAAGGCCTTTAAAATCGCCCGTCAACGCGGCTACGAGGGCATCGTCGCAAAAAATCTCGCATCCTATTACCAGAGCCGCCGCTCGCACGACTGGCTCAAAGTCAAAGTGCACCACGAGCAGGAATTCGTCATCGCCGGTTTCACCAAGCCGAAAGGTTCGCGCACTGACTTCGGCGCCTTATTGCTCGGCTTCTACAACGGCAAGGGTTTCCATTATGCTGGAAAAGTCGGCACTGGTTTCGACGACGAAACTCTAAGCGCCCTGCGCCGCGCGTTCCGGCCGCTCATCCAGCACAAATCTCCCTTCGTCGAAAAAGTCCCGGAACGCGACGCCACCTTTCTCAAACCCAGGCTCGTTGCCCAAATCTCTTTCACCGAATGGACCGATGACAACAAGCTCCGTCACCCCGTCTACCTCGGTCTTCGTGACGATAAGAAACCCACCGAAGTTCGCCGGGAGGGCTAAATGCGCTCACAAAACATCCTCGAGATCTCTCATCCTGAAAAAATCTTCTGGCCCGAAGAGAAATACACCAAGCTCGATCTCGCCGTTTTCTATCGCGATGTCTTCGACCTGCTTCGCCCGTATATCGAAGATCACCTTCTCACCCTGGAGCGTTGTCCCGACGGCATGGCCGGCCAGTGTTTCTACCAAAAGCAGAAGCCGCAAGGCATGCCCAAAGACACCCCCACCAAAAAAATCAAAAATGCCACCGGAAAACGACGCGTTACCGAATACGTGCTCGGCGGAAAGCTTTCCACCCAACTGGCCCTCGTCAACTTCGGCTGTATCCCCGTCCACGAGTGTGCCACCCGCGCCAAAATCTTCCCGAAATCCGATTGGGTGTGCTTCGACATCGACCCCACTTCCGGCAAGTTCTCCGATGCTGCCCGCGCCGCTTTGCTCGTCCGCGATGCTCTAGACACTCTGGGCCTTCACTCCTTCCCAAAAACTTCTGGCAGCCGCGGCCTCCACGTCTTCATCCCCGTTCGCCTGGGTCCCACCGCCACGGACATCCTGAAATTCGCCGAGCAATTCTCCACGCGCCTGGCCGCCGCCCATCCCAAAGAACTCACCGTCGAGCATTCCATCGCACGGCGTGGCGATCGCGTCTACCTCGACCCGTTTCGCAACGGCCTCATGCAGACTGTCGTCAGCCCCTATTCCGTTCGTCGCAAGCCGCACGCGCCCGTCTCCACCCCCCTCGATTGGTCCGAAGTGAAGCCCACCCTCGACCCCTCTACTTCCAATCTCGGCAATTTCCGCGCGCGGCTCAAGAAAAAGGATCCGTGGTCCGATTTTTTCTCTAGCCGTCAATCCATCTCTGCCGCCAGCACCAAGCTGAAAAAAATCTGATCAAAGAAGCACACGAGGCAACGTCATGGCTCTCGAAAAATATCGTCAGAAACGCAATTTCGCCATCTCCCCTGAACCCAAGGCAACTGCCACCCCCAAACGCAAAAGCTCGCTACTCTACGTGATCCAGAAGCATCGCGCTACTCAACTCCATTATGACTTTCGTCTGGAGTGGAACGGTGTCCTGCTCTCCTGGGCCGTACCCAAAGGTCCCTCGCTTGATCCTTCCGTTAAGCGCCTCGCCATGCAGGTCGAAGATCATCCAATCGAGTACGGAAGTTTCGAAGGCGTCATTCCTGAAGGGCAATACGGTGGTGGAACGGTGATGCTCTGGGATCGCGGCATCTGGACTCCCGAAGTCGATGACGTGAACGCCGCCCTTCGCAAAGGCGACTTAAAATTCACACTGAATGGCAAGAAACTGCACGGCTCCTGGGCCCTCGTCCGCACCAGAAATTTTCGCGGCTCGCAAAAACCCAGCTGGCTCCTCATCAAACATCGTGACAAGTTCGCTTCCGCAGAAGACATCACCAGCGAAAAACCGCGCTCGGTAGCTTCGCGGCGTCTGCTGGCCCAAATCGCCAAAGCCAACGGCGGCGACGTAGCGAAAGCCGCCACTGGCGACCCGTAGTCCAGGAAACGCCAGTCCCGTACCTGTAGCGCCGCGCCTTCAGGCCGGCATCTTAGGTTTTCTTCCGTCCTCCCTGTAACGCGGGCTTGCCCCGAGCCGCGAAACGCATCCCGGCCGGCTCTTCTCCTTTAGGGACGCCAAAACTTTCACTCCAGTCGAATGCCCTTCGCAGTGCGGCGGCTTGCCGCCGCACTGCTGTCACCCCAATGCCAACCTCAGCGATGGTGTGTCTCCCCCTCAGTGCGCTGTATCCAACGGGTTCCCACTCTTGTCATAAAACTCATTCTGCAATTTCAGACTCTCTTCATCCGCCTTTACCGCCTTAATCGCCCGCACCACCGCATTCACCCAACTCTGAATATCCGCTTCCCCTTGCTCCTTGGTCGCGGCCGCACCGTTCCCCGAATAATGATATGGAAACCGCGCATACCACCAAATCCCGGTGTACACATTCTCCGGCAATTTTAAACGCTTCTGGTCTGCCCCAGACTCTTCCCCAGCGCGGTCCAGGTGCACCAGATTCGGATGCGTCACCAGTACATTCGAGGTTTCCGACTCGCCGGCATGCCAATCCGGACCAGTTTTCTCGCCTCCTACCTTCTTCGTCGGTTCGTGCCCCCACTGCACGTACACCACATAATCGTGCGGCTGGTAAAGTTGTGTTTGCGCGAAATAGGGAAGTAGGCTTTCATTTCCGCCATGTCCGTTTACAATGATCACCTTTTTGCAGCCGTTTCGCGCCATTTCATCGGTAGTTTCCTGCAACAGCCGCAATTGCAAGTCGGGACTATATGCAATCGTACCGGGCTCGTGCTTCGCTTCGAAGATCTGCCCCGCGAAATATTCCGGGAAAATCACCGCATACTCCTGCTGGGCGGCGTGCTCCGCGACATACCGCACATTCAGTAGGTCGGTACCAATCGGCAGGTGCGGCCCATGTTTCTCCAGAATCCCAAATGGCAACAAACACGTCCCTTGCGCTTTCGCGATTGCTTCTTTGAAATCTCCCGCGGTAAGCTCCTCCCACTTCGGCGAAAGTTTCGTTTGCGCCCGTCCCCCACCTACGCTAATCACCAAACTACTCAGTATTAAAACGATCCAATAACGCATGCCATCCTCCTCAATCCCCGCCCGAATTGTACCTCGCTTCCCCCGCCCAGCCGCCAACCTTGGCGACATGGCTCTTCTAACCATCGGCAATGCCGCCATCCTTGCTGGCTCGCCATTCCGACCACCCTCGGTAGCGCCGGCATCCTGCTGGTGCCTAGCGAGCCTTCGGCGACTCGACCATCACGCAAATCCCCGTCTTTCAGAAAAGGTCATCCACCCAATGCGCTGTTAGCCTGAGCGAAGCGAAGGACCCCAAGCACTTGTCCGCATACTGTCTGCGCCCTCTGCGGCTCCTCCGTGTGCGCTGCGTCGGAATACCCACTACGCGTCTTGCCTCTCATCGACCACAGCCACCCCGTCTGCCCGATCTCTCTCCGGGTACGCCGCTCTCACTCTGAGCGCGCGATGCATCCTCCTGCCTTCGCTGTCAACGATCAACTGTAGACTGTCGACTTTCTCCTCTGCCGCTGCTGTCCCCAAAAATAAAAGGGCCGTCGCCCGAAGGCAACGGCCCGTCGCAAATCATCCACAAGCTACTGCTGTACCGCTACCCCCGGCATCACGTTCTTCAACGGCGCCCGCAGTTGCTCTTCCAACTCCGGGTGCGGGAACGGCTTTCGCGGCAGCATCTGGTCGCGCATCGCCGCGTTATACACAAAGATTGCTTCCACGAATGCAGCCTGGGCCAAATCGTCCGGCTGGAGTCTTTCGTATGTGTCCATATTCGAATGGTGTGTGCGCGACGCGTAGTCCAGGGGATCCTGAATGAACTGAAATCCCGGGATTCCCACCGCATCGAAACTCAGATGGTCCGTCCCACCGGTATTCCGCAAAGTAATCGTGGTCACACCCACGTCTTTCAGCGGCTCCATCCATTGTTTGAAAATCGGTCCCACCGCGGCGTTTTGCTGCAGATAAATCCCGCGCAACTTGCCACTGCCGTTGTCCACGTTAAAGTACGCCGAGATTTTTTCCTGCTCCGGCTTGACCTGAATCGGTCCACTGATTTTTCGAATGAATTCCGGCAGCTTCATTTGCTCCGGATCGGTCGACCGCGGCACAACGCCAAAATGCTCCTTCACATATCCTTGCGACCCGAATAGGCCCTGTTCTTCTCCGGTCCATAGCGCCACGCGAATCGTGCGCCGCGGCTTGACGTGCAGCGTGTTCAAGATGCGCATCACTTCCATCGCCACCACCGAGCCTGCGCCATTATCCGTCGCGCCCGTCGCCGACATCCACGAATCCAGGTGCCCGCCGACCATCACCACTTCGTCTTTTAGCGCAGGATCGCTCCCAGGAATTTCCGCAATGGTGTTAAACCCGTGTTCGTTATCGCCTGTGAACTGCGTTTCCACACTGATTTCCAGCGTCACCGGGACATTCGCCTTCAGCAACCGGTACACGCGCCCATAACTTTCTATCGCCATGACGGCCAGGGGTACCGGGTCCATCTGATCGCGGTGATAAACAATCCCTCCAATGGATGACCCGTTGTCATCAAAAATCGTCCCACCCGAGCCGCCTCCATTTTCTCCATCCCGGCTTGGAAGCACCACCGCCGCCACCTGCTCATCGGCAAAAAACTTTCCCAGCTTCTCCCGGAATTGCCCGCGCCGTACAATCGCCTGCAAATCGCGGTTCGGGCCGCCCACCCGCACTGGATATTCCTCGGTCTTCTTCAGTTCTTCGTCGTCGTAACGCGTGAACAGCGGTTTGTCTACTGGCTTCACTTCTCGCATTTCGCCGTACAGCACAATCTTTCCCGCCAGCTTGCCTTTGTACTTCTCCAAATCCTTTTCGTCTTTTGCGTCGACCCACACCGCCGGCCCGCTCACCGGCCCTTTCGTCGCCGGGGACCATGGCGCCGCCTGGGCGATGAAAATGGCATGATCCGGCGCCGTCATGCGCATCCAGGTATTCAACTGCACCCAGCCCATCCCAAACTCGCCCCAGTCTTCCAGGTGCGCGTTGCTGCACCCCATCGCCGTGAACTGGTCCCGCGTCCACTCGTTGGCCTTCTTCGCGTTCGGCGAACCCGTCAAACGCGGCCCGATGCCGTCCATCAACGCCGATGCGTACTCCATGATGTGTGAGTGGCTGAGTGCCTCGGTCCGAATACTCGCGTACGCGGCATTGTCCAGGGTCTCGGTCGCGGGTTGAGAAAGTTCATACGAAGGCTTCGCCGCTTCCGTCGGCGCCGCCGCCTTTTTCTTCTGCGCCGCAAACACGGATAACGACACGCACGTAACAATACATAGTCCCACGCTAACAATCGTTTTGGCTGACATGCGCATCCCTCTTTGGAAATTTCCCCGAAGGAGCATAACAAAGCAGCAAAGAATTACCAACGACATCCAGCTCATACAAAGTAACTGGCTCGCCAAGAACCCACCGGCAGCCTTGGTAGCGCCGGCTTCCAGCCGGCTTTTTTTGAACTGTGGCGCTGATGCTCACCCCCGTCTTTTGAGGGTGGTCTTGGGTCTTCGTGGCTTTGTATTTAGCCCTTCGACCTATCAGTGACCTTAAATCCCAGGTTGGTAGCGCCGGCTTGGAGGACCGCGGCGGCTGACGACCGACTCGGATCGAACCGGATCCCGGGGAACGCGCCAATCGCCGGATTGGCGTTCTCTCGAACTCCTAACCCACGATCATTGCCGATCACACCGATACCAGCGCCGCCCGCTCCTTCGCCGCTTCGGTAACCGCGCGCATGCCGTCCTTCGTCAAATCGCGTTCCCCAAAACTGATTCCAATCTTCTTCAAAAACGCGGTAGGCGGCTCGCCCCCGGCAAAAATCCAAACAAAATCATTCGGCAATGTCTGCTGCGTTCCGTTCACCTCAAGCACCACGGAGTCCTGCCGGAACTCCACGGGATTTGAATGGAACAATACTCTTACTTTCCCACGTTTCATGAAATCTTCTATGCGTTTGGCGTTGCGATCCTTGATTCGTGAAAACGCTCCTTGCCGATAAGATAGCGTCACCGTATTCCCCACCTGGTGCGCCAACCCCATCGCCGCTTCCACTGCTGCATCGCCACCGCCCACGACCAGAATCTTCTTGTTCACGTAGTGATCCGCCTCAATCAGTCGGTACATCACTTTCGGCAGTTCCTCGCCCTTCACCCCCAGTTTCCTTGGGCTTCCCATTTTTCCCAGTGCTAGGATCACATGCCGCCCGCGATATTCGCCCTTGGGAGTTGACACCGTAAAAAGTCCATCGTCTCCCTTGGCGATATGCTCCACTTTTTCGCCTGTCCGGCACCTGAAATCGGCGCGCTTCATCACCTTTAGCCAGAACTCGATCAGATATTCCTTCGGCAATTCGGTCTTCTTGAATTTCCCGTACAACGGAAACTCCACGGGGCTCGTCATCACCAGTTTCTGCCGGGGATATTTCGCCACCGTCCCGCCAATTTCGCCTTCCTCAATGGTGATGTACTTCAGTTTCTTTTCGATCGCCCGCAGTGAAGCCGTCAGACCCGCGGGACCTGCGCCCACAATCACCACATCCGCCACGTCCACCGGTGCTGGCGCTTTGCTTGCGCCAAGCCGGGCCTCGATTGTATCCACGCACTCTCGCCCCTGGTTGACCGCATTCTTGATTAATGCCAGCCCGCCAAGTTCCCCAATCACAAACATATTCTTGATCGACGTCTCATATTCCGAACTAAGCGTCGGCAAACTTGCCCCCACACTCGGCGTCGCCAGTACCATGGTGATCGCGCCCACCGGGCAGGAATCCGCACAAATGCTATGTCCTATACACTTGTAGCCATTGATGATCATCGCTTTCCCGCCCACCATCCCCAGTACCTCCCCTTCGGGACAAACCATCGTGCACGAGGCGCACCCGATGCAGTAGGTGCTGTCGATATGCGGGTGTTGCGACTGTGGCCCGTCGGACCGCAGCTTGCCTTTCTCCATCGCGGCTTTTGTTTCCGTAGCCTTCTTCTTCTCCTGCTTCAAATAATAGAGAAGAAATCCCGTAATGATCACTGCGGCAATCAAGAAGGAAATAAAGTTATCCATCGTCCACCTAGTTTGTGATCAGACAAGATCGTTGATTCTTCCTGCCGGGGCCAAAGCTTCCGCCATCCCCTAGGGGCCAGCATTGCTGGACCCCCGTGTCCACAACCGCAGCCTCCCCTTCGCCTTTCTTTCCTCCGTAGTGCCTTGAGGTCGGCATCTTCGCTCGTGCGTCACCCTAAATCCGATAGCCCATATAAAGGACCAGTCCGATGTGGATCAGCGCCAGAAGGGCGAATGCGTAGCTGAACGGCCGGTGCACTACGTGCCACAAGTGGAACACCTGCTCGGTCCGCGACAAAAACAAAATGCGCTTCGATAGCTTGGCCTGCTTCCGTGCCACCCCAATCACATGTTCCAGCTTTGCATCGCGCGTGCGACCAAATCCGAAGAACGAACCCACCCACGAACCAAAGCCCGTGGATTGCAGCCGCAGCAGCGACAACCGGAACGGCCTCCGCAAGTCAATCAAGATCATGTACACCAGCGCTACCAACATGGGCATGTGCTCCACGTCCTGGGGCGTCGGCAGATCGTACAGTTTCTCGATGCGTTTCCCGAACGTCAGATTCTGCGATGCGAGCTCCCGGCGCATCGACTCCTCGATCTCCGCCATCTCTTTCATCGTTAGTTCCGCGGCATTCAGGTTCCGCGGTATCTGCGCATACAGATACCGTCCCACGAAGCCGGACAATGTCACCGCCAGCATGCTCCAGAAGGCCATCCCGGCAATGTTCCCAAACTTGAACGTGGCGTGGAACGCAACCACAATCGGCGCCAGCGTCCCCAGTACCACGTGAAAATCCAGCCAGTGCCGTGAATTTCCTTGCCGCCCCAGCCATCCCCACTTCTTCCTCAGCGGATACAAATAGATCAGAAAGAACAGCAACACCCCGAACATTCCCAGCTTGATCCCGATGGGTCCACTCGGCCGCAATGCCTCGTGCTTCGGCGAGAACGGCCGGTTCGCCGCGCTCAACGTGTAGTAATTCATGCCATAGCCGGCAATCACCAGTACGATCGCCAGCGCCAATAGCCACGCCAACAAAAGTCGAGCTTTATGCCCTCGTTCGGGATCCTCCCGCACCAGGACGTTACTTCCTACAGTCGCTCCCACACTCATGGTTGGTTTTCCCCCAGATCCACCTGAATCGTTGCGCGGAATCGCCGGTAGTCCGTGAACCGGTGCATGTTTCGCCAATGTTGTTTCGGAGTTTCCACGTCGATTACCGCCGACGTGGGCATCCAATACGCTTCCTCGGGCGCGTGAAACTGCACAATCGAGTAATGAATTTCGCTTCGCAGCTCCCGAAGTCCGAGGTCTTCCAGGCTCGAGTTCAACGAAGACACCAGCTTCACCACCGCCCCGCTTTCTTCATCGATCCAGAGTTCTCCCTTCAGCGGTAGCGGATAATAGCGTCCCTGTAGTTGCACCGCTGCCGGCGACGAAGCCCCGGGAACGGGTGTGAAGCGCACCTTTAGCACCGTCCGGCCATCCACCACTTCCTCGCTGCCCGGTTCAAATACGTAACTCGACTCATAATTCTCATGTAGCACCAGCAACATGCTGGCAAACCCGTTCGTGATCAGCAGTGTTTTGTTCGGATCCCGAAACGCCGCCTTGACCGCCTCCCGCGTTTCCGCCAATCGCAATGACCCGCTGCGCGTGTTCGCCTGCATCTGGTACTCGAACCTGGATTCCTCGCGATACATCGGCTGGTCATTCTTACCCACCAGCATCTGCGAAACGCTCTCCGTGCACACTACGTTCGAGGTCTGCTCGAAAAATCCGTCGATCAATTTTCGCGCGTGCGCCATCACCGCGTTTGCCCGTTCGACAAATACGGGATCTACCCCGCCCGGCTGCACTCCCGGGGCAGCCGCTTGCGCATCAACACGCTCCTGTGCCCGCAGCAGCGCTGTGCACGCAAAGATCGCCATAAGAAAAGTGACAACCGTCAAAACTATGCGACCCCGCGAGGGCAGCACTCTCATCTGCTCAGGCCTCCCCAGCGGTATCCGAACGTGGTCATAAATTGGTTGTAACTGAGCGCGTTTCCGCTGTACCACCCGTACAAACCCTGCACGAAATATTTTCGCCCAATCGTCCAATCCACCGTGGCATTCACAAACTTCGCGTTCGTGTTGGCTGTCAGCGGCGAGCTGAACTGCTGATTCCCGCCGAGCACCTGCAACCGCAATTTCTCGGTCACGTTCTTTGCCAGTGAAATGGATTCGTAATCCCCGCTTCCGAATGTGCTGTTAAACTTCGAGTAATGCATGTCCAGGGACAATCCGGTGTGGAACAGGTTCCCGAAGCTCACCCCGAACGCATCATTTAACGACTTATTTGTGTCCGTCGACGCCTTGCTCTGCCCCAGCGCCCCATACACGCTGATGTGTTTCGGCAGGTCAAATCGCACATCGCCGCTGAACCCCGAAAATAAATAGTTGTCGACCTGGCCGGTCCCGATCAGCTTCGGATCGAACGTCGGCAGGTTCCGAAAGTAGTTGTAATTCACTCCAAACGTGATCAACTTGACCGGCTGAACGTGTACGGAGTTGTATGTCTGCGAGATTCCCGTCGGATTGCTCCCGCCTCCCGGCAACGGCGATGTTCTCGCCTCGTCCACCTGCAGCGAGCTATACACCGACAAAAAGCGCTTGCAGTTGAAGTTGTTCTCGAAGAATGCGAACTGGCGCGCCACTCTCCAGTTGATCGACGTCATCGCCAATCCCGCCGTGCTCATCAAATGGAACCCATCAAAATCCCCGCGCTCCATGCTCACAAACGTGCCGGCGATCTGCTGGTCCGGGTTATAGCTCCACGAAGTCGGGTCCGGCGTGGATCCTCCGAACACCCCCACGGTGAAGTAGTTGCCCACGTGCCGGCCGTAGTATCCGCCGTCAATCGTGCTCAGGCTCGGCGCCCACGGCAGGAACAGCCGCCCTACACCCACCGTGTTTGGCGAATATGGACTGTCATACACAAATCCGATGTGGTACGTGCGATTGATCAAGTCCGTCAGCGTCTGATTGCTTCCTCCGGGAATCGAACTGGTGCTCACGTTGTAATTTCCCCGCCAGTACCCGCTGAAATTCCACCACGTGCCCCCGATATGCGTTATATCCGCGTCGATCATCATTCCCAATTGTGTGTTGGTCGTTCCCGATTCGTTGATAGCCCCGTAGCCAAACCCCACCCGTGCGCGCATCACGCCCAGCGGCGATTCGAGATTCGGATTCTGACCCTCCACTTTTGTCGAACGCATCTCCTGGTCGATTGGATCGCCGGATGTGAAGCTCACCAGGATCGGATAGTCTTCCGCCTCCCGCGCATTCTCCGCCAGGTGCCGGTCCTCCGCGCTGTTCGGGGTTAGAAACGCCAGTTCCCCGACCTTCAACTCTCCCGTCGCACTGATCACGTCGCACACCGCCGACGAATCCGCTACCGAGACCAGGTTCAATTCCGCCACGTGCGCATAACCACGAAACCGTATCCCATCGTTGATCATTCCATCCGGCGGTGCTTCGATCACCGACAGTTTCATGCCCTCCTGCAGGTCCGCGTTCCTGCCCGCGTTGATGTACACCGAACCTTCCGATACATACTTCACGTGAAACACTGATATCTTGGCTGGCGTGTTTGTTTCGCTCGATGACTGCGCTTTCAGCAGGGCAGGGAAGCTTGCCACCAACAGACAAATGGATGCCAGCACCAACAGTTCGAACAGGGCCGTGTCCCGCATCTCAGCCCCCGCCGCCGTTTTTGTGGCAGTTGTAGCAGGTCTCCGGGCCGTACACGAATCCATTTACGCCGTTGTGTTCGTTCACCGTCTGGGTCTGCTGGTGCGCCGTCGTGGTGTGGCAATTGATGCAGGTAAAGCTCGAATAGTCCGTGGAAACTTGGTGGCAATCGTTGCACACCGATCCGTGATGCGGAATCGGGAAGTACGTGTGATTAAACGTGGCGCCCAGCCAGGTTGTCGTCGTGTGGCACGAATCGCACGTAGTCGGATAGCCCGCCGCTATATGGTTCGGCACCGATCCGCCCAGCGTCTGTGTACTATTCCATTGCGTGACATGGCATCCGTAGCAAGCCGTGTTTGCCGAAGTCAGCGAATAGTTGTTGCCGACGTGACAGTCTGTGCACGCCTGCACCCCGCCTGCCGTCGGCACCACGTGCCCGCCCGTCAACGCCCATCCCGTAGTGCTATGGTCGAATTTTCCGTCCGCCCAATTAATCGTGTCGTGGCACGTCGCGCACATCGACGTCGGGAATTGTGCCGCCACGTGATTCGGTACCGCTCCGCCAAGCGACGCCGTGCTGTTCCAATCCGCCGTGTGACATCCGGAATTCCAGCAGTCCGTTACCGTCAGGTTATAGTTGTTGCTTACGTGGCATTGATTACAATTTGTCACCGCCCCTGCGGGTGACATCTGGTGGTTCCCTACCAGCGTCCAGCCCGTGGTCGTGTGATTCCACGAAGTCGTGGTAAACGGATTCGCTGTCGTATGGCAGTTGCCGCAATTCGATGTGGCAAATGTCGTGCCCGCTGCCGAGTGCACCGGGTTGTTGGTGTTATTCCAGTCCGTCTGGTGGCACCCCGCATTTCCGCAGTCCGTCGGTTGAATCGACAGTGACGAATAATTGTTGTTGAGGTGACACTGCGCGCACTGCACCGATGCATGCAACCCTGTCAACGGAAATCCCGTATTCGCGTGGTTGAACGTGGAATCCGCCCAGTTCGTTGTGTCGTGGCACTGCGAGCACAGCGAAGTCGGGAAGCCCGCCGTCACGTGATTCGGTACGTTCCCTCCCATCGTCTGCGTGCTCGTCCAGTTCGATTGGTGGCACCCGTAGCAATCCGTGTTTGCCGAAGTGAAGTTGTAATTGTTGTTCGTGTGGCAACTGGCGCACGGTGTGGTGGCGTGCGCGCCCGTCAGTGCCCACCCCGTCACTGCGTGGTTAAACGTATTGTCCGTCCAGGTGATGGTGTCGTGGCAAGTCGAACAATTGGCCACCGCGAATGCCGATCCTGCCGTTGAGTGCGTGGGGTTATTCGTCGTTTGCCAGGTCGTCAGGTGGCACCCGGAGTTCCCGCAATCCGTCGGTGCAATATTCAAACTGTAGTTATTGTTTACGTGGCATTGCGCGCAGGCCGTCACCTTACCGGCCGGCGCCAGCTGGTGCGAGTTCGTTAACGGGAACCCGGTCGTTGAATGATCAAAAGTGGAATCCGCCCAGTTCGTCGTGTCGTGGCACTGTGAACACAGCGAAGTCGGAAATCCCGCGGTCACGTGGTTGGGCACATTGCCGCCCAGCGTCTGCGTTTTCGTCCAATCCGCGGTGTGGCAGCCATAGCAATCGGTGGAAGTCAAATTGTAGTTGTTGTTGACGTGGCAGCTCGCGCACGGCGTTGTTGCATGCACCCCCGTCAAGGCGAAGCCCGTCGACGCATGATTAAACGACGTTACGTCCGTCCACGAAATTGTATCGTGACACGCCGAGCAATTCGCCGCCACGAATGCAGGTCCGGATGTCGAGTGCACGGGATTATTCGTCTGCTGCCATGTCGTAAGGTGGCATCCCGCGTTTCCGCAGTCGGTCGGCGCAATCTGCAAATTGTAATTGTTGTTGATGTGGCACTGCGTGCACTGCAGCGGCGGCGACGCATGTGAATTTGTCAGCGGAAAGCCCGTCGTGCTGTGGTCGAACGTCGACGTGGTCCAGCTGCTCGGGTTGTGGCAAGTGCTGCACTGCGCGATCGGGAATGCCCCCGGCGAACTGGCGTGCGACGGATTATTCGTCTGTTGCCACGTGCTCAAGTGGCAGCCCGCATTTCCGCAATCCGTCGGCGCAATCTGCAAGTTGTAATTGTTGTTGATGTGGCACTGTGTACACGGCACGTTCGCGTGCCCCGCCGTCAACGGAAAACCCGTCGTGCTGTGGTCGAATTTGGCATTCGCCCAACTATCGAACCCGTGGCAACCCTGGCAGTTCGCCGCTGCGAACGCCGGACCCGCGGTGGCGTGTGGCGGATTTGTAGTGCTTTGCCAATCCTTGAGGTGGCACGAATCGCACTGTGTCGACAGCCCGTAGAAAATCCCCGCCGCCAGTTGTTTGTGGCACTGATCGCACTCCACCGCTGCGTGGGCTCCCAGCAATGGAAAGCGGTTCTGGTGATCTTTCACCTGCTGTACCGCGATATTCCAGCCCTGCACGGTGTGGCACTGCGCGCAGTCCGAACCCATTTGCCGCCGGTGAATATCTGCATGGCAATCTGCGCAGTTCTTGCCCACATTCGTAAAGACCGGCTTCAAGTGGCATGCCACGCACTTCACGTTTTCGTGCATGCCCCTCAACGGATAATTTGTTTTGTTGTGGTCAAACTCTGGCCGGGCTTTGATGGGGCGCCAGCCTGCCGCGGTGTGGCAGTTTTCGCATGGAATTGCCAGAGGTCCGTGCGGGTTCCGTGTTGTCGCTTTTTGCGCCTCGGCTGCGCCGACGTACGTCGCATGCCCCTCCGCCCCGGGTGCGGCCGGTGTCACCGTGGAAGATAGGAGCGCCCAGAGTGCGAACTGGAGTAGCGTGAGCGTAGACTGCTCCCTTAAGATCGCTTAGTGGCTGTGCGTTAGGGCCCTGATTAAATTCTCTACAGATTATCCGTTGCGTTTTTCATCCCGGCCAACTGTACTCATGGTCAGTTGAAGGTCAGTGAGTACCAGTGAGTCCTCCGTCGACCAGCGCTTTGATTGCGGGCTGAGGCCATGAATGCTGAGTTGCACCAATGGTACTTAGAGTTGCCCCGAAAACTTGCTGTGCCCTTCTGGTAAAGGACATCTTCAAAACCCATGTCTGAGTGAGTTTCCGCGAGGGGATTGGGCAGAACTTCTATGGTTAGAAGACTCTAAGAACTCGCAACCCCTTAGTCGCTAACTTATGTTAATTAAAGAGTACCTACGTTTTTGGGGACGCCGCGGTGTCTTTCCGCTTATCCAAATCATTTCCGTGACAGTCCACACACTTGTTTGGCGTGTTCTTGTAAACCACCACATCCTTGTCCCCCACCGGCCGTGTTTTGTAGTGACACTTTCCGCATGGCACATTCGCATGGCCGCCGGTCAGCGCAAAATGCGTTTTCGTATCGTGGTCGAACTTCGAAGGCATCCACTTCTGGGAATTGTGGCAGTCGGCGCAATGCGTCTGACTATCTTTCGCCACGAACTGCCCATCGTGCGCGTCCTTGTGACATGTCTCGCACTGCATTGGCGTCCCCTGGAAGCGCGATTCCGCATTGCCCTTTGGCTTATGACAGTCTGCACACGCCACCGTCCGGTGTGCTCCCACCAACGGATATTTCGTCTTCGAGTGGTCGAACCCGTTGATGTCTCCCCACGATTTCACGCTGTGGCACGCCTCGCAGCCGAACGGCGTTCCATTCGCGCGCTTACGAGCCATCTGCTTATCGAACTCACCCTTGTGTGGATCTTTATGGCACGCCGTGCAGTCACGTTCCTCAAAGTGGAATGGCAACACCTTGTCCGACCGTCCACCCAGACCCACCTTATGGCAATCGGAGCAGGGAACTGCCACATGCGCGCCCTGCAGCGGGAATCGTGAACTGCGGTGCTTCGCAATGGTATAGCTCGTGCGGTGCCAGTCCGCCACCGTGTGGCAATCCTCGCAGCGATTCCGGTACGGCGCGGCCGCAAACTGGCTGTCGTGGGCATCCTTATGGCAATACGTGCAGGCCGCGAACTTCACTTTATAAACCGTATCTTTCCCCGCGGGCGTGTGACACTTGTCGCATTCCACCTTTGCGTGCTTGCCCCTCAGCGGATATTGCGAACTGTCGTGCTCCTTTACCCCAAACAACGAAGGCTTCCAGCCGACCACCGTGTGGCACTCCGCACATTCACCCTTCCTTGGCCGCGCACCAAACTGCCCCTTGTGCGGATCTGGCGTGTGGCAATCCATGCAATCCGCAAACGCAATTTCCTTCTTGAAATCGTCATGCAAGTGGCAAGCCGAACATGCTACCAGCGCGTGCTTCCCCATCAGCGGATACTTGGTCTTCGAATGATCGAAATCGAACCCCGCCAGCATGGTCTTCCACCCGCTGGTGGTATGACATGCCTCGCATGCCTTCTTGAATTCGCCATGATGCGGATCGATGTGACACGAGTTGCAGGTATCGAACTTTATGTCCTTGTAGCGTGCCGGTCCACCCGGCGTATCCGGTTTATGGCACTTCTCGCACTCCACTTTGGCGTGCAGCCCGGTCAACGGATAGCGCGTCTTCGAATGGTCAAACTGCTTCGCCGCCTTCCAACTCTCCACGTTGTGGCATTTCGTGCACTCATTCCCGAGTTGGCCTTTGTGCGGATCGCTGTGACACGGTGTGCAATTTGGCGACTGCCCGAAAAATGATTTCGCAGGGTCCTTGTATTTGATCAGGGCCTTCAACGACGGCAGCATGTGCGCTGGCGTGTGGCACTTCTCACAAGCCACCGGCGCATGCTTACCCTCCAGCGTGTAGCCCGTTAGCCGGTGATCGAATTTCCTCTCCGAAGGTTCCCAGTGAATCAACGTGAACTCTTGGCCATTGTGCTCCAGGTGGCAGCGCACGCAATCTTTTCCATTGGGATTCTGCATGTCCAACCGGAAGTGATAGCCGTGCTTGTTTGCCAGATCCTCGGCAACCTCTTTATGGCAATCCAGACACTTGAACGTGGGCGTGCTGCTGCCGAACACGTGGCAGGAATTGCACTGCGTCGTGCCGGTCAACGAGGAATGTGCTTTCGAAAGAGGTCCGGGAGAAATCTGACCATTCACGGAACTGGCGCACAGCAGTAATGCCCCCGCGGCCCACAGGCCCACAGCCAGGAGGTTCACTGCAGCGCGCATTGCAGACCACCGAGTGCCGCCTACGCCTTGCTGCACCACTCCCTCCGTTCGTGGACGGGGTACTCTCGTTCCTCACTGCCAATCAGGAATACCTGACTGATATACGCACAACTCGCCCGGCATAAGAAATAGCAGGGAACTCTGCCGCCGCATAAGCTGTACCGGAGTCCAGTATTTCCTGCGGCCCTTCGGTCCTAGCTACTGCAGCGGCTTGTAGCTGGTCTGCAGCGCTTTCACCAACTCCTGTTCCAGCGCGCCCTTCGTATTCATTGTCCAACTCGTCGTTGGCTGCGGCGTGGCCTGATCCGTCGACTTTCCTTCCCCCTGGAAGTGCGCGGATATCTGCACCCGTACGTACCCGTCCGCAAGGTCGCTGGTGCGCACCACCACTGCAGCTTTTCCGTCGGAAAACTCCACCGGCTCCAATAACACCTTGGTATCCGCAAACTGCTCCAATTCTATCGGGCTCAGATAGCACACAAAAGACCACGTGTCTTCCGAGGCGCGATTCTCCGCTACCTTCCAAGCCCGCTCGCGGACCACGTTCTGCAGAAATTCCTGTACCTCAAGTTCTTGCCCTTTTACTTCGACACACCTAGGCGGCGCGTCCGGCGGCAACGGGTGGTGCAGCTTGTGCGCCGCTTTCTTCTTTCCTGCCGAATCAGCCAGGACGGGATTCGCGCTGCAAGCCCGCGTAGCAGCAGGATTCGCCCCCGCCGGTGTGGCCGTCTGAGCCTGCTCCGCGATGCGCGAAGCTCCCGTAACGATCGCCACCACCGCACCAAGTAGTGCAATCATCGCCCACCGATTGAATTTCCGTCGGCACATGGATTGAGGCTAACCGAATCAGAATCCAGCTCGGCAGTGCGAGGTTGCTGGTGTTCACAAACCGCCAATATTTGCTCAACGCCTTGCATCACTCCTTCCACCTCACCTATACTGAAGTGGCCGCCTCCCAGCGCGCCCCCGTTGTAGCGCTCCGCACAATTTCTCGGGACTCTGGCGGCAGAGAGGGCATGTCTTCCACGACAACCCAGCCGGATTTAGCCGACCTGCAACAACAGTTTCATTTCCCCACGATCCACCGTCCGGCAAAGGACCCACTCAGTTCATGAGCGCCACCGCCGCTAATCTGCCCGCAGGTACCTTGCGATTTTGGCAAACCACTATCGGTAAAAAAGCCATCATGGCCGTCACCGGTGTCGTTCTCTTCGGCTTTGTCGTCGGCCATCTCGCCGGCAATCTGCAGGTCTTCGAATCACCTGAAAAAATCAATCGATACGCCGCATTTCTGAAATCCGTCCCCTCTCTTTTGTGGGGTGCCCGCATCACCTTGCTCCTCGCCGTCACCCTGCACATTTGGTCTTCCTTCCAACTCTGGCTCCTCCAACGCGAAGCCCGCCCCATCAGCTACATCAAAAAGACCAACATCCATTCCACCTACGCGTCTCGCACCATGATGTGGAGCGGCCCCATCATCTTGGCATTCGTTATTTGGCACCTCCTGCAGTTCACCTTGGGTGCCGTTCATCCTGGCGCTCCCTTCGACGAGCAAAACGTCTATAACAATGTCGTCCTCGGGTTCCAGGTTTGGCCCGTCTCGCTCTTTTACATCATCGCCATGACCATGCTCTGCTATCACCTCTACCATGGCCTTTGGAGCATGTTTCAATCCCTCGGCTTCAGCCATCCCGTTTATACTCCTTGGCTGCAGCGCCTTTCCAAACTTGTCGCCATCCTCCTCGCCATCGGCTACATCTCGATCCCAGTCGCCGCCCTCGCCGGCTTCCTCAAACCGGTCTAACTCCATGGCCACCAAACACAAATCCGTCATTCGCGTAGGGGCGCAGGACCCCTGCGCCCCATTTCGGCCCGATCAAATCCCCGTCATTCCGAACGGAGTCCGCGAAGTGAGGAATCTCTCTTCGTTTCCATTTTCCTACAGCATTTTGCGGGGTCTCATTTCATGGAACTAACCTCTCACGCCCCCGCCGGGCCCATCGAGCAGTCTTGGGACAAGCACAAATTCGAACTCAAGCTCATCAATCCTGCCAACAAGCGCAAGTACAACATTATTGTCGTCGGTTCCGGCCTCGCTGGCGGCGCTGCTGCCGCCAGTCTCGGCGAACTCGGGTACAACGTGCACTGCTTCTGCTTCCAGGACAGCCCCCGCCGCGCGCACTCCATCGCCGCTCAGGGTGGCATCAACGCCGCTAAGAACTACGATAACGATGGGGATAGTGTTTTCCGTCTATTCTACGACACCGTAAAAGGTGGCGATTTCCGCTCCCGCGAATCCAACGTCTATCGTCTCGCGCAAGTCAGCGTCAACATCATCGACCAATGTGTCGCTCAAGGCGTGCCTTTCGCTCGCGAATATGGCGGCCTCCTCGACAATCGTTCCTTCGGCGGCGCGCAAGTTTCCCGCACCTTCTATGCGCGCGGCCAGACTGGCCAGCAACTTCTCCTTGGCGCTTATCAGGCTCTCGAACGCCAGATCGGTCTCGGCTCCGTCACCATGCACCCGCGGATGGAGATGCTCGACCTCATCGTCGTCGATGGCCGCGCCCGCGGCATCGTTACGCGCAGCCTCTACGACGGGAAGATCGACGTTCGCATGGCCGACGCCGTCATCCTCGCCACCGGAGGCTATGGCAACGTCTTCTACCTCTCCACCAACGCCAAGGGCTGCAACGCCACCGCGATCTGGCGAGCCTATAAGCGCGGCGCTCTCTTCGCGAATCCTTGTTTCACGCAAATTCACCCTACGTGCATCCCGGTTGCTGGAGAGTATCAGTCCAAGCTCACCTTAATGTCCGAATCCCTGCGCAACGACGGCCGCATCTGGGTTCCGAAAAGAACTGGTGACAAACGCCCGCCTAATCAAATCCCGGAAGACGAGCGCGACTATTACCTCGAGCGTCGCTATCCCAGCTTTGGAAATCTCGTTCCACGCGACATTGCCTCTCGCGCTGCCAAAGCCGAATGTGACGCTGGCCGCGGCGTCGGCCCCAACGGTCTCGGCGTCTATCTCGATTTCAGCGATTGCATCAAGCGTCTTGGTAAACACAAAATCGCCGAACGCTACGGAAATCTCTTCGAAATGTATGAACGCATCACCGGTGAGAATCCCTACGAAGTCCCCATGCGCATCTATCCCGCCACGCACTACACCATGGGTGGCCTGTGGGTCGATTACAACTTGATGTCTACCATTCCCGGCCTCTTTGTCCTGGGCGAAGCTAATTTCTCCGATCATGGCGCCAATCGTCTCGGTGCCAGCGCACTCATGCAAGGTCTTGCGGACGGCTACTTCATCATTCCTTACACCATCGGCGATTACCTAGCCAACGCCAAGCCTCCCAAAATTTCCTCCGACGTCCCTGCTGCGGAAGAAGCCGTCGCCCATGTCACCGCCATCACGAATAAGCTGCTCAACGGCAGTGGCAATCGCACCGTCGACTCCTTCCACCGCGAACTCGGCAAAATTGTTTGGGATTACTGCGGCATGGCGCGCAATGAAGCTGGACTCAAGAAGGCGCTCAGCTTGATTGCGCCGCTTCGTGAAGAGTTTTGGAAAAGTGTTCGCGTTCTCGGCACCAACGAAGAATTCAACCAGTCCCTGGAAAAAGCTGGTCGCGTCGCGGACTTCTTCGAACTCGCTGAACTTATGTGCCTCGATGCCCTCGATCGCAAGGAATCCTGTGGCGGCCACTTCCGCGAAGAGTACCAAACCCCGGAAGGCGAAGCCCTTCGCGACGATGAGCAGTACTCCTATGTCGCCGCGTGGCAATATCAAGGTCCGCACCAAGCCCCCGCCCTCCACAAAGAGCCTCTCACCTTCAACTACGTTCACCCCTCGCAACGGAGCTACAAGTGATTCCCGCCCTAAAGACGACCCGTCATTCGGAACGCCGCCTGCCTTTCTCCCCCCTGGTAGAGCCGGCATCTCTATTGGCCCGCAGGTCTTTCCGCGTAGGGGCACAGCACTGCTGCGCCCCATGTCCGCAAGATCACTCCCTCTGCGTTCCTGGGTTCAACTCTTCCACTCTTAAACTCTTACACTCTTGCACTTCTTTCTTCTCTTTTTCCCCTCTTCCGGAGCGGCAACGACCATGAGACTCATCCTCCACATCTGGCGCCAAAGGAATCCCAACGACCAGGGCCGCATGGTCCGCTACGAAGTCCCCAACGCCGGCGAGCACATGTCTTTCCTCGAAATGCTCGACGTCCTCAACGAAGCTCTGATCGCCAAGGGTGAAGATCCTGTCGCCTTCGACCACGACTGTCGCGAAGGCATCTGTGGCATGTGCGGCTTCATGATTAACGGTAAAGCCCACGGAGGATTCCAGGGCACCACCGTCTGCCAACTCCACATGCGTCATTTCAAAGATGGCGACGAATTCTATCTCGAGCCCTGGCGTGCCAGAGCTTTCCCGGTGATCAAGGATCTCGCCGTCAATCGCACCTCCTTCGACCGCATCATCGCCTCCGGCGGTTTTATTACCGCGCCAACCGGCGGCGCTCCCGATGGCAACACCCTTCTCATCCCCAAGCGAGACGCCGACCTCGCCATGGACGCCGCGGCTTGTATCGGCTGCGGCGCCTGCGTTGCCGCGTGTCCCAATGCTGCCGCCGCGCTCTTCGTCGGCGCCAAAATTTCTCACCTCGGCCACTTGCCCCAAGGCCAACCTGAGCGCGACCGCCGCGCCCTGGCCATGGTCCAGCAAATGAACGTTGAAGGCTTCGCCAACTGCACCAACATCGGCGAATGCGAAGCCGCCTGTCCCAAACAAATCAAGCTCGAAGTCATCGCCTTCACCAACCGCGACTACATCAAAGCCGCCCTGTCTGACCGCCCTGAATCCGCCATCGCCGGTGCCGGCTAGTAAACCTGGCCTACCGGCTTCATTACGGTATTCTCGATTTCGTGCGTGGTCTGGACTAGACTTGGCGTGGCTCTAACTGCCGCGGAAAAGGAAAAATTGAGACACTATGCTGTCTTGCCTGAGTAGCACGGGAATGATTTCATCTCCATTCCTGAGACTGAATCGTTCTCTATTTATGCTGATCGAGGCGTTGTCGCCGCAGTAAAAGCGGTGCCGGGAGGCCATATTCCAAAGGGAATTGAGGGACTGTGACGGGGAAGAAGGAAAAAACGGAGATGAAGAAGCGGGCAGGGTTTGTGGCGATTATCGGGCGGCCGAACGCCGGGAAATCGACACTGCTGAACCGATTGGTGGGGCAGAAGGTGGCCATTGTTACGTCGAAGCCGCAGACTACGCGCAACCGTATCCAGGGGATCGTGACGCGGCCGGAAGGGCAGATTGTGCTGGTGGATACGCCGGGACTGCACGAGGGAAAAACGGCGCTGAACCGGCAGATGATGCGCGAGGTGGCGGCGGCCTTGGAAGGAATTGACGTGCTGCTGATGATGGTGGACGCGAGCCGGACATTGCCGCACGCAGATGAGTTGCTGTTGGAGCGAGGGCAGCGATTTGGGGGTAAGACGGTTCTGGCGTTGAACAAGATTGACATGGTGCCGAAGGCCAAGCTGTTGCCGCTGATGGATGCGTTTGCGAAGGCGTTTCCGTTTGCGGCGCTGGTGCCGATTTCGGCGTTGAAGGGGGAAGGCTGCGACGCGTTAGTGAAGGAGATTCTTGAGGAATTGCCGGAGGGCGAGCCGTTCTTCCCGGAGGAGCAGGTTACGGATCAGCCGGAGCGGTTTCTGGTCGGGGAAATTATCCGGGAGAAGGCCATTGATTTGACGTATCACGAAGTGCCACATGCGTTGGCGGTGGTGATCGACCAGTTTGAAGAGACGCCCAAGTTGTTGCGAATTCACGCGACGTTGCATGTGGAGCGGGATTCCCAGAAGAAGATTTTGATTGGGCACAAAGGGGAGATGTTGAAGAAGATCGGGACGGCGGCGCGGAAGGAGTTGGAGGCGCTGCTCGGGACGAAAGTGTTTTTGGCGATGTTTGTAAAGGTGCTGGCGGATTGGCGAGAGAATCCGCAGAGGGTGCGAGAGTTGGATTGGCATTCACAGTTGGAGGCGTTGGCAGAGGAGCAGCGGAAGAAGAGCGGAGAGGAGTGATACGCACGCCATTGCGGAGATTCATCCCGCGAAACCCGCGGGATGGGACGGCGGTGGCGTTCCTGGCTTATTCGGGGGCGGCGATGCCCAGGGATTTCATCTTGCGGTAGAGGTGGGAGCGCTCGAGGCCCAGGGCGGAGGCGGTTTGCGTCATGTTCCAGCGATGCTCCTGGAGTTTGCGGAGGATGAATTCGCGCTCATAGGCGCTGCGGGCTTCATGCAATGTGGAATAGGGATGCTGGGGACTTTCGGCCACACCGCGGAAAAGTTCGGGCGGGAGGTGGTGCGGTTCGATGCGCGATTGCGGGCAGACGATGACCAGGCGCTCGACCAGATTTTTTAGTTCGCGGACATTGCCGGGCCAGGGATAGCGCACGATGATTTCGAGCGCGCCGTCGGAGAGTTCGCGGGTCTTCTTGCCATATTCGGTACTGAATTCATTCAGAAAAAAACGGGCCAGGACGGGAATGTCTTCCTTGCGTTCGCGCAGCGGCGGCACGTGGAAGGGAATCACGTTGAGGCGATAGAAAAGGTCCTGACGAAAGGCGCCGCGGGAAATTTCCTGTTCGAGATTTTTATTGGTGGCGGCGATGACGCGCACATCGACATTCAGAGTTTGATTGGAGCCGATTGGCTCGATGCGCTGCTCCTCCAGTACCCGTAAAACCTTGGACTGCGTGCGTAGGCTCATGTCGCCAACTTCGTCGAGAAAGAGCGTGCCGCCATCGGCTTTCTGGAATTTGCCGATCTTGTCGTCCGTGGCGCCGCTGAAACTGGCTTTCACGTGGCCGAACATTTCCGATTCGATGAGCTCTTCGGGGATGGCAGCGCAACTCACTTCCACAAAGGGCCCTTTGCTGCGCTGACTATTGGCGTGGAGCGCGCGGGCCACGAGTTCCTTGCCCGTGCCGCTTTCGCCGTAGATAAGCACGCGGCCATTGGTGGGAGCGGTGACCGCGATTTGCTGGCGCAGCGCCTTCATCGGAACGCTGTCGCCGATGACCTGATAGCGGTGCACAAGTTCGCTGCGCAGGGTTTGATTTTCGTCCTGGAGGCGGCGCTGCTGCAGGGCGTTGCGCACCAGGACGTTTACTTTTTCTAGGGAGAGCGGCTTCTCGATGAAGTCGAAGGCGCCCAGCTTGGTAGCACGAACGGCGGTTTCGATATTGCCATGACCGGAAATCATGATGACCGCAGGAGGCCGAGGCAGGTCTTGAATACGGGTGAGGGCTTCCATGCCATCGATGCCGGGAAGCCAGATGTCGAGAAGTACGACGTGGAATTCGCTCTTGCCAATGAGGGCGAGAGCTTCTTCGCCAGAGCCAACGGTATCCACCGCATACCGTTCGTCGCGCAGGATGGAAGCGAGCGACTCGCGGATGCCTTCTTCGTCATCCACGATCAGAATCTTTGGGTGAGCTGTCATCGATCGACGTCCGCTCCCAGTTTTTCGGTGCCAGCCGGCGCGGACAGTTCGGCAACAGGCAATTCCATCAAAAAGCGCGAACCGACGGGGCGGTTATCTTCCACGCGGAGCGAGCCGCCATGCTCGGTGATGATGCGAGCGGCGATGGCGAGGCCCAGGCCGGTGCCCCGGTCCTTGGTGGAAAAGTGCGGCAGAAAGAGCTTGTCCTTATCTTCGGGCGAAATACCGTGACCGGTATCGGCGACGGCAATCTCAATGGTATCGGATTCCGGGCGGAGACGGGTGGTTATGGAAATTTCGCGGAGGGTGGCGTCTTCAAGAGCTTCGGCGGCGTTGTCGATTAAGTTGATGATGACGGAGCGGAGGAGTTGGGCGTCCGCGCGGATAGAAGGAAGATCGGGTTCGAGAGAAGTTTTGAGCTGAATGCCATCGAGGCGGCCGGAAAAGACTTCGATAGCTTCGTGGACGGTGGTGTTGGCGTCGGTGGATTGCAGCTTGGAAGCGGGGAAGCGCACGAATTGGGAGAATTCATTGACCAGGGCGGACAGGGTGGCGACTTCGCGAACGATCAGGCGGGAGCATTCCTGAGCGATGCGCGCGAGTTCGGGATCGGCGGGAGCGTCCTTGGCACCGTTGCGGCGATCGAGATAATGAAGCATGCGTTGCGCGGAGAGCTGGATAGGCGTCAGGGGATTCTTGATTTCGTGGGCAATGCGGCGAGCGACTTCCTGCCAGGCGGCTGATTTTTGCGCGCGCAAAACTTCGGTGAGGTCGTCGAACACCAGCACGTAGCCGATGTTGGCGCGGCGCGGGCCAATGGAGCTAACGGTGACGGCGAGGTGCAGAACGTGCTCGCTGAGCACAATTTCAATTTCACGGGAGACCACACCCATGCGCAGGGCCCGGCGCATTAGTTGCTGCAACATGCGGTGAGCGTCGGCGCCGACAAGTTCTTCGAGTGAAGTTACGGTTTTAGAGGAAAGCTCGAACATTTTGGCGAGAGCGGTATTCGTGCGTTGAATGTTGCCGGTGGCATCCATGTAGATGACGCCGGCGGGGATATTTTCGAGGACCGTTTCCATCAATTGGCGGCGGCGCTCCAGTTCCTGAACGGCCTGCTGGAGATTGCGGGTGAATTCGTCAATCTGCGCGCGGCTGTCGCGCAACTGCGTGGTCATGGAGTTGAAGGAACGCACGAGGACGCCGAGTTCGTCCTGGGCCTGCTCCGGGACCTGATAACCGAAGTTGCCGGCGGAAATTTCGCGAGTTCCTTCGGCGAGGGCTTGAATGGGCACGGTAACTTGCTTGGACAAGAAGAGAGCCACCCAGGTGACCGCGGACATGACCACTAGGGTGAGGCAAAAGAGGATGAGCAGCATCTGGCGTTTAAGGGCGCGAAGATTCTGTTTGACGCGTTCGTACTGCTGGGTCTGCTCGCGAATGATGGTCCAGCGTTTGAGGAAATCGGGGTTGGTGCGGAAAGCAGCGACAAGGGAACCGGAGCGGTGCTCGGTGAAGGTGACGGGGACGCTCGCGGCAAAATAATTATTGTCCTTGGTGGTCCAGATTTGGACGCCGCTGGGCAGCGTGTTCTGCAATGTGCCTTGAACGCCGCTGATGGTGCATAGCTCGGCGACGCGATCCTCCGGCTGGTCGCCGCATATGGTGCCGCCTTTGAGGAAGTGTCCGTCGGCGTCATACAGCCAAGCCGCGTCTAAACCCAGGCCGAGGGCGTGCTGGAGGAACGCTTCCGGAGTTTCCTCCGCGTGCATAGCGGCTTGGAACCCGAGGGTGTGCAAGCGCGGAAGCGTGCCGCGACCGAGTTCGTTGAGTAGTTGTTGGGTTTGCTCCGAGGCTATTTCGAGCGGGCGAGGGAACCAACGGCCGAGGGTGCGGTTGAGCAGGGAATAGCTGACGAAGAACATGAACACAACGGGGAGCAGGGAAACGGCCATGGCGCCGAGAACCATTTTTGTTTTGAAGCGGGCGCCCAGTTGCGCCTTGCTGCGCTCCATGCGCAAGCGCACAAAGCTGCGAATGAAGATGAGGCCAAAGACGAGGAGCGCGGCGGTGATGAAACTGGAAACGGCGTAGAGCGCGATAACTTCGCGCCAGGACTGGGGCTCGAGCGGAACATCGAGCGACCCGAGGGTGAACACAGCGGCAAGGAGAAGAGTAACCAGAATGCCGCCAAAGACGAGGCGCAGGCGACTGCTGGTCGTACTCGGGCTCATGGTGCCACTTCCGAGGTGGGAGGAAGAAACGCTTTCAAGGCGCAATGGTCGCAATCGGGATTGCGCTTGCGGCAGAAATGTTTGCCGGTGTGGACGATGAGGGCGTGGTACTCGTTGAAGAGTTGCGGATCGGCGGGAAGATTTTGTTCGAACAGGCGACGGATTTCCTCGTAGGAGTTCTTGCCGTGAGCAAGGCCGTGGCGTTCGAGGATGCGGCGGGTGTAGGCGTCGACAACAAAGACGGGATGGTTGCCGGCGTAGAGCAAGATGGAGTCGGCAGTTTCCGGGCCAATGCCGTGCACGGTGAGAAACTGCTCGCGCAGTGGGGCGGTGGGCGTAGCGAACATTTTCTTTAAGGAGCCTTCGAAAGAGGTACGAAGGAAATGGACAAAGGACTTGAGCTTCTGGGCTTTCTGACGGAAGTAACCGGAGGAGCGAATCAGCCGAGACAAACGGGCTAAGGGAACCCGTTCCAGGGCGGCGGGGGAGAGCAGTCTTTCGCGTCGGAGATTGGCGATGGCGAGTTCGACGTTGGTCCAACTGGTGCTTTGCGTGAGGATGGCGCCGACGATAATTTCGAAGCGCGTGCGGCCGGGCCACCAGTGCTGGGGGCCGTGGGCGCGCCAGAGCGCATCATAGTACGCGGACAATTGCGGAACGGGCGCAGTCCGAGCGGGCCAGTGGGTCAGCTGGCGCGGCGGGCGCCGAGTCCGCTTGCCCAGAGAAGAAGGAGTCGGCAAAATACGCGTGGCAGACATCTCTTTCGCAAGATAGCGGTGCAGTAGCAGCAAGTCAAGAAAGAGACACTGGCCGCGTGGAGCCGGCCTGTTCCGGCGTACAGGTATTAGCGAATTCACAACGATGGTGCAAAATCGAGCAACGAACCCACGGCCCGTTTGTTATGTTGAGCGGTGGGTCACTGTGTTTAGGGAGACGTGCGGATGTCGGTCCGTTTGGGCGAAATCTTACTGAAAGAAAGCCTGATCACGCAGGACCAGTTGGAGAAAGCGCTGGAATTTCAGCGGTCCAACGGGGGCAAGCTGGGAAGCTGCCTGACGAAGATGGGCTTCATCACCGACGACGACATCACCGGTGTGCTGTCGCGGCAGTATGGTGTGCCGTCGATCAACCTGAAGTATTACGAGATAGACCCCAATGTAATCAAGTTGATTCCGCAGGACACGGCGTTGCGGTACCAGGTGGTGCCGCTGTCGAGGGTCGGGTCGGTGCTGACGATCGCGATGACCGATCCGACCAACGTCTTCGCCATGGACGACATCAAGTTCATGACCGGGTTCAACGTGGAACCGGTGGTGGCGTCGGAATCGGCGATTGGCGAGGCGATCAGCCGGTTTTACGGCGGCAGCGCGTCCAGCCATGAAGAGTTGAGTTCGTTGATGAAGGACCTGGTGGATGAAGACCAGGAGTTGGAACTGGCCGCGGAAGAGCAGGAGATGGACGCGGCCATGTTGGAGAAGGCCGCCGAAGAAGCCCCGATTATCAAACTGGTGAACCTCATCTTGACGGATTCCGTGAAGCGCGGCGCGAGCGATATTCACGTGGAGCCGTATGAGAACGAGATGCGCGTGCGGTTCCGCGTAGACGGCGTGCTGCAGACGGTGATGAGCCCGCCGATGAAATTGCGGGACGCCATTACCAGCCGTATGAAGATCATGGCCAAACTGGACATCGCAGAGAAGCGCTTGCCGCAAGACGGCCGCATCATGATCAAGTACAAGGCCGAAGGCAAGAAGAAGGAACTGGATTTCCGCGTATCGACCGTGCCGACGCTGTACGGCGAAAAAATCGTGTTGCGGTTGCTGGACAAAGAAAACCTGCGGCTGGATATGACCAAGTTGGGTTTCGAGCCGGAATCGTTGAAGAAATTCGAGCGCAATATTTTGAGGCCTTACGGCATGGTGCTGGTGACCGGGCCGACGGGATCCGGTAAGACGAACACGCTGTATTCATCGGTGGCGCGGTTGAACCAGGTGGATACGAATATCATGACCGCGGAAGATCCGGTCGAGTTCCAGTTGGGCGGCATCAACCAGGTGCAGATGAAGGACCAGATTGGGTTGAACTTCGCCGCTGCGTTGCGCGCGTTTTTGCGGCAGGACCCGAACATCATTCTGGTTGGTGAGATTCGCGACTTTGAGACCGCGGAAATCGCGGTAAAAGCGGCGCTGACAGGGCACCTGGTGCTGTCGACACTGCACACCAACGATGCGCCTTCAACGATCAGCCGTTTGATGAACATGGGCATCGAGCCGTTTCTGGTGGCTACTTCGGTGAACTTAATTTGCGCGCAGCGCTTGGTGCGCCGCGTTTGCAGCAATTGCAAGGAAGAGCTGGAAATTCCCGAGCAGGCGCTGATCGACGCCGGGTATACACCGGAAGAAGTGAAGAGTACGAAGGTGTATCACGGCAAGGGTTGTTCGACGTGCGGGAAGCGCGGGTACAAGGGACGCACGGGCTTGTACGAAGTGATGGAGATTAACGACGAGTTGCGGGAACTGATTCTAGTCGGGGCGTCGGCACTGGAATTGAAGAAGAAGGCGATCGAGCAGGGCATGATTACGTTGCGGCGCAGCGGGCTGATCAAGGCGGCGCTGGGCATGACCACGCTGGAAGAAGTGATCCGGGAAACGGTTCTATAAGGAACGGAGAACAGCGACTATGGCCGGGATTACACTGAGCGAACTGCTGAAAAAGATGATCGAGATGGGAGGAAGCGACCTGCACATCACGACGAACAGTGCGCCGCGCGTGCGCGTGCATGGAAGATTGCGCCCGCTGGACATGCCGCCGCTGACGGCTGCGGATACGAAGTCCCTGGCGTATAGCGTACTGACGGATTCGCAGAAGCACCGGTTCGAAGAAAACCTGGAACTGGACTTCTCGTTCGGGTTGAAGAATCTGGCGCGGTTCCGCGGCAATGTATTCAACCAACGAGGCGCGGTGGGCGCGGTGTTCCGTACCATTCCCTGGGAAATTAAGGGATTCGATGCGCTTGGATTACCTCCGGTGGTCAAGGGACTGTGCGACAAGCCGCGCGGGCTGGTGCTGGTTACGGGTCCGACGGGCTCGGGAAAATCCACGACGCTGGCGGCGATGCTCGACAAGATCAATGGTGAGCGCGAAGAGCACATGATCACCATCGAGGACCCCATAGAGTTTCTGCACAATCACAAGAAGTGCCTGGTAAACCAGCGCGAGGTGCACGCGGATACGCACTCGTTCGCGAATTCGCTGCGCGCCGCGTTGCGCGAAGACCCGGACGTCGTACTGATTGGTGAGATGCGCGACCTGGAGACTATCGAATCGGCGCTGCGTATTGCGGAAACCGGCCACTTGACCTTTGCGACGTTGCACACAAACTCGGCGGCTTCGACGATCAACCGTATCATCGACGTGTTCCCGTCGCACCAACAGCCGCAGATTCGCGCGCAGTTGTCGATGGTGCTGGAAGGAATCCTGTGCCAAGCGCTGCTGCCAAGGACCGATGGCCGTGGACGCGTGATGGTGATGGAAGTGCTCGTGCCCACGCCGGCGATTCGAAACCTCATTCGTGAGGATAAAATTCACCAGATTTATTCGGCGATGCAAACGGGAACCGGTCAGACAGGAATGCAGACCTTTAACCAGGGCCTGGCGAACTCGTACTTTGCTAAGCTCATCACCCTGGATATGGCGCTTTCGCGTTCGTCGAATCCCGACGAACTGCAAGACATGATTAATCGCGGAGTGGCGAGCACGCCGAGCGCGGGAAAGAGCAGCCTGGGGAAGAGTCCCATAGGCGCGCGGCACTGAAGAGTTGGATTGAACCCGGGAAGGAACGCAGTGGAAAATAAGGTTTTCGACCGCTGAGGAGGAACTAGTCATGCCGGTCTTTACATATAAGGGAACCAATCGCGCGGGCACGTCGGTGGCGGGGGAAATGAGCGCCAACAACAAGACGGAGCTGCAGAGCTTGCTGCGGCGCCAGCAGATCACGCCGACGCGCGTATCGGAAAAAGGCAAGGAGTTCAACCTGCCCACGTTCGGCGGCGGGGTGAACTCCAAAGAGCTGGCCATCTTTACGCGACAGTTCTCGGTGATGATCGACGCAGGGTTGCCGCTGGTGCAGTGCTTGGAGATTCTGGCGAGCCAGCAGGAGAACAAAACCTTCCAGAAGGTGCTGACGGGGGTGCGCAGTTCGGTGGAAGGCGGCAGTACGCTGTCCGCGGCCATGAAGCAGTACCCCAAAGTATACGACCCGTTGTACAGCAACATGGTGGAAGCGGGCGAGACCGGCGGTATTTTGGACACCATTCTGCAGCGCCTCTCGACGTACATCGAAAAGAACGTGAAGTTGAAGGCGGCGGTGAAGTCGGCGTTGATTTACCCGGTGGGTGTTTTGTCGATCGCGGCGGCGGTGATCACCTTGCTCTTGTGGAAGGTGGTGCCAATCTTCGCGACGTTGTTTGCGGGCTTGGGAGTGGATCTGCCATTGCCCACGAAAATCGTGATTGCGTTGAGCCACTTTGTGGGCAGTATCTTCGGGTTGCTAATTTTTGTCGGAGTCATCGCCAGCATCGTTGGTATGAAGGTCTGGTACGGGACGCCGACCGGCCGGTTTGTGCTGGACACGGTAGTGCTGAAGCTCCCGGTGGTTGGTATGTTAATGCGCAAGATCGCGGTAGCGCGATTCACCCGCACGCTGGGAACGCTGATTTCGAGCGGCGTGCCGATTCTGGAAGGCCTGGATATCACCGCGAAGACTTCCGGGAACGCGGTGGTGGAAAAGGCGCTGAACCAGGTGCGCAGGTCGTTGGAAGAGGGCAAATCGCTCACCGACCCTTTGAAGGAGTCCCAGGTGTTCCCGGGCATGGTGACACAGATGATCGCGGTGGGCGAACAGACTGGCGCGATGGACGCGATGTTGCAGAAGATCGCGGACTTCTACGAGGACGAGGTGGACGTGGCGGTGAAGGACTTGTTGACCGCCTTGGAGCCGATCATGATCGTGTTCCTGGGGTTGGTTGTCGGCGGCGTGGTTATCTCCATGTACCTGCCACTGTTCTCGTTGATCGGCAAACTGAGCGGAGCGCACTAAGCGCTAGTTCGAATTCGGAAATGGGAGGGCAGGCGGCGAGCCGCTGTCCTCCCGTTTCTGTTTAAATAGGTCTGGGGAGGGAAGGGCGGTGGCGTGCCGCGCTTCCGATCCATGGAACAAACACTGACTCGGCGAGACTGGCTGGAGTGGCTGACCAAGGTCCGGCTGCTCATGATCGCTCTGATTCTGGGCGTGGGTGTGGTGTGGCCGCAGTACTCGCCGCCGAGCGGAACAACCCGCTATTTCCTGCCGATCATCATTCTGTGGATCACCATTGGGATTCTGCACCTGATCCTGGTGCGTTTGCTGCCTCGGGCCTCGTGGCTGGGCGCGCTGCAGGTGTCCTGCGACGTCGGCATGATCACGGCCATTGTCTATGCCACCGGACTGCAAGACAGCAACTTCGTTTCGTTGTACCTGCTGGTGATCATTGTGGCCAGCATCCTGTTTTCGCGGCAACTCACATTTTTAACGGCACTGTTCTGCTTGTCGTCGCTAGCGTTGACCACGGCGCTGGTGTACGCGGGGAAAATCCCGCGGACTTCGGTGGCCGCGCCGACGTATGAAACCATCCGTCTTTGGTTCCTGAGCAATACCTTCGGCTTTCTGGCGGTAGCGTACCTGGCGAGTCTGTTGGCCGTGTCGCTGCGCAAGAAAAGCACAGAGCTCGAGGAAAAGCGCGAAGAATTGCTGGAATTGCAGGACTTCACCGCGGACATTATCCATTCGATGCGCGGTGGACTGGTGACCACGGATATGGAAGGGCGCATCGTGCTCTTGAACCGCACCGGGGAAGAAATTCTGGGGCGGACGTTCAGCGAGTTGCGCGGGCGGAACCTGCGGGAGATCAGTCCGGAATTCTGGCTGGAGGATATGCGCACGTTGCCGGAGAGGCTGTCGTTGCGGCGGGAGATTGAAGTGCGTGTTCCGGGAGGGCAGCGGCGGGTGCTGGGGATTTCGGTGTCTCCATTGCGCACGCGGGATGCAGTGCGAAGCGGGTACGTGTTCAACTTCCAGGACCTGACGGACCTGCGGCGGTTGGAACAGGAAGTGGCGACGAAGGAGCGCATGGCCGCGGTGGGACGTCTTTCCGCGGCGATCGCGCATGAAATTCGCCAGCCGCTCACGGCGATCGCCGGAGCGGTGAAGGAGTTGGGACGGCTGGTGCCGCTGGAAGAGGACGAGAAGCATCTGGTAAGCATTGTGGGCAGGGAATCGGAACGGCTGAATCACATCATTACGGATTTTCTGAATTATTCACGGGAGAAGAGCTATGCGTTCGAAGAATCGGATGTGCGAACGCTGCTAGAAGAGACGCTGGTGTTGATGGAACGCAAGCCGGATATTGTAAAGAACGTGCAGTTGCTGCGGGCGTTCAATGGGCAGGAGTGCAAGGCCAAGGTGGATCCCAACAAGATGAAGCAGGTGTTCTGGAACATGTGCGACAACGCGGTGCGTGCCATGCCCCATGGCGGGACGCTCACCGTGGGAATCGAACATGCTCCCGAGTGGCTGCGCATCTCCTTTCGCGACACGGGAATCGGGCTGGAATCGGACCAGCGCTCGAAAATCTTCGAACCGTTGCAATCGAATTTCGAAGGTGGAACGGGACTGGGACTGGCCATCGTGTATCAGATTGTGCAAGCACACAGTGGACGCATCACGGTATTCAGCGAAAAAGACAAAGGCGCGGAATTTGTGATTGAACTCCCGCGCGTTGAATGAGGCGCTATGCAAGCTACCAAAACCGCTCCGAAAGACACCGGCCGTGAAATGGCGCACATCCTGGTGGTGGATGACGAGAAGTCCATTTGCGAGCTGCTGGAGATCACCTTTCGCAAGGAAGGGCACCGCGTCGAAGTGGCCCACAACGTGGAAGGGGCCAAGCGGAAACTGGAAGCTTCGCTGTACGACATTATTATTTCCGATGTGCGCATGCCCGGGGAGACCGGAGTGGAGCTGCTGCAGTTTGCCAAGGAAGTGGCTCCGGATTGTTATTTCGTGCTGATCACCGGAGTGCCTTCGCTAGAAACGGCCATTGCCGCGACCAACGAAGGGGCGAACCGCTATGTGATTAAGGACCACGACCTGGTGGAGCAGTTACGGGTGGCCATCCGGGAAGTCACGGAAAATCTGAAGTGGAAGAAAGAAGCGGGGTATCTGCGGCGGGAACTGCGCCGGCTGACCGGGCTGGACAACATTATTGGCCAAAGTCCAAAGATGAAGGCGATCTTCGATTTGATTCAGACGGTGGCGCCGCAGAACAGCCGAGTGTTAATCACGGGAGAAAGCGGGACCGGAAAAGAGTTGGTGGCGCGAGCGATTCACGAGAACAGCTCGCGGTCCACGGCGCCGTTCATCACCATCAATTGCGGGGCGTTTCCGGAAACGCTGCTGGAATCGGAGTTGTTTGGGTACACCAAGGGCGCTTTCACGGGAGCGAATGAGAACCGACGAGGGCTGTTCCAGGCGGCGCATGGCGGCACGCTGTTCATGGACGAGATCGGCAACATGAACCTGGCCATGCAGGTGAAGCTGTACCGCGTGCTGCAGGAAGGCAAGGTCCGGCCGCTCGGCAGCACCGAAGAGATTGATGTGGACGTCCGGGTGATCGCCGCGACGAATAAGGACCTGGAGAAGGCCATCGCGGCGGGGGAGTTCCGGGAAGACCTGTTCTACCGGTTGAGCGTGATTCCGCTGCACGTGCCGGCGCTGCGCGACCGGCGCGAGGATATTCCGCTGCTAGCGCGGCATTTCCTCGAGTCGTTTCGCAATTCCATGAACAAGAAGATTGAAAGTGTGTCGCCAGAAGCGATGCGGCGGCTGGAATCCTACGATTGGCCGGGAAACGTTAGGGAACTGGAAAACACCATCGAGCGGGCGGTGGCGCTGGAGAGCGGGCGGGAAATCTCCGTGGCGGTGCTGCCAGACCGCGTCGCGGGGACCACCACGGCGTTCGGAGAAGCGATGGGGCGAGGCCCGGGCGTGGAGCTACCGCCGGAGGGCATCGATTTCGAGAAAGTGATTTCCGAGACCGAGAGGCGCTACTTGCAGGCAGCGCTGGAGCGCGCGAATGGAGTGCGCACGCAGGCGGCAGAAGTGCTGAAGATCAGCTACCGGTCCTTCCGGCATTACGCAAAGAAGCATAGTTTGTAGCGTAACCAGCGCTAGCGCTGCTGATGCGTTTCCTTGGGCGAAGGCGCGTCGGAGGGCAGGTAGTAGTCGAATAGCAGTTTGCGGCCGGTGGGACTGAACAGGCGGAGGTGCACGATGCCGGTCCGCTGCAGCCAGCACTTCAATGTTGTGCCCAACACGCCAAAGCCGTACTTCACGCTGCGAAGAAAATTGATCGACAGCCGCGCGAACGCCCTGTCCGGCGCTACTTTCGCCAATGCGGTAATCAAAGCACAGGCATTGCGCGAGCATTTCGTTATCGAAGACGAAATCGTCTGAGTTTTCGAGAAGCGGGAGAGTGGTGAGGACTTCTCGGGCAAAGGCGCGGTAACCGGTGTGGTATTCGGAGAGCTTGGCGCCAGTGAACAGGTTCTCGAACCCGGTGAGGAAGCGGTTTGCCAAATATTTATAGAAGGGCATTCCGCCTTTGAGGGCGCCCCCGCCAAGGATCCGGGAGCCCAGGACGACGTCATGCACGCCATAGGCGATCATACTGGCCATGGCGGTGACCAGTCGCGGCGTGTACTGGTAATCGGGATGAACCATGACGACAATGTCCGCACCGGCGGCCAAAGCTTCGCGGTAACAGGTTTGCTGGTTGCGCCCGTAGCCGTAATTTTTATCGTGAACGAAGACGAGAATTCCGAGTGCGCGGGCGCTTTCGACAGTCGCGTCGGTGCTGTGATCGTCGACAAGAATGGTGGCATCGACGATGTCCGGCAACTCGCGGACGGTCTTCTCGAGGGTTTTCGCCGCGTTGTACGCAGGCATCACGACGACAACGCGTTTACCGTTAATCACTCTTGCACTTCCTCCAGCTGGCACGTGGTATTTCTAGGCTCGACGATAACACAGCGGTTGCGGATGGACGGGATTGTGTGCTGGCGGAGTGCCGAAGTGAATAGGGGGCGAGGACGGAGCTGCTACAAAGGCTGTAATTGGACCGCGGCCTGACGTGTTTGGTTGATGTCCTTCGAGAGGCGGACCGCTTTCTGGTAGGCCCAAGACGCGTCGCCGTCACGTCCGGAGGAGTGGAACGCCTGGGCGAGTAAGAAATAATTCACATCTCTCGGCTCTGTAACCAACCGAGTTGCGCTTCAGGTACGGCATTTTTCGGTGCACTTAAGCCCTCTCTTCCCTCTTCCGGATGTCGCGGTTCAGCTTGAATGCAGCTTCTAGGTTGACGCGCGCCTGCGGATAATCACGGGCAGCGAAATAGATGGTGCCGAGGTTGGCATAGCCGGAGGAGCGCAGCTGGGCGTCGTGGGTGAGACGCAGTACCGCATTGTATCTGGCGATGGCCTGCTTCAGGTCGTCCTGCTCCTGGGAGTAAACGCCGAGATTGAATTGGCTGACCGCATCGTTGGCTCGATGCCGTAAGCGGCTCGAAAGCGGGCGAGCGCCTGATCGCGTTGGCCTTGACGCATAAGGGCGAGGCCGAGATTGTTTTCGGCAACAAAGTTATTGCGGGTGACGCTGAGAGTGTGGTTCCAAAGCGTAAAATCGTTCTGCCAGTAAGAGAATTGGATGTGGGCGACCCAGGAAAGGGCAACCAAAACAAGAACGGCAGCGAGGCCAGGGTAGACGACAGGAAGTTGCCGATGGTTGGCGAAATCAAAAACGAACCAAACCAGCATGATGAAGATGCCGATGAGCGGGAGATAAGCGTAACGGTCGGCCATGGCCTGATTGCCAACCTGTACCAGGCCGATCATGGGAACCATGGAGCCAAGGAACCAGAGCCAGCCGACAAGAAGATATTTCGAGGAGCGCTGGCTAAGGACTGCCATTGTTATGGCGAGAAGCACGGCGGCGGCTACAGCGACCTGCCACACGGGAATGGCGTGGGGATACGGATAAAGGACGGCGAGAGGCGAGGGCCAAACCATTTTTTTCAAGTACAGCGCATAGGAGAGCAGGGCATTCGCAAGGCGAAGAAGGGGAGAGGCTGCCGTGACGGAGACCACGGCACCACCGGCTTTTTGGACGAACATGGTCATGACCGCGCTGGCTGCCGAGAGAAGGAGAAGTGGGATTTTTTCCAGGCACAATGCCGAGAGGGATGCAGGTTTGGCAGGAAATTGCGCAACAACGCCGGGCGGAGCGGCGCTGGCTTGCTGGCTAGTGAGGTGCAAGCGTCCGAGAGGCCAAATGTCGAGCAGCAGAAGAAGGAAGGGCAGAGTGATGATCATCGGCTTGGACATGAGTCCAGCAGCGAAGAGGACGGCGACGAGAAGATACCGGATGACCTTTGGTTTTCGAACGTACCAACCGTACGCCGCGAGAGTCAGCAGGAAGAAAAACATGCTGAGGACACTTTTGCGCTCGGCGACCCAAGCGACGGATTCGACGTTGAGAGGGTGAAAGGCGAAAAGGGAAGCAACGAGAAAACTGCGCCAGGCACAGCCGGTGAACCATTGCAGAACGAGGAAGAGGAGAACCACATTGCAGGCATGGAGAGGTGCTGTGGCGGGTTGCCCGGCGATTGGTTGGAAGAGTTGGCAATCCAAGGCGTGGGAGAGCCAGGTCGATGCAAATTGATTGACATGGAATACAAGACACCGTCGACGGGGGCACGGATGACGGAAATTGACGGAGGAAGCTGCCAAAAAAGGTCAATCCGGCGAGGGATTTGTTGCCCGTGGCGTGGCATGAGGACACATCCCGTGAGTGCTTCGCTCTGTAAGCCACTACACTACTGTCATTTACAACCGAAGCCAGACTGTACTAAGGTGTCCAATATGTTGGCACCGTGCTTGCACAAGAGGGTGTGTGCTCTGGCACTAACCAACTCTCTCAAGGAGATTTCATGAAGAAGCAGAAGGGTTTCTCTCTTATCGAATTGCTGATCGTCGTGGCGATCATTTTGATCATCGCGGCGATTGCTATCCCGAACCTGATGCGTTCGAAGATGGCGGCCAATGAATCGTCCGCAGTAGGTTCTCTGCGCACGATCAACACTGCCGAAGTGACCTATTCCACGAACTTCCCGGCCACCGGATTTGGTCCGTTGGCGTCTCTCGGCGGCGTGTGCCCCAGCGGAACGGTTGCTGCGGTCGGCGCGGCTTGCTTGATTGACAACGTTCTGGCGACCGGCACCAAGAGCGGCTACGTCTTCACGGCGGTAGCGGCTGGCGGCGTACCTGCGGTGACCTACAAGTCCACTGCAGAGCCCCAGGTTGCCAACCAGAGCGGTACGCGCGACTTCTGTTCGGATGAGTCGGGCGTGATCTACTATGGCGCCAGTGCCGGCACTCTGCGTGCAGGGCACCAACCCGCTCTAAGACGAGCTCGTTCGATCAACTCAAGTCGAAGTACAGAGCGGGCTGGTCTCACAGCCCGCTCTATTTTTTTTGCTATGATAGTGTGCGGTTCGGTAAACTTCACAGCTTCAAAATCCGATGACGTTTTGTGGCCAGCGGCTGACCATCTGTGACCGTGTGAGTGTATCGTGCTGATGGGTGGCCAAGTGCGGCATGAAAACAAAGATGTTAGCGAGGAAGATGTGACCGGTTTCCACGGGCTGTTTGGCACGTCAGATGCACTCCATCAACATGACTCCAAGTGAGTGCAAATATCTTCGGCCAGATTGTTGGAGATAGGGACCCATGAAAAAACGGCAAGCTGGATTCTCGCTGATCGAGCTGCTGGTGGTGGTAGCGATCATTTTGATCATCGCGGCCATCGCCATCCCCAATTTTCTGCGCGCGAAAATCAGCGCGAATGAATCTTCGGCGGTATCTTCGATTCACGCCATCGACACCGCGGAGATCAGCTATTCTTCAACGTACTTCAACATTGGCTACTCGGCCGCTCTATCCGATTTAAGCAACGGCGGTGCGAATCCGTGTGTGGCGACACAGACGGCCGCGTGTTTTATTGACCCGATCCTGGCCAGCGGCACAAAATCAGGCTACAAATTCACGTATGTGCAGAACGCGGTGAGCACCCCGGCTCTAGGCTTCACCATCAATGCCGATCCACAGGTGCCCAGCGTGACAGGGGAAAAGGGCTTTTTCTCCGACGAGACCAATGTCATTCGCTATGCCAGCCCGGGGCCCGCGAATTCGGCCAGCACACCGATCTAGACACATCTGACCTGCTACACTAGGTAGCGTGAGACTCGCCTTTACTCTCCTGGTTGCGGGCGTGTGGCTCTCGGCTGCCGCAACGACGCCAGACCCTCTACTGAAACAATTCGAATCGCGGTACAGCGCTGCGGAGACCTTGCAGGCCACGTTTCTGGAGCGCTACTTGGATAATGGACGGGTGACCCGCGTGGAAGCAGGGGACGCGTACTTTCAGCGGCCCGGGAAGATGCGGTGGGATTACCAGCAGCCGGAGAAGAACACGTTTTTGGTGGATGGCAAGTATGTGTGGTTCTACGCGCCCGCGGACCATACCGCGACAAGGATGCCGGCGAAGGAGAGCGAGGATTTGCGCACGCCCTTGGCGCTGCTGACGTCGCACATGAAGCTGTCGCGACTATGCCGCCGGATTCAGGCGGCCCCGCAGGAGACGCCCGAGAACCCCGGCGATACGGTCTACGACTGCACCTTGCGAGCGGGAAATGACGGGGATAGCGCGGCGACGAAACCGGTGATGTTCGAGTTGACGGGCCAGGGCGAGTTGCGCCGCATCGTGATTCCGCAAGAAGGTGGAATCACGCTGGAATTTTCGTTTAACGGTTGGAGATGGAACCCGCCGCTGGAAAAGACCGTGTTTCAGTTTAGTCCGCCACCTAACGTAGTCATCGTCAATGGCTTGCTACCGGATGCGCCGGGGCTGCGTCAGTAAGGTTGAAGCTCCCTAGCCTGGCTCTAAAGAGGAAAATTCACGAACTTACGGGACGTGAGATTGGAAGCGATGGACCTTGCCGTTTAGGTATGACTTTGCTGTGGTGCGATTTCGGGCAAGGACGGGTTGAGGTAAACTACCTAGCTATGGGCGAATTTTTGTGCCGGGTTGCGGACGCCAATGGTCGGGTGTTCTCGCATGTAGAAGCGGCAGCCGATCAAGAAGAAGCGCGGCAGAAGCTGGCCGACCGCGGACTGTATGTGTATTCGGTAGACCCGCGCAGCAAGCTGATGAGCGGGTTTCTGGGGGTGCGCCGGGACCGCAAGATTGGCGGCAGCGATTTTCTGGTTCTGAACCAGCAATTCAATACATTGATCAAGGCGGGGCTGCCGATTCTGCGCGCGCTGGATTTGCTGGCCACGCGGGCCAGTGCGCCCAAGTTGCGACCGATTCTGACGCAGATCCGGGACCGCGTGCGGGAAGGGAAGTCGCTGTCGGAAGCGGTGGACGAGGCCGGCGTATTTTCGAAGGTGTATTCGACGGCGATTCTGGCGGGAGAGAAGAGCGGCAACCTCTCGGGCGTGCTGGAATACTACATTGCGTACCAGAAGGTAAGCACCGGGGTACAGAAGAAACTGGTGGCGGCGCTGGTGTATCCGACCTTGCTGATTATTACGGCAAGCGCGATTGTGACGTACCTGGTGACGTTTGTGGTGCCGAAGTTCGGAATGCTATACCGGGATTTGGGAGTGGAATTGCCGACCCCGACGAAGATATTGATTGCCATCACCGTGGATTATCGGCCGTACATATTGGCTGCCCTAGCAGTGTTGGCGCTGACCGGAGTAGGAGTGTTTTTCTGGTCGCGGAGCGCAGCGGGCGGAGTGAAGTTTGACCGCTTCAAGTTCAAGGTGCCGGTGTTGGGGCCGACCCTGCTGAAGTTTCAGGTGGCGCAATTCTGCCGGACGCTGGGAACGTTGCTGACCGGCGGCACCCCGCTGGTGGCGGCGTTGGCGACGGCTGCGGAATCCATCGGAAGCCGGCTGGTGCGAGGGACGGTGGGACAGGCGACGCAGATGGTGCGCGAGGGCGAAACACTGCACGCGGCCCTGGCCGCGAACCGGGTGATGCCGGAAATGGCGCTGGACATGATTGAAGTGGGAGAAACCAGCGGGGCGCTCGCCCCGATGTTGAACAGCGTAGCGGAATTTTATGAAGAGGAAGTGTCCATCAAGTTGGGCGCGATGGTGTCGCTGATTGAGCCGGTGCTCTTGATCGTGATGGGCTTGTTGGTGGCGGGTATTCTGATCTCGCTGTATTTACCGATTTTCTCGTTCTCGGTTTCCGGGACTTCGAGGTAAGGCAGGCACCGTTTTATGGCCACGGTTGATCCAAATTTACAGAACCCCGCGATTGCACCAGGCGGCCCGGTGGACCTGGAGCAGGAACGCGCGCAAGCGCGCAGGCTGGCAGCGCGTTATCGCTGCGGGTTTATTGACCTGATGGAACAGCGCATTGATGCCGACCTGTTCCGAACCATTCCCGCGGACTTGATGTTCCGCTACAACTTTGTGCCGCTGGTGGTGCACGACGGCGTGCTGGTGATTGCCGTGGCCGACCCGAGCATCGTGATCCTGAGCGACGAATTGCCGCTGCTGCTCGGAAAGAAGTTGGCATACAAGGTGGCCACGCCGCGGCAGATCAGCGACCTGCTGAAGCGCACGGAACAGTCGCAGCGCGTGTTGGAACAGGCCACGGAAGCCTTCACGCTGCAGGTTTCCAAGGAAGAGGAAGAAGAAGGCGAAGAGACCATCTCCGGCGACCGGCTGACGCGAGACAGCACGGTCAGCCCGGTCGTGCGGTTAGTGGAGACGATCATCTTCACAGCGTTGGAGAGACGCGCGAGCGACATTCACATTGAAGCGCGGGATGCGGAAGTGGCGGTGAAGTACCGCATCGACGGCGTGCTGCAACATGCGATGCAGCCGATCGCGAAAGAGTGGCACTCGACGGTGCTGTCGCGCATCAAGGTACTGAGCGATCTGGACATTGCGGAACGGCGGGTGCCGCAAGACGGACGCTTCCGCGTGAAATATAAGGGCCGGTTCATCGATTTGCGCGTATCGATCATGCCGGCGAGCCACGGGGAAGACGCGGTGCTACGCGTTTTGGACAAGGAAACGCTGTCCGAGAAATTCCAAAGCTTGAGCCTGGACGTGGTGGGCTTTTCGCCGGAAGAGACGAAGAACTTCCGCCGCTACATCCGCGAGCCGTATGGAATGGTGCTGGTGACCGGGCCGACCGGGTCCGGGAAGACCACGACACTGTACGCGGCGATCAATGAGATTAAATCGGACGAGGACAAGATCGTTACGATTGAAGACCCGGTGGAGTATCAGTTGCGCGGGATCACGCAGATTCCGGTGAATGAAAAGAAGGGGCTGACGTTCGCGCGCGGCTTGCGTTCGATTTTGCGGCACGACCCGGACAAGATCATGGTGGGCGAAATCCGCGATCAGGAGACGGCCCAAATCGCGATTCAGTCGGCGCTGACAGGGCACCTGGTGTTCACCACCGTACACGCCAATAACGTGACCGACGTGATTGGGCGGTTCATTAATATGGGCGTCGAGCCATACAACTTCGTGTCCGCGCTGAACTGCATCCTGGCGCAACGACTGGTGCGGTTGATTTGCCCAACTTGCAAGCAGGCGAAAAAGTATTCGGAGAAGGAACTCTCGGAGTCCGGGATTGACCCCGCAACCGCCCATCAGTTTCAATTCGTGGAAGGCGCGGGCTGCCTGGAGTGTTCCGGGACAGGGTTCCACGGCCGCAGCGCGATTTGCGAGCTACTGGACTTGAGCGACCACATTCGCGAGATGATTGTGGACCGGCGGCCGACTTCGGAAATCAAGCGCGCCGCGATTGCCGCGGGGATGACCACACTGCGCGAGAGCGCGCTGGCCAAGGTGCGCGCCGGGGTAACCACTCTTCGCGAAATCAATAAGGTGACTTTCGTTGAGTAGCGGGGCCGTAATTCGTGAAGGAATTTACCGGTCCGACCTGGTGCGCCGGTTCGCGCGGTGGCTCGATGCGACACCGCATCCACCCCTGGCGATCGAGATTACGCCGGAGCGCGTGGCGGGAGTGCGCTTCGGGCGCGCCGCGACGCATGTGTCCTACAACATTTCGGCGTTGCCGAAAGGCTCGATTGTGCCATCGGCAATCGAAGCGAATATGGCTAACGCAGCGGTGGTAAAGGCGGCGGTAGGGAGTGTGTGCCAGGCGCTGGGTGCGCAGGACGAAGACGCGGCTCTGCTCGTTCCGGACCCGGTGATTCGCGTGTTTGTGCAGCACTTCGATGAATTCCCGCGCAGCCCGGAAGAAGCGGAGCCCATGCTGCGCTGGAAGTTGAAAAAGAGCGTGCCTTTTGAAGCGGAAGAGACGCTGCTGTCGTACATGAGGCAGGCGCCGAAAGCGGAAGGCGTGGATGTGGTGACCGCGATTGCGCGGCTGCGCATCGTGAAGGAATACGAGGGAGTGCTGGAGGCGGCGTCATTACGGCCGGGGGTGGTGTTGAGCACCACCTTGGCGGCGGTGAGCCTGCTGGAGGATCAAAAGCCTACATTGCTCGCGCGCGTGGCGGGTACTTCGCTGACCACAGCGATCGTGCGGGAGGGAATTCTGGCGGGTTATCGCTGCACGGAATTGCCCGTGCACACCGATGCACTGACGCCGCACCTGCTGCTGGAGGAGATTTATCCCCTGGCCGCGTATTATCAGGATACCTGGCAGGAAGGAATTCAGGCGGTACGCGTCGCGGGGCTGGGGATGCGTCTGGCGGAATTTGTGGGGCCGCTCGAAGATGAGTTCAAGTGCCCGGTGCGATCGCTGCTGAGCGCGGCGATATCGGACGGGACGCTGCGCGCGGAAGTGCGGCCGCTGGCGGACCAGGAGCTCGAAGGACTGGTTGGCTGGATGTTGCATCGAAGTTAAAGGAAAGCGTCGAGGAATATGCAGGTTGGATTAAACCTGGCGACCAAACCACTGGTGAGCCACCGCCGATTTTTGGTGGGGTCGGCGCTATGCGGAATCATTGGTGGGCTGCTGCTGGTGTACCTGGGTTGGCAGTTCTACACGCTGCGGAAGGCCGATGAAACGTATCGAGCGCGACTGGAGAAAATCCAGAAAGAAATGGACCGGGCGCAGGAACAGCGAGCGGACTTGGAGAGATTCTTCGCCAAGAGCGAGAACCGAAATCTGCAGGAGCGCGCGAAGTTTGTCGGAACGGTGATCGAATCGCGCAGCTTTAATTGGACGAAGATGTTCATGGACCTGGAGCACACCCTTCCGCCGGGAGTGCACGTGCTGAAGATTGAGCCGAAACAGGAAAGCGGGTCGGCGGCGGTGAAGTTCGTGGTGGCGGGATCGACGGAAGAGTCGAAGGTGAAGCTGCTGAAAGCATTTGAGGATTCGCGGTCGTTTACGCACATCGAACTGACCCAAGAGGGGTTACCGAAACAGAGCAGCACCGGAAACAGCGATGTCTTTGTCGTGGAATTCTCGGCGATTTACACGGGTATTTGAGCATGGGCAACTTCGCGACAAAACGGCAGATGATCCTGGGCGGCCTGGCCGTGCTGCTGATTCTGGACTTCGCGCTGATGTATTTCAATTCCAAGCTGTCTTCACCGGAAAACGGTCGTAAGCAGACGCTGGCAACGGAAGCAAGGCAACTGGCGCTGGTGAAGGCAGATGTGGAGCGAGCGACGAAGATTCGCGGGACGATTCCGGAGATTCTAAAGAAGTTTGATGATTTTGAATCGACGCTGCTGCCGGCGTCCAAGGGCTATTCGGTCATTTCGCAGGAGATGGATGAGTATGCGCGTGACACCCACCTGGTAGTGGACAACGTGCAGATCCATCCCAAAGACGTGGCCGGACGGAATCTGACGGAATTGAACATGGATGCCTCGGTGAGCGGGGATTACAACGGCATTGTGAATTTTCTGAATCGACTTCAGCGTTCGAAGAATGTGTATATCGTGGATTCGCTGGCGGTGAATTCGGAAGTATCGGGTCGCGAAGCGCCGGGGGCGTTGAAAGTGACGCTGCACTTGCGAACCTATTTGCGGAAAGCATAATGTTGCAAACGAAACAACAACGGGAACGAATCTTTCTGGTGGTGCTGCTGGTGGTAGCGGCGCTGGTGTGGTTCTTCTATTTTGGCAAGAACAAGACGGTCAGTGGAAAGATCGCGGCCAGCGGACCGTATATTGCGATTAACGCCGAGGATTACAGCGTCATCTTCAAAGAGATGGGGGAGACGCAGTCAACGGTGTACAAATCCTCGGGCCGGAACATTTTCGTGGCCGGGCCTGCGGTTCCTTTGCCGGCAAACCCGCTGGTGGCGAATCCTGCGGCGAAGATGAGTCGTCAGTACCCGACAGTGCCGGTGCCGCCGGAGCCGCCGAAACCGGTGCTGCCGGGGAAGTTTTTTGGGTACGGGTCGCTGCCGACGACCGGGCCCCGGCGGGCATTCTTGCAGGAAGGTGATGACGTGCACATTGTGCAAGAGGGGGACATCGTCGGGAATCATATTCGAATCACACATATAGGGAACGACAGCATCGATTACGAGGACACCGTTACGGGAAAGAAGAACACGAGCACGTTGGAGTTACCGCCGGCGGCATGATGACGGCAAAAACGCAATACGGAAGGGCACGGAAGGGCGAGGCGGGGTACGCGTTGCTGCTGGTGCTGTTTTTTCTGGCGTTGCTGGTGGTGAGCCTGGCGGCGACGGCCCCGACGGTACGGAGCAGCGTGCAACGCGAGCGCGAAAAAGAGATGGTGTGGCGTGGCCGGCAATACACCCGCGGTATTCGCATGTACTACCTGAAGATGCACCGATTCCCCACGGCATTGGACGATTTGACGACGCCGAAGACCGGCATTCGATTCATGCGGCAGGCATACAAGGATCCGATGAATCAGGTGGATGGTTCGTGGAGACTGATTTACGTGGGGCCTAATGGGCAGTTGATTGGCAGCCTGAGCGATCGCAGCCTCAGCGGGATGATGGGCATGGGCGGAGCGGGCGGCGTGAATGCGGCGCAGTCGTCGGGCTCCTTGTTTTCGAATCCGAGTGGGTCGAGCCCGCTCAGCGGCGGTGGCGGGAATTCGATCGGCGCATCGGGATTCGGGTCGAACATGAATACCGCCGGGCAGGCGGGCGCGATTACGACGGCGTTGGCGAGTGGTGGTGCGGTCGGCACTTCGAATGCCAATGGCAATGGAACGGCTTCCGACCCGAATGCGCCAAACCCGGACGATCCAAGCCAGCCACATTCCTTGGCGGGACCGATGGATGCGAGCAACACCATAGGCGGAAACATCATCGGCGTGGGCAGCAAGATCAACAAGAAATCATTTTTGATTTACGAGAAGGCGAAGAACTACCGGCAGTTTGAGTTTATCTGGGATCCTTCAAAAGACATGACCGCAGGAAGAGCGTCGACGGGCATAGGCACGTCGATCCAGAATATGAATGGGAATGGAACAACTCCCGCGACGCCCAACTCGCCGTTCTCCACCGGGATGGGTTCGGGGTTGACTCAGAGCCCTGGGCAGAATCAGGGAACAGGGCAGAATCAGGGAACAGGGCAGAATCAGGGAACGAGCCCTAACCCTGATCCCAATATGAATCCGCCACTGCAAGCGCCTCCTCAGTAAACTCCCCGGGAACGCGATCTCCGTATCGGCCAGCGTTTACAACTCTCTCATTACGTTGGTTGGGGGGATTTTTGGGTGGCGGAATCGGCCTTGAGTTTGGCGTAGCTCTTGGCGATGCGCTGGACGTACTTCATGGTTTCGAGATAGGGCGGGACGCGACGACCGTACTGATCGACGCGTTCGGGGCCTGCGTTGTAGGCCGCGAGCGCCAGAGTCAGATCATGATACTTGGCCAGCAATTCTTTGAGGTAGCGGGCGCCGGCGTTTACGTTTTCCTCCGGATCGAAAATATTTTTGACGCCATAGTGGGCGGCGGTTTGCGGCAGAAGCTGCATGAGGCCGCTGGCTTTCTTGGGGGAAATGGCTTTGGGATTGAAATTAGATTCAACGGCGACCACGCAGTGAATCAGGTCGGCGTCCAGGCCGTAGCGCTCGGCGGCGGCGCGAATGAGTTTTTCGAAGGGCGTTTTGTCGGTGAGAGGCGCGACGTTGGGTTCGAAGACTTCTTCCGGCTCTATGCCGACAATGTCTCTGACCGGGACTTCGGCGACCCCACCCTTGAGATGCAGGATGTAGCGATCCGGCAGGATTTCGTAGCCAGTCACGTCGAGGCGGGCGCCACTCCGCAGAACGACGTAATCGGCACGGGCCGCGATGCCCAGCCCCAGAGACAAAAAGCCTCCAATTAGAAAACGCAGAGTGCTCGATTTCATTCGCTGGTATCCGCGAGGGCAAAGCGCTGGATGGCCGCTGCCACGCCGTCCTCGTCGTTGGAGCGGGTGATATGCCAGCCGCGTTGCTTCAATGCGGGGACGCCGTTGCCCATAACCACGGGGACACCAGCAAAGGATAACATTTCCAGGTCATTGTGATTGTCGCCGATAGCCAGGATTTCCTGTGGGGGAATGCCGCGGGAGGCTGTCCACTCGGCCAGGGTGGTGCCTTTGGTTACGGCGGGATGAATGACGTCGAGCATGGCGAAATCACGGTCGGCGTAAACGGTGGCGGCGAGATTGAACTCCCGAGCAAATTGGACGCTGCGGAGGGTGAGTTCGGCTTCTCGCATGGCGGAAACCGAGCCGGTGTACATGACCTGGATAGGATCTTCGTCGAGGCAGCTCTCGAGCGGCATGGCTTCGGCCATGAATTCGCGATTGCGGCGGTAGTAGGGCCCGCGCGTGGGATCATTCCAGTCGATGTACTGGAGAATGACCTGATTGGCCTGGGGACGATCAAAGACCACGGCGGCGGAGTCGCGCCAAGGCAGGGTAGAGATGAGGACGCGGCGTGCGGTTTCGCTAGGCAGCAGATGGCGAAGGAGGGTCTCGCCGGATTTGGTGCGAACGAGGGCGCCGTTGTTGACGATCATGGTAAGGGGCGAAGGGATCTGCGTGGCGACCGGGAGAGCGAAATCGTAGCGACGTCCGGTGACCACGGCGACTTCCACGCCGCGGCAAGCGGCTTCGGCAATGGCGGCACGATTGGCGGGCGAAACTTCGAAGCGGCTGTTGAGCAGGGTGCCGTCGATGTCCAGAGCGATGAAACGGATGGGCATGCATCCAGTTTACCGGAATTAGGTTGGAGGTTCGTGCATGGTGGAGGATTCTCGCGCGACGGCGAGCCAAATTGGTTGTGTTAAAATCCCGCTCTCATGGCCACGCATCGACTGTATTACGACGATTCGTTTCAGCAGAATTTCAACGCGCGGTTGGTGGCTTGCGCGCCCATCGAACCGTTTGCGACGCCGTCAGGCACGATTCCGGCGTGGGAAGTGTTGTTGGACCGCACCGCGTTTTACCCCACATCGGGCGGTCAGCCGAATGACTTGGGGAAATTGGGAGACGCGAACGTGCTGGATGTGCGAGACGAAGGCGGGGAGATTGTGCATATCGTGGACCGCGAGCTGGCGACGGGAAACGTGGATGGATGCGTGCACTGGCCGCGGCGGTTTGATCACATGCAGCAGCACACCGGGCAGCATCTGCTTTCGGCAATGTTTCAGGAACGCTATGGGCGGCCGACGATTTCGTTTCATCTAGGAAGTGAAGTGTGCACGATTGATTTGCGAGGGCCAGAGCCGACGTTGGAGATGTTGCACGGCGGGCAGCGCGCGGCGAATGCAATTATTTTCGAAGACCGGCCGGTGAACGTGCGGTATGGAACCGCGGCGCAATTGGCGCAACGCGGAGTGCGCAAGGAAGTGGACCGTGGAGGACTATTGCGGGCGATTGAGATTGAGGCGGCGGATTTGCAACCGTGCGGGGGAACGCATCTGCGGAGCACGGGGCAGATTGGATTGGTGCTGGTGCGGCGGTGCACGAAGATTCGTCCGGACTGGCGCGTGGAATTTGTGTGCGGCGGGCGGGCGGAGCGCGCGGCGACGAACGATTTTCAGTTGGCGCGGGAGGTGGCGGAACGGCTGAACTGTGCGATGGAGGATGCACCGGCGACGCTTGAAAAGGTGAGTGGAGAGCGAGAAACGCAGACGAAATCGTTGCGGGTGGCGCTGCAACAATTGGCGGAGGCGCGGGCGAAACTGATGCTGGAGGGGGTGGCGGCCGGGAGTGCTGGGGTGCGGCGGGTGAGTGCGTTGTTGCGCGAGGAGAGCGCGGAATTGCTTTTGCCATTGGCGACCGAGTTGGCGAAGAACGAGAAGACCGTGGCGCTGTTGGTCCATGACCCTTCGGGGCAGTTAGTCTTTGCGCAGACCACAGGAGGCGGTCTGGATTTGGGCGCGGTGTTGAAGCAGGTTTTGGCCACGGTGCCGGGAAAAGGCGGTGGGACGCGGGATTTTGTGCGGGCGAAATTGGTGGATGCGGCAGGGGCGCGGAAGGCGCTGGAGTTGGCGAGGGAGTTGGTGGGTGGGGGATAGACGTAGTGATCAGAGCCGGCTAGTAGCCGGCGCTACCAAGTGTTGGCAAGTTAAAAGAAAAGCAAAGAGACGCCCGAAACACGCCGACCGTGGGGTGGGGCACCCACTTCGCCGTCGGCGCTGATGAGCAACCGTAAAGGGGCGGCAAGCCGCCGCACTCCAAATTAATTGGGGAGGGGGGTGGAAGTAGTGGGGATCGTGAAGGCGGCGGATTTGCCGGCGTTTGTGGATTTGATGGATGCGGGTCCAGGATTTGTGGGTTGGGAGCCGCCTAGGAAGATGTTGACGGGGCCGGCGGGGACGATGCGGTGGCCGGCGGGGTCGACGATGGAGAGGTCGCGTTGGGATAGCGTGAAGGTGACGTCTTGGGAGGCGTGCGGCTCGAGGTGGATTCGTTGGAAACCCGTGAGGGCACGGATGGGAGCGCCTTCGACGTTGGGATGGGAGATGTAGAGTTCGACGACTTCGTCACCGGGAGTATGAGAAGTGTTTGTGACGTTGGAAGAGATTTTCCAGTACGCGTTGGCTCCGGACTGCAGTGGTTCCACTTTCGGATCGGTGTAGGAGAAGCTCGAGTAGCTTAGGCCGAAGCCGAAGGGGTAGAGGGGAGCTTCGGTGAGGTAGCGGTAGGTGCGATTGGACATGTTGTAGTCGGTGTAAGGGGGGAGCTGCGCGACGGATTTGTAAAAGGTGACGGGGAGGCGGCCGGCAGGATTGTAGGCGCCGGCGAGAACGTTGGCGACAGCGGTGCCGCCTTCTTCGCCGGGATACCAGGCTTGGAGAATAGCGGCGGCGTGGTCGTTGGCCCAATTGATGGCGACGGCGGAGCCGCTAGTAAGCACGACGATCAGTGGTTTGCCGGTGGCGGCTACGGCCTGGAGAAGCTGTTCCTGCGTGACGGGAAGAGTAATGTCTGTGCGATCGCCGCCGAAGAAGCCCGGGTCGCTGGACTCGGATTCTTCGCCTTCGAGTTGCGCATTGATGCCGACCGCCGCGACGACCACATCGGATTTGCGCGCGGCTTCGACGGCTTCCTGCTGAAGATTCGGCGGGACCCACAGCAGGTGGATCGAAGATTCCCAGGAATCGTGAAAATATTCGAGCTTGAGGGGATAAATGTGTCCAGCCTGGAGATGGACGAGAGTGGTCATGGCGCGATCACCGTGGCCGAGGGGAGTCCAATCGTCCAAGAGGATTTTGTCATTTAAGTACAGGCGGCAGCCGCCATCGCAGGAGGTGCCAAGACGGTAGTCGCCGTCGACGGGCGCTGCAAGCGAGCCGGTCCAGCGCGCGGAGAAAAATTCTGCGGGAACATTGGGAGCGGGGGCGACGTTGTCCCAGGCGAAGTCGATGGAGGGATCGACGCGAGTGGCGACGGGAGAACCGGAGAGATGGGTGTTCGCGAAGAATTCAGCGGTCAGCCCTGAAGAGGTGGCGGAAGAGAGGGAAGAGGCGGAAGAACCCGAAGCCGGCAGTATGCCGGCGCTACCAGTGGGGCGCAGGAAGGAAGAGGGAACGGGGAGGGCGCGGGATTCGGTGACGGGGGCGCCTACGGCGTAATTAATTGTTGCTCTTGGGAATTGCTTTTTGATGCCGGCGAGCATCGTGGTGTATGTGGAGGGAATGCCGTTGTAATTGCCGAGGAGCACATCGAGGGAATCGGCGGTAGGACCGATGACGGCGATGGATTTTATTTGGGGGTCGAGAGGAAGAGTGCGTTCGTCGTGCTTAGCGCGAGCCCGCGGCTCGTTTTTAAGTAGGACGATGGACTCTTGCGCGGCCTGGAGCGCGAGTTTGCGATTGGCGGCAGTGTCGACATCGGAGAGCGTGAGCTTGGACCACGGAACATTGGCCGGGAGATCGAACATGCCGAGACGGAAGCGCGCTTCGAAGAGGCGGTAGACGGCGCGATCGATGTCGGACGGCGCGACGAGGCGATCGTCGAGGGCCCGATCGAGTACCTTGTATTGCGGGCCGCAGGTGAGATCGGTGCCGGCTTTGAGCGCGAGCGCGGCGGCTTGATCGAGGGTCAGGGTGAACTGGTGCCCCTGGTAAAGATCGTTGATGGCCCAGCAGTCGGAGACCACGTAACCTTTGAAGCCCCAATCCTTGCGGAGAAGATCGAGAAGAAGACGATTGGCGCAGGCAGGTTCACCGAGGATGGAATTGTAGGCGCACATAATGGAATCGGCGTGAGCTTCGACGACCGTGGCGCGAAAGGCGGGCGTGTAGGTGTCGTGGAGATCGTGCAGAGAGACAGGCACATTGAAGCGATGGCGAAGAGTTTCGGGGCCGGAGTGGACGGCGTAGTGCTTGGGTGTGGCAACGACTTTTAGATAGTGTGGGTCGTCGCCCTGCAGTCCGGTGACAAAGGCGACGCCGAGGCGCGCGGTGAGATAGGGATCTTCGCCGTAGGTTTCCTGGCCGCGTCCCCAGCGGGGGTCGCGAAAGATATTGATGTTGGGAGACCAGAAAGTGAGACCGTAGTAGCGTCCGTAATTGTGGTGGGCGATGGCGTCGTTGTATTTGCCGCGGGCTTCGGTGGAGATGACGTCGGCGATGGAGTGGATCAGGTTGGTGTCCCATGTGGCGGCGAGGCCAATGGCTTGCGGGAAAACGCTGGCGTAACCGGAACGGGCCACTCCGTGGAGCCCTTCGTTCCACCAGTTGTACGCGGGAATTTGCAGGCGCGGGATGGCAGGGGCCACGTCTTGCGTCTGGGCGATTTTTTCTTCGATGGTCATGCGCGAGACCAAATCGCTGACGCGAGTTTCGATGGGGAGCGAGGGATTGAGATAGGGAGGAGGAGTGGTTGCCGTTGGCGCCGTTTGTGTTTGGGAGCAGGCGAGCGTTGGGAAGAGCGTGAGACAGAGAAACAGAAATTTTGGAATTCGCATGGTTATTGGTGAGATTGTGGCGCGAGAGGGTGGGATTCGTCTATAACGAATTGCCGCGGAAGAAAGAGAAAGGATGTACAGAGGGCGCAGAGGTAGGACCGGAGGCCGCGGAAAGCTAGGTGATACAGGTGAGAGGCGAAGGCCGGTGGTGGAAGAGTGGGACGGCGGTAGTGGTGTGGATTGCGCTGGGGACAGTGGTGGTGCACTTGGCCACGGGATGGCGGTATGGATTTGATCGCGATGAATTGATGGCCCTGGAGGATGCTCGCCATCTGGCTTGGGGATATGTCCAGTATCCGCCGATGACGGCGTTTTTCGGGCGCGTGGCCCTGGTGTTGTTTGGTACCTCACTTGGCGGATTTCGTTTGTTTGCGGCGTTGGCGCAGGCAATGGCCGTGGCGTTGACAGGGTTAATGGCCAAGGAAATCTACAGGGCCGGAAGCGGCTTGCCTAGCACAGGCACTCCTGCCTGTGCTATCGGGGTTTCCTCCGCTGAGCGCTGGGTGATGGTGGTGGCCGCGCTCGCCGCAGTGCCGTTTTGTTTGGGGGCCGGTGCATTGATGCAGTACATCTCGTTTGATTATGTGTGCTGGGTGTGGGTAGCCTACTGCGTGGTGAAGGTGGTGGTGGAAGAAAGAGGGCAAGAGGAACCCAAGACTCACCCTCAAACTGCTCTTCGAAGCTCGGGGCAAGCGACGGTGGGGCATCCGGTCAACTGTCATTCCGAACGGAGTCCGCGAAGTGAGGAATCTCTCTCTCCGCACGGGCACTTCCGTCTCGGGGAGAGGTGGTGGGTAGCGGTGGGGGCAGGGATTGGATTGGGGATGCTGGCGAAGTACACCATGGTGTTTTTGGCGTGCGGGGTGGTGGCGGGGTTGTTGCTGACGGGGGCGCGGCGGTATTTGCGGAGCGCGTGGTTGTGGTTAGGGGTGGCGGTGTCGTTGGCGATTTTTGCGCCGAATTTTGTATGGGAGTGGAAACGGAGTTTTATTTCGCTGGATTTTTTACGCTTTTTGCATGCGCGCGATGTGGGAATGGGACTGACGGACTGGTTTCTGCCGGGGCAATTGGAGTTGACACTGCTGGCGTTTCCGTTGGCGGTGGCGGGTCTATGGTTTTATTTTGTCACGGAAGAAGGGGAACGCTGGCGGATTTTGGGATGGATGTACGCGGTGCCGCTACTGCTCTTTCTGGTGATGCGTGGGCGGGACTATTATCTGGCGCCGGCCTATCCGACGTTGTACGCGGCGGGGGCGGTGTGGGTGGACGAGAAGTTGCGAGGTTATGAGGTAAAGAAGCAACGAACTCATGAAGGGCAGGAAGACCGGGTATCGCGAGAACGGAATGGAATGCAGGAAACGGTTCAGGTCGAGGCAGTGAGTGTTGCTCGGGTGGTGGAAGGGTGGAGCGGACCCACCCTTGCCGAGACAACGGAGACGCTAGGACACCCTCGAGGGGAGAGGCCCGCGGGGCTTTTGCGAAACGGCGAGCCCCAGGCTCATCGTCAGACTGCCCTTCGAAGTTCACGGCAATCGGCGTGTGCTACTGGCGCCAGGCGATGGCTGGTTGGGGTGATTTGGGTCTGCTTGATTTTAGATGTGGTGGTGGCGGGGACGGTGGCGTTGCCGATTGCACCGGTGGCTTCCCGGTGGTGGAATCTTGCCTCGCAGGTGGACAGCGTGTTTCCCGAGGAGATCGGGTGGCCGGAATTTGTGGAGGGCGTGGCGCATGTGCGTGATTCGTTGTCGGTTGAGGAACAAGCGCATTTGGGGATTTTGGCGGAGAACTATGGAGAGGTTGGGGCACTGAATTTGTATGGGGAGAGCTTTGGTTTGCCCCGGGCGATTAGCGGTGTGAACTCTTCGTGGGAGCGCGGATATGGCGATCCGGCGCCACAGGTGCTGATTGTGGTGGGCTATCCCCGGGAATTTTTGGAGCAGGAGTTTGCGTCGTGCACGCTGGCGGGACGGTCGCAGAACCGATACGGGGTTGCGAATGAGGAGAGTGCTGAGGTTCCGGAGATTTTTGTGTGCCGGGGGCTGAAGGAGAGTTGGCCGGCGTTTTGGGTGAAGGCGAGAACGTTCGCGTGAGGCAAAAGAGGTTGAGGAACTAAAGGAGGTTAAGGACGAAAGTGGCGGTGCCGGGGTCGGCGAGGATAAGAAACGTGCGGGATAGTCACCACTGGCGAGCCATTGGGTAACTTATGTAGGGGCCCACGCGTATAGGCAGAAGAGGCGGAAAGAGGAGACCTATCTTTTGTACAAACGCCCCGCGTAGTGCCCCATCGTGGGGAAGTTGGGGGTGATGTTTGGGCGACGGTGAAGCGTGAGTCGGGGAAGTTGAAATAGAGGCCGGGAAGAACGCCAATACGGTGCTTCATCCAGCGGAATCTGTGGATGGTGCGCTGGTGGCGTTACCCGGTGGAGGTCACGGATGGACGGAGAATGGTCACGGCGCAGGGAACCGGGGAACCTGAGCCAACCGGCGGGGAACGGGACAACGGCTGTAGCGCTAACGGACGCGGCGCGGGTAGGGCCGGTCAGCGTATCGGAACGAATCCAATTCATTGACGTGTTGCGGGGCATGGCGCTGTTTGGCATTTTGGCAGCGAACATGAGGGCGTTTTTTGCGCCCATGGATGTGTACGACCACATTCAGGGGTTGTTTCCCGGGCGCGCGGACATCTACGCGCAATTCTTCATCGATGCGTTCATCCAGGGAAAATTCATTTCGATTTTTTCGTTTCTGTTCGGGATGGGCTTCGCGATTCAAATGAGCCGCGCGGAAGCGAAGGGCGTCAAATTCCTGAGCTTTTATCCGCGGCGGTTGTTGGCACTGGCCTTGTTTGGGGTGATTCATGGTGCGCTGATCTGGGCAGGTGATGTGCTGCTGACCTATGCGTGCTCCGGGGCCATGTTGCTGCTGTTTCGAAAGCGGGAGCAGAAGACGCTGTTGTGGTGGGCGGGCGGGTTAATGTCCCTTCCGATCCTGGTGAGCAGCGTGTTCTTTGCGCTGTACTTTACGCGGTGGCGTCCGAAGTGGATGACGCCCAAGCCGCAGGACCTGACGAAGGCGTATGCGGCCATTCAGATTTACGCGCATGGAACGGTGCGGCAGATCCTGGCGCAGAACTGGGTGGAGTATAAACGGGAATTGCCGATCACCCTGTTTGCCATTTACGCGCTGGCGCTGTTCCTGTTGGGAATGTGGGTATGGCGCGCGGGCATCGTGCAGCATTTGCAGGAGTACAAGCCCGTGCTGCAAAAGGTGTGCTTGTGGTGCCTGCCGATCGGATTGGGGATCAGCCTTTTTGTTGGATGGGAACGGCGGCTGCCGCCTGACCTCGTTACGACCGGGAGATGGTTGGGTGGGGTGTTGTGGCTGCCGGGAGCGCACATTTTGGCGGCCGGGTACGCGTCGGGAATTGCGCTGCTGTTTTTGAGTGAGACGTGCCGGGAGTGGGTCATGCCGTTTGCGGCGGTGGGACGGATGGCCTTGACGAATTACCTGATGCAGTCGGTGCTGTGTACGCTGTTTTTCTATAACTACACGACGGGGTGGTACGGGAAGGTCGGACCGGCGTGGGGCTTGGTGGTGACGGTCGTGCTGTTCGCGGCGCAGGTGGTGATCAGCAATTGGTGGCTGGCGCGCTACCGGTTTGGGCCGGTGGAATGGTTGTGGCGCGGGATGACCTACGGGAAGTTCCCGGCGATGAGAAAAGAAGAGGTGGCAGGAGTTGTGCAGGCCGTGGCGTGAATCAGATGAGCTAAAGGATGTAGAGAGGTAAAGGAAACAAAGGAGGGAGCCAAGGCCCTCCCCCTGGTGACACGCTAAGCTGTTCTTCCTTTCTTCACCGTGCACCGCACCTCCTCCCTTCTCTTCCTTCACCTCCTCTCCTTCCTTGCCTCCTTATTTCCTGATCATCTAGACGCTGTGGGCGAATTGGTCACGCCTGTACGTGGGTACTATGGCGCGGAGGACGGAGTAACCGGAAAAATGGGAAGGAGCAGAGCAGACGGAATGGGTGCGTCTGCACAGCAGAGGGTGCGCCAGCCTGGGGTTGGCGCCGGGGACGAACTCCGTGTCATCCGCAGCGAACGCAGTGCCGCCGAAAGAAGGCGAAAACAAAGAAGGCAATGGGACGCCAAGGCCGAATCCGGTGGCGTTGGAAGTATTGGTGAACGTGACCGGAGCGAAGCCGAGCGGAGCAAGCGGCACGCGGGATTTATTTTCGGAAGAAACCAGCACGGTGTTGGTGTTCAAGGACGGCGCGGTCATCCGGCTACATACGGAAGTGACGTTGGGGCAATTGCTTTTCTTGACGGACAAGAGAAGCCATCAGGAAGTCGTGTGCCAGGTGTTTCGGAAGCGTAGTTTCAAGCCGGGGTCCTACTATGTGGAATTGCAGTTTACCGAGGAGCGCGACGATTACTGGGGCGTGGCGTTCCCGGAAGAGAAAAAGGGCGCGCCGGAATTCATCGTGGCGGAGCAGGTGCAGGCGGAGAAAGTAACGGCGGAAGAGACGGACACGCCGGTGGAGCCGCATCGGGCCGAAGACGTCGACAAATTGAAGCGGGAAGTGGAAGCACTGCGGGAACAGTTGGCGGCGCTGGAAAAGAAAAACGAGGCGGAGGCTGCGGCGAAGGCGATGGCGGAGGCTTCCGCGGCGCGCGATACCGCAGTGCGGGAAGCGGCGATGCGGGACGCCGCGAAAGTGATGGAGGCGATGACTGGGGGTGCGCCGGCTCCAGTTTCGGCACACGCGGGGAGCGTGAGCGCAGCGAAACGCAAGGAAGAATTGGCGCCGGTAAATGAACTGGCACCCACGGAACCGGCGTCGATGAAACCACAGAGCACAGAAAAGTCGGAGCTGTTGATGCCCCCTGCTCCGCCGAAAGACAAACATGACATTGCGCGGGCGGTGGTGAACATGTCGCTGCCGGTGTGGAAGATGGAAAAGTCTCCGGAAGAGCAATTGCTCGAGGAAAGAGCGGCGGCGGAAGTGAAGGCAGCGGAGCAGTTGCAACCCGCGGTCGAGGAGCCGACGGAAGAGTTGCTGCCGAAGCCGGCGCTGGATTTTTCGAAGGCCTCGCAGGACGAGAAGAAAAATAGAGGAGCGGCGGCGAGCCCGGCGGTGCCGAGGGAGGCACTGAGCAAAGCGCGCGCGCTGGTGCTGGGTGGGGTATTGGTGCTGGTGTTGGCAGGCGGGGCGTGGTACGGGAAATGGTGGGAGCATCTGCCGATAGGGAATAAGGCGGCGGTGACTGCTGCGCGGAATGTAGCGAAACCGAATGCGGCGCGACCGGGTCCGGCGGCAAGTGCGAAGCCAGCAGCGGGGACTTCGGGAGCAACGACGACCGGCGTGTCGGTAGATGCGGCGAAGAATGCGGCCAAGGACGACCAAACTGCGGCAGGCACCGGTGCGGGAGCGGATGCGCCGGCGGCCAAGGCGGAGGAGAGCGATCGGCCTGCTCCAGAGCAAAAACTGAGCTGGCGCGAGCGGTTGATGGGGAGGAAAACGGAAGAGGCGCCGAAAAAAGCGCTGCCAAACGATACGGAAACGGTGGCCAGCGGCGATGCCCCGTTAGTGGCCGCGAAGTTGTTGAAGGCAGCGAATCCGGTGTACCCGCCGCAAGCAATGCGGAGTTACATCACCGGGGATGTGAAGGCGGAAGTGGTGGTGCTGCCGTCCGGGCGGGTGGGCGACGTGAAAGTGATTTCCGGGCCGCAGGCGTTGCGTGCGGCGGCGGTGGATGCGCTGAAGCAGTACGAGTATACGCCGGCCACGCAGGATGGGAAGGCCGTGGAGTCAAAGGCAGAGGCGGTGGTGAAGTTCTGGTTTAATCCGTAGAACTAAAGATATCCGATAACGTATATCTATCAGCGAGCCAAACCTGATGCATCCGTAGCGGAAAGAGGCGCGTAGGGGACGAAGAGGGAATTCCCGGTGTGAAATGGGATCAGGGATTGGTAGCGCTGGAGGAGCGTGGGGTCGTCGGTGGAACCGTGGTGGTGGACCTGGCGCCAGTGGCGGTCGAGGAAGCGGAAGATGCGCGTGGTGCGGAAGGCGAGATCGAAATTGGCGTTGGTGGATTCGTAGCGGCCGCGCTCGCGACCGATGGCGTAAAACCATTCTCCGGAAACGTGCAGAGAGTAATTGTAGAACTCTAGGGTGACCTGCGCGGGGCCGCGGAAGATGGTTTCATAAACGCTGCGGATTTCGGGCCAGCCACGCTTGGTGCCACCGAGCGAATTGTTCATGGAAATCTCGTCGAAGGGCGACCAATTCTGCCGCATGAGCATGATGTCGCGCGTGTTGAAGGCGCGATAAAACTGCGTGAGCGCGTGACGAGGATGAGTGAGATCGCGCAGATCTTCAAAACCGGTGATGGGATCGAGCGCGGGGGACAAAGCTGGTGATGCCATGGGGGCCTCTCGAAGAAAAATTAGCTGCGCACAATGAATTGGACGCGGCAGCCGCGAAGATGGTGACAGGAAAAATTTGCGCTGGGTGGCTACGAATTGAATGTTAAGAATTGAAGAAAAAAGTGATCGCTTGCAACCTTCGGGAAGCTCGCGCGAGAAAATCCAGGAAGAAAAAGGAGTCCTGCGTCTTGCCACCCATTTCCCTCTGTCCCCTGCGAACCTCCGCAACTTCTGTGAAGATCGTTATTCCGATCGCGACAAGAAGTCCCTCTTCACGCGTCCAATGCCGAGCCTCGTCCCGCTGAACCAAAAACCGCCCTGTAGGGGCAGCTTTACGCCGCCCTCTTTCGAATTAGACGCCTCCTCACTAGCCCGGAACTCGCAGGGGCAAATAGCCCCGCTCAAGGATTCCCCGCAAGCCTCTAAAAAAGATCACGCCATTCCGAGCGGAGTCTGCATAGCGAGGAATCCCTCCTTCGGCAAAGCCAAGACCCACCGTCAGAAAAAAGGGACGGAAGGTGCCGGCCAATGCGAAGATCGGCGTTCCCGTGGAAACCAAAAATTCATGCCCGGGAACAAAGGTGGGCACCCGCACCAAGAACGCGGAGACGTGTGCGCCAAAAAATCGCTCTGTAGAGGCATCTTCCTGCCCAGAGCGCAGCGAATGGTTGCGCCGCTGTCCCACGTGGTCAGGTGGAGATAGAGAGTTGGGATTGTAGGTTTAGGGCCACTACGGTGCGGTGGCAGATGTCGTCGGGCGAGCCGCCGGCCTGGATGGGCAGGAGCAGGTCGAGTTTGCGGTAGTAGTCGATGAGCGGAGCGGTGCTTTCTTGATAGGCGGCCAGACGGACCTGAACGGAGTCAGGGCGATCGTCTTCGCGACGGAAGAGCGCGGAGCCGCAGTAATCGCAAATGCCTTGGTGCTTGGGAGGCTGGCTAGTGACGTGGAAGACGGCCTTGCACTTGGCGCAGGTGCGGCGCCCAGTGAGACGCGCAACGATTTCAGAGGTGGGGAGTTCGTAATTGATGACCGCGTGCAGCGCGAGCTGTTCCTGTTGGAGCAGCTGATTCAGGGATTCCGCTTGTGCGAGAGTGCGGGGAAAGCCGTCCAAGAGGAAGCCCCCACAGCAACGGAGACAACCCGCTCGTTCGCGGACCATTTCCCAAACCGTGGCGTCCGGGACCAGAGCGCCGCGACGCATGTACTCCAGGGCGGCGGCCATGGCACGCGAGGGCGTGCAATCTTTGCGGGAAGCGGCAGCGCGAAACACGTCGCCGGTGGAGAGATGGCAGGCGCCCAGGCGTTGGTGGAGAAGGTGGGCTTGCGTGCCTTTGCCGACTCCGGGAGCGCCGAGGAGTACGAGACGCCACGGGTTGTCGGTCTTATACGCTTGCGGGGTACATTGTGCGGCAGGGCCTTGTAGCCAGTGAGCACGATTCGGTTCTGTGGTCATGGAGAAACCTTTGTTGCGGCAACGTCTTCGGTGAGGAAGGGAGCGAGGGTGGCCGTTGAAATTAGTGTTAGCACTTTGCGCGGGGAGAGGCAAGGGAGGGGAGCACAGAGGAAGTTTACAGTTAACAGTTTCAGAGAAGGCAGTACCGTGAGGATCTGATTGTGCCGGCCTGAAGGCGCGGCGTTACAGGGAAAAACCGAGAGCCCACTGTCGAGAACGAGGATGGGGCACCCGCACGAGAACCTAAGCGCACAGGCAGGAGTGCCTGTGCTACCAAGAAGGAGTGCGTGGGGCGCTAGAAGGTTTTTACGGCTAGGCGCTGTGGGTGGGAGCCCACGGGGATTAGCGTGATTAGGGAATCGGTGCGGGTGCGGATGACCGCGAGGTCGTCGGAAGATTCGTCGACGACGAGAAGCATGGGAGCTTGCGCGCCGCGATCAGTGGGAGAGAAGCGCATGAAGGAGGGCGAGGCGCCGACGGGGATCGGGCGTCCGATCAGGCGGCGATTGTAGATGTCGACGACCACGACGCGGGAGGCTGCGTGGTCTGAAACGTACATGGCGGACTCGTCGGTAGTAATGACGGCGAAGGTGGGAGCCGAACCGAGGAGCATGGAGTCGCCCATCTCGTGGGTCCAGGTGTTGACCGCCTGGAGGCCGTGAGCGTCGGGAGAGATGACGTAGAGTTCGCCGCCATCGGGCTTGAGAAGCACTTGTGTGGGAGTGCCGGCGAGTTCGAGATTGGCGACAAGCACTGCACGAGTGAGATCGACGACGGAAAGGCGTTTTTGCGTACGGCTCATGACGAAGGCCAGCGCGGAATCGGGAGTGACCACGACTTCGTCGGGCTGAGGAATGATGGGGACGGAGTTGAGGAGTTGGAGCGTACGCGCATCGTGCAGGGAGAGCATGCCCGCGCGGCGATTGATGACCACGATATTTCTGCCGTCGGGCGTGAGGCGGGCTTGCACCGGTTCGGCGTTGGTGTGCGCCCGGCCATAGATCTGCCGGGAGACGGCGTCGATGGCGATGAGTTGATCGGCGGCGGACGCCGTGGTGTAGATGCGATCGCCGTCGGGTGAGAAGTCGAGGGAATACGGCGCGGGGCCGACGGGGATGCGGGTAAGTTGGTTGGAGTGCGTATCGAGAACGAAGACGTAGCCGCCGACGGAAGAGACGCCCCAGATTTCGTTGCGGGTGGTGTGTTCGCGAAGGTCGGAGATCGCGGGGCCCACGGGAATTTTGGCGATGGCCTGGAGTTTGGCGAGGTCGACGACGGCGAGAGAGCCGTCGGCGGTGGAGACGTACGCGTACATGTGGAGATTGGGGCGGAGGAAGGAAGGACGATGTTCGCCAAGGAGGAGTATGGTGGCGAAAATGAGCAGGACAGTCAGCAGGAAATAGAGGCGGAAGTTTTTGGAATGGGGCATGGAATCAGGAAAGCATAGCAGATGTGGCGAGTGGTGAGTGGCGAGCGGCCCTCGCTTTGGTTTTTCCCTTGATAGTTATTCCAACTCATACAGCAACCATCATGTCATCTTGAGGAGCGCGTCGTTTGCACGACGAAGGATCTCAACCCAAGCATCGTGTCTCGATCAACACGACGACCTCCTCTCCTTCACTTCCTTCTTTCCTCTTGGGTGTTCTCAGCCTAATCCATTTTCGAACTTCTAATCCCGCAGACGGTGCGAAGGAGATAAGCCAGCCTTCTGTTTCATTACCGGATGAATTAGTTGAGGTGGCGGTGGAGGACCTGGGCGATTTGTTGGACTTCGTACATGAGGTTGGCAAATTCGGTGGGAAGGATGGATTGAATGCCGTCGCTTAGAGCGGTTTCGGGATTGTGATGGACTTCGACGAGCAGGCCGTCGGCGCCTACGGCTACTGCGGCGCGCGACAGAGGCAAGACCTTATGACGCTTGCCGGTGCCGTGGCTGGGATCGACCAGGATCGGCAGGTGGCTGCGTTTCTTTACTGCGGGGACTACCGCTAGATCGAGGGTGTTGCGCGAGAAATCGGAAAAGGTGCGGACGCCGCGTTCGCACAGCATCACGTTGTAGTTTCCCTCGTTGAGGATGTACTCGGCGGCCATCAGGAATTCATCGAGGGTGGCGGACATGCCGCGTTTGAGGAGCACGGGAAGCTTGGCGCGGCCGGCGCGTTTAAGGAGCGAGAAATTCTGCATGTTGCGTGCGCCGATCTGGATGACGTCGGCGTACTCCTCGACGAGATCGAGGGATTCATTGTCGATGGCTTCGGTGACGATGCCGAAACCGTATTCTTTGCGCACATGAGAAAGAATTTTGAGGCCGGAAAGGCCGAGTCCCTGGAAGGAGTAGGGGGAAGTGCGCGGCTTGTAGGCGCCGCCGCGGAAAAGACGAACGCCTGTGGATTTGAGTTGCTTGGCGACGGTGAAACATTGCTCTTCGGTTTCTACGGCGCAAGGACCGGCAACCATGGCGATGTGCGGGCCGCCGACCATGACGTCACCCGAGGGCGTGGGAATTTTGATGATGGAGTCTTCTTCTTTCACGTCGCGCGAAACCAGTTTGTAAGGCTTGGTGACCGGGATGCATTCGATCACTCCGGGCATGGATTCGAGCACGCCCAGGTCGACGGCGCCGGAATTCCCGGTGATGCCGATGGCGGTGCGTCCCGCGCCGGGGATGGGATGAGCTTTGAGGCCGAGGGCGTCGATGCGGTTGCAAACGGCGCGGACCTGCTCCTCAGTGGCGTGGGACTGCATGACAACGAGCATCGAAGAATCCTTTTTCGTGCGTGGGAACAGTGTATCGGATGCGGAGAGTGCTGGGCAAATGACGCTTCTTGGATTCCCCGCCAACGCCATCTCCGCATTGGCGTTCTGGCTCTTGGGTCTCTCCCCTCCGTCTTCCATATAGCGCTGACGTCATGTCAGTCTCCGGGCGGCCCGGGGTTCCCGCTCGAGGAGAGAAATACAACCCCGAATTTCACGATTCTTCGCGGCATCGTGTTGAGAATTGGTAAAGGAGGGGTACTACAGGAATACCGTAAATCGCGTAGCAACTTTCGTAATGGAAAGTAGCATCCTTGCAGATGAAAGCAGGGACTCCCTCCCGGCGAGTTCCCGCGGTAACCAGCCACCTGCTTTCGGGGACTTCTAAGAACACAAACGCAAGGAGAACAGGGAATGAAGCGACTTTTTTCGGTGCTGGTGTGTTGTATAGGCGTGGCTCCGGTAGCGTGGGCCCAGGAATTCAATCACGTGGAAGCCGGGGCGTTTGCGGACACTTTCCGGTCGAACCAAACGGGCTCGAATATGTTCGGGGTCGGCGGACGGCTGGGGATTGCCATTTTGCCGCACACAAAATTTGAAGCGGAGATGGCCTACGACTTCAATGAAGCGTTTACCGAGGGATTCACGAACACGGCCGGGGGGCAAGTAACATTCGCGAACACCGGAGTGCGCGTGTTGCACGGCCTATTTGGGCCGAAGTTGGATCTGGGACATGGGCGGATTCGGCCGTTTTTGGAGGCGAAGGGCGGCTTTGTGAATTTCATGTTTGACTCGCGGCCGGCGGGATTCGACACGTTCGCCAGCCAGGTGAACAATTTGCGGGCGAATAACTGGAACGGCGCGTTCATGACGGGTGGCGGCTTGGAAGGATTCATCGGTCCGGTAGGATTGCGGCTGGGTGGGGACGACGAAATGTATTTCAACAATGGAACGCAGCACAATTTGAAGGTGATGTTTGGGCCGTATATCCGATTCTGAAGACCGAACGGCAAGTTGACGACGGAGGTGCGGTTGGGTGTTAGCCGCACCACAGCTTCCCTGGAGCGGTGGAGGGAACGGAAAGTTCGGGATTGGGAGGAGAGGTATGGGCCGAATGTTGGGTTGGAATGGGCGCGCGGAATTTCTGGCAATGTGGGAAAGATCGGGATGGAAGCTGAATGTCACGGCGTTGACGAGTGCCGAGTTGTTGATGGCAGGAGGTGTGCTGCTCCTGTTCGCTGCAGTGTTGCTGCTGATACGGCGGGAATCGCGCATGGTACGGGAGAGTTCGGAAGTGACCGAAGAATTGCTGGGTTACCTGGCGAGGATCGCGCAGGCCCTCGAAGAACCGAAAAGGCTGAGCGCGGAAGGGGTGCCCGGACAGATGCTGCGACGATTGCTCGAGGAAGGACACGCGAAAGCGAAGGGCAAAGTGCGGGAGATGCAGTTGAGGAAATGAGGTTGAGGAAATGAGGTTGAGGAAATGAGGTTGAGGAAGACTTCGCGCACCCGCAGGACGGGACGGCGGCTCGCCCGCTTAGCGGGGGAGGGTGGCGTCCCAGTTGGTTACGATGAAGAGGGGAGTGCCGTTGAAGGAGGAGGTGTCGCCGAAGACGAGGAAGCGTTGGGCGTCGGGGGTGACATCGAAGACGCCGAGGCGCGGGGCGAAGGGATGGACCTGGAAAAGCGGGGTGGGCTTGCCGAGGGCAAGTTCCTGCCCGTTTTGCTGAACGGAGACAGAAGAGATGGAACTGTCGTTGGGAGAGTAGAAGAAGAGTTCTTTGCCATCGCGACGCCACAGCGGATTGAAGCCGCCGGAAGTGGAGACCTGATAGCGGCGGCCGCCATCGGGAAAATGGACAATGGCGATTTCGCGATTGCCAGTGACGCGTGATTCGTAGGCGACCCATTGGCAATCGGGAGAAAAGCTGGCGCGAGAGGGACGCTGATCGTCGGCGATGACCTGGAATGATTTTGCGTCGCCATGAAGAGGAAGTGCCCAAAGGGAAGCGTGCTGCAGATCGTTTATCGGGGTACGCGTGTAGAGCAGGGTGTTGGCGTCGCGGCAAAGAGAATTGGGAGAGACGGAATACCCGTCGACTGCGAAAACCTTTTCGGAATTGCCACCACCCACGCTGACTTTAGCAATCTGACCCATGGGAGCGCCCGACGATGGACTGCTGGCGTAATAAATGAACTGGCTATCAAAAGACCACACCGGAGCGGTGCCGAGCCCCTGGGTTAACGGAGTTTTGCTGCCGCGCTGAAGATCAAATTTCCAAAGCTTGGGAATCCATTCGTTGGGCGCGTAGGCGCTTAAGGCCGCGAGAGAAGCGTCGGGCGAAATGGAAGAAGCGGTGAGGAACATCTGCGTGAGGGTGTCGGATTTTTTACCGGAGCGGTCGTACCAGACGAGATTGGCACCGGCGGCGGATTGCGCGGGGTAGTAGGCGAGAACGCCGGTGTTGGAGGCAGAAAAGAGGGCATTGCTGGCGGGCGAAAAAGTACCGACACGATCGGGAAGAGGCAGGGGTTCGCCGGAAAGAGTGAGAGCGGCAGTATCGAATCTTTGAGCGAAGAGGGCTTCGTCGCGGACAAACAGGAGATAACCGGGAGCGACGAAAGAGGCGTTGAAGATGGTGGGAACAACGAGTTTTGGTTTGGGATCGTCAAGGGAAGCGACGTAAAGGCCGGACTGGGTGTCGGAGCGCACGATAAAGATGAAGTGCTTTCCATCGGGGAGGAACTGCGGCCAGCGATGGCTGTTGACACCATTCGCGCTATCGAGAGTGGTGACCTGAACGGGCGTGCCGCCGGAAGAAGGGACTTTCACCAGCGGCGAGAGTTGCGAGGGAGAAAAGAGGATGGTGCCGTCGGAGTTCCACGAACCGCCGCGGCCCAAAGAGGCGTCGGCAATGTTGTAGGGAGTGCTGCCGTCGATATCGATGCGCTTGAGTTTCCCGGAAGAGAAAAAAGCGATGGAGCGGGAGTCCGGAGACCAGAAGGCGTGGCCGGAGCCTTCTGTGCCCGGAAGGATTTTGCCTTCCGTGGATTGCAGTGGGCGAAGCCAGAGGCGGACTTTGCCGTCGCCTTCGTGGACTGGCGAGACAACATAACGGCCGTCGGGGGAGACGGCGGGGACCCCACCTTCGTCGGTTTCGATGGAAGCGAATTGCGATTTATCGGGAGGAAGAAGCGTGGCGCGGAGAGTGGCATTGGCGATGGCAGTTGTGCTGCGCGAGAATTTGGGGCCGACGATGAAGGCGACGGCAATGATGGCCGCGGCTTCAATAAGGTAGGGAACTAATCTTGTGAATTTGTTTTTGGGTTTGCCGGCGGGAACGGGTCGAGCCGAATCGGTGCTCCCGGTGGGACTGGCGAGCCACTGGAGTTCGAGGGCGAGATCGCGAGCAGTTTGCCAGCGGTCGTCGGGGTCTTTGGCGAGGCAGCGGCGAATGGCGTGATCGAGTGCGGGAGGAGTGAGCGGGATGATGGTGGTGATGGGCTCGGGCTCTTTTTCTAGAATGGCGGAAGCGACACTAAGCTGGGATTTGCCGTCGAAGGCACGCTTGCCGGTGAGCGCTTCGTAAAGGACCGTGCCGAGGGAGAAGATGTCGCTGCGGGCGTCGAGTTCCTTGCCTTCAATCTGTTCGGGCGACATGTACTGGAAGGTGCCGACGATGGTGCCTTCCTGGGTGACGGGATTGTGTTGCGGCGCCGCGCTCGTGAGGGTGGCGAGGGTGGCTTGGGGCGCGGTCGGCTTGGCGAGGCCGAAGTCGAGAAGCTTGCTACCCGCTTTGGTCAGCATGATGTTGGCGGGCTTCAGATCGCGATGAACGATGCCGTTGCGATGGGCGCGATCGAGGGCGTCGGCAAGTTCGGAGCCGATTTTGAGGACCTGGTCCGTGGGCAGCGGACCTTTCTCGAGGCGCGACGCGAGGCTTTCGCCTTCGACACATTCCATGACCAGGTAATCGAGGCCGTCGAGGGAGCCGACGTCGTGAAGCGTGCAGATGTTGGGATGATTGAGGCCGGAGATGGTTTTGGCTTCGCGTTCGAAACGCTGCTTGCGTGCGGGATCAGCAGAGAGATGCGTGGGGAGAATCTTGATGGCGACAGCACGATCGAGGCGGGTGTCGCGCGCGCGGTAGACTTCGCCCATTCCGCCGGAACCGAGAGGAGATAGGATCACGTAAGGCCCGAGCTTGGTGCCGGGAGAGATAGGCATAGGGTGCACAGATTATAGCGAAGAGCAGGGGAAGGAAGTGAAGGAAGTAAGCCGGGGGGCAAGACCCACCCTCAGAAGCACGAGGGTGGGCACTCTGCGGATCGCCCTGCAGGGGCGGCTTTACCCAGCTTTACGTCGCCTGCCTTTTCCACCCAACAGTCGACGCTAGAGGCGAAGAAGAATAAGAGTGCGGCGGGGGTACTCGGGACTATACTTGGGGCCACTTCGGCCCGAAGGACCGTTGCGAGACAAGTGAAGCAGGGGGATGGGCATGAAATGGACATTTGTGTGCCTCGCGGGCTTGCTGATGTGGCACGTTCTTATTCAGGAAGCGCAGAAACCCGCGGAGGATAAAGCCGCTACCGCTGCGGCCGCGGATGCGAAGAGCGCGGCGGATGCCGCAAAGGTGAATCCCACGAAGCCGACGGCGGTTTCGATAGCAGCGGGAAAAAAGGCCTACGGATCGGATTGCGCGATGTGTCATGGGAAGACGGGAGCGGGCGACGGGGATTTAGCCGCGGATATGAAATTGAAGTTGAAGGATTATCGGGATGCGGATTCGTTGAAGACGCTGACGGATGGTGAGATTTATTCGATCATTGCGAACGGCAAAGGACAGATGAGCGGGGAAGAGGGACGCATGCAGCCGAAGCAGATTTGGGATGTGGTCAATTATGTGCGGAGCTTGTCGAAGAAGTAGACCTGATCAAACGTACTGTAGGGGCGGCTTCTCGCCCTGAGCTTCGAAGGGTTACGCCGCCTGATTTTCCTAAAAGCCGGGGCTACTAGGCATCGTTCGCACGAGGTTAGCGCCGAAGCTCGGAGAGTTTGGTTTCTTCGGGGACGGTGGTGGGCGATTCGAAGTGGAGGGAGTAGCCGTCCGGGTCGGTGATGGCGCAGTCCCACATGGAGTTGCCGACGAAGGGTTCTTTGGGGTCGAGTCCCCGGGAACGAAACTCGTGATAGAGGGCGACGGCGTCTTGGCACGTAAAACAGAGAGAAACGCCGGTGCCGCGTTTTTCCTGCGGGATACGGCCGAGATGGTACTCCTGAAGCATCAGCGCGACGCCGCCTAGTTCCAGCCAACACCAGCGGATTTTGCCGGGATGGTCCGGCGTCCATTTGTTTTTCAGCGCGAAGCCCAGGCCTTCGATATAGAACCGTAGGGAGCGCGGCATGTCCGCGACCATGAAGAACGGAACAACTTGCTGGACGTTGGGAGCGGGGTTGGGAGGCGGAGTCGTCGACATGGGCGATAGGATGGCGCAGGTTTGGAATCAGGAGCAAGGGAAGAAGTGTAAAAATTCAAAGGTCGAAGAGTTTTGGACTTGTAGGGGCGGCTCTATGCCGCCCGCCTTTTCTTCATAGCGGCGCAGGCTCAGAGCGGATTTTGTGCCCGGATGCATTTGCGTGTTGGGAGAACGTAGCACAGGCAGGAACGCCTGTGCTACGCGGAAGCCGCGGCTCGCTACCGCCCTCTAAAAAAAGGCGGTGTGGTAGAATAGTAAGTTTAAGGATAGAGGCGAGAAGCCGGTAGAAAGAGTGGGTATGGCGGAATATCCCTTGGTCGACAATACGATTTTTGAGGCGGACGAGGAGTATATCCCTCAGCCGGAACCGGAGCCACAGGCACCTGTCTGGATGGACGGGAGCGTGCGGATTGGCATTCACACTTCAATCGCGGGAAGTTACCTGAACGCGCTGGAGTCGGCGAAGAAGTTGGGAGCAAACGCAGTACAGATTTTCTCGGCGAGTCCGCGGATGTGGCAGGGAGCGACGGTGCGGATCCCGGCGTCGGACGCGAAGGCATTTCGGGCGCGGCGGGAGGAGTTGCAACTAGGGCCGCTAGTGATTCATGCGAATTACCTGGTGAACCTGGCGGCGACGCAACCGATGCTGCGCACGCGGTCCATCCAGGCGTTTCATGAGGAGTTGGTGCGGGGCGTGGCGCTGGGCGCGGATTATATCGTGGTGCACCCGGGGGCGCGCGGTGATGTGAGCGTGGAAAGCGCGATTGCGTCGATTGTGGACGCGGTGAAACAGGCGGCGAAGCGGGTGCCGTTGGGTCACATGCGGATTTTGATTGAGAACACCGCGGGCATGGGAAGCTCGGTGGGATCGCGACTGGAAGAAGTGGCGGCGATTGTGAGTGGATGCAATCGCGGCGCGGGGAGCGATCGCACGGACGACCGGCCGTTGCAAGTAGGCGCGTGCCTGGATACGGCGCATTTGCTGGCGGCGGGCTACGACATTCGCAGCGAAACCGGGCTGGAACAGACCATGGATGCGATTGACCGGTCGATTGGGTTGGAAAACGTGCCCGTGATTCATGCCAATGATTCGAAGATTTCGTTGGGCGGGCGCGTGGATCGTCATGCGCATATTGGGGAAGGAAAAATTGGCACCGCGGCGTTTGGACGGATTCTAAAGCACCCGCGATTGGGTACCGTGCCGCCGGAGGGATTGCCGGGGCGGGCGTTTATTTTGGAGACGCCGATTGACGATGTGGGCGATGACCGGCGCAACGTGGCAAAACTGTGGGAACTGGCGGGGGTGGAAGGGCCGGAGGTGGAGAAGGGATTCTCGATGATGACGCCGGCGATCAAGAAGGCGATGGCGAAGGCGGGGAAGAAGCACAGTGCGCGGCATTTGCCGGGGAAGAAGAAAAAGACGAAGTAAGGAGGCCGGAGCAGAGTTTGCGGCAGGACCGCTGATCGAAGAGAGATCCCTCGCATTGGCCGGGATGTCAGTTTTTTGGGGTGCTGGATGAGGGGTTGGGTTTGGCGCGGATGGTGGATGTGGAAGGCTAATGCGCGGGTTTCGACGGTAACAGCGGCGGCCCTTCGCTTGGCTCAGGGCGAGCGAGGCGCTGCACTCCAAAGGGGCGGGGAAAACGTGGGGGATTACAAGCCGCAGGAGATTGAGGCGAAGTGGCAAAAGCGGTGGAATGACCACCGCGTGTTTGAGTCCGAAGCGGATCCAACAAAACCAAAATATTATGTGCTGGAGATGCTCCCGTATCCCTCGGGCACGCTGCACATGGGGCACATGCGCAACTACGCCATTGGGGACGTCGTTGCGCGTGTAAAGCGCATGAAGGGGTACAACGTGATCCATCCGATGGGCTGGGACGCGTTCGGATTACCTGCCGAAAATGCCGCCATCAAGAATCACACCCACCCGCGGATTTGGACCAACAACAATATTGCGGAATTTCAGCGAGTACTGCGGCGCTTTGGCTTTTCGTACGATTGGCGGCGGGAAATTTCCACTTGCGAGCCGGAATACTACAAGTGGAACCAGTGGTTCTTTTTGCGCATGCTGGAGCGCGGGATCGCCTACAAGAAAAAGGGCCGCGTGAATTGGTGTCCGAAATGTTGCACGGTGCTGGCGAATGAGCAGGTGGTGAATGGCGGCTACTGTTGGCGGCATGAAGATACGTTGGTGGAGGCGCGGGAGATTGAGCAATGGTTCTTGAAGACCACGGCGTATGCGGACCAGTTGCTGGATGATTTGAAATTGCTGGAGGGTGGATGGCCGGAACGGGTCATCACCATGCAGCGCAACTGGATCGGGAAGTCCACCGGCGCAAAAGTCTGGTTCGCCATGGACAGTGTGCCCGCAGCGGGAAAAATCGAAATTTTCACCACCCGCATCGACACCATTTACGGTGCCAGCGCGCTAATCCTCGCGCCCAATCACCCGGTCGTCGACACGCTCATCGCGGGCACTCCCCAGCAGGTCGCGTCGCAAGAAAAACTCACGGAGATGCGCCGCACCTCGGTAAAAATGGAAGACATCGCCACCGCCGAGAAGGACGGCTTCTTCACCGGTCGATACGCCATCAGTCCCTTCAACATGGAAAAAATCCCCGTTTGGGTAGGAAATTTCGTCCTGATGGAATACGGTACGGGCGCCATCATGGCCGTACCCGCTCACGACGAACGCGACTTTGAATTTGCGAAGAAGTTCGGCTTGCCCATTCCCGTCGTAGTGAAACCGAGCGACCTCGCACCTACAATCGAACCATTCACCGGCTATGGCATCAGCGTCAATTCCGGCCCCTACTCTGGCCTGACGAGCGAAGAGGCCATCGAGAAAATGGCTGCCGACGCCGAAGCGCGCGCATTCGGAAAAAAAGAAATCATCTTCCGGTTGCGGGATTGGGGCATATCCCGGCAGCGCTATTGGGGCACGCCGATTCCCGTTATTTATTGCGGCAACGATGGCATGGTCCCGGTGCCTGATGCCGATCTGCCCGTGCTTCTGCCGCCCCATCCGATATTGACCGGCGAAGGGCAATCTCCGCTGGCCACCGATCCGGACTTCGTGAATGTGAAATGCCCGAAGTGTGGCGGCCCGGCGCGCCGGGAATCGGACACCATGGACACGTTCGTGGATTCGTCCTGGTATTTCTACCGCTACTGCGATCCACACAATGACCAGGGGCCTTACGATTCGGCGAAGGTGGGATATTGGTTCCCCATCGATCAGTACATCGGCGGAATCACCCATGCCATCTTGCACCTGCTCTATTCCAGGTTCTGGTGCAAGGTCATGCGCGATCTTGGACTAATTCGGCATAGCGAACCTGCCGCCCGCCTGTTTACTCAAGGAATGGTGCAAAAGGGCGGCGTGGCGATGTCCAAGTCCAAAGGAAATGTGGTGGGCGCCATTGAAATGGCGGAGAAGTATGGCGCGGATACCGGCCGCCTCTACACGCTATTCGCCGCGCCTCCGGAGAAGGATTTGGAGTGGAGCGAGGAAGCCATTGAAGGGTCGTGGCGTTTTCTGAATAGAGTGTTTAGATTGGTGGACAAGGCAGCGGAAAGCTTCGCGGGCCCCGCCAGCGCAGCGGGTGGGCTGAATGAAAGCGAGAAGGGATTGCTGCGAAAGGCTCATCAGACTTTGCGACGGGTGAGTCATGATTTTGAGACGCGGTGGCACTTCAATTCGTCGATTGCGCAGATTATGGACTTGACGAATGCGGTTTACGCGGCGGGCGCGAGCGTGCGCGCGGAAGTGAAGAAAGAAGTGCTGGAGATTCTGGTGTTGATGATGGCACCCCTTACGCCACATCTGGCGGAGGAGTTGTGGGAGATGCTGGGGCACCGCGCCGGATTGTGGACCGTGAGCTGGCCGGCGTATGACCCGGAGTTGGCGAAAGATGAAGAAGTAGAAATTGTGGTGCAGGTGCTGGGCAAAGTGCGCGGCCGCGTCAAGGTGGCCGCGGGCGCGTCAGAGGAAGCAGTTCTGGCGTTGGCGAAGGCGGACCCCGGAGTCGCTGCGCATTTGGCCGGGCGAGCAATCGCCAAGGTCATCTTTGTGGCGGATAAGTTGTTGAATATTGTGGTGCGGTGAAGAGCCAAAGAGCCGCCGCACTCCCAAGTGAGGTACACGGATGGATGGAGCCGCACGAGGGCAAGCCGAAAAACAAGTGGGGAAAATGAAGGCGGAGTTGGGCGGGATTGTGGTTTTGGACTTTGGGGGGCAGTACACGCAGTTGATTGCTCGCCGGGTGCGCGAGCAGCAGGTGTTTAGCGCGATTCTGCCGTGCACCGTTGCGCTGGAAGAAATTCGAAAGCTGCAGCCGGCGGGCATTATTTTGTCGGGTGGGCCAAGCTCGGTGTACGACAAAGACGCGCCGAAGTGCGATCCGGGCGTGCTGGCGATGGGCATCCCGGTGCTAGGCATTTGTTATGGGATGCAATGGGTGGCGAAGAATCTGGGTGGAAAGGTGGAACCGGCAGAGCGACGGGAGTATGGCCCGGCGCAGTTGCATGTGGAGAACTGCGAAAGCCACCTGTTTCGGGATTTTCCTGCAAATTTAAAGATTTGGAACAGCCACGGGGATAACGTCCACGCGCTGCCGCAAGGTTTTCATGCCACCGGGAAAACCGCGAATGCGATTGCCTCGGCGGAGGATCCCCAACGGAAGATTTATACCGTGCAGTTCCACCCGGAAGTGAAGCACACCGAGCGCGGCACGGAGATTCTGCGGAATTTCCTGTTTACGGTGTGCAAAGCGGAGCCGAAGTGGAGCGGGGCGGCATTCATTGAGGAGGCGGTTGAGGCGATTCGGGCGACGGTGGGAACGCACCACGCGATCTGCGGGCTGAGCGGGGGGGTGGATTCCACGGTGGCGGCAGTCCTAGTACACCGCGCGATGGGCAAGCGGCTGACCAACCTGTTCGTCAATAACGGGTTGCTAAGGAAAAACGAGTTCGAACACACGCTGGAAATGTACCGGGAACGGCTGGGGTTGCATGTGGTGGGAGTGGATGCCACGGACCGGTTTCTAGAGAAGTTGAAAGGTGTCAGCGACCCGGAGCGGAAGCGGAAGATCATCGGGAACCAGTTCATTGATGTGTTTGCCAGCGAAGCGGAGCGCATTCAGAAGGATGAAGCAGGCGGGGACATCAAGTACCTGGTGCAGGGGACGTTATACCCGGATGTAATTGAATCTGTGTCGGTTAAGGGACCTTCGGCGACCATCAAGACGCACCACAATGTGGGTGGATTGCCCGAAAAGATGCCTTTTGGGCTGATCGAGCCGCTGAGGGATTTATTCAAGGACGAAGTGCGGAGCATTGGAAAAGAGTTGGGTTTACCGGAAGAAATTCTGGTCAAACATCCCTTTCCCGGACCCGGTTTAGCAGTTCGGTTATTAGGCGAAGTCAGCCGTCCCGATTTAAATACCCTGCGAGAAGCGGACGCAGTGGTGGTGGAGGAGATCCGCCAGGCGGGGTGGTACGAGAAGGTATGGCAGGCTTTCGCGGTGCTGCTGCCGGTGCGCAGCGTAGGGGTGATGGGAGACGGCCGGACGTATGGCCTGACGGTGGCGGTGCGGGTGGTGCAATCAGATGATGCCATGACGGCGGACTGGGTGAGGCTGCCGGGCGAAGTTCTGGAACGTATCTCCACCCGGATCGTGAACGAAGTGCCCGGGGTGACGCGCGTGGTGTACGACATCAGCAGTAAACCACCAAGCACAATTGAATGGGAGTAAGAAGGGAAGAAAATTTGAGCGCACGGATAAGGCGTTAAAGGATTCCCAGGAATCTAGAATGCGAAAAGGCCGCCATGGGCAGGGCATCGCGGCCTGGATCGCTCAAGCAGGTTGTTTTCGGACGGACGCCTCCGAAAGAAGCCACTACCTATTGGCCATTTTCTGGGCCATGTAGAGAAGCAGCTTGCGATCCTCATCGTCGGCTTTGCTTAGCAAGCGGCGAAGCTTGTTGAGGTAACGAGCCTCTTTGCCCGAGGTGCCCCAGGCGATGTCGTCCGACGACTTCCGCTTAGGCAGGTTGGGCAGTTGAGGGGGCTCCTCGCCGTCGTAGAAGAGTTGATAAAGTGGGCATTCGAGGGCGCGAGCCAGCTTTTCCAGCGTTTCGATGGCCGGGACCGTGTGGCCATTTTCAACGCGAGAGATGTAACAACGGAGTAAGCCAGTGCGCTTCTCGATATCGCCCTGCGAGAGTTTCTTTTCTTCGCGCAGAGCGCGAAGCCTGTCACCGATAATCATGGGTTGAGTATTCGATAGTTAGTTATCAATTGCAAGAGCAATTTTCTAAGCGGTCTGAAATGTGCCAGTGGAAAAGCGCCAGAAACCGTAGGGGAAAATAACAGGGCGGAACGGATACTACAGCAAGAGCGGATCCGCGGTGTGAAACGGGAATGTCATCGGCGGCGGTGGCGGCGGGGAGATGGACAGGGGCTGTAGAATAGCGTAACCAAAGAGAGATGGCCAACGTCCCAAAATCAGAGGAGACCGGTGTGCCGGTGGCGGCTGAGGCCCTAAAGGCCGAGGAAAGGGTAAAGAGGCACGCGGATGACCGGGAACTGGTCACCCGGGCACAGCACGGAGATAAGGAAGCGTTTGAAGTGCTCGTAGCCAAGCATCAAGGGCGAGTTTTTGCGGTGGCGGGAGGAATCCTGAGGAACCGCGAGGACGTAGAGGATATAGCGCAACAGGTATTTTTGAAGGCCTACTTTTCCTTGAAGCGGTTCGACCAGCGGTCTGCATTCAGCACCTGGTTATACAAAATAACGGTGAACGAATGCTGGGACCTGCTGCGGAAGAAGAAGGTAAGACCCCTGGTGTTCGAATCGGAACTGAACGAGGAGCAGGCGCACGCCTATCACGCAACCGAGCAGCGAGCCGAATTTGCGCCGAACGTAAGCGACCGATTAGAGGCGAAGGAGCAGTTAGACCAGTGGCTCGACTGCCTGGATGAACGGGACCGCGCGATGCTGGTCCTAAAGGAAGTGCAAGGATTCACCGTAGAAGAGATCGCGGAGATAACCGGAAGCAACGCGAATACGGTGAAAGTGAGATTGTTCCGGGCACGTCAGCGGATTGCGGAGAAGCTGCGGAGGAAGAAGCGAGCCGCCGGTGTCTAAGGAGCCGACGGCGAAGGAATCGGCCAGGGGAGAAACGAGGTAACCAAGGAAATGTCCAAAGGTGCAAAATTGAACTGCGAATGTTTCTTAAACGAATTGGAAGCCTTGCCGGTGGACCTTTCGAGAGACATGACCGACGAGATGCTGCTCGAGCGGTTACCGGCTGAGGCCAGGGACCACGCAGTGAAGTGCGAGGGATGTGCAGCGGCGTTGCGGGATTTGGTGGAAACGCGCCGGGCACTGCAGCCCATGCCCGAACTGTTGCCGGAAGCGGGCCCGTGGTTCACCCGGCGGGTGATGCAAGCGATCACCACGCAAGAACAGGAAATAGAAGAACGGGAAAATGGGTTCTGGAATGGCGTGAGACGGCTGGCGCCCCGTGTCGTGGCCTTCGCCACCCTGTTGCTGATGTTGGGTGGCACGTGGGCATTCCAAGTTCGCCGGGCCAGCCAATCGCAGAATCCGCAGATGAGCGCGGCGGAAGGAATTTTTGAGGCCGGTCCTGTGGCACCGATGAACGACGATATCGTGATGAGCGTGCATGAGGGGCGGTTGCCATGAACCGGGACGCCCTGCGCAAGGCACGGATGTGGCTGGCGGTGGTGTTTCTGGTGGGAGCAGCCATTGGTGCAGTGTTTGGGTACAGTTTTGGGCATCGGAGTTACGCGGCAACGCTGACGAACCCGGCACCTATGAGCGAACCGGAGCGGCGCGCCAAACGCGTGGCGGATATGACCAAAGAAATTGGTTTGACCCCGGAGCAAAGCGCGAAGATGGACGAGATCATTCGCGGCGCGCACCAAGATATGAAGGAAATTCGCGAAAAGGCCGAGCAGGACGTCGACCGGGCTCGGGAAAAGGCCCGTGATGAGATGCGCGCGTTGCTGACAGACGAGCAGAAGCCGAAATTCGAGTCCATGGTGCAACGGATGGATGAGGAGCGGAAGAAAGCTCAGCAGCAGTTTCAAAAGTAATGAAATGGTAAGTAACTATGTAGTAATGATGAACTCCCCTGGATTCCTTTGCTTCTGCTTGCTTCTCTACTTCTTACCTCGTCTGTTCCAGCTGCTGCATGGGCCGCCTTCTGTGAGGCGGTCCGCGCTTCGGCGCGGGGGGGCGGAAGCCTAGCGGCACGGCGACCCGCCGGGTGTCGTTTTCTAGCAATCTGCATTATCGGAGGCAAAGTTCCGATCCCCTAAAAGAGTTCGATTAAGAGCTTGCCGATGTTGTCGCCTTGGAAGAGCATGTTAATGGCTTGGGGCGCTTTGTCTAGACCTTTCAGGATGGTTTGTTTGTCTTTCAGTTGGCCCTTCATTTTCCACATTCCCAGTTGTTTCGCAGCATCCATGAATTTCGGGGCGTAATCCAGGATGATGAAGCCTTGCACGCGGAGACGCTTGATCAGCACCTGAGCAAAGCTGGCGAGGGCCGGGTCGTTGCGCGTGTAGCCGGAGATTAGCCCGCAGAGCACGACGCGGCCGTGAAGATTCATGCGATCTAAAACAGCTTGCATGACGGGTCCGCCAACGTTTTCGAAGTTGATATCGACACCCTGGGGCGTAGCTGCGATAAGTTTTTCCTTCCAGTCGGGATACTTGTAATTGATGGCGGCGTCGAAGCCAAGATCGTCTTTAATCCACTTACATTTTTCATCCGCGCCGGCGATGCCTACGACGTGGCAGCCGTGGATCTTGCCGATTTGTCCGGCGATGCTGCCGGTGGCGCCTGCGGCGGCTGAAACGACGATGGTTTCGCCGGGCTGCGGCTTGCCAATGTCCAGAAGACCAAAGTATGCGGTGAGGCCGTTGATGCCTAGAGTGGCGAGGAAGTGATAGTCCGCGAGGAAGGGGATGGACGGGAGTTTGCGAAACGTGTGGGCGTCCGCCGGCGTGAGCAGCACGAATTGCTGAAGGCCAGTGAAGCCGGTAATCTTGTCGCCCTTCTTGAAATCGGAGTGCCGGGATTCGACGATTTCAGCAACTCCCAGCGCGCGCATGACTTCGCCGAGTTGGACCGGCGGCATGTATTGGGGCACATCCGCCATCCACACGCGCATGGTCGGATCGATGGAGAGGTATTTCACACGCGCCAGGGCCTGGTCGGCGGCCAGCAAGGGAATGGGAGATTCGGTCAGTTGCAGAACCTCGGGAGTGATAAGGTCCGTGGGACGGGAGATGAGCTTGAGTTGGTGGTTGAGGGTCGACATACCCGGAGAAGAGTAGTGGAGGAGCGAAGCGGAAGTAAAGGAGAGCTGGTCGAGCTAGTCGAGCTGGAACGTTTGCGGTGAAGAGGTGTAACGTCGGTCGAGTCATTCGATCGTATGCACGTGGAGGAGAGGCAGGAATGCAGGTCTACATCCGGAGGGAGAAGCCGGGGAGTTGGAGTGAATGGCGGGCGAAAATCACGCACGGATGGCTGGTGCCGTTTGCGATGGTGGAGTATTGGCTGGCCTGGGCGGTGTATGCGCTGAGCAACTGGAGATTCCTGGAGCTTTTGGAATACTTGAGCAGCTTGGGTGTGCTGGTGGCGGTGATTTTTTATTTCATGGAATCGGGAGACCGGCGGAAGCAGAAACATTACCAGGCCTGGCAGGTGATCGATGCGGCAGAAGGCAAGGGCGGAAATGGAGGGCGGATCGAGGCGCTGGAGGAATTGAATGCGGATGGCATATCGCTGGTGGGGGTGAATCTGTCGTCGGCGTTTCTGATGGGAGTGCGGTTGCCGAGAGGGAAATTGGCGCGGGCGAATTTTGACGCGGCGGATGCGCGGCAGGCGGTGTTGTTGGAAGCAAATCTGGAGGATGCGAGTTTGCGAAGCGCGAACTTTCGAGGAGCGCGACTGGAAGGGACTTCGTTGGCGCGAAGTGTGTTGAATGATGCGGACTTTACCGGGGCGGATTTGAAGAACGTGGATCTAACCGGGGCGAGCCTCGAGAATACCGATTTGCGGAATGTGAATCTGCAGGGGGTGAAGTGGGGAGAATTGCAGAGCGTGAAAGGAGCCAACGTGCAAGGAGTGAAAAATGCGCCCAGCGGATTTGTGGCATGGGTGATCGCGCATGGAGCGGTGAAGAGTGAAGGAAATGAATGAGGCAAGAAAGCAAGGAACTCCCCCTGCAAATCGCATCCGACCTCTTCTCCTGCCCTCCCTGCTTACTGAGAATGGTGGGAGAGGTGGATGTTGCGGAACGAGTAGGCGACGTAGATCAGCACGCTGTCGAAGCTGGGATTGCGCCGGGCGGTGTCGGCGTTGGAAAAATGGAAGAATTGCGCGCCAGTCTTGATGGACTGGTTGTGACCGGCGGGGATGTAGAAGCCCGGGCCGAAGTCGAAGGTGATGTTGACGCGCCGGGAATTGGGAATGGGCGTGTCTTTGGTGAAGGCGAGGAAGCCGCCATCAACATCGAAGAAGGGCTGAAAACCGTGGCGCTGATGCGGAAGAAATTGCAAGCCGATGCCACCACCACCGCCGTAGGTGTATTGGCGCGGTCCAGCGATGTAAGTGAATCCCGTCTGTTGGTAATAGTCGTTGGAGTAAAGAGCCAATGGCTTGACGTCCGCGTTCCAATTTACCGTGGTGTGAGGCAGATCGAAGAAGTGCGAGGTCCAACGCCCGCCAATCATGAATAAACGCTGATCCGGGAGGCTGCTGAGGAGCTGTACGTAGCCAAAGGACTGGCCGGTGTACAGCGAGAGTTCGTGGTAGTCCCGGAAAAATGCTTTTGCGGGCGGCGCGGCTTCGAGGGAACTAGAGGAGTTTGCGGAAAAATCGGCGGGGGGCGATTGCGAAAAGGCCAGGGACGGGAGCATCAGGGTAAGGAGAATGGAAGGGAGCAGAGCGGAGCGGAGGGTCTGCATGAGCACTCCTGACGAGAAATAGCATAGGTCAGAGGAACAGGTTGAGTAAAGAAACGGGGTAGGATAGATAGCGAAGGAGTTAACGAAATTCGGGAACGCCGATCCCCGCATCGGCTCTGGTGCTGCTCTTCCAGGGGCGGATGTAATCCGCCTGCCTTTCCGGAGCTCCCGCACTTTCGTTGCCTCCTTCGAGGCTCACGCCAAAGAGGAGTGGCGGTGCTACTTGAGGTGGCGCATGAGAGCGGCCGCGGATTTAGCGGCCTTTTTGATTTCCGTGAGCGGGCGAGCGTCCCGAGAATCGGCGGCGAATTGGTCAGCGAGGAGCTCGGCGTTGGCGGAGATGACGCAGAGAAGATTATTCAGGGCGTGGGTGATGACCTGATTTTTGGAGAAGGTCATGGCCACAGTGCCGGAATCGTTGAGGGGAACGGGCCTGAGCGGATTCCGTTCGAGAATCGACTGGAACTTACTTTCATCGAGGATCGCGGTGAGGGCCGCGCGAAGGGAATCCGTGGAGAGGCGCGCAAAAGGAAGCGAGCGTGAGGCGCCGCAATGGGCGGCTTTGGCATCGAGGTCCGCCACGGAATCGGAGTGCAGCGCAATGATGGGGAAGACCGGATATTCAGAGCGAACTTTTTCCACGTAGTGCAGTCCACGAAAATTCCAGGCGTGGGCATCGATGAGCAGCCCGTGGCAACGGCCGTCCGCGAGGTCCTGGAAGAGAGCGGCAAGCGAATCGACCCGACGGATATGCAGGGAGGAATCCGGAGCTTCAAGAAAAGCTTGAGTGAGTTGCGACCAGGATCGGTCTTCGCCCAAAAAGAGAATTTCGAAAGCAGGATCTTGCATTGGTCTTACGTTTTTCTAGCGCTGGTCTCATAGCCCTGCCCAACCAGGGGGTCTCGGTATGAGATTGCTTCTACGATTCCTCCTCACAAAAATAATTGGCACGCAGGTAGCGTCTGAATCGCCGCGAAGCCCGGCTCTCGGCGACAACTCCAACCGCTAGTTGTTGCTGGTCTGCGAACGGCCCACTTCCCCGGAAGAGAACAGACGCTCAATTTCCGGGAGCAAGCGGTCCGGCAAATGGCTCTTGTGAACGAAAGAGTCCGCGCCATGGCGGCGACACTCGTCCGCAAGAGAAAGGCCGTTGAGCTCGGAAAAGATGATCACCCGCAGGTCCGGACTGGAGAGGCGGATTTGCTGTGCAGCCTCCAGCCCGTTAACCCGCGGCATGCTGAGATCCAGGAGGACCAAATCGGGCTTGCGGGCGGATGCAAGTTGCACAGCGTTCAAGCCGTCACTGGCGGTTCCCACGATCTCAAACCCGCCGGCGAATTCAAGGTAATCACACACAGAGCGAAGCGCTGTGGGGGAATCGTCGGCAATCAAAACACGGATAGATTTCATCTTTCCCGAACCAGACCTGATCAACCAATGGTGCAGGAACGGCAGGAAACATGAAATGGAATGGAATGCCTACTGAAATAGCACTAGGAGCTACGAGAAAAAACATTGAATGAGGAGAAATTAACGCGAGCCTGGCTGCCCGACACCGATGCCGGGATCGCGGGCCAGTCCCAAGTCCAACCCCTAGATGCCCCCAGAGAAGCGCCGGTGCTACTTGGGGTTGATGATTTGGTTGCGGATGGCGTAGTGGACGAGTTCGGCTAAAGAGTGCAGGCCGAGCTTGAGCATGATATTGGCGCGGTGAGCTTCGGCGGTGTTGACGCTAATGTTGAGGAGCGTGGCGACTTCTTTGTTGGATTTGCCTTCGGCAAGGAGCTGCAGGATTTCACGCTCGCGCGGAGTGAGTCGGGCGCGTGGAGGTCTGCCGCCATCAGTAGCGGGGAGCGGCAGGTCGTCAGGGGCGATGGCGGAGAGACGAGTAGAGAAATAAGGCTTGTGATGACGGACCGCTTCGACGGCGGCGAGCAGAATGCGGTCGGCCTCGTCCTTGAGGATATAGCCACGAGCGCCGGCTTGTACTACCTGCTGCACAAGGTCATCGGATTCGTGCATGGTCAGAATTAGAATCTCCGTGGAGGGCGAAGCGGAACGAATCCGGCGGGTGGCTTCGACGCCGCTGAGGAGGGGCATGCCGATGTCGAGGATGGCGACATCGGGCTTGAGCTTTGTGGCCTTCTCAACAGCTTCTCGGCCGTCGGAAGCTTCGCCACACACTTCCCACTCGGAGCGCGATTCCAACAAAGCACGCAGGCCGGCGCGGACCACGGAATGATCATCCGCGATCAGGATACGAACTAGAGACATGCAACGGCTCCGTCGAAGCGCTGGGCGGCAGGGAGATAGTAGCGCGAATGGTGGTGCCGGTGGGACCAGAAATAATCTCGAGCCTGCCGCCGAGCTGCGACATGCGTTCGCGCATGCCGGGGATGCCCACGCCGAGAGTGGGGATGCGCGGTTCGTGTGTGGGGACGGGTGCATCGTGATTCGTGCTTGGTGATTCGTGACCAGGGATTGCTGAATTGTGAGTTGTGGAAGTTAGGGCATCGGGTGGGCTCGCGTTCAGCGGGTTACCCCAAGACCCACTCTCAGATAACCTTTCGAGGCTCAGGGCTTGCAAGGGCGGAGTATCCAACCAGGGGTTCCTCGGTTCGAGGACTTCACTCGGAATGACTGGGTTGGATTGCGGCAACCGCGCGGTGTTCTGAATGCCATGACCCTGGTCGGCGACTTCCAAAGTGAGCAGGGAGTCTTTTTGGGTTAGGCGTATCTGCGCGGTAGCGCTACCGGAATGACGCTGAATGTTGGCGAGACTCTCCTGGACGATACGAAAAAAAGCAATTTCGAGCGGCTGCGCCAGTCGATCGCAATCGGTTTGCGCAAGCAGTTCGGTCTTAATCCCGCTGCGTTCGCTGAAGCCGTGCACATATTCCTTCAAAGCGGAAACCAGGCCGAGATCGTCGAGAAGAGGCGGGTGCAGAAGATAAGAGAGAGTGCGTATCTCGCGGGACATCTGCAGCGTCAGCGCGCGGGCGCGGTCGAGAGAACGGAGAGCGACTTCTTCTGGCGAGGAGAGCGACTGACGGACCTGCGCCAGGCTGAGATTGATGGCGAGCACGGTTTGCGCCAAGCCATCGTGAAGCTCGCGGCCGATGCGCCGGCGCTCTTCATCCTGCAGCTTGAGTAGTTGCGTGGAGAGGCTGTGGATGGCACGCTCGGCGTTCTTCATTTCGGTGACGTCGGCGAAGGAGGTGATCACCCGGATGATGTTGCCGTTGCCATCGAATTGCGGCACCGAGCTGCCAAAGAGCCAGAAGATACGATCGGAGCCGGAGCGGCGGAAGGCCATCAAGCCATCGCGAATGGGGACACGGGTACGAAGGACATATGGCACGGGGTGTTCTTTGAATGGAAGGGGTGTGCCGTCCTCGGACACCGCGTGGATGCCGAGTTCGAATAGAGATTTGCCAACCGCAGTGCCCTCGGGGAGATTGAGCATACGGTGCGCGGCGCGATTGGCGAACTCGACGACAGCGTCGGGAGTGTGGAGAACGACGGCGAAGTACAGGTCGCGGACCAGCGAGCGGAAGCGCTCCTCGCTGGTGCGGAGAATATCTTCGGCTTGCCTGCGTTCGGTCACGTCGCGAACGATGACCAGCGCGCATTGCTGGTCGCGGATTTCGACGACGGAGGCGCTCATCTGCCCGGTGCGAAGCTGGCCGGATTTGGTGCGGAAGCGAAACTCGAAATCGCGGATCTGGCCGACCTCCCGGAGCGCGGCAAGGACGCAATCGCGCTTATCGAAATCGACCCAAAGATTCATCTGGCGAGGCGTTTTGCCGAGGGCTTCCTCGCGGGTGTAACCGGTGAGGCGGGTGTAGCCCTCGTTGACTTCGAGGTATGGGCCTTCGGGAAAAGGGTTAATGCTGAAGGCATCGGGGCTATTGCGGAAGGCGGTGGAGAGCACTTCTTCGGACCTGCGCAGCGCGCGTTCGGCACTCAGGAGATTCCCGGAGATGCGCCGCTGGCGGCGATTGGTGAGAATCAGCCGAATGGAAGAACACAGAACCGAGGCGGCCACGGCGAGCCACGCGAGGAGAAATTGTTCGCGGCCAATCGCGCGGGCCATAAAAATGACCAGCAGAGGGATACCGATGGGGAGGATCTGGGAACTCAGTAGGCTGCCCAAGGGGGAGGCGGCAAAGGGCGCGGTGGTGTCGGCAGGTTGCGTCCAGGTCACCGCAGCCCAGAGGATCAGGAAGCAAGGCACCATCCAGATGAGGTCGCCCCAACCCGCGGCGATGCGGATATCAATGATCGCAAGGAGGTATTCGATTTCGGCAAGAACCAGGAAGAAAAACGCCGCGGAGAGCGTGCGGCAAAAAGAGCGAAGCCACGGAGGGATGGAGGAACGGGAGCGCAGGAAAAAAGCGAGCGACAGGATGACGTCGCGAGAAATATAGAGAAGAAGAATCTCGCGAAGCACGGCGGGCTGATTGGTGCGCCAGCGCGAGGGGGAGTAGAAGAAGTAGAGGTACAGAGTAACCGCGAAGATGGCGACTTGGAGAAAATCGAGAAGGCGGATGGAGTCGATGCCGGGGGAGTCCTCGTCGGCACGAGGAAGAAAAATCATGAAGACGGGAGCGGCCCAAACGAAGAACAGAATGTCCGAGGGCCACGGGTTGTGGGCTTCGGCGGGAACGAAACTCTGATAGTAGGAGCTGATGCCCTGCCCGAGGGCTTCGAGGGTGAGCGCGACCGCGAGAAGCAGCCAGAGTTGGCGGGGATAGCCGGAGGACCGGCGAGCGGCGTAAAAAGCACAAATGGAAGTCAGCCCGACAACCAGGAGGTCGAGCGAGTTGGACGCGAGCAACTCCGCAGGTGCGGAAGAAACGAAGACAAGATCAAGGACCAGGAGCAGCCCAAAAAAGAGGCACGCTGCGACGGCGAACCGGGGGAAACGGCCGGTGGGAAGCACGATGACCTCACACTCAGGATGAGAGCGACCGAAGAAAGTTTACAACAAGAACAGCGAAGATCAGGGGGAAAGCGGGTTACCGAGCCACAGGAAGTAAAGAGGCGGCAAATGAGAGATTTCGGAGATCCCTGAGCGGGCGAAGTGACGAAGCCGGACTGAGCAGTTTGTGATAAGGTGGCGGCGCAGAAGTGGAGGAAGCCATGAGGCGAGCATGGGTGGCGCCGGCGGTGTTGCTGCTGGTGGCGAGCTTAGCGGCGGGAGTGTGGGTGCGCGGGCAGGGAAGCGGAAAATATCACGCGGCGGGAATCGCTCAGGCCGGGGATATCGGATATCCGATCAACGCCAAGACGCCGGGGTTCGTGACCGTGGATGTGCGCGTGGATGCAACTGGCGCGGTACAAAACGTAATCGTAATCCGCGACCTGCCGCCCTTCACGGAGGGCACGGTGGCGGCGGTGAAGACCTGGCAATTTACTCCCGCGATGGTCGAGGGACAGGGAGTGCCCGGAACGGTACGCGTGGAGGCGGTATTCAATCCCTATAATCCGAGTGGGGTGGGATTGCCCGGGCTTTCGCTCCAACCGCCGGCAGCGGGAGCGGTTGGAGATTTCCAGCCCGCGGACCTGTCGCAGGCGAGTTATGCGAAGTATCCGCCGAACACGGTGGCCAACGGAACCGTGGTGTTACAGATGCACGTGGGCCGCGACGGGCAGATACATGGCGTGGTCGCCGTGCGCGGAAAGGGCGGGTTGATTGGGGCGGCGACCGCGGCGGTGAAATCGTGGGGATTCACGCCCGCGAAGTATAAGGGGAAGGCGGTGTCGTCGGACGTGGCCACGGCGTTTGTATTTGCGATGCCCCAGGCGGGAACGCAGTGACCTTAGGGACCTCGCAACAATAAGTTCCCATTGATAGGGTTAACTCCAACATCTGGAGCCGCCCAATAAAGCCAGGGAAATCCAACCCTGAACCTCTGAGATAGCCTCTACAGGCTCGAAGGATGCAATCGATCTTCCCTGCCAAAGCCTGGTTGATTATGTTATAGTTTCCATCATCACCGCCAAGGAGTGTGAACTCTAACATTATGCGGCCCACTACCTTCGATCCATCCGCCCTGCGCCAACATCTCCGCCGTAACAAGATTGCCGATCTACCCGAGCTGAAGCGCGTCCTCGGCACAGACACCGATCTCACTGTCTTTCGTAAACTGAAGCAGCTTCAATATCTCGCCAGCTACACCCATCGCGGCCGCTTCTACACCCTACCCGAAATCGCTCGTTTCGACGATCGTGGACTGTGGTCGCATGAAGGTGTCTGGTTCTCCCGCCACGGCACGCTGCTGGCTACCCTGGAAACCTTTGTCAACCAGTCTCCCAACGGCTATTACGCCCATGAATTGGCCGATGCCCTGCACGCCGAGGTGCAGCAGCCGCTCCGCCATCTGGTTGAGCAACAGTGCTTGGCGCGAATGGAGGTGGGTGGCCAGTTTCTCTATACCCACATCGAATCCGCCCCGCGCCGCAAACAGTTGCTCGCTCGGCGCAGCGCTCAGGCCATTCCTGTGGCTGTCCATTCCGCCGACCTCCAGGCTTCGCCCGATGAACTCAAGGCCGCCATCCTGCTGTTCTATGGCCTGCTCGATGAACAACAGCGCCGATTGTTTGCCGGGCTGGAGTCCATCCGCCTGGGCCATGGTGGCGACACTCTGCTCGGCGATTTCCTGAGCTTGGACGTACATACCGTGGCCCGCGGTCGGCAGCAATTACTGGATCAGAATGTGGTCAGCGGCCGATCTCGCCGCACGGGCGGTGGTCGTACTCCGGCGGAAAAAAAACGCCCGACATAATTGCGGTTCTCCATTGCCTGCTCGAACACGATACCGCTGGCGATCCCATGACCGGCTTACGTTGGTCTCGCCGCACTACCACCACGATCGCGGAGGAACTGGCCAAACTCGGCATCGCCGTCTCCCCCAATACCGTCGCCCGCCTGCTCCATGCCATGGGCTATTCTTTGCGGGTCAATCAAAAGCAGATCTCTACCAGCTTCAGCCCCAACCGAAATCTTCAGTTCGAATATCTGGCCGAGTTGCGCTACCGCTTCCAGCGCCGTCATCTGCCCATCGTCAGCGTAGACAGCAAAAAACGCGAACTCGTCGGCAATTTCAAAAATCCTGGCCGCCGTTGGGAATCTGCCCCGCGTCGTGTTTACGATCACGACTTCCGCACCGATTCCATAGGCGTCGCCATTCCTTATGGGATTTACGATGTTATGGAAAATCGCGGTGCTCTGGTGGTCGGCATCTCCCATGACACTCCCGCCTTTGCTGCTCATGCCATCACTCATTGGTGGCACCACGAAGGTTCCACCCGCTATCGTGGTTCACGCCAACTGCTCATCCTGGCCGATACCGGCGGCAGCAACAGTTGCCGCTGTTACGCCTGGAAAACTGAGCTCCAGTCCCAACTGGCCAACTCGTTTGCCCTGGCCGTAACCGTGGCCCACTATCCCAGCGGTGCTTCCAAATGGAACCCCATCGAGCATCGCCTCTTCTCCGAAGTCTCACGCAACTGGGCGGGCGAACCGCTGGATTCTTACCAAAAGATCCTCAACTATGCCCGCACCACCCAAACCCAAACCGGGCTTAAGGTCACTGCTTATCTCGACCGCCGACACTATCCGTGCGGTCACAAACCCACACCCGATCAAATTGCTTCACTTCGATTGCAGCGCCACGAAACTCTGCCCGAATGGAACTACACTATCAAGCCACAACTGTAAACTTGTTCTTGCGTGATTCCTAAGGAAGTCGCCCGTCATTGACGAAGGAAGTCCGGGCAGTGAGGAATCTCTCTTAAACTGAAACTGTTAACTGATAATTTTAAGTCCGGAAGGCCCGTCCCTGCGGGAAGAAACGGAAATAAAAACGGCGGGAAGATTGCTCCTCCCGCCTGATGATTCGTTACGACTGACTTTGTGTGCGGGGTTCTTGCTGCACCAGGGCTGGCCGAAGACCCGCGACTACAAAAGCTAGCCGGCGAAGTGGTTTACAGAGGTTGAACGTTGGAAGCCTGCAGGCCCTTGGGGCCGCGGACAACCTCGAATTCAACGGCCTGCCCCTCGTTGAGGGAGCGGTAGCCGTCCGCCTGAATGGCGGAAAAATGGACGAAAACGTCCTCGCCGCTCTGGCGCTGGATGAATCCAAAGCCCTTGCTGGCGTTAAACCACTTCACTGTACCTTGTTCTTTCACAGATGTGTTCCTTTAAGTATAAAAGCTATCTGATGCACTCTTTTTCCGGGAACCTTTTGAGAGGAAGCCGGGCGTCTTTCGCTGATTCCGAGACACCGCGGTAAAGCGGGCGGGAAACAAAAAAAGGCCGCAAGTTGTACTTGCGGCGCTTTAAGACAAAAGGCGAAACAAGAGCAACAAACGCACCTCCACAGTAACAGCAAATTGGCGGGCGCGCAAGAGAAATGTGAGTGGTAGCAAGGCAGGTTTTGTACTTGTCACCCTATGACTAAGGGGCGCCGCTGGCGCCGAGCCCGCGCACCCACCCCCCCAAACTAATACAGCGGACCCGTGCCCCTCATGGAGTATAGTGCGGAAGCGCCGAATACAACTTTGCAACACATGGGCTCGTAATTGAGGCCAGTGCGGTACGGCCGATTCCTTAGAAAACAGAGACAAGTAAGTTGTCGCGGAGGCGAACTGTGCTGACGATTCGCAATTTGAGTAAGACCTATGCGGGGGGAGTGCAGGCGCTGCGCGGAATTTCCCTGGAGATTCCCACCGGCATGTTTGGGTTGGTGGGGCCAAATGGGGCGGGCAAGTCCACATTGATGAAGATTCTGGCCACGCTGCTCGAGCCGGATGAGGGTACCGCCGAGCTCGACGGCTTGAACCTGGTGGACCAGAAGGACCAGACGCGCAAGATTCTAGGGTACTTGCCGCAGGAGTTCGGAGTGTACCCGAAGATGCCTGCCATCGATTTATTGGATCATCTGGCAGTGATGAAGGGCATCACTAACGGTCGCGAGCGGAAAGCGATCGTGGAATCGCTGCTGCACCAAACGAATCTGTGGGACAGCCGGAAGAAGGCACTGGGCGGGTATTCCGGCGGGATGAAGCAACGCTTTGGAATCGCGCAGGCGCTGCTGGCGAATCCGAAACTGATTATCGTGGACGAACCGACGGCGGGGCTGGACCCAGCCGAGCGCAACCGGTTTTTGAATTTGCTGAGCGGGATTGGAAGGAACGTGGTGGTGATTCTGTCCACCCACATTGTGGAAGATGTGCGCGAGTTGTGTTCGCGGATGGCGATTATCAGCCAGGGGCAATTGCTGCTGGAGGGGAAGCCGAGCGAGGCGCTGGAGAAATTGAAGGGGCGAGTGTGGAAAAAGATTGTGGCCACCGATGCGGCGCGCGAAGCGCTGGAGAAAACCATGCGGGTGATCTCGACGCATCTCGTGGGAGGACTCCATGAGGTACGAGTGTATGCGGAGAGTTCGCCGGGAGATGGCTTTGAGATCGCCGAAGCGGATTTGGAAGATGTGTATTTCTTGAATTTAAGCGCGGCGGAAAAGAATTAAACGGAAGGCACTTCGCCGCAGAGGTACACAGACCGCCGGGATAGCGACGACGAGGGGATGGAAATGTTCTGGAGATTCTTCTGGTTTGAACTGAAATTGCGGTTTCGCAGCGCATCCACGTACCTGTTTTTCTTGATCCCGTTGGCCATGATGTTCTTTTCCGTGTCGGTGCAAGACTTTGGATTCATTGGCCCCGGCAAGGTTCTGATCAACGGGCCGTATGCGCTGCTATTCGCGTATACGCAACTGACCACCTTTGGCGCGATCTTGATCGCGGCGATTTTTGGGCCGGCCATCCTGCGAGATTTCCAGCAAGACACGTACGCGCTGATCTTCACGAAGCCAATCAAGAAGTTCGATTATTTGGGAGGGAAGTGGCTGGCGTCGTTTGTGGTGACGGTGTTTGTGTTCAGTGGGCTGGTGTGGGGTGGGATCGTTGGGGCATTCATGCCGTGGGCGGACAAGACCCGCTTGGCGCCCGTGCACCTAATGAATTACCTGAAGCCGTTCATCGATGTTCCGCTCATCAACATATTTTTCCTGGGCGCGCTGTTTTTCTGCGTGGCGGCGCTGACCCGCCGCATCGTGGTGGTGTACCTGCAAGGGGTGGCGCTTTTTGCGTTGTACCTGATGCTGCTGGTGTCGGTGGTGACGACGAACAAGTTGGACCGTTTCTGGCCCTCGGTGGCGGACCCGTTGGGAATTATTTTTGTTGGGAGCATCACGCGGTACTGGACGGTGGTGGAGCAGAACAGCAAGTTTTTGTCCTGGAGCGGGTCCTTTCTGTACAACCGGCTGTTGTGGATAGGCGTGGGCATTGTCGCGCTGGTGCTGACGTATGTGCTGTTCCCGATGTCGGCGGAAGCGCTGGCGGGCCGCAGAGCGAATCGCAAGGCGAAGGAAGCGGCGGAAGCCGAGGAGCAGGACAAGAAGGTCCGGGCGCGCGCGGTGGCGCAGTTGCCGCCGCTGACGCAGGAGTTTACGGCGCGAACGACGTGGCTGCAGTTCGCGTCGATGACCCGTTTGCGCGTCTGGAATATCGTGCGGGAGATTCCGTTCTGGGCGATCGCCCTGCTCATGGTGATTCTGTGCGCGATCAATGGACATTTTGCGGGCGAAGTGAGCGACGTAAAAGTGTGGCCGGTGACGTACCTGATGCTCAATGTGCTGCAAGGAGGCGGCAGCTTGTTTTTGTACATCGTGATGGTGCTGTACGCCGGGGAATTGATCTGGAGAGAGCGGGATGTGCGCTTCGACCAGATCCACGATGCGTTGCCGGAAAAGGATTGGACGGACTGGCTGAGCAAGTTTGCGGCGTTGACGATTGTGGAGCTGCTGCTGTTGGCGATTGTGATGGTGGTGGGAATTATTTCTCAGGCGCTGGCGGGATTCTACCGGTTTGAGCTGCTGCATTATGCCGCGGAACTGTTCTTAATCTGGATGCCGCAAATGGCGATGGTCATGATGCTGGCGCTGTTCGTGCACACCGTGGTGAACAACAAGTTTCTGGGGCACGCCATCGTGATCGGGTTCTTCGTGCTTATTCCCGTGCTGTACCGCTACGGAATCGAGAACCGCCTCCTGCTGTTTGGGGAAGTGACCCCGTACACATACTCGGACATGAATGGTTACGGACACTTTGTGAAAGCGCTGGCGTGGATCAGCGTGTACTGGCTGGCGGTGGGAGGATTGTTCGTGGTGCTGGCGATTGCGCTGGCGCGCCGCGGGACGGATAGCAGTTCGAAAGTACGGATGAAGTTGATGCGCGAGCGATTCCCGCGGCTAATCGGAGTGACCGTGTTGTGCCTGGTGGCAACAGCTGCGGCGGGCGGGTGGTTCTACTACAACGCGCACGTCCTGAATGTCTACCGCACATCTTTTGTGGAGCGGCACCGCCAGGCGGAATACGAGAAGCGTTACAAGAAGTATGAGAAATTTCCGCAGCCGAAGATTACCGACGTGGTCGTGACCGTGGACATCTATCCGGAACGGCGCTCGTTTACCGCGACAGGATACTACCTGATGCAGAACCGCACGGACCAGCCGATTGAAGAGATTCACCTTACGGAATCAAAAGAATCGATTGACGAGGTGAAGTTGGACCGGCCATTCAAGAATAAGCTGAGCGACAGAGAGCACTTCTACGAAATCTATACGTTGGAACAGCCACTGCCGCCCGGCGAAACCATGCGCATGGATTTTCGTGCTTCGGCGAATACCAGAGGATTCAAGGATGGCGGCGAACGGGCGGAGTTAGCGTACAACGGGACGTTTTTTGACCGCGATTATTTTCCGTCGCTCGGATATTCGCGGGGACTGGAGATTGACGAGCCAGTGCGGCGGCGTGAAGAAAAACTGGGCGAACTGGAAGAGTTGGCGCCGCGGGGAGACCCGTACTATTCGAATGTGAATTTGTTTACGACCGATTCGGAGTGGGTGAAGTTCAAGTGCGTCGTGAGCACTTCGGCGGACCAGATGGCCATTGCCCCGGGCTATCTGAAGCGGGAGTGGACCGCAAACGGGCGGCGTTACTTCCAATACGACATGGGGGACCAGCGAATCGCGAATTTCTATTCGTTCCTTTCCGGGCGTTTCGAAGTAAAACGCGACAAGTGGAACGATGTGAATCTGGAGGTGTATTACACTCCCGCGCATGCATACAACCTCGACAAGATGATGGAGTCGGCCAAAGCGGGGCTGGACTACTACACCAGGAATTTTGGGCCGTTCCAGTTTAAGCAGTACCGGGTGCTGGAATTTCCGCGTTACCGCACCTTTGCGCAATCGTTTCCCAACACCGTGCCGTTCTCCGAGGGCATCGGCTTCATCGAGCGGGTCAAAGATAAGGGCGACATCGATTTTCTGTATTTTGTGAACGCCCACGAGTTGGCTCACCAGTGGTGGGGACACCAGTTGATCGGCAGTATGACGCAGGGTTCCAACATGATGTCCGAGACGCTGGCCGAATATTCCGCTCTCCAGGTGATGAACAAGAAATACGGGGACGACATTACCCGTAAGGATTTGCGCTATGAGCTGGACCGTTACCTGCGAGGCAGGGCGGGAGAGACGCGGCATGAGCCGCCGCTGGCGTTGGTGCAGAACGAGCCGTACGTCTGGTACTACAAGGGCGCGCTAGTGATGTACGCGCTCAGCGACTACATCGGGGAAGACAAGTTGAATGCGGCACTGCGGGACTACTTGGAGAAGAACCGCTACGCGACCGGGCCGTATCCCGACACCCGCGGCTTCGTACAGGCCATGAAGGAGGCCACGCCGCCCGAGCTACGGTATATGGTCGACGACATGTTCGAATCGATTGTGCTGTATGAGAACAAGGCCACGTCTGCGGTGGTGACGCCGCAGCGCGATGGCAAATACAAAGTGACCCTGACGGTGGAGACGGCGAAACGTAAGGCCGATGGATCGGGGAACGAAACCCCCATGACCAGCGACGATTTGATCGATGTGGGTGTGTTCAGCGGAACGAAGGAACACTTGAAGAAGTTGTATATGGAGAAGCAGTGGTTCAGCACCGGCAAGTCCACGGTGGAAGTGGTGGTGGCGGAAAAGCCCACCTGGGCAGGGATTGATCCGTACAACAAGCTAATTGACCGGAACCCCGAAGATAATCTGGTGGAAGTGAAGTGATTCACGGTAGGGGCGGCTTTGCGCCGCCCGCCCTTTCCTTGGGTCTGGTCTCCCAACTCCAATTCCCTCCGGGCCACGGCGTTCCCTGCGAGTCTCGATCCGTGAAGGCCCGGGACTCTCGCGTCGATCTTTAGCTTTCTATTTAGCGGACAAATGGTGCCGCCGGGGCATCCACCGTAGGGCGTTCTGGCGGAAGACGTCGTCACACGCCGTCAGCAAACTTGTCATCCTGGGCGCGCCGTTCGCGCGAAGGATCTCAACCACCACGTCTTGCCACCCGTCACCAGGGATGCAGGCGAGGGAGCCAGCGAGGGACATGCTGACAGAAGGTGACGTAATCCCCTCCGAATTTCTTGCCGAGCGTGGGCTCTTCGTACATTAAAACGAAGAGATGTACGCCGAGGACCACGGCGGCGGCCGAGAGGATGACGAGGGCGTTGGCGTGGCCGAAAACGATCCACAGGCCGATCCAGCCAATTAAAAATCCCAGGTACATGGGATTGCGCACGTACCGGTAAAAACCAACGACTACTAATTTCTGGGGAGGCGCGATGGGTGCAGGTGTGCCGTGGCCTGTGCGGCCGAAGTCGTAGACGCAGCGGAGCGCCACGGCGAAGCCCAGAATCGAAGGAATGGCGGCGAGCCAGCGCCCGCCGGGCGCGGGGGTGGTTATGTGAAAGCCAAGCACGGGCGGAAGGAGCCAGAACCAGAGAGCGAAGAAGGCGCAGCCCACGAGGAGCGAGGCGATGGTGGTTAGGGCGTTGGCGAAATGCGGCGGGTGGTGTGGTGACGTGAGAGGACCGGTCGGCATGGGAGCCTCCGTTAGCCGGAGTATGTGACCAGACAGAACGGAAGTAAAGAAGGGGAAGGAGGCCGACCACAAGTTACCCGGGAGCTGGCAAGATGCCGGCGCTAACAGAGTGGGACGGTGGTAGAATCGCGGCGGTATTGGATTCGGTACGTATTGGATGAGGAACGGGTGATCAGTCTGCGTGGGCTTTCACGGATGCGGGTGGGTGTGGCGGGATTAAGCGTTGTGCTTGCTCTGTCTGCCTGTGTCGCAGTGGCGCTGGCGCAGGGGACTTCGACAACTGGCGAAACGGTCAGCAGCACAGTAACGGTGCGCGGTCGTGTGCTGAATAAAATGACCGGTGAGCCGATTCCTCGCGTCCTCGTGACTACCCCGGGAGATGAGTACGCCACAATGTCGGACGATCGCGGGCAATTTGAACTGAAAATTGTTCAGCAGCAAGGGGTCTTTAAAAACTCCGCGGGTGTCGCTGGGGGATACGCGGGCAGTGGCGGATTGACCGGGGGCCCACTGTGGGGAATCACATTCATGGCGCGAAAGCCCGGTTTTCTTGATACGCGGGGAGGATCGCGGACCGCCGCGGTGAAGGACAGCGAGTCGGAAGTCACGATTTATCTGGTGCCGGAGGCGTTGGTTGTGGGGCATGTGAACGTGCCAGGCACGGAAGGCGAGGTAAGGATCGAATGCGAGTTGTACCGGCGACGCATGAACGAGGGCATGGAAACCTGGCAACCGGCGGGGACGTTTACCACGTGGGCGAATGGGGAATTTCGGTTTAGTGGATTGGAGGCCGGAACGTACCGGTTGATTACCCATGAGCAGATGGACCGCGATTCGTTGCAGGCCGGGCCGGGGGAGGAGATGTTCGGGTATCCGCCGATCTATTACCCGAACACCACGGACTTTTCGCTAGCCAGCCCAATTGTGGTGAAAGCCGGAGAAACCGCCCAGGCGAATTTGACGGTGGAGCGGCGCGCGTATTATCCGGTGCAAATCCCGGTAGGAAATGCGCCAGCCGCCATGGGCGGAGGAGCGAATGTGCAGGTCTACCCCATGGGACATTGGGGCCCGGGGTGGTCGCTGGGGTACAACCCCATGGAGCTTGCGATCGGTGGATTGCTGCCGAACGGAAATTACACCGTGGAGTTGGATACGTTCGGGGAACCGGGATCGTCGGGGACAACAAATTTCGCAGTCAGAGGGTCGCCATTTGAAGGAGGCGCGGTGCGTTTGGCGCCGAATGCGTCCGTGACCGTGAATATTCGAACGGAGTTTCCGTACCGACCAGGTAACGTCGATGCTGGAGGCGGGGCGGAACCAGCGAACACGAGACTGGTGAACATCGCGGTGAGGCTAAGCCCTGCCGAACAGTCCGGACCGGGCCTGCGAGAGTATCCGTCTAGGTCGGTCGAGGGAACAAACAATCGGACTCTGATGATCGACAACGTGAAACCGGGCCGGTACCGCGTCAGAACGTACTCGGGGGATGCTTACGTGGCATCGATGGAATCCGGTGGAACGGATTTGATGAATCATGCGCTGGTGGTAGCAATGGGCGGCGCAGTGCCGCCCATTGAAATCACGTTGCGAGACGATGGGGCGGAAGTGTCGGGGACCGTGGAAGAGGCGGGGGAAGCGAACGGCAATGCGGCGCAAGACCCCGCGAATTCGCGGTTGCGCCCCGTGTATCTGGTGCCCGTTGGGCAGGAATCGTGGAAAGAGCGGCAGATTTTCCAGGCGCCCAATGGAACGTTCCGGATACCGAATGTGGCGCCAGGAGAATATCTGGCGCTGGCGTATCAGGACTTGCAACCCGATTTGCCGTTTGGGGATCCGGAGTTTGTGAAAAGGATGGCGACGAAAGGGCAGATGATTCATGTCGACGCGGGTGAGAAGGTGAATGTGAAGTTGAAGATGCTTGCGGCGAGTGAGGAAGAATGAGATCCCGGGATTGCTGGTTGATGATCCTATGCTTCGCGATCGCGGTGGTCAGTGGCGAGTCGTTCGTGCTCCGCGCTAGCGAAGAAGTGAAAAAGGGAAGCGCTTTAAGAGTAGAAGACGGGGACAAGCCCAAGTTGCTCATTCTCTCGGTCCATAAAAATCAACTCCGTCATTCTGAGCGAAGTCTCCGCTGCGAGGAATCTCTCTTTCTTTGCCGAATGCGCTGCGTCGAAACCGAAGGCCCTCTCACACAAAAGACGGACCATGCGCCCGCCTTCACTCAGGAGAATGGCGCTGCGGAGCAGGGTTACCAGATTGCCGGAACCGTGGTGAATGCCGTGACTGGAGCGGCGTTGGCGCGAGTGAAGGTGAGCATTGCGGATACGCGCGAGCGGATGCGCAGGGTGGAGACGATCACGGGGGAGGGAGGGCATTTCGAATTTGCAGGATTGCCGGCGGGAAAATATTCGCTGCAGGGATCGCGCAGCGGGTACCTGATGTCGTCGTACCAGCAGCACGAACAGTTTTCGACGGCGATTGTGACCGGGCCGGAGTATGCGACGGACAAGCTGGTGCTGCGGCTGATGCCGATGGCCACGATTGCGGGGCATGTGCAGGATGAATCGGGCGAGCCGGTGCGCAGCGCGCAGGTGCAACTGTTCATGGAGGATCACAGTTGGGGATTGAACCGTGTGACCGGGGCCGGTGGAGCCACCAGCGACGATCGAGGCTATTTCGATATCGGTGTGCTGCGCCCCGGCACCTATTTTGTATCGGCGAGCGCGAAACCGTGGTATGCCGTGCATCCAAGAGCGTCGCTTGCGACAGCGGTTGACACGACACCAAAAGTTTCGCCAGGGCTGGACGTGGCGTACGCGACCACCTTTTTTGGGGGAGCGACCGAAGCGGAGAACGCCGCGGCCATCACTTTGAAAGGCGGAGAGCGGCAGGAGGTCGAAATCACGCTGACGCCGGTGCCGGGGCTGCGCGTGCTTTTCCGTGTGCCAGGAGCCGAGCAGCCGGAGGCGCTGGTACAAGGGGATACCCAGGAAAGTGTGGAGCGCGCGATGCAAAGCCGAATGAGAACCATGCGTTTTCCGGTTTTGCAGAAGAGAGTGTTCGACAGCGAAGAGTTTGTTACGCAGGGACAGATTCAGCCGGTGTCGCCGGGGGTGTACGAGATCACGGGAATACCGCCGGGGCGGTACGAGATGAGTTTGCGTGGAGTGGACCCAAACGCGACACAGCAATTCAATGAAATCGATGTGACGCACAACGGCCAGGATTTGACGGGCACGCCCAAGGATACGCTCGGGAAATTAAAAGTGACGGTGAAACTGCCGGAGGGCGAGCCGTTACCCAGGCAATATGCGGTGGGCCTGCGCGACGCGCAGCAAAAAATCGTGGCGTTTCAGCAGGGTGACCCCAAGGGAGAAGTGAATTTCCAGGCAGTGCGTCCGGGCAAATATGGAATCGTGTTTGCCACGCCGGGAAAGCAGTATGCGGTGAAGAGCACGGTGTCCAACGCAGGCGAAGCGGTGGGGCATGAAGTGAACATGACCGCCGGAGCGGAGTTGGAAGTGACCGCGGAGTTGGTGGAAGGCGTGGTACGGATTGAAGGAGTGGCGGAGAAGAACGGGAAGCCGGTGGCCGGAGTGATGGTGGCGCTGGTGCCCAACGATCCGGTAGCCCACGTCGATTTGTTCCGGCGGGATCAAAGCGATTTTGACGGGACCTTTACCTTGCCGGGAGTGGTACCGGGAACGTACACGATTGTGGCCGTGGAGGATGCGTGGGGCTTTGATTGGATGAAGCCGGGAGTGCTGGCGCGGTATATGCAGCACGGGCAGGAAGTGATCGTAGGCGAGAAGATGCGGATGATTTTGCGGTTGCCGGAAGCGGTCGAGGTGCAGGGAAGATGAGCGAAAGAGGCAGGTTGGCGGTGGAGGGGAGGAAATAACGATGGTGGACGAAAATGTAGCGTTGACGCGGCGGTGGTTTGCCGAGTTATGGAACCAGAAGAGGCCGGGGATTATTCGAGAATTGGTGGCGGCGGATTGTGTGGCGCATGGCACCAGCGAAACCGGTGGGGACTTGCGGGGACCCGGGGGATGGCTGGAGTTGCACGCGCGATTGGTGAATGCATTTCCGGATATGCACATCGAGTTGCACGAAGTTATGGGCGTGGGAGATCTGGTGGCGGTGCGCTGGACGGCTACGATGACCCATAAGGGCGACGGATTGGGCATGCCCGCCAGTGGAGCCGAAGTGAAGATTTGTGGAATGGGATTTGCCCGGTTCGCCGGAGGAAAGGTAGTGGAGACCTGGGATCTGTGGGACCGCATGGGCATGTTTCAGCAGATCGAAGCGGCGATGAAGGGGAGAGCGGCCGAGGCGTAGGGAGTCTGTGGGACTTTCGGCGTAGTACCAACGGAAGAGCCGGATTGGTACTGGCAAGCTATTTGAATCACAGGAGTGCGCACATAGCATGTGAGCGTGTGGGAATTGCTGTGTTGGCGATCTCTACTTCATCGCGGGCGAACATAAGGCAAGACCGAGTTCGCTGGCGATGGCCATCCCGGGGCGGGGCCCTTCGAAGTTAGGTTAAGACGGAGGAACGCGGATGTCGTTATTACATTTTCGGCGGGTGGAACGCAGAAGGACAGCGCGAGCCACAATGTGCATGAACCTGCTGGTCTATGGGGAAACCAGCGACGGGGAGAAGTTCAAATACTGGACGAAATCGCTCAGCGTGAGCGGGTATGGCGGAGTAGTGCTGCTGGAAGCGACGTTACCGGTGGGACAAATGTTGCAGATCATGAACGAGTACACCACAAAGAAGGCCAAGGCGCGAATCGTGGCGGTACGCAGCACGCAGGAAGGGCATGTGCATGCGTCGTTTGAATTCATGGAAGGCGGCGAGAAATTCTGGAGCATGACGTTTCCAGCGTCGGGAGCGAAGCCGCTGCGTAAGTTTTTGCCGCGTGCCGCAGCCCAAAATTAAAGAGAAAGCAGAAGCCCCCTTAAGTACCACAGGCACTCCTGCCTGTGCTTAAAAAGCAAAACCCGTCATTCCGAATGGAGTCCCCGAAGTAAGTTTTTTCTTGAAGTAGCGCAGGCGCTCTTCTTGCCCTGAGCCCCGAGCCTCTGGGCTTCGACGTCCTCTCCCGCGCACTCGCTAGGCTGCGCGCATCTCGATTTTCCGGTTTGCTCCCGCGTAGTCATCCTTGGGCGAAGCGAAGGATAGGGACCCACACTTACGCATCACGGTCTTCCGCCACCCATCTCCATCCAATCGCCGTTGTAGGGATGGCCTTTTGAGCCGTCCGCCCGGGAACGTCGATCTCCGCATCGACCTCTTGGGTTTTCCTTCCTACCTTCGGCACTCATCCGGCCCCACGCCAAAAAAGGCACGTCATTCCGACCGAAGTCCGCGACGTGAGGAATCCCTCTTCGACCCTAAAGCCGCGCTACTTACGGGGAGTGGGCTGGCCCGTGATGCGGGTCACCAGTGGGCGTCCCCAATCGTGTGATGCTTTAAACTATCCGGCGGGGATTTTCGGCAAAGGTTGAGTCTCGTGCTACTTCGTGACGAAGTCTTCAGAATCATGGAAGGGACGCTGTTTTTGCTCCCGGGGTTGGCTTGCTGCGGCGTGGCCGCAATGCGGCGGGGTACTGGGGCACGCACGCTGATGTGGGTGGGAATCTGGAGCGCGATGTACGGAGCACGGCCGTTGGCAGATTCTCTGACAGCGCTGCACCTGGCGCCAAGGTGGTTTGAAGCGGGCACTCCTTATGTGGACACGTTCAGTACTTATTTGGTCATCGTAGTGGCTTCGCTGGTCATGGTGGAGCTCAGTAAAGGCAAACTCCGCTTGTGGCTGTGGACGGTGGTCTTTGTGGGGTTGGCAATCGCGTTCCTGGGCATCGGGCTTTTTGTGTTCACGGGCTCGAAGAGCAGATGGATGATCGTGGCCAATGAACTCCTCGCGACCTGCTCGCTCTTCGTCTTGTTGGTTGTCGTGGTGGTGCCGAAACTCTCGCGTAAGTTCCTGGTCCTGCCGGCGGGCGACCATCGAGTACTCGCTGCGGGGACGCTGATCTTCGGAGTTGAGGCGCTGTATGTCAATGTGATGCGCCCGTTGGGTCACCGGCCGTCCTCGGTGTGGGACGCCGTGGGCTTTGCCATGCTGCTGATGTCCTTTGCGTACGTGGCGCTGCAGATGATGTTTGTGAATGAGCGCCGCTTGCTGTCGATCGAAAAGGAACTGGCCATTGCGCGAGAGATTCAGAACTCGATCCTGCCCGCCAAGAATCCTGAAGTGGAGAATTTGCAGGTAACCGCGGCGTATCGTCCGATGACGGAGGTTGCCGGCGATTTTTATGAATTTGTTCCGATCGATCAGAGCCGAGTAGGCTTCCTGGTGGCGGACGTGTCCGGGCATGGAGTGCCCGCGGCGCTGATTGCGGGCATGATCAAGGTGGCCATGAAATCGATCGTGTCGTGCGCGGAAAACCCAGCAGAAGTGTTGCGCGAGTTGAACCGCATTCTGTGGGGACAACTCCACGATCAGTTTGTGACCGCCGCGTATTTACTGATGGATACGCAGAACGGGAAGGCGCTCTATTCCGCGGCGGGACATCCGCCGCTGCTGCGGTGGCGGGAAGGCAAACTGGAGCGTATTGAAAGCAACGGGATTGTGTTTGGGATAGACGCAGAACCGAGGTATCCGGTTCGCGATCTGGATATTTACGCCGGCGACCGGTTGGTGCTGTACACCGACGGGGTAATTGAGCCGGAGAACGCGCGGGGCGAGGCGTTTGGAGACGACAAGCTCGAACAAGTACTTTGCAACAATCAGTCCTGCTCTTCATCGGTGCTGGTGGATCAGTTGCTGGTCGAGATTCAGCGGTGGCGGCCAGCGGGGTCGCGCCAGCAGGACGACATCACCGTGATTGTCATCGATGTGGTTTAAGACGAAATATTCTCACACCGGGCACAGAGGAACAGTGAAACCCTGGAAGTTACGGGCAATCCGGCGCCTCCGGTTAGGCGGAGGTTTTGGCGACGCGATGGTCGTGGATGAGGTCGACTTGGTATTGGCGGACGCGTCGGTCGTACGACGTGAGCAGGTGCAGGGCTTCGTCAGCAATGACGGCGGCTTCGGGATCGGGCCCCGCGAAGCGGTTGATGGCTTCCATGGAAGCCCACAACGTTTCGGCAATGAATTGCACCACCACCCCGTCGGATTGTGAGATGACGCGAGCTTCCAGGAAGCCGTCGACTTTGCGCAGGCTGGGGAGCACGTTCTCATTGAAGTGCCGGAGATAATCGGGGAAGCGCACTTGCGTGGTTCGGGCGGACCAGAATCGCACCACCATGTTCAGGCATCTCCTCGCGTTTCGTTCGAAGTGGTTCTTGCCTCGCCTCCCACAACAACCGTCCAGGGGCGAACTTCCCAATGTTTGACGAGCCCATTGAGCACATAAGGATCCCGTTGAGCAAAGGAAGAGGCGACGGAAGGATCGTCGCCACGGAAGATGATCAGCGCGCCATCGGCCGGTTCAGCGAGCGCTCCGGCGAGAACCAGTTCGCCGCGCTGGTTGGCGGCAGCGGCGAGTTTGAGGTGCTGTTCGCGGTAGGGAGCGCGGCGGTTGACGAAATCGTCTACCACTTCGTAGAAAAGGGCGAAGTACGACATGCCACACACCTCTCGGCAGACGCGTAACGCGCTACCAAAAAATAGCCTAACACGGTGTTGGATTGGAAGAGTGGAGTGGTGGTTGCTTCGAGAAGACTCGCGGAGAAGTGGAGACTTCCAAGTTCAACATGAGGGGAACGAACCAGGGGCAGTTGCCAGGGCCCTGGCAGCGCCGGAATTTCGCGCGCTTACGTGAGGCCAGATCGCGTGTGGTAGGCTTTGGCGCAGTGGCTACGGGGGCGGAGTGACCCGGAGATCGAGGATGAAGAAAGTTCTGAAGCTGATTGGGTTGGCGGTGCTGGTAGTCATCGCCGTGGTGCTGGCGCGGACGGTGCTGATTCCGTCGAAGCAGATTGGGGGGTTGCCGTATACACCAGAAGGCGTGGACGCCAAGAAAGTGGCGAGGGACCTGTCCGGAGCGATTCCGTATCGCACGATTTCGTGGGGGACTGAGGGGACGGATACGCAGCGGCAGGCGACGAACGAAGCGTTCGTGGGATTTCACGCCTACCTGGAGAAGACCTTCCTGCAGGTGTACGCGAAATTGCCGCACGAAGTGGTGGGAGAAAACAACTTATTGTTCACCTGGAAGGGAAGCGATCCCTCGTTGAAGCCGATTGTGTTGCTGGGGCACCAGGATGTGGTGCCCATTGAAGAAGGCACCGAGAGCAAATGGATCCAGCCGCCGTTCTCCGGGAAAATTGCGGATGGATTCATCTGGGGACGCGGAACACTGGACGATAAGATGACGGTGATCGGCGTATTGGAAGCAGTCGATTTACTGTTGAGTAAGGGATTCCAGCCGAAACGGACGGTGCTGCTGGCGTTTGGGCAAGATGAAGAAGTAGGCGGGCTAGAGGGCGCGGCGAAAATTGCGGAGTTGCTGAAAGCCCGAGGGGTGCAGATTGCGTTTTTGACCGACGAAGGCGGTTTTTTGTCGCTGGGCATGATGCCAGGCGTGAGCGCGCCGGTGGCGATGATCGGCACCTCCGAGAAGGGCTACCTGAGCTTGGAGCTTTCCGTGGAAACGGCCGGGGGGCATTCGTCGGTGCCGCCGAACACTTCGAGCATCGGGATACTGAGCAAGGCGATTACCAGGCTTGAGAAGCATCCCATGCCGGCGCATGTACACGGGCCGATTGGGGAATTCCTGGAGTGGGGCGGAGGAAGCGCGAGTTTCCCGATGCGCGTGGTGTTCAAGAATATGTGGCTGTTTGGGCCGGTAGTGCAGCACATTCTGGAGGCGTCGCCGGACACGAATGCGACGCTGCGGACGACAACGGCGGTGACCATCTTCAAGGCGGGGACCAAAGATAACGTGATGCCCAGCCGCGCGAGCGCGATTGTAAATTTCCGGTTGTTGCCGGGGGACACGGTGGCAAGTGTGACGGAACATGTGCGCAAAGTTGTGGACGATCCGCGGGTTAAACTCGCGCCGATGGCAGGAGAGCCGCCCGCGGAGCCGTCGGCGCGGTCGAGCGTGGATTCGCCGAATTTTAGGTTGATGCAGAAGACGTTGGCGCAGGTGATGCCGGAGGCGGTGGTGGCGCCGTTTGTGTTTGTGGCAGCGACGGATTCGAAACACTATTCAGAATTGACGAAGGATATTTACCGATTTTCGCCGATGGAGATAGATGCGCTGGATGTGGGGAGACTGCATGGGACTAATGAGCGGATCGGGGTGCAGAATTTTGCGCGGTTGGTAGAGTTTTATTGTGCGTTGATCCGCAATGGGGCATGAGGAGAAAGAAACACAGTTGCGCAGAGACCCTCGGCATTGTGCCCGACCAGCTGGGTGTGCAGCGGCACGGTGTTCGCGCATCAGCGACGATGGGGGCGGACGATTACTGTTCGACCTGGTAACGCGCCACCATACCCGCTTGCATGTGTTCATCGAAGTGGCAGTGATACATCCAGATTCCCGGGTCATCCGGGACCATATCCACCGTTTCCATTTGAGCTGGCCCGACAAAGATCACGTCCGTGCGCCTGCCAGCTTGCTCGACGACGTTGCCATGCCAGTGGGGAGTGTGTACGTTCAGTCCTTCGCCGATGGTCACCACGTACCAACGAACCCGCTCTCCTTTTTTCATGGTCATCATGGGCGTGTTGCCGTACATGAATCCATTGATGGAGGAGCGGAAGTTGGCGAAGGCAAAGCCTGAGCCGAAGAGGTTGTAATTTCCCAAATGGTCCGACGGAAAATTTTCCAATTTGTCGACGCCTTTGGGGTCGCTGGTGTAGGTGTCGATGTTCTGCTGCAAATACCAGCTGGTGTTTTCGTCGACAATCATTAATAGCGTCACGAATTCCCGATCGACGTCCTTCGGGCGGCCGGTGGGTCCGACGATGCCTTTTCTGCTGATGAGGATTACGCCGACGAGGCCGCTCTCCACATCCTTGGGCTCATCGGCATGGGAGTGATACAGCCACACGACGGAGCTGGGATCGTTGGGACCGGGTCCGGCGCGCTCGGGTACTTGCCAGGTGTAGATGTGCGTTTTTCCCGGGGCCACGCCCATTTTATCGGGGAACGCCATGCCGTCGTCGTAACCGGCCCCTTCCGAATTTTTAGCGTAGAAGACGCCGTGAGGGTGCATGGTGAAAGGGTGCGTGGCATTGTTCTTGAATACGACACGGATGGTGTCACCAACTTCCGCGCGGAGCACCGGACCGAGGATGCCGAGATGTGCCCATTCGGGCGGGCGCGATTTTAGGGTGGTGAAAGTCTCGTCGGTATATTCGCGATAAAGCGCTTTGCGGTAGGTGCTGCCGATGCGATGAGGGCCGCGCTCCGTGAACACCTTGGAGTAGCCGGTGAATTCCATGCCCATGGCCTGATCGATACCTTGGGGAATGTAGTTCCAGTCTACTTCGTCTGCCGCGACGTAATAGGTGTGGACGATTCCCGTGGTGACCTCCTGCGAGTAGCTGGGGAAGGGGAGGCAAAAAAGGATGAGAGCTGCGACGAGGCAAGACCGTTGCATGGACGCTCCTGAGTGATGGAATTGTGGATGCTGCAGGTGGATGAGCAAGCTTGCGCATCTTACTCGGTGCTGGGATGGAGCGCAACCGTGGGTGAACGAGCAGAACGAGCAGAACGAGCAATCGGGAAAGTGGAAGAGTTACGCAGAGGGACGCGGAGAGTTGGGTGGCCCTTCGCAGCCAAACACTCGAGGCATGCAAGACGCGACGGTCGGGCACGCGCTGCGGATGAAGACGGAAGGTACCACACGTCGAGACGGCCTTCTTGAGGCGGTCCGTTCTTCGAATCCCAAGATGGACCCAAGATGCCGGCCTGAAGGCACGGCGCTAGGGATCAGCCGCCGGCGATGGACGGAACCAGCAGAAGCTTGTCTCCGTCTTTGAGCACCGAAGCTTCGCCGCCCAGGAAGCGAATATCCTCGTCGTTGAGGTAGACGTTGATGAATTGGCGGATCTGGCCGTCGTCGTCACGGACGTGCCGCGAGAGCGCCGGGAACTTCGTCACCAGTTCGTTTAGCGCCTCCGCTACCGTTTGTGCTCCGCTCTCCAAATGCGGCGCGCCATCCGTGAAGCGACGGAACGCCGTCGGAATTTCTATGGTCACTGCCATCTTCCTTCCTCCCCGGTGTTCATAAAGAAATTGTGCCCGCGGCCCGCCATCAGGCGTTCGATCGCTCGCGCATGGGTTCCTCAAGTTGCCGCGCGACCAGCGCTTCGAACGCTTCCAGTTTTGGTGGAATGGCTTCGCTGGCAGGGAAGTCCGCGGCGATGGCGTCGGTGGTCTTCAGACCGTTGCCCGTGATGCACACCACGGTGGTTTCGTCGGGGCGAATGCGGCCCTGCTCGATGAGCTTGGCGGCCACTCCTGCGGTGACACCCCCTGCGGTTTCCGCGAAGATGCCTTCGGTTTGCGCGAGCAGCTTGATGGCATCGATGATTTCGGGGTCGGAGAGGGACTCGGCCCAACCACCGGTTTCGGTGACGAGGCGGCGAGCATAGTGGCCGTCGGCGGGATTGCCAATGGCTAGTGAACGGGCGATAGTGTTGGGCTTTTGCGGTTCCACGCGCGTCAGTCCGCGCTTGACGGCATCGGCGATAGGCGAGCATCCGGTGGCTTGTGCCCCGAAAAATTTCACGTGCTTGGGTTCGACCCACCCGAGGTGCGCGAGTTCGCAAAACGCCTTGGCGATTTTGCCGATCAGCGAGCCGCCGGCCATGGGAACGACAACGTTGTCCGGCAATTCCCAGCCGAGTTGCTCAGCGATCTCATAGCCGTGGGTCTTCGAGCCCTCGGCGTAGTAGGGGCGCAGGTTCACGTTGACGAGTCCCCACTGGAAGCGGTCGGCGATTTGCGTGCAGAGACGATTGACATGGTCGTAGTTGCCGTCGATGCGGATGATGCGCGCGCCGTAGACCGCGGTGTTGAGAATCTTCGCGGCCTCGAGATCAGCGGGGATGAACACGGTGGTGTCAAAGCCTTGCTGCGCGCCTTGGGCAGCTACCGCGTTGGCGAGATTGCCGGTGGACGAACAGCCTACGGTATTGAAGCCGAACCTCCGTGCCGCCGCGAGGGCCGTGGCGACTACGCGGTCTTTAAAGGACAGAGTAGGGAAGCATACCGCATCATTCTTAAAGTACAGATTCTTGACGCCCCACGCCGCGCCGAGCTTGCGGGATTTGACCAGCGGCGTGCCGCCTACCGCCGCGGCCGGAGTGAAACCGTCCGGCAAGGGCAGCAGTTCGGAGTAGCGCCACATATTAAAGGCGCGGTGGGCCAACCTCTCGCGCTTGGCAATCCGCCCGAGCGCTTCGTAGTCGTAGCTCACCTCCAGCGGAGAGAAGCACTCCTCGCAAAACGACTGCGGAGCGTTGGAGTATTTCTTCCCGCATTCCCTGCATCTTAAGAAATAGACTTCCTTCATAAGTCACCTCGCGCTAGGTACCGCCTGGGCCGCCCGCCTGGGTCGGGGCCTAGGTGTGAAATGACGTGACAATTGACTGAGGGCAGCGCGGACGGGCAAAATAAAAAACCCTCCGTGCCAAAAAGCTTGGAGGGTCTCAGAGGAAAGTTTCTGTGAACTCTACCAGCTCTTTAGCAGTTTTTTACGTGGAGCAAGTCGCCCTAAATCGCCACGTGATGCCGCAATCACGGCTAGTTCCTTTATGCTAGAAGTCGAAGTGCTTGTCAAGGCGAAAGTTACCGGCGAAAGGAACAAACAACAAAGTGCTCACCTGTTGCGTCAAACGATTACAGCAGGCATACATCCAGTGAGACCCGGCCAGATGGCCAGTTAACGTCGAGGCGCATCTTATGGTCAGAGAATCGCGGCCCAAATTAGGGTGCTATACTCTCGGCAGGTGGACCGGGCCACGGAACTAGACAGGAGCATTTAGATGGATCAAGTACGGAACATGGTGGACTGGACCCGTCGTCGAAAAGTGATCGCGACGGTCTCGATTGCGGCGACCCTGGTGATTGGAATTTTTATCGGAACGCTGGTGAACGGAAAAGTTTCCGCGATGCGTACGTTTTCGTTTGCGGGAACGAGTGCGGGGTCGCTGGCATTGCCAGATCCCATTCCGTCGTCCAACTCGTTTTCGAGTATCGTAAACCGCGTGGAGCCGGCGGTGGTGAATATCGCGACTACGCAGGTGATTGATCGCAAGGCCAAGCGGCATCATGCGCAGGGCGATCAGGATGATCCGAGCGAAGACTTTTTCTTCCACTTCTTCGACGGCCAGCCCGGCGCCGGGCAGCAGCAACAGCAGGCGGAGCGCAGCCTGGGTTCGGGAGTGATTCTGGATAAGTCCGGATATATTTTGACAAACAATCACGTGGTGGACCAGGCCACCAAGATCCAGGTGCAACTGAACGGAGAAACCACCAAGTACACCGCGAAAGTAATCGGCACGGATGAAGACACGGATTTGGCCGTAATCAAAATCGATGCCGGGAAAGAGTTGCCGTTTGCCAAGCTGGGCAACTCCGATGGCGTGCAGGTGGGCGATTGGGTCCTGGCAATTGGCAGCCCGTTTGGGTTGAATGCGACCGTGACCGCCGGAATCATCAGCGCAAAGGATCGCAATAACGTAGGCAACCGGCAGTTCCAGCGCTTCCTCCAGACGGACGCGGCGATTAATCCGGGGAATTCCGGCGGCCCGCTAGTGGACATGGCCGGGCAAGTGATCGGAATTAACACCGCGATTCTCACGGGGAGCCGCGGCTATGAGGGAGTGGGATTCGCGATGCCCTCGACGACCGCGATTAATGTGTACGACCAGATCGTGAAGAACGGGAAAGTGACCCGCGGATCGATTGGCGTGCAGTTCACCGAAGAACGCGGAACCAACCCGATTACGCTCAAGTCGCTGGGTGCGACCCATGGCGTAGTGATTGAGGGCGTGGAACCGGGCAGCCCCGCGGAACGGGCAGGGCTGAAGGCTGGCGACGTGATCAGTGCGATCAATGGCGCGACGGTCAAGACCGGAAACGACCTGGTAAACCCGATCGCCTCCGCGCCACTGGGCAGCAAGGTGAAGATTACCTATTACCGTGATAAGGAAGCCAAGGAAACCACCGCGACGGTGGAAGACCGCACGCATGTGTTCCCGAATACCGCAGGGCGCGTGACCAATACCCCGGACGATGCAGCGCCCGCGGAATTTGGGCTACGTGTAGAGAGCCTGACGCCGGACAGGGCGCAACATGTCGGCGTGGAAGGGCAGAAGGGCGTGCTGGTGAGCGAAGTGGAACCCACCAGCTTTGCGGATGACCTCGGGTTCACTCCGGGCGACGTGATCTCGGAAGTGAACGGCCAGTCGGTCAGTTCCGTGGACGAATATCACAAGGCGGTCAGCAAGCTGAAGCCGGGTGAAAACGTAGTATTCAAGGTACTGCGCCGCGGTGGGAACACGGATCGGGTAATGACCGTGTTTCTCCCTGGCGTGGTTCCGGCAGACGGCAAATAAGCAGGTCGTTTCTTACTCATGCGGCGATTGCTCTGCAAGCAGAAGCTTGGCGGATTGCTTCTGACGGCTCTGACGGCGGGCGCACTCTGTGGGCCTGCCGTTGCCGTGCAGGATGGGTCCACAACGCCAGCAAAGAAGCCGGCGCAGAAGACCTCGTCGGGGACGAGTAGTAGGTCGCACACGAGCAGCACACATAACAGCACGGGGCATTCGAGTACGACGCATTCCTCCGCGGCGCATACCAGCACCACCCATTCGGATAGCGCGCGCACGAAGTCAAGCTCGCGAACTTCGAGTAAAAAGAGAACCAAGAAGGTGAAGGGGCAGGCGGCGCCGACCCCGGAACGCATCAACGAAATTCAGGAAGCGCTGGCGAAGAAGGGCGTTTTCAGCGGAACGCCCACGGGACAGTGGGACGATTCGACCGTGGAAGCGATGAAGAAGTTTCAGTCTTCGAATAGACTGAATCCCAGCGGAAAGCTGGATGCCTTGACCCTGCAGAAACTGGGGCTCGGATCGGAAACCGCGGGACTGGCGGCGCCGACACCGCCGCCGAATTCGTCGAACCGTTTGCGGAATATGTCGTCGATGCCGGCGGAGACAACGAACAACCAGTAGGTTGGTAAGCGCAGCGCGGACGATGGTGCCAGCGAGCCAGGGAATAGTTTTGCGCGGCGCTCCGTGTAGGGAGGCGCTCCGCCGCTCGCACCCAGAGCAATTTGCTCACGCACCACCCGCTGTTCGCTCGAGCGCCCGCCGGCTCCCTACAAAGACGATTGGATGGATTGAAAGAATGCGTTTGCCTGAGGAGCGTTTGGTTGCGTAAACTTTTCACGAGATGAAGAACCTGCAGCCCATTTCCGGCGCTTGTCTCTGTTGTTGCGCAGAAGTGTGTTCTGGTGTGGGAGGCTAGACGAGCGGACAGCGTTTAGCGCATTGGAAGTAACGAGCCCATCGCCAGAAAGACTGGTCGGTGGGTTTTTTGTTTTTGTGTCGTGGGTGCGCGCATCTTGAACCTTACAGCAGCACTCTCCTGCTGCCCGGGCGTGCCAGAGCGCCTGAGTGAGGCTCCGGTTGCGTGTAGGGGTGGCAAGGGGCGCAGTCAAGCCGCTCCTTGCCGCTCGTAGGCTCCTCTCTTCGCTCCAAGCGCTGGCTGCTCATGCCCGCCCTCGGATACCCACATGCCGCCGTTGCATGTGGTGGCGGGAGGCTTTGCGGCCGGCAGTTTCGCGGTAGATGGTGGCGATGCCGAAGAGGCCGAGGCGCTGGTCTGCAAAACCAGTCTTAACGGGTTCGAGTCCCGTCGCCACCTCCAACTCCCCTATTCTCATTTACGTTGCAAACATGACGGCGTTTGACCGTACTTCCAGCGCTCGCTAGACTCGGGCGGTTGGTGACCAGGAGGAGTTATGGCGACGGTTGGCGCTCGGGTGTATCGGAATTTGATTGCTGGGGAATGGGCGGCGGCCCGGTCGGGGAAGACGTATGTAAACCGGAATCCGGCGAACACCGACGAGGTGATTGGGGAGTTTCCGTTGTCGGGCGAAGCGGATGTGGAGGAGGCGGTTGCTGCGGCGCGGGAGGCGTACAAAAGTTGGAGGCTGGTGCCACCGCCGAAGCGGGCCGAGATTCTGTTTCGTACGGCGGAGCTCCTGGTGAAGGGCAAAGAAGAGTTCGCGGGAGACATGACCCGGGAAATGGGTAAAGTCCTGGCGGAGACCCGTGGCGATGTGCAGGAAGCCATCGACATGACCTATTACATGGCCGGGGAAGGGCGAAGGCTCTTCGGGCAGACCACACCTTCGGAATTGCCGAATAAATTTGCGATGAGCGTGCGGCAGTCGATTGGGGTCTGCGGGCTGATTACCCCATGGAATTTCCCGATGGCGATTCCGTCTTGGAAAATGATGCCGGCCCTGGTTTGCGGGAATACCGTAGTGCTGAAGCCGGCGGAAGACACGCCGTTGTCGTCGTATCACCTGGTGGAAACATTGCTCAAGGCGGGCTTGCCGCCGGGGGTGGTGAACCTGGTCGACGGCGACGGGCCGGGAGCGGGCGCGCCGGTGGCTGACAGCAAGGATGTGCCGGTGGTCAGCTTTACGGGATCGACCGCAACGGGGCGAGTGATTGCGGGAATTTGCGCTCCGGAGTTTAAACACTGCAGCCTGGAGATGGGCGGGAAGAACATCATCTTGGTGATGGACGACGCGAATCTCGATGTGGCGTTGGATGGCGCGATTTGGGGCGGATTTGGCACCACCGGGCAGCGTTGCACGGCCGCGAGCCGGATTGGCGTACACAAGAAAGTCTACGGGGAGTTTGTGGCGCGATTTGTGGAACGGGCCCGGGGGTTAAAGGTCGGGAATGGGTTGCAATCGGGGGTAGACATGGGGCCGGTGATCAGTGAGCAGCAACTGCACACGGTAATGCGTTACGTGCAGATTGGGAAAAGCGAGGGCGCGAAATTGTTGACCGGCGGCCACCGGTTGGAGACGGCCGCGTACGCGAAGGGATGGTTCCATGAGGCCACGGTGTTCGGGGATTGCGATGCAAAGATGCGCATTGCCCAGGAGGAGATCTTTGGGCCGGTGGTGTCAGTGATCCTAATCGACAGTTTGCAGCACGGGATTGAGGTGGCGAATGGCGTGCCCTATGGGCTGTCGGCGGCAATTTATACGCGGAATGTGAATGCGGCATTCGCGGCGGTGCGCGATTTGTATACTGGAATTGTGTACATCAACGCGCCCACGATTGGGGCGGAGACCCACTTGCCGTTTGGAGGGACAAAGCAGACCGGGAACGGTCATCGGGAGGCGGCCATAGCGGCGATCGATTTCTTTAGCGAGTGGAAGTCCGTGTACATCGACTATTCCGATCGGCTGCAACGAGCCCAGATTGATAATAACTGAGGCCTTGATACCGGATTGTGGTTCCTCTTGAGATTCGTGAAAAGCTAGGATTGAAGGGCGGGGAAAGGGTGCTGTTTGCGATCGCATCGGATCACTTTGGGACCGAGGCCGGCAAGATGACGGCGCTACCCTCGAAACGCGAACGCACCCTTTACTTCACAATGAAGCCGGAGGCACACTTCTTTTGCGAACAGCTTTGACGGGGCTTGACAGGGTTCCTAAAATGGTAGTTAGCGGTCAAAGAGGACTGCTGCTATGCGCTACCCGACTCTACAGGAGAAGCGGAACCGGCAGGTACTAGCCGACATCGTGCGCACGTACATCGAAACGGGCGAGCCGGTATCCTCTCGCGCGATTTCCAAACGCTATGAGGAGCCTCTGAGCACGGCAACGATTCGCAGCGTGATGGCGGACCTGGAGGATGGTGGGTACTTGTACCAGCCTCATACGTCGGCAGGCCGAGTGCCGACGGCGGCGGCGTACCGATTTTTCGCGCAAGAGATCGCGTCGCAGGCGACGCTGAGTATGGAAGACCGCGAGTGGATCAGCCGGGAGATGGCGAGCGGGTCGAATCCGGCGGAAGTGACGGAACGGGCCGGGCACATTCTGGCCGAGGTGTCCAAGGGACTGGGAATCGTCGTATCACCGCCGTTGCGGAAGGCAGTGCTGGAACATGCGCGGATGTGGCTGATTCCCGACGGGCGCGTGGTGGTGGTGCTGATCTCGGCCGGAGGAACCACGCGGGATAAGGTGTTGCGGCCGGCGCGACCGTTTACGCAAGAAGAGCTGGACGCGACCGCGGAATTTCTGAACCGGCAATACACGGGCTGGACCCTGGAAGCGATTCGCGCGGACCTGCTGCAGAAGCTGGCGACGGAGCGCGAAAGATATGACAGCATCGCGCGCAGCGCGCTGACTTTGTGCGACCCCGCGATTCTGGGGGAGAGTCCGCAATCGCAGATTTACGTGGAAGGCACGGCGCAGATCGTGACGGCTCCCGAGTTTGCGGACCAGGCCCAGCTGGGGGAATTGTTGACCGCAATCGAGGAGAAACACCGCTTGATCACGGTGCTGAATTCCTGCATTGAAACCCCGGAGCCGGTGTTTGTGCAGATTGGCGTGAAGGAAATATCGCAAGCCGGCGAAAACATCGCGCTGATCAGCGCGCGGTATTCCACGCATGATCAAGGCCAGGGCTCTTTGGGCGTGCTGGGACCCACACGCATGCATTACGAACGGGCCATGACCGCGGTCGCGTATGTCGCACAGCTTTTCAGCGAAGCTTTGGGTAAAATTGAATAAGAACAGACCCAGAAGTGAGGAAGCTTTATGAAAGACCCTGAACTCGACACGAAGGCCCAGGAAAGCGCGGAACCCATGGGAGACGACGCTTCCCGAGATGACGCGGAAGCCAAGCGGCTGGCCGGCGAACTGGAAGACATGCGGGAGACCTTGGTACGCCACCAGGCGGACTTTGCGAATTTCCGCAAGCGCGCGGAAAAGGAGAATCGCGAAGCGGGGCAACGGGCGACCGCGCGGGTGGTGGAGCAACTGATTCCTATTATTGACGGCTTCGAGCACGCGCTGGCCGCGCATCGCGAGCCGCAGTACGAGGGCTACCGCAAAGGATTCGAGCTGATCTACAAGCAGCTTCTGGATAATCTAGCGCGGCTGGGAGTGGAACGCATCGAGCCTCTGGGCAAGGAGTTTGATCCCCATCTGCATCAGGCCGTGGAACGCGAAGAAACAACCGACCACCCAGATGGGACGGTGCTGCAAGTGTACCAGCCCGGGTATCTGCATCACGGGCGAGTGCTACGTCCGGCGATGGTGCGCGTAGCGGTCCATTCAGGAGCGGCATCGAATAAGTTCGCAAACTAAACATGGCTAAAACACAGCAACGAGATTTTTATGAAGTGCTAGGAGTAAGCAGGACCGCGACGGTGGAGGAGATCAAAACCTCGTACCGCAAGGCGGCGATGCAGTGGCATCCCGATCGCAACCCACAGAATAAAGAAGAGGCGGAAGTACGCTTTCGGGAGTGCACCGAGGCGTACACGGTTCTCTGCGATCCGCAGAAGCGGCAGATCTACGACACATACGGACACGCGGGGCTAGCACGCGCGGGCGGCGCTTCCGACTTTAACGAATCGATTTTTCAGGATTTCCACGATATTTTTGGGGACTTCTTCGGCTTCGAAGATTTGTTTGGCGGCGGTCGTCGCGGTGGCCGCCAGCGGGTGCAGCGTGGGGCGGACTTGCGCTATGACATGGCGCTGACGTTCGAAGAAGCGGCCATGGGCGTGAACACGAAGATTCGCGTGCCGCGGCAGGAGTTCTGCGAATCGTGCAACGGAACCGGCGCGAAAAAGGGAACCGGCGTAGTGAGCTGCCAAACGTGCGGTGGGCGCGGGCAGTTGGTGTACCAGCAAGGATTTTTCACCATTAACCGGACCTGCCCGGCGTGCCAGGGCGCGGGTCAAATCGTGAAGGAACGTTGCCAGGATTGCCGTGGGCAAGGGCGGGTGGAGCGTGAGCGCACCATCGAGCTTCGCATCCCGCCGGGCGTGGATACGGGGACCCGGCTGCGCGTGCCAGGCGAAGGCGAGCCGGGACCGAATGGCGGTCCGGCGGGAGATCTGTATGTCGTGCTGGACGTAAAGGAACACAGCTTCTTTGAACGGCGCGGCGCGGATTTGTACTGCACGATTCCGTTGAGTGTGGCGCAAGCGGCGCTGGGAACGGAGCTGCAAGTGCCGGGGCTGAGTGGTGAAGAGCGGCTGAAGATTGCGGAAGGGACGCAGAGCGGGGCGGTGTTTCGCGTGAGGGGGAAAGGATTGTCGGATCCGCATGGCGGCGGGCGCGGGGACCTGTATTATCACGTGCGCGTGGTGACGCCGACGAAGCTCACCAAAGAGCAACGTAAGCTCATGGAGCAGTTGCACGCCACGCTCAAGGTAGACAATAAACCGGCGGAGCGGGGCTCCTCGATCTTTGACAAGGTGAAGGATATTTTTGGGTAGGAACGAGAAGTTGGAAAGGTAAATTCGATTGCGGGTGCGGCGAAGGGGTCCAGCACTGCTGGACCCCTTCGCCTTTATGAATTGAGGGCTGATGCGGCGACGGTTTTTTGTTGATCGATTCGAAAACGGCCTGGCGTGGATGGAAGCCGAGGCGGCGCACCATTTGAGCCGCGTATTGCGTGCGCAGCCTGGACAATTGTACGAATTAAGCGACGGGACTTCGGTGTGGCTAGGTCGGATTGATACCGTCGCGCGCGATCGTGTGGTGTTTTCCCTCCTGGAACAGTTGCCGGCATATCGACCGGCGTTGCAAACTACGTTGCTGTTGGCGGTGGTGAAGTTTGATGCCTTCGAATGGGCGCTGGAGAAGGCCACGGAGTTGGGCGTAGCGCGCGTTGTGCCAGTGGCGGCGGCGCGGAGTGAGAAGGCCTTGGTTGCTGCAGCGGGGAAACGTGCGGAACGTTGGCGCAAGATATTGACGGAGGCTTCGCAGCAGTGCCGGCGAGTGTCGGTGCCGGAGTTGGGCGCGGTCAAGAAACCGCAGGCAGCTTTTGCGGGCGTCGCGGAAGGGCTGCGGATATTGCTATCGGAGGCCGCCAAGGCCCGGCCATTGCGAGAACTGTTGGTGGGCGTGGAACAGTCGGTAGTGACTTTGGCGGTCGGGCCGGAGGGCGGGTGGACGGAGGAGGAGTTTGCGGTGGCGGGAAGGAATGAGTTTCGGGAGGCCTCGTTGGGGAAATTGATTTTGCGGGCGGAGACGGCGGTGACGGCGGGACTGGCGGCGTTGAACTTTGCACTGGTGCGAGATTAAATTTCAGAAAGAAAGGGAGCCGGCGGGATCGAGCACGCCCCGCAGCTGAGTTCGAGCCGCGCTCGAAGACTGACTCTGTGCCCTCGGCGGTGAACTCTTGCTTTACTCCTCTCTTCCTCCGCGTCCTCTGCTGTATTCCGCAGCTCGCCCGTCCTGGATCGCTTCGAAGCAACAAGGAACGCGGCGAGCGAATCTAATTACCGGCTGCGGCGGAGGGCAAGCGCTTTTGCAAATCGCCTGTGGCCTAAAATCTGGACGACGTGTTATAAGTAAAAGGTAGTCACGCGAGATGCTGAAACCCGACGAAAACAACCCTTCTCCATCAGGCGACACTCCCACCGCCACTCCATCTCCTGTGGACGCAGCAACTTCAAATCCAACGGCAACGAATGCTGCGCCGGCTCCCGCTGCGACTTCGCATCATCTGCTGCGACACGAAATTCGTGTGTGGACTCGCGATCTGCTCATCGCCATCGGTTTGGCGCTGGTGATCATTGTGTTCCTGTACCAGCCGGTGAAAGTGGAAGGCACCAGCATGGCGCCATTGCTTTCCGACCAGGAACGCATCTTCATCAATAAGTTCGTCTATCGCTTTGAACCCATCGATCGCGGCGACGTGGTGGTGTTCTGGTATCCTCTGGACCACTCGAAATCGTTCATCAAAAGGGTAATTGCTCTGCCGGGAGAAACGGTGGAGATTCGGCGCGGGATCGTAAACGTGAACGGAAAAGAAATTGCTGAGCCGTATGTGCCGCCACAGTATGCGGATGTGAGCGACTACGGTCCGACGAAGGTCCCGGCGAACAACTATTTCGTGATGGGCGATCACCGTATCAGTTCGAATGATTCGCGTGTATTTGGGCCGGTCCCCAGCCAGTTTATCTACGGGCGCGCGGTGTTTGCGTACTGGCCAGTCGACCACTTCGGTTCCTTGTCCACAACCGAGGCGAGTGATAAATGACGTTAGACGGAGGAGCCACTGACGGACGTTCAGCACAGACCTGCCATTGTCGCGCTCGAGGACGGGCGCGTATTTAACGGCCGCGCGGCTGGTGCGATTACACGTCGCGGCGGCGAAGTCGTTTTCAATACCAGCCTCACCGGATATCAGGAAGTATTCACCGATCCCAGTTATGCCGGGCAAATCGTGTGCCTGACCTACCCGCACATAGGAAATGTCGGCGCAAATCTGGATGACGAAGAAGCGCCGCGCCCGTATATCCAATCGCTAATCGTCCGCGAGTTTTCGCAGGTGGCCTCAAACTGGCGGTCCAGCGAAAGTGCACAGCTTTACCTCAATCGCCACAAAGTCCCTGTAATCTGGGATATCGATACGCGCGCGCTAGTGCTGCACATTCGAAAAATGGGCGCGCTGCGGGGGATGGTGTCGACAGACGGAACCGCCGCGGATCAATTGGTGTTCGAAGCGAAGCAATTGCCGCTGATGGCCGGGCAGGAACTGGCGAGCCGGGTGACTTGCGCGAAAACCTATGGCTGGGAGAAGGGCTCGATTGAATTGGCTTCGTCGCCGTGGTCGGAACAGATGGGCGAATCGGGAGCAGCGGGGCCGGAGAATCATAAATTTCGCGTGGTGGCCTACGACTTTGGGATTAAGCAAAATATTTTGCGATTGCTGGTGGATCACCAGTGTGACGTCATGGTGGTGCCAGCGAACACTTCGGCGGAAGATGTGCTGGAGCTGAAGCCCGACGGCGTGTTTTTGTCCAACGGGCCGGGGGATCCCGAGCCGATTACCTACGCGCAAGAGAATATTCGTAAGCTCACGGGCCGTGTGCCCATATTCGGCATTTGTTTGGGGCACCAGCTTTGCGGCATCGCATTGGGCGGGAAAACGTTCAAATTGAAATTTGGGCATCACGGGTCGAATCATCCGGTCAAGAATTTGCTGACAAGCCAGGTGGAGATTACCGCGCAGAATCATGGGTTTTGCGTGGACCCGGAGTCGCTGCCGTCGAGCGATGTGGAAGTGACGCACGTAAATTTGAATGATCATACCAACGAGGGGATGCGCCACCGGAATTTGCCGCTGTTCAGTGTGCAATATCACCCGGAGGCGTCGCCGGGGCCGCATGATTCGCACTATTTGTTTACGCAGTTCACCGACATGATGAAGGAGTTTCAAGCGCCTGGGAGTTCGCGCGGATGAGCGGGAATCGGAGCAAGGCGGGTTTGGCTTCTTATCTTCGCACGAGGAGCTCGCTAGCATTGGTCATCTCGAGCGTAGCGAGGGACCTGCTTTTGTGTATGCCAGGCGGTACTGCGTCTACATTTTGGGGAGTCGTTCGAGAGTTCTCTACACGGGCGTGAGCAATCATCTGGTCCGGAGGGTACCAGAGCATCGCGAAAGGCTTGTTCCCGGGTTCACGAGTAAGTATCGCGTGCATCGTTTGGTTTATTACGAGATGTTTGGACGATCGTGGAGCAGCTATCGCGAGGGAAAAGCAGATCAAGGGATGGAGACGAGCGAAGAAGGAGAGGACATGGCGGATCGATTCTTTTCGGCATTTCCCAGAGATGCAGATCCCTCACTTCGTTCGGGATCACAAGGTTAGGGTGGTCCGGTTACCAGGATTAGATTTTGAGCAATTATCGCGACGCATTGAGGATTAATGCCGAAACGTAAAGACATACATAAGATTTTGATCATTGGGTCCGGGCCCATCATCATCGGGCAGGCTTGCGAGTTTGACTATTCCGGGGCGCAGGCGTGCAAGGCGCTGCGCGCCGAGGGGTATGAAGTGGTGCTGGTGAATTCGAACCCCGCCACCATCATGACGGACCCGGAGCTGGCGCACCGCACTTACATTGAGCCGCTCACCAAGGAATATCTGGAAGAAATCATCATTAAGGAGCGGCCGGATGCGCTGCTCCCTACCGTGGGCGGACAGACAGCGCTGAACCTCGCTGTCGAGCTTGCCGAGTCGGGAATTCTCGAAAAGCATAAAGTGGAGATGATTGGCGCGTCGCTGCGCGCGATCAAAGTGGCGGAAGACCGGCTGTGGTTCAAGGATGCTTGCCGGAAGATTGGGCTGGAAGTGCCCGCGTCGGCGCTGGTGAACAGCGCGCAAGACGCCATGCGCCTGTGCGACCAACTGGGATTCCCGTTGGTGATTCGTCCTTCGTTCACGCTAGGAGGAACGGGGGGGTCGATTGCGTATAACAAGGAAGAATTTGCCGACGCGATCGCACATGCGCTGGACATGAGCCCGGTGCATGAAGCCCTGGTCGAAGAATCCGTACTGGGCTGGAAGGAATACGAACTGGAAGTCATGCGGGATTACCGCGACAACTTCGTAGTGATCTGCACCATTGAGAATTTTGATCCCATGGGCGTGCACACCGGCGATTCCATCACCGTGGCGCCGGCGCAGACACTGACCGACAAAGAATACCAGCGCATGCGCGATGCCGCAGCCGCGATTATCCGGGAAGTGGGCGTGGAGACCGGCGGATCGAACGTGCAATTCGCGGTGAATCCAGAAAACGGGCGGATGACCGTGATTGAAATGAATCCGCGCGTGTCGCGCAGTTCCGCACTGGCGAGTAAAGCCACGGGCTTCCCGATTGCAAAGATCGCGGCACGGCTCGCCGTGGGCATGTCGCTGGATGAGATTCCGAATGATATTACGCAGAAGACCCCAGCCTCGTTTGAACCCACGATTGATTATGTGGTGGTGAAAATACCGAAATGGCAGTTTGAAAAATTTCCCGGGGCGGACAGCACGCTGGGAACGCAGATGAAGTCGGTGGGAGAAGTAATGTCCATCGGCCGCACGTTCAAAGAGGCGCTGCAAAAGGGCATTCGCTCGTTGGAACCGAGCACGCCGTGGCGCGCGCCGTCGGAAACGCCAGATTCGCTGTTGCGGGAAAAATTGGCGACACCACGGCCGAACCGGATTCACTGGATATTGACCGCGGTCGAAAAGGGCATGCCTGCGCGCGATATTTGCGAGCTGACCAAAATCGATCCGTGGTTCATTCACCAGATCGAAGAAATTATTCAGGTGAACCGGCGCGCGGCGGCCGTCACCGTGGAAACCGCTTCGAAGGAACTGCTGCGCGACGTGAAGCGCATTGGCACCAGTGACGAGCACCTGGCGCAAGTGTGGAAGACGACCCCGGCGGCGGTGCGCTTCAAGCGCGCGCGCTATGGCGTGGCTCCGGTGTTCAAGCGCGTAGACACGTGCGCGGCGGAGTTCGAATCGTTCACGCCGTACATGTATTCGAGTTACGAGGATGAGGACGAAGCAAACACCACCCCAAAGCAGAAAATCATGATTTTGGGCAGCGGACCGAATCGCATCGGCCAGGGCATCGAATTCGATTACTGCTGCTGCCACGCGAGCTTTGCGCTGCGCGCCGACGGCTTCGAAACCATCATGGTGAATTGCAATCCGGAGACCGTGTCGACGGACTACGACACCTCCGATCGCTTGTATTTCGAACCGCTGACGCTGGAAGACGTCCTCGCCATCGTGGATAAAGAAAAGCCGCATGGCGTGATCGTCCAGTTTGGCGGTCAGACGCCGCTGAATCTGGCGCTGGAATTGAAGCGCAATGGTGTGCCGATCGTCGGCACCGCCCCGGAATCCATTGACCTGGCGGAAGACCGGCGGCGCTTTGGACGATTGCTGGACGAACTGAAGATCCCGCAGCCGCGGAATGGTACGGCGCTGGTGCCGGAAGAAGCGGCGCGCGTGGCAGGGGAGATTGGCTTGCCGGTGCTGGTGCGACCCAGTTACGTGCTGGGCGGGCGCGCCATGGTGATCGCCTACGACGTGAACACCGTACAGGAATATGTGGCGCAGGCGGCGATGATGGGCCCGGCGCGACCGGTGCTGATTGATCAATTCCTGGAAGAAGCCACGGAAGTGGACGTGGACGCGCTGGCCGACGGCACGGACGTGGTGATCGGCGGAATCATGGAGCACATCGAGGAGGCGGGCGTCCATTCGGGCGACTCGTCGTGCGTGCTGCCCCCGGTGAGTTTGTCGCCCAAAGTGATCGAGACGATTCGGGACTACACCAAGCGTCTGGCGTTGGCGCTGAAGGTGGTGGGCTTGATGAATGTGCAGTATGCCATCCAGCGAGACACCGTTTACGTGCTGGAAGTGAACCCGCGGGCTTCGCGGACCATTCCGTACGTCAGCAAAGCGACGGGAGTGCCGCTGGCGAAAGTGGCGTCACGGTTGATGGTGGGACGGCGCTTGTCGGATATGAAGTTGCCCACGGTGAACCACAACGGCGTAGCAGAAATTGCCGTGCGCGATTATTACTCGGTGAAGTCGCCCGTGTTCCCGTTCAACAAGTTTCGCGGCGTGGATACCATCCTTGGTCCCGAAATGCGCTCGACCGGCGAGGTGATGGGCATTTCCACGGATTACGGACAGGCGTTCGCAAAAGCGCAATTGGCCGCGGGACAAAAATTGCCGAAGGGCGGCACCGTGTTTATCAGCGTCAACGACCGTGATAAACGCAGCGTCGGGCCGCTGGGAAAAGAACTGGCGTCGCTGGGATTCAAGATTGTGGCCACCCGTGGCACCGCATCGGCGTTTCGCGCGGCGGGCGTGCCGTGCGACGAAGTGTTCAAAGTGAACGAGGGCAGGCCAAACATCGTAGACCTGATCAAGACCGGGAAGATACACCTGGTCATCAACACACCGCTGGGTCGCGAATCGTTCTACGACGAAAAATCGATTCGTCGCGCGGCCATTCGCTACAACATTACGTGCATCACCACGCTCTCTGCCGCGGAAGCGGCGGTGCGCGGGATTCATTCGCTGCACGAGCTGCAGCGCGAAGTGAATTGCCTGCAGGACCTGCATGGGTCGGGCGTGGCGACGGCGGGCAGTTCCACGGCGGGAGACTGAGATGCAAATTCGCGGAATCTTTCCGGCGCTGGTGACTCCTTTCGCGTTCGACGAATCCGTATCGCTAGCGGGCGTGCGGGAGAATATTTGCCGGTACAACAGCACCGGCGTAGCGGGTTATGTGGTGTTGGGTTCGACGGGCGAAAGCGTGATGTTGTCGCGAGAAGAAGCGGACGCGGTTCTTTCCACCGCGAAGGAAGCGGCCGCTCCCAGTAAATTGCTGATTGCAGGCACGGGGGCAGAGTCTACGGCGGAAACGATTGCGCGGACAAAACGCGCAGCGGTGCTGGGGTATCCCGTGGCGCTGGTAAAGACTCCTTATTATTACAAGCCGGTGTACCGGGCCGAGACCTACCTCCGGCACTATCGGGCGGTGGCGGATGCTTCGCCGGTTCCGATCCTGCTGTACGCGGTGCCCCAGTTTACAGGGATTACGCTGGAGACTCCGGAGATTCTGGAGTTGGCGCAGCACCCCAACATCGTGGGCATCAAGGACAGCTCTGGAAATGTGCAGCGTGTGGTTGAGATTGTTGCCGGCGCGCCACCCGATTTTTGCGTGTTGACCGGAGGCGCCGCGGTCATTTATCCAGCCCAGGCGGTGGGCGCGCGCGGCGCCGTTCTGGCATTAGCGGCAGCGCTGCCGGAGAAATGCGCGGAAGTATTTGAGCTGGGAGCGCACGGGCAGCACGACCAGGCGCGTCGTTTGCAATGGCAATTGGCGCAGGCGTCGAAGTGTATCGTGTCGGAGAATGGGATCGCCGGCGTGAAATACGCAATGGACCTCAGAGGCTATCAGGGTGGACTGGCACGCCCGCCGCTCTTGCCGGTGAAAGACGACAAAAAACGCACAATTGCCGACATGGTTTCGCACCTCCACCCCACCGCAGCGCGGGCCTCCTAACCGACCTTATGGCGTCACTTTTTTGTTTGAGTAACATCTAAGCGCTCATGGACTGTCGCGCTCTTTTACCGCACGAGTTGCCTCACACCTCGAAGCTGTATCGCGATTACGTTGAAAATTTCGCGAGGTTGGAAGGCTTCTTCGAGCACGGGCCGGATCTGAAGTCGGCCGAGCGTTATGCGCAGAAGCTGGAGTTTCCAGCGGAACGGCGCGGGAGGGTAGCCGACATCCTGCGGGCACAGAATTTGCTGTATGGCAGTAGCGCGGCAACGCAGAAAAACCTGGACCGGCTGGCCGACGGCGCCGTGGCAGTGGTGAGTGGCCAGCAAGTGGGATTGTTTGGCGGCCCGGCCTATTCGTTTTACAAAGCGTTGAGCGCCATTCGCGCGGCCGAAGAACTCACAGAAAAAGGAATCGAGGCGGTACCGGTCTTCTGGATGGCCACGGAAGATCATGACGTGGATGAGGTGCGTCATGTGGCGTGGTTTCACGAAGGTGCGTTGCAGGAGCTTGTGCTGCCGGAGCCGGCCGAAGAGTCGGTGCCGGTCGGGCGGGTACGTCTGGGCACGGGAGTGGACGAATTGGTCGCGCGGGCGCAGCCGATGCTCGGGGAAACGTTCGGCGATTTGCTGCATGAAACGTACACGGCCGTCGCCACCTATAGCAGCGCGTTTGCGGGACTGTTCGCCCGCATTTTTGCGGACCATGGACTGATCTTGCTGGACCCCTTGGATGAAGGGCTGCACGCGGTGGCCGCTGCGATCTTGCGCGAGGCCTTGACGCAGCGGGACGAATTGAACGAATTGCTGCTGCAGCGCGGGAAGGAACTGGAACGCGCCGGATATGAAGTGCAGGTAAAAGTGACCGCGCAAAGCACGCTGCTGTTCAGCATGGAAAACGGCAAGCGCCAGGTCATCACCGCGGACCATACGGAGTTTTCCAGCGGCGGTTTGAAGATGCCGCGGGAAGAATGGTACGCGCACGTGGAATCTTCACCGGAACTATTCAGTCCCAACGCGCTGTTTCGACCGGTGGTGCAGGATTTTCTTTTGCCTACGGTGGCATATTTCGGCGGACCCGCGGAGATCGCCTACTACGCGCAGTCGCACGTGCTGTACAAGAAATTGCTGGGGCGCATGCCGGTGCTCCTGCCGCGAGCCGACTTCACGCTGGTGGATCCGAAAGCGGAGCGCATTTTGAAGAAGTACCAGCTGGATGTGGAAGATGTGTGGCAGGGTTCGGAGAAGCTGCGCAAGCGCATGTACAATTCCGCGGTGCCGAAGAAGCTGGCGCATGAGTTTGACGACAATTTGCGGGATATCGAGAAGAGTGTGAAGAAGCTCCACAAGGCGATTGCCAAGGTCGATCCCACGATTCAGGGAACGATTGCGCGGGCAGAGAAGCGCATTCGGTACCAGGTGGAGAAATTGCGGCATAAGACCGGTGCGGCACTGGACCGGCACGAGAAGGTGATTGAGAAGCATCAGGCGTTTCTGGAGGATTTGCTATTTCCGCAGAAGCAGTTGCAATCGCGGGAGCTTTGCTTTTTGCCGTTTCTGGCGCGGTGGGGCAGCGGGGGCCTTGAGGAGTTGCGGAACTGCTCCAGTTTGAAGAAGCCGGGGCGCCATGTGATTGTGGGGATTCCGTAGGGAAAAATGGTAACGCCGGCTTCCGGCCGGCGGAAACCACCGATGGCCCAGGCGGAGGTAGACGTTGCAGGCGATTACGGTCAAGACCTCACGGCGCACGCAAATGGTAGAGATTACGAAGGACGTGCAGCGCATTGTAACGGCCCTGGGCATAAAGGTGGGGACGTGCTTCGTCTACGTGCCGCATACCACCGCCGGCGTGATGATCAATGAACACGCGGATCCTGACGTCGTGACCGACGCAGAAGCCGCGGTGGACCGGCTGATTCCCTCGGCGGGACCTTACCGGCACGCGGAAGGAAACTCGGATTCGCATATCAAGACCATGCTGACCGGAACTTCGCAATTTGTATTCGTGGAAGAAGGAAAGCTGGCGCTGGGCCGCTGGCAGGGAATTTTTCTGGCGGAGTTTGATGGGCCTCGGGAGCGCAAGGTGTGGATCAAAGTTTTGCCCGATCGCGTTTAACCCCGTTGGATAGTGCCAAAAGCAGCTGCTGTGTTGTGCTAAAGTCAAACAGCAATGCAATATCTTGGGATTTATGTGCAGGTGCCGTTCTGTCAGACGAAGTGCACCTACTGCAATTTTCATACGGGAGTGGTGTCGGCAGATCGCTTTTCGCCCTATCTCGACGCGGTGCAGCAGGAGATTGCCTGCGCCCACGGACTGTACGCGGCGGCCGGTGTGGTGCCCCCTGCGGGAATCGACTGGCGGTCGATCCGCGAGTCGAAAGAACGCGCTCCACGCGCTGACACCGTTTATATCGGAGGGGGAACGCCAAGTCTCCTGGATGCTGGACCGCTCAGTAGCTTGCTGGATTCGATCTATGAGGCGTTTCGCGCACCGGATGGTCCTGAACGAGAAGTGACGCTGGAGGCTGATCCGGAAACCGTTGAGGAAGAGAAAGCGCGCGCGTGGTTGACCTGCGGAATCAACCGCATTAGTTTCGGCACGCAGTCGTTTGTGGATGAGGAGTTGAAAGCGGCTGGCCGGATGCATCGCCGCGCGGATATTTATCGGGCGGAACGGATTCTGCGCCTGGCAGGCATCGGAAATATCAGCTTTGATTTGATTGCGGGTTTACCAAAGCAAACCCATGATTCCTGGCGCTACTCGCTGGCGCAAACCATCGCGCTTTCTCCGGAGCACATTTCGATCTACATGATGGAGATTGATGAAGGCTCCCGGCTGGGGCTGGAAGTGCTTCGCGGCGGGGCGCGGTACAGCGCCAAAGATTTGCCCAGCGAAGAAGCGATGGCGGAGTTTTACGAACTGGCCCAGCGGGAGTTGAAAGCGGCGGGCTACGAGCAATACGAGATTTCGAACTGGGCCAAGCCCGGTTTTGCGTCGAAACATAATCTGAAATATTGGCGGCGGAAGCCGTACCTGGGATTTGGGGGAGGGGCGCATTCCTTTTCCGGGAAGCAACGATGGGCGAACGTGCACGATGCGGCGGCGTATGTGGCGGCCATTGAGGGCGGGATATCAGCGATCGAGAATGTGCAGAACGTGACGCGCGAGTCGGCGTTCGAAGAAGAACTGTTTTTGGGGTTGCGGCAGCTGCGCGGCATTAATTTGGCGGCGATTGAGCGGCAATATAGGGTTGATTTGCAGGAGAAGGTGGCGCGACTGGCGGCGGGCGGGATGGTGGAGCGGGATGGCGATCTGTTGCGGCTGGCCCCGGAGAAGTTGAATATCTCGAATGAGATATTGGTGGAGCTGCTGCGCTAGGGAACAGGAAAACAAGAACTATCGCAGCGAACGCGGCGCTGAGAAGAGGCGGGAGGCAGGAGAGGGCGATGACCTACACGGTGGCGAAGGGGAATCAGTTGGTGGATCCGGACCACATCGCGGCGGTGGACGGTAGTGTGGATTTGCGCAGCGATACCGTAACGCGGCCCAGCGACGAGATGCGGCGGGCCATCGCTGCGGCCGAAGTGGGCGACGACGTTTATGGGGAAGACCCCACGGTGAATCGCTTGCAGAAACGCGCGGCGGAAATTTTTGGGAAGGAAGCGGCGCTGTTTGTTCCCACGGGCTGTATGGGCAACCTCATTTCCATCAAAGTGTGGACCCACCACGGGCAGGAAGTCATTTGCGAAGAACGCAGCCACGTGAATCTGTACGAACTCGCCTCCATGTCGGCGATCGCGGGCTGCATGCCGCGGGCCGTACGCGGCGGAGACGATGGCATCATGACCTGGAATCAGGTCCACGCGGCAATTCGCCCAAAGATTTATTACGATTCGCAAACCGCACTCGTGTGTCTCGAAAACACGAGCAATATGGCGGGCGGTACGGTGTATTCGACCGCGCGCGTGAACGAGATTTGCGATGGGGCGCGCAGGTTGGGGCTGAAAGTACACCTGGACGGCGCGCGGATTTTCAATGCGGCTACGGCGTTGAAGGAAAATGTGGCGCGCATGACGGAAAAGTGCGATTCCGTGATGTTCTGCCTGTCGAAGGGACTAGGCGCGCCGGTTGGCTCGATGATCGTAGGCTCAAGGGAATTCATTGAACGCGCTCGGGTGTATCGCAAGATGTTTGGCGGAGGGATGCGGCAGGTGGGCATACTAGCGGCCGCCGGATTGCTCGCGCTGGAAAAATCGCCGTTGCGGCTGCAAGAGGATCACGAAAATGCGCGGCTCCTGGCGGAGGGAATTGCGAAAATTCCTGGGCTGACGATTGATCCGGCGCGGGTGGTGAGCAACATTGTAATTTTTGATTGCCAGGGGAGTGGGAGGAATGCCGTGGAGTTGTGCGACGCACTGCACGCGAAGGGGGTGTGGGCGCAGGACACTGGATTATATTCCGTACGGATGGTGACGCATTGGAATGTGGATCGAGCGGGGATGGAGCGGGCGTTGGCGGAATTGCGGGCGGCGTGTGGAGCAGGAAGTCGACAGGAGAACTCATGAGGCGTATGGGCATTGGCGTGGTGGGCATGTTGGTGTGTTTCGGACTGCTAACCGGAATGGCGGGCGCACCGACCCCTGAGGACGCGAAGAAGTTCATCGAAGCGGCGGAGCAGCGGCTGTTTGACTTGAATTTGAAGGCGTCGCGGGCACAGTGGGTGCAGGAAAACTTCATCACCGTGGACACCGAACAAATTTCCGCGGACCTGAACGAACAAGCGAATACCGCGGCGACGGAGTATGCCAAACAGGCGCACCGTTTCGACCGCGTGCAACTGTCGCCGGAGCTGGCGCGGAAGCGCTTACTGCTGGAACTGGGCAGCGGTTTTCCCGCGCCCGATGATCCAAAAGCGCAGAAGGAGTTGGCGCAACTGCTGTCTTCGCTCGATGGCGATTATGGAACCGGGAAGTGGTGCCCGGGGGGAGACCAGCCGTGCCTGGACGTAACCGCGGTGGGAAAGCTGATGGCCACCAATCGAGATCCGCAGGAGTTGCGGCGCGCGTGGATTGGCTGGCACGCGGTGGGCACTCCCATGCGGCAGCGCTATGCGCGCATGGTGGAACTGGGGAATGAAGGGGCGCGTCAGTTGGGCTACGCGGACGTGGGCGCGCTGTGGCGCTCGAACTACGACATGCCTCCGGATCAATTCGAAAAAGGGATGGATCGTGTGTGGGAACAACTGCGGCCGCTGTACTTGTCCTTACACGCGTACGTGCGCGGGCAATTGGTGAAGAACTACGGGAAAGCCCTAGTGCCGCCGGACGGGCCGATACCCGCGGATTTGCTGGGGAATATCTGGGCGCAGGAGTGGAACAACGTTTATGATCTGCTGAATTCACCCACGCCGGCGCAGAGCTACGACCTGACCAAAATTCTGGTGGAACGCAAGACCGATGCGAAGGGCATGGTGAAGTATGGGGAGAACTTTTTTACTTCGCTGGGATTCGCGCCGCTGCCGCAGACGTTCTGGGAGCGGTCGCTGTTAACCAAGCCTGCGGATCGTGAAGTGGTGTGTCACGCGAGCGCGTGGGACGTGGATTTCAAAGACGACCTGCGGGTGAAGATGTGCATTCAGATCACCGAAGAGGATTTCCGGACGATTCATCACGAGTTGGGACACAACTTCTATCAGCGCGCGTATGACGGGCAGCCGCCGCTGTTCCAGAGCAGCGCGAACGATGGCTTTCACGAAGCGGTGGGCGACACGATCGCCCTGTCGGTGACACCGGAATATTTGAAACAAATCGGCTTGATTGAGACGGTACCGCCGCCCTCGGGAGATATCGATTACCTGCTGCAGAAGGCCCTGGAGAAAGTCGCGTTCCTTCCGTTCGGACTGACGGTGGACAAATGGCGCTGGGAGGTTTTTTCCGGGCGAGTCAAGCCGGACGCGTACAACAAGGCATGGTGGGATTTGCGGTTGAAGTACCAGGGAGTGGCTCCGCCCGTGGCGCGGACGGAAGCGGACTTCGATCCCGGAGCGAAGTACCACGTGCCGGGAAACGTGCCGTACGCGCGGTATTTTCTGGCGGCGATCTATCAATTCCAGTTCCAGCGGGGGCTGTGCAAGATTGCCGGGTACCAAGGGCCGCTGCACCGGTGTTCGATCTACAACAACAAAGCCGCGGGAGCAAAGTTAAACGAGATGCTGTCGCTGGGGCAGAGTAAGCCGTGGCCGGTGGCGTTGCAAGTGATTACCGGGCAGACGGAGATGGATGCGTCGGCGCTGGCGGAGTACTTTGCGCCCCTGAAGACCTGGCTGGACGAACAGAACAAGAAGAATGGCTATGCGGTGGGGTGGTGAGGGGAAAAGCAGAAACGCTTTTGCTTAGATCCGAGGTACCGCCGGCCCTCCCTGAGCCTCGAAGGGCATCCTTGCCGGCTCCTGTCGCCCTTCCTCTGTCTCTTCCTCCGCGCTCTTTATCTCTGCGGTAATCCTGAAGTCCATCGCCCCTAGCGCAGGCACTCCTGCCTGCGCGCCTTTCGTCCCCGCGGCCGAATTATTGCGAGTGTGCGGAAAGTTAGGCCATAAGATAAACTTTTGGAGGGCATAGAGATTACTTGTAGGAGAGGGATCTGTGGATTTCACGTTCACCGACGAGCAGAAGCACCTGCGCAAGTCCGTTCGCGAGTTTGCCGAAGGGGAAATCCGGCCGCACGTGATGGAGTGGGACGAGGCTTCCCGTTTCCCAACCGAGTTGCTGCCGAAACTGGGCGAAATGGGATTGATGGGTGTGATTTTCCCGGAGGAATACGGCGGCGCGGGATTGGGCTACGTCGAATACGCCACGGTCATTGAAGAGTTGGCGCGGGTGGATGGTTCGGTGGGGCTGTTCGTGGCCGCGCACAATTCGCTGTGCAGCAATCACATTTACAAATTTGGAAGCGAAGAGCAGAAGCGGAAGTACCTGGTGCCGCTGGCGCAGGGGAAGAAGCTGGGGGCGTGGTCGTTGACGGAGCCGGAAGCCGGCTCGGATGCCGGTGGCACGCGCACGACCGCAGTGCGTCAGGGTGATGGCTGGGTGCTGAACGGTTCGAAAACGTTTACGACCAACGGGTCTTATGCGGACATTTGCGTGGCCATGGCGGTGACGGATAAGGCCAGGGAGTCCCACGGGATCAGCGCGTTTATTTTGGAGAAGGGCATGCCCGGATTCCGGCCGGGAAAGAAGGAAAACAAGCTCGGGATGCGCGCCAGCGACACAGCGGAAGTAATTTTTACGGATTGCCGTGTTCCTGCGGGCCTGTTGCTGGGGCCGTTGGGTGAAGGGTTTATCGGCAGCCTGAAGATTCTGGATGGTGGGCGCATTTCTATTGCCGCGTTGGCACTGGGGATGGCGGAGGGTGCGCTCGAAGCAGCGACGACCTACGCGAAGCAACGGAAGCAGTTCAACCAGCCGATCGCGAATTTTCAGGCCATCCAGTTCAAACTGGCGGATATGGCTACGCAGGTGGAAGCGGCCCGGCTGCTGGTGTACCAGGCAGCGTGGCTGGCGGACCAGAAAAATGTTCGCTACACGCGGGAGTCCAGCATGGCGAAATTGTTTGCCAGCGAAGTGGCCGTGCGGGTCGCAAATGAATGCGTACAGGTGCACGGTGGGTATGGGTTCATCAAGGATTATCCTGCAGAGAAGTTTTACCGCGACGTAAAGTTGTGCACGATTGGGGAGGGCACCAGCGAGATCCAGCGGCTGGTGATCGCGCGGCAGTTGTTGGGGAAGAAGTAGGGTTCCCTGTAGCACGGGCTTTCAAGCCAGCACACCTTCAACGAAACTGGTAGCGCCGGGCCGCCCTGAGCCTCCAATCCTTGGCTCTTTCTCTGCCGGTCTGGACTCCTAAAGGCGGGGCGCCCGGAATCCAAACCACAAGTACGAAGCGGTGTGCCACAATTGGGTGGGAGTGCCGACGCTAGCCTGGTGAGAACTGATCCACGATGAATCTGACGATCGGGCAGTGGGCCGCGAAGGTCCTGGAGGGAGACGTGCGCGCGATCTCCCGCGCGATTACCGCGATCGAGAATCATTCCGCGGAAGCGGAGGAATTGCTGAAGCAATTGTTTCCGCACACGGGCAAGGCCTACCTGACCGGAGTGACGGGGGCGCCGGGAACGGGGAAAAGCACGCTGGTGGATCGTCTGGCGGCGGTACACCGGAAGCGGCAAGAGCGCGTCGGCGTAGTGGCGGTGGATCCGACGAGTCCGTATTCGGGCGGAGCGATTCTGGGCGATCGCGTTCGCATGCAAGGACACGCGAGCGATAGCGGGATTTTTATTCGCTCCATGGCTACGCGAGGTTTTTTGGGCGGACTCGCGCGCTCGACCGCGGAAGTAGCGCTGCTGCTGGATGCCGCAGGGAAGCGGCAGGTGCTGATCGAAACGGTCGGTGTCGGCCAGGATGAAATCGACATTGTGCGGCTGGCGGATTGTGTGCTGGTGGTACTGGTGCCGGGGTTGGGCGACGACATCCAAAACATGAAAGCCGGGCTGATGGAGATTGGGGATATTTTCGTCTTGAACAAGGCCGACCGCGAAGGCGCGGACCGGCTCGAGGAACAGCTCCACGCCATGCTGTCGCTGGTGATGCCGAGGGACGGCTGGCATCCTCCGGTGGTGCGAACGGTGGCCACCGAGAATCGCGGGATCGAACGGTTGGCGGAGTCGGTGGAGAAGTTTCGCAAACACTTCGAGACCACCGGGCAGCGGCAGAAGAAACACATCGAACATTGGGAAAAGCGGTTGGTGGAGATGCTGGAGTCGCGGTTGCTGGAAAGGGTGTTGGGCGGGAAACAAGGCGAGGCGCGCCTGCGCGGGTTGGCACAGCAGGTGGCGGAGAGGAAGAAGGATCCGTTTTCGGCGGTTAGCGAGATTTTGAAAGAAGGAAGAACTTAGCGCAGAGACACGGCAGGCGCAGATTCTCCTCGGCGCTCTCGGTGTCCTCTTTCGGTGAACTCTTCTTCTGAACTGGAAACAACTCGAGATGCGATTGGGCGAGATTGAGGTGCGCTGTGTGGATGGCGGGCGATTCGGGCTGGATGGCGGCGCGATGTTTGGGGTTGTGCCGAAGGTGTTGTGGGAGAAGAAATCGCCGCCGGACGAGAAGAACCGGATACGCATGCGGGCCAATTCGTTGCTGGTGCGGGCGCACGGAAAAATCATTCTGATCGAGACCGGCAACGGCACGAAGATGGATGCGAAGTTGCACGAGATTTATAACCTACAAGATGGAGACCCGTTACAGGATGCGCTGGAGCGCGAAGGGGTGAAGCCGGAGCAGATCGACCTGGTGATCAACACGCATCTGCATTTCGATCATTGCGGAGGGAACACCCGTCTGGTGGGAGACCGCGTGTTGCCGACGTTTCGCCGCGCCCGGTATGTGGTGCAACGCGGGGAATTGGAGCACGCCATGAACCCGACGGAGCGCGACCGGGCGAGTTATTTTGCCGAGAATTTCGCGCCCATTTCGAAAGAAGGGTTGTGGAACCTGAAAGACGGTGATGCCGAAATTTTGCCAGGCATTTCCGTGGAGCGCATCCCGGGGCACAATGCGGACATACACGCAGTGTTGCTTCGCGGAGGCGGGCGGACGCTGGCGTTTGTTGCGGATTTGATTCCTACACGGCACCATATACCCCTGCCGTGGATCATGGCGTACGACCTGTACCCGCTGCAGACGTTGGAAACCAAGCGGCAATGGATTTCGCGGATGGTGGCGGAGCAGTGGGTGGTGGTGTTTGGGCATGATCCGGATGTGGCGGCGGCGACCCTCCACGAACGCGCCGGAAAGATTGACATCGAGCCGGTGGATCTGAACCGGTAAGTCCCAGGAGAATAAAAAATGCCTAGTAGGAAAACGGCAAAGGGGAAGCGTGCGCGAGCGAAAGGAACGGTGGCGCAGATCGGGGTGATTGGCGGCAGCGGGTTGTATGCGATGAACGGGCTCAGCGACACGCGCGAGGTGCGCGTGAAGACGCCGTTCGGAGAGCCATCCGACGCGTTTGTAGTGGGCATCGTGGAAGGGAAGCGCGTGGCGTTTCTGGCCCGGCACGGGCGCGGACACCGGTTCACCCCGAGCGAAATTAATTTTCGAGCGAACGTGTACGCAATGAAGCTGCTGGGTGTGCAACGCATCATTTCGGTGAGCGCGGTGGGTTCGCTGGAAGAAGATTTGCCACCGGGCAAATTTCTGATTCCCGATCAGTTTTTCGACAGCACCAGAGGACGCAAGTCCACTTTCTTTGGCGACGGCATCGTGGCGCATGTAACGTTTGACAAGCCCACGTGCGCGGAGTTGTCACAGGTGCTGGCCGAAGCGTGCCGGGCGCAGAATGTGCCGGTGCGCGAGAACGGTACGTACGTCTGCATGGAAGGGCCGCAATTTTCGACCCTGGCCGAAGCGCAGTTTCACCGAGCCATGAAGTTTTCCGTGATTGGCATGACCAATGTGACGGAAGCCAAGCTGGCACGGGAGGCGGAGATTTGTTATTCGACGGTCGCGATGGTCACGGATTACGACTGCTGGCATCCCGGCCATGATTCCGTGTCGGTGGCGTCAATTCTTGCCACCCTTAACCAGAATGCGGCGAATGCCCAAAATGTGTTGCGGAAGGCTATCAAGACGCTGCCGAGGGAACGGAATTGCAAGTGCCCAAGCGCGTTGAAGCACGCCATTTTGACGGACCCCAAGGTCGTGCCCGCGGCTACGAAGGAGAAGTTGCGGGCCATTGTGGGCAAGTATGTGAAGTAGAGACACAGTCGACTTCGACTCGGCAGGTAGAGCACCCGCACGATGGCGACACACAGAGCGAAAATTCGAAGGTGGAAACCCAAAACCCACCCTCAGAATACGGGGGTGGGGCACCCGAGCATCCCTCGCTCCAGCGGACCGCCTCAATCGGGGGTTCCGAGGAAGAGGCAGCGGTTGGCCAAGTAGGCGGTAAATACGATTTCAGAGGAGAAATTCATGTCCTTGCTGGTAGTTGGTTCGGTAGCGTATGACGCACTGGAAAGTCCGTATGGAAAGGTTGAACGCACACTGGGAGGGGCGGCGACATATTTTTCGGTGTGCGCGGCGTTTTTCACGCATGTGAATCTGGTGGCGGTGGTGGGCGACGATTTTGACGCCGAGGATGAAGCGCTTCTGCGCAAGCGCTCCATCGACGTCGAGGGGTTGGAGCGGGCGGCCGGCAAATGCTTTTTCTGGGCGGGAAGATACTCGGAGAACCTGAACGATCGCGTGACGCTGGCAACGGACCTGAACGTATTCGCGCAATTCAAGCCGCGGCTGCCGGAGAAATACCGCAATTCGAAATATGTGTTCCTGGCGAATATCGCGCCAGACTTGCAGAGGGATGTGCTGAAGCAGGTGCAGGGCAGGCCCAAGCTCGCGGCTATGGACACCATGAATTACTGGATCGAGCGCACGAATGCGGAGTTACTGGAAACGTTGAAGCATGTGGACATTCTGATGATCAATGATTCGGAAACCCGGCAGCTGTCCAGTGAGCACAATTTGCTCCGCGCCGCTCGGCGGATTTTCAAGATGGGTCCGTCGACGCTGGTGGTGAAGCGCGGCGAATACGGGGCCATGCTGGTCGACAAGCACGGGGTGTTTTGTGTGCCGGCATTTCCGTTGGAGGAGCCTCACGATCCGACCGGCGCGGGAGACAGCTTCGCGGGCGGGTTCATGGGCTACCTGGCAAGCTCCGGGAATACCAACGATGCCGCGCTCCGGCGGGCGATGGTCTACGGGTCGGTAATGGGCAGTTTCACGGTGGAGCGGTTCGGGTTGGAGCGGCTGCTTGCGCTGAAGAAGTCCGAGATATCCGCGAGGGCACGGCACTTCGCAAAACTCACGCAATTCAAGCTGTAGGTTCAGTAAAATCGGCCCTAGGTGATGCGCTGGAAAAGAGATCCCTTCGGAGTTCAGGGGCAAGCCCTCGCGTTGCTCGGGATCACGGCCGTTCTAAAGACCGGCCAGTGCACGAGCGGGCGGTCGGCACTTGGGAAGACTCGGCGATGATTTCCTTTCATGACGCGCTGTTGCGGCTGGTGATTGCGGCGGCATTGGGCGCGACGATTGGGGTGGAGCGAGATTACCGGCGGCGTCCGGCGGGAATCCGCACGAGTATGTTTGTGTGCCTGGCCACGGCGTTGTTCACCATACTTTCTCAGCGGCTCTCGCATATGTGGGGCGACAGCGGTCCGACGCGCATCGCATCGAACATCGTGCAGGGCATCGGCTTCCTCGGAGCAGGCGCGATCCTGAAAGACAATCTGGGCATGGTGGGCATGACCACCGCGGCGACGATTTTTCTGGAGGCCGCCATTGGCATGGCCTGCGGGGGAGGACTTTTCGGCATAGCCGGAGTGGTGACGGCACTTGTGCTGTTTGCGCTGGTGGTGCTGGGTTGGGCGTCGCACAAGCTCAACTTGAAATACTCGACGATGCTGTTTCGATTCACCACCAGCCATACCGACAGCGTCGCAGTCGAGGTGCAACGGCTGCTGAACGAGTTGGGCGTGCCGGTGCGGCAATTCCGCACCTCGATGGCGGGCGCAAACGCGGTGGTGGAATTTGAGGCGGAGGTGACCAGTAAACAGGAACAGCAAATCGTGGGACAGTTGAATCGAGCGGGGGTGATGACCGAATTGATCCCGTTTGAAGGCCCACACAGATGACTGCGGAAACCACCAGGCCACGGAAACCGAAGGCGTTACGAAAAGGGTCAAAAGTGGCGGTGTTTGCGCCCGCATCTCCCGCCGAACAATTGGAAGTGGCCGCAGGGTTGGCGGAATTGCGACGGCTGGGCTATGAGTTCACTCCCGTGCAATTGCCGGGTTCCGAAGGGTATTTCGCGGGGTCGACGGCGGGTCGCGTGGAAGGGTTTTTGAAAGCGGCCCGGCATGCGGAGATAACGGGATTGCTGGCGCTGCGTGGCGGGTATGGCGCGACGTACCTGCTGGACAATGACCTTTCCGCACAATTGCTCGAACCGAAGTGCGTGGTCGGTTTCAGCGATGTGACCGTGCTGCAGGTGTATTTGTGGCAGAAGTGCGGCTGGGTGACATTTCATGGACCGATGGTGACGGCGGGACTGAATCGCGGGGCAGACGACGCTCATGGCTACGACGAGGAATCGTTTTTGAAGGCCGTGAGCAACACGGCATCGGGCTGGCACTTGCCGTTGTGCGGCAAATCGATGGAGTGGGGAGTGGCGGAAGGAAGGCTGCTCGGCGGTTGCCTGACGATGTTGCAAACGACGCTGGGCACTCCTTGGGAACTGGATACCGCGGGAGCGCTGCTGGTGCTGGAGGATCGCGGGATGCGGCCCTACCAGGTAGACCGCGCGCTAATGCATTTGAAGCAGGCGGGAAAATTCGAACACGTGCAGGGGTTGGTGCTGGGCGAGTTTCCCGATTCCGACGCGCCGGTGAAGGGGAGCCCGTCGGTCTACGAGGTGTGCGAGCGGCTTTTGCGGCCGCTGGGCGTGCCAGTGGTGTTTGGTGCGGCGATTGGGCATACGCACCGTCCCATGCTGACGTTGCCGCTCGGAGTGCAAGCGCGGCTGATTTCGTCGGGGGATGGGCGATTGGAAATTTTGGAGCCGGCCGTGGAGTGAGGGCAGCAATTGCTATTTTCCAATTTTTCCAATTTTGAATTTGGACGCGCGCGCCACTCGGCCACCAGGCTCTCGCCCCCGGCGGAAGGGGCGCGGAGCGGTCGGGAGGGAAGGCTTAAGGGGGAACATGAAACACATTCACATGATTGGAATTGGCGGGTCGGCGATGGCGCCGCTGGCGGGCATGCTGCGGGAAATTGGGTACCAGGTGACGGGTTCGGATGCGGGAGTCTATCCGCCGGCATCGACGCTGCTGCAGTCGCTAGGGATCGAGTACGCGGCCTCGTTTGACGCGAAGAACCTGACTCCCACGCCGGATTTGATGGTGGTCGGGAACGCAATTTCCCGAGGGAACGTGGAAGTGGAGGAGATGCTGGACCGGAAGATACCACACCGGTCGTTGCCGGAAATTCTGGAAGAGGAATTTCTGCCCGGGAAACATTCGATGGTGGTAAGCGGCACGCACGGGAAAACCACCACGACGGCGATGCTGGCGTGGATCTTCCACGTGGCGGGGAAGAAACCGAATTTCCTGGTGGGCGGAGTAGCGGAAAATTTCGGGAAGAGCTATGGCTTGGCCGGCGGGGCGGAATTTATTCTGGAAGGCGATGAATATGATTCCGCATACTGGGATAAGGCCGCGAAATTCCTGCACTACCGGCCGGAGGATTTGATTATTACCTCGGTGGAGTTTGATCACGCCGATATTTATGCGGATTTCGAGATGTACGAGTTGGCCTTTAAGCGGCTGGTGAACTTAGTGCCGCGACGCGGGCGCGTGATCCTTTGGGGAGATGCAGCGGGCGGGGAAGCTCCGCGCAAAGTCACGGAGAAGGCCTTCTGTCCTGTGATTACCTATGGATTTGATGCTGGGAATGATTGGATCGCGAGCGACGTTTCGATTGTGGATGAGCAAATGCATTTTCGCGTAAGTTTCCAAGGCCAAGCGTACGGCGAGTTTGCCCTGGCGGCTACCGGGCGGCACAACGTGTTGAATGCGCTGGCGGCGCTGGTAGTGGCCCAGGGGCGCGGCATCCGCGCGGAAGCGATCCGCTCGGCGTTGGCAACATTTCAAAGTGTGAAGCGTCGCATGGATGTGCAAGGCGAGGTGGATGGCGTGTTGGTGGTGGATGATTTTGCGCACCACCCCACCGCGATTCGCGCCACCATTGAAGCTGCACGGCTGCGCTGGCCCGGGCGGAGGCTATGGACCATCCTGGAGCCGCGTTCGAACTCCATGCGCCGGCGCGTGTTTCAGGATACCTTGCCGAAGGCCCTGGCGTTGGGCGACCGCGTGATTTTGGGCGGGGTGCATCGCGCGGGGCAGTTGAGCGAAGAGCAGCGGCTGGACCCGGAGACGATCACATCGGCGATTCGGGAGCTGGGCAAAGACGCGCGGGTGCTGCCAAGCGCAGAGGCGATTGCGGAGTTCCTCGCTGGGGAAGCACGCGCGGGCGATTTGCTCTTGGTAATGTCCAATGGTAGTTTCGATGCATTGTGCGAAAAATTGCTGAAACGGCTTGCTTCGCGGCGTACCCCGTCTGAGGCGCACGCCCGGTGAAGAACAGCACTTCGACGGCCTCGCTCACCATCGCATTACTTGCGGTTTGCCTGTTGGTTTCCGCGCGCTCCTTTGCCGCGATTCGCTACGATGTTTCGCTGGCGCATCCAGAACAACATCTCTTCCGTGTGACCGTGGAAGTGCCCGACGTTCAGGGGGAAGTGAAGCTGCAGATGGCGGCGTGGAACGCCTTGTACGAGATCCGCGACTTCAGCAGCCACGTGCAGCAAGTGGAAGCGTATGCCCATGGCCAGCGGGTGGACATTGAAAAGCTGGACAAGCTGACCTGGGACGTGAAAGCCAGCGGCACAGTCACCGTGAAGTACGCGACCTTCTGGGATGATGTGGGTCCCTTCAATTCGCAACTGAATCAGGAGCACGCCTTCATCAACCCGGCGATGATTCTGCTGTATGTGCCGGACCGGCGGACAGAGAAGTCCACGTTGACGCTGAGGGATGTTCCCGGGGATTGGAAAGTGGCGTCTGCTTCGCTCCCGCGCGGTGGCAACGAAGCACCGCCTGGGACGTTCCTGTTGCAGGCGGGTTCCTTCGACACGCTGGCAGACGATCCGATTGAGGCGTCTAATTTTGAAGAATTCACGATTTCAGACTTGTCACCGAAAGTGCATGTGGTGATGCATGGCGACAATTACAAGAAAAAGGACGTGGAGACGGCGCTGCGTAAGATTTGCGCCTACGAACTCAAGCTGATGGAAGACGCGCCGTACGACGAGTACACATTCATCTTTCACATTGGGAAAGCTTCGGGCGGTGGTGGCGGGGGAATGGAGCACGCCAACTCCACGGCAATTTATGTGCCATCTGGGGATTATCTCGCGAACGTTTCTGCGCACGAGTATTTTCACTTGTGGAACGTGAAGCGCATTCGCCCAGCCACGTTGGAGCCGGTGGACTACACCCACGAAATGTATACGCGGGCGCTGTGGTTCGCAGAAGGCGTTACGAATACGTACGGGTCGTACACGCTGGTGCGTTCCGGGATTTGGAATAAGAAAGAGTTTTATTCGGATTTGTCAGCGCAGATTACGGAATTGGAAGTGCGGCCGGCAGAGCACTGGCAAAGCGTGGAGCAATCCAGCCTGGATGCGTGGCTGGAGAAGTATGCGCTGTACAACCAGCCGCAGCGTAGCGTGTCTTACTACACCAAAGGGCAAGTGCTCGGGGTGCTGCTAGACATTTTGATTCGCGATCGCACGGACAACCAGCATAGCCTGGATGACGTGATGCGCCAGATGAACGAGGATTTTGCGAGGGCCGGGAAGTTCTACCGCGACAGCCTGGACGTGAAATTGACGGCGGAGAAGATTACCGGCGGGTCCCTGGACGACTTTTTTGCCGATTACGTGAGCGGGGCGAAGCCTCTGCCGTACGCCCAGTTGTTGTCGGAAGCGGGGCTGGCGCTGGAACAGAAAGAGTCGGTGCGGGCGACGCTGGGCTTTACGGTACAGCGCGAGCCGGACGGGACGCGAACGATTGTGAGCGTAGAACCGGGGAGCACCGCCGAGAAAGACGGGTTGTTGGTCGGAGATGAGATCCTGCGTTGGGATAATGGCGATATGCCCCGGCGTCCGGAACATTGGGCCGCCCAGCAGAAGCCCGGCGCGACCGTGCACCTGCGCATTCGCAGGGCGGCGACGGAACAGTTGGTGGATTTGAGATTAGGAGAATTGCGCGAGACGTTTTACCAGGTGGTGGAAACGGCGGACGCAAGTGAGCGGGCGAAACGAATCCGGGACGGGATCTTGCACGGGATCACGGACCCGGTGACCGCGAAGAAGTCGGGAGCAGGGCATTTGTAGTTGGGAGCGCAAAACAAACCGCGTCATTCCGGACGAAGTCCGCGAAGTGAGGAATCTCTCTTACTTTTCCTCCTTGGCAACTCCCGCTGGGCTTGACCCGGGCAGGGGGATTGAAGAGACTCGTGAATAGCCCATGTTCCGCACCGCCTTTGTTTCCATTTTCCTTTCGCTATACGTCCTGATTTTGGGACCTCCCCTGCTGCTTTACACCTTCGTGACCAAACATGTTGACCCGCTCTATTGGGCCGGAGTGAAAGGCGTGATGTTTTTTGTGAACTGCGTGGGGGTGCACGTGGACGTGAAAGGAGTGGAACGGATCCCGCCGGGGACGTGCATTTTTGCCGCTAACCATACAAGTTCCGCGGATGCGCCGGCGGTAGTAGGCGTGATTCCGCGGCGGATTGCCATCCTGCTGAAACGGCCACTGTTTGATTGGCCCATTGTAGGGCAGGCCTTTCATCTGGCGCGCTTCATTCCGGTGGATCGCTTCAATCGCGAGTCGGCCATTGAGAGCGTGAATAAGGCGGTGGTGGCGCTACGGGCCGGGCAATCGTTTCTGATTTATCCGGAAGGAACGCGAAGTCCGGATGGGCGGCTGCAGCCCTTTAAGAAGGGAACCGCGGTGATGGCGATTCAGTCTGGCGTCCCGGTGGTGCCGGTGGCTTGTTCCGGGGCGCACCGGGTGATGGAAAAGCGCGAATTGCGTATTCATCCCGGGCGGATCCTCGTGGAGTTCCTGGAGCCGGTGGATCCCAAGAAATATACGTTGGAGGAAAGGGAATCGCTGGTCGCGGAGATTCATGACCGGTTAGCGGCGGGCTTGCCGCCGGACCAGCGACCGGTGGGGTTTCCGGGGGCGGGAGGCTAAAAGCCAAAAGTTCAAGGTTCAAAATTTAAGGCTGAAAGCAGGCCCCTCTGCGGCGTGGCCCGTGCCGCTGAGAAACGCGCGAAAGAAAAAGCAGCGGGCCATTGCCCGGGCTGACATGGTTTTTGGCGATTGGGCCGAAACGGTTTCGTATTGGCGCTGGGGTGCCAGCCGCGTGCTTCTGAGCGTGGGTTTTGAGCTTTTTTGGTAGCGCCGCATCCTGCCGGCTGTCCCTCCTCAGCGGTTACTTCGTTTGGAGTTTTTCTAATTCGGATTCCAGTTGCTGGACGCGCTTTTGAAGTTCCGGGAGGCGGTTGAGCGCGGCCATCATTTTTAGCCATTCGCGATTTTCCACCGCGGGATACCCGGAATACAGCGAGCGAGCCGGAACATCATTGGGCACGCCGCTTTGCGCGGTGATGACCGTGCCGTCCCCGACGGTGAGATGTCCCGCAGTGCCGACCTGGCCAGCGAGAATGCAGTTGTCGCCTATTGTGCTGGAGCCCGCGAGTCCGACCTGGCCGCAGAGCATGGTGTTGGCGCCGACCTGCGAAGCGTGACCGACGAGAACTAAATCATCTATTTTGGTGCCGTGAGCGATGCGAGTTTCTCCAACGGTGGCGCGGTCGACACAAGCATTCGCCTGCACTTCCACGTCGTCCTCCAGCACCGCCGGGCCGGATTGCACCATTTTGTGCCAGGTTCCGTCGGGGCATTTCGCGTAGCCCAGTCCATCCCCGCCGATGATGGCGCCGTTTTGCAGGATCACCCGGTTGCCCAGGATGCAGCCTTCGCGCACCACCGCGTGAGCGTGAGCGAAAAAGTCTGCGCCAATTTTTGCGCCGCGATAGATGGTGACGAGACTGTGGAGGACCGCGCGCGGACCGATCTCGACCGCGTCATCCACGAAACAATAGGGACCAATGTGAGCGGTGGAACCAATTTTCGCCTTAGGGGAAATAATCGCAGTGGGGTGCACGCCGGGCGGATAGACGGGCGGCTGGTAAAAGAGTTCAAGCGCGTGCGCAAAGGCAAGGTAAGGATTCTGGGTGCGCAGCGCGGCAAGGGGAGCGAGGCTAGCGTCACGGGCCAGCGTGACGCCGTCTTCGACGAGCACGGCAGAAGCCCCTGTCACTTTTAACAATGGCGAATAGCGCCGATTTGCGAGAAAAGTAAGTTGGCCAGGACGGGCATGGTCGATGCCGGCCACTCCGTTAATCTCGACTTCGGAATTTCCTTCAAGGCGGCAACCCAGCCGCTGCGCGAGATCGAGCAATTTCATGGAGTGAGCTCCTGCACCCAAAAGGAAGGATTTCCTGGGTCAATGATTGAGTCTCGCACAGGGGCCAGCGGGAAGTACAGACGGGCGCGACCGAACGTGGCTGGCAACTTTGAGTTGGACGGCGGCATCGGAATCGATATAATAACCGGGCGTTTAGCGGCGAACGTGAAAGCGACGCCCAGAACAGCACCGCCCCCACAGAGGTCCTAGAAGTCGATATTCAAATTTTTTTTTCGGGAGCTGCCGGACTTGGTACGAATAAGCCGTATTTTAGGTTTGATTTTTGCGCTGGGGATTTTCGGCGCCGCCGGTAAGACTGTGTTCGCGCAAGAGTCGATCGTGGATTTGAATGCCGGCCCGCGGGATGTTCTGTACGCGCAATCCCAGATCTTGAAGTCCATCGATGAATCCTGGTTCCTGCCGGTGGGACCGTCGTTATCGTCGTCGCTGGATTCGCCAATCCTGGTGTCCGTTCCTATGGCGATTCCTCCGCCCCGCTCGAACGACAAGCCCCCCAAGGATTCCAGCAGCGCGGATAGCCAACTGAAGGAAAAAGACCGGCAAAAGCCGGAGAATGAGACCCGCTTCCGCTGGAAACCGGCCTTAGGGGAGTCCCTGTTATTCACCGGGATGATGCATAGCTTTAACATCGCCACGGAGGCGGGCACGCGCGACACCCTGAACGGCCACTGGTTCACACACTATATGCAGTCCGTGTCCGCACTGCGCGGGTGGAGCGACGGGGATACGTTCATGGCGCCGTATGTGGGTCATCCCATCGAAGGGTCGATCTTCGGGTTCATCGAGCGGCAGAACGATCCGAAATTCAAGTACGTGCAGTGGGGCGACGGGCGCGAGTACTGGATCAGCATGTTGCGGTCGATGGCGTATTCCGCGGTATGGCATACGCAGTGGAAGATTGGGCCCGCGAGCGAGGCGTCCATCGGGAACGTGATGCTGCACGCATCGCCGGGGTTCATCACCCTGGTGGACACGCCGACATTGGGCTTCTGCACCATGTTGGCGGAAGATGCGGCGGATCGCTGGCTGATCATGGGGCTGGAGAATCGCACCGACAATCGAGCGGTGATCATCCTGGCGCGGAGCTTCCTGAATCCCGGTCGCACCTTCGCGAACATGATGGCGTTTCGTCCGCCGTGGGTGCGCGACACGCGCCTGAACCTGTTCGGCGCGAACTACCAAATTCGCAAGGTTCTTCTGGAGGACTACAAGAACGGAGAAGGGGACAAGCCTTTCATCTACGTGAAAGACGCGTGGAAACCGGCGGGCGTGGATTTCGTGCAGCCGCACCCGAAAGAAGCCGACATCGAACTGACGGCGTTTCCATATTACGAGACCTTTCTTGGTGGAGGGTCGTGCATTGGGGGCGGGGGCACCGGCGCGGCGCGGGTGAATCCGAAATGGCAAGTGCTCACGGAAGTGAGCGGGTGCCTGATTATGCATCAGCCCCAGGTGGAGATCAGCGCGGATTCGCTGTTCTATGGCGGTGGTTTCCGCTGGACTCCCATGGCGGCGCGCCGTTTTTCGCCGTTCGGGCAGTTTATGTTTGGCGGCAGGAAGGTCACCCAGGAATATACGAACCACGCATTGCGACAGCAATTGTGGGACGAATGGAATAACGGCAATGGCACGCTGGGGCATTATCCCATGCGCAGCGCGTACTCGGTCGAGAATTCGCAGAACGGGCCGAGCATCGCGGTAGGTGGCGGATTTGACTGGGTGGTGACCCGGCCATTTGCCTGGCGGATTGTGAATGTGGAGTACACCCACTCCTGGATGAATGATGTGGCGCAGATACGCCCGCAAGAAGGGTTGAAAATTTCGACCCAGGCGGTGGTGCGGATTGGGACGTGGTAGAGCGGTAAGCAGCGCGCTATTCCACATAGCGCAGCAGGGTCATAAAGCCGTAATCCATGTGCAATTGCTGATGGCAATGAAATAGCGTCAGGCCCGGATTGTCGGCCAACAAGTCGGCTTCCACCACGTTGCGACGTGGCACCACCACGACGTCCTTGAAAACGCCGGAAGTGCGCTTCCCCGCGACTTGCGTGAGTTCAAAGGTGTGACGGTGCAAGTGCACCGGGTGGTCATCGTCGCTCTGATTATCAAAACGCAGCCGGTACCTGCTGTTTTTTCGCACAAGAATCGGATCGGTTTTTGGATATTCCTTATTGTTGATGGTCCAGTGGTCGACCCAGTTGTTCCCCGCAAATTTGCGGCGGAAGACCAGCGCTATGGTCTCCGCGGGCTCGGGCACTAGCTGCGAAGAACCGAACCGCGTGTACTCCCAATTCTTATTCGGTGGAGCGACCCACTGCGGCGCGTCGCTGCGGTTTTCGTACTCCACGATAATTCCAAGTCCTTTGCCCCGAAGTTGTTCATCTACTTCACCCAGAATCCAGACGCCGGGTCGGTTCATGGTCACAAGGGCATCCACGCGCTCGGCTGGGCCGAGGGTGAGCACATCCACCGCACGCGGGGAAGCGACAGGATTGCCATCAAGCGCGAGTACCGTGAATTGGTGACCCGCTAGGGCGAGTTGGTGCGGCATGGTGGCGTTGGCGTTCAAGATACGCAATAGCACACGTTGCCCTTGGCGCACGCGAATCGCCTCGCCGTGCCCTAAAGCGCGGTTGTTGATCGAGTAGCTTTGGTACACCGCTTCCAAAGCGCCTTCGCCTCCGATGGTGTCCAGGTAAGGTTGCCAGCCATGCAGGCACAAGGAATACTCGGCGTCATATTGCCCCGGCTCGTGGGTTGGCTCGATGTACACCATTCCGAACTGGCCGGTGAACGTGGCGCGCTTCAGGTTGCGTCCCGCGGAAACGTGAGTGTGATACCAGCGAGTACCGGCAGGGCGGGCCGCGAACGTGTAGCGATGCGTGGTTTTGGGGCGAATCAGCGGCGTGCCTTCTTCGACGGAGCCGTCCACTTCTGGTGCGAGGAACAGCCCATGCCAGTGCACAATTTCCGGCTCATTGGTGTCATTGATCACGTCGACGGTGACCTGCTGGCCCTCGCGAAAACGCAAAAACGGCCCAGGGACCGCGCCGTTGTATCCGAGCGTCTTGATCGTCTTGCCCGGAGCAATTTCCAGATCGACGGGTGAGATGCGCAGGGTCACGTCCGGCTTAGCTGCCTGAGCTAAGTCGGTTACCGCGAATGGCCGGAGAAAAGAAAACGACGCACTGGTGCCGAGTAACTTCAAGAAGCGTCTGCGAGCCATTCTCTCGGTCATCCCGGGCTCCTTAATTCCCACCCATAAAACCGCTAGGTCCTCAAGGCTCGTCTTCGTCGAACAAACGTGGTTGCGCGGGCTCTTTCGCCGGGGGCTTGCGCCGGGCGATGCCCACGACCCCCAGCACTGTAATTTCCGTGAGCGCGGTCCGCGGAACGAAGATGCGGTCGGTGTTGGAGTTGAAATCCGGCGGAGTCATTTGCAAGCCGCTCTCCTGCAACCACAACAAGTCGTTGGGTATGACTCCTTCCAAACTGTCGCCATCGCGAAAACGCAGACGCACCCAAAGGCCATCTAGCTTGGGGCGGCTCAAAAACATCTTGCGATCCATGGCAATGTCTTCGGCAAGATCCCTGACAAAGTACACTGCACGTGCTTTGACAAGCGGCACTTCCTGGTGCTCGCCGTCAGACGTAAGCAGATCGAGATTCTCTGCCTGTGCCAGCCGCGTAGGATTCAGGTAGCCGCGAAGGAGCTTGCGGTCGAGGAGCTCGATAATGACCTTTTTGTGGGTCGTAGCTGGAGTTTTGGTCTTCAAACTGACCTTTAACGTCAAAATTCAGGAAACAATTGCGCAAAATCGGAGATTATGTTAATTTAAGCTCGATTTTCGTGTCAAGTCATTGTTTTTATTGACTTTAGGTCCACGAGGGCCACCTTTGACCGATAAAGGCCAAATCCTCAAATCGGCGTCGATTATATCTCTAGTGACGATCGTAAGCCGAATCCTCGGCTACGTGCGGGACCAGCGCATTTCCTTCCTGCTGGGCACCACCCTGTCCGCGGACGCCTTTGTGCTCGCCTACCGGCTTCCGAACCTGTTCCGTCGCATGGTGGCGGATGGCGTGGTGACGGCGTCGTTCATCCCGGTATTCACGACCTACATGCGGGAATCGTACGAGGAATTGTGGGACTTCGGGAATCGGCTGTTCTGGACGTTGGCGCTGGTGCTGGCTATTGTGACCGTGCTGGGAGTGATTTTCTCGCCGGTGGTAATTCAATCGTTTTCCTCCCCGGGAGATCGCGCGAACAGTTGGACGGAAGCGATATCGCTGAACCGTATCATTTTTCCGTACCTGTTTTTTGCCGGACTGGCGGCGCTGGGGATGGGCATTTTGAATTCGTTTCACAATTTCGCCCTGCCCGCAGCCACCACGGCACTACAGAATGCCGCTATCATCATTTTCTCGATGGCCATTGTGTGGCACTACTTCGGCAGTCCGGCGATTTCCCTTGCGGTGGGGGTGCTGGTCGGAGGTGCCCTGCAGTTCCTGATCCTGGTGCCGCAGTTGGTGCGGCGGGGAATGCGCTTCGACTTTGGAATTTCGTTTTCGCATCCTGGTGTGCGCAACTTCGCGCGGCTGATGTTCCCGCGATTTTTTGGGATGGGCATCGCGCAGATCAATTTTTTCGTGGATACGTTTTTTGCTACCGCGCCGCGCATGCCGCGAGGGAGCCTGGCGGCGTTGTACGTTTCCGATCGCGTGATGGAATTGGTGCTGGGCGGGTACGCCATTGCGGTGGCGACCGCGATCCTGCCGATGATGTCGCATCAGGCGGCCGCCAATGATTATGAAGGGCTAAAGCGCACACTGACGTTTTCCGTGAGGCTGGTGGCGTACATTACCATTCCGGCGGCGTTGGGATTGATGATCCTGCGCGAGCCCATCATCCGCATGCTGTTCCAGCACGGGCAATTCGTCGCGGAATCGACCAGGTTGACGGCGCGACCCTTGCTCTACTATGCCGCCGGCTTGCCCGCGCTGGCCTGCGTCAAACTGATTGTGCCGGCCTTTTACTCGGCGAAGGATACCAAGACGCCGGTGATCGTGGCCTTGATCTCATTTGCGCTGAATATCGTGCTGAACTTCGTCTTTCTGCACTTCCTGTTCAAACGCTTCCAGAACGGCGGCCCCGCGCTGGCCACGGTGCTGGCTTCGCTGTTCGATTTTTTCACCTTGTTTTTCATCTTCCGGCTGCGCTACGGGGCGCTCGGCAGCGTGCAGCTTTTCCGTTCGATTGGAAAAATTTCCCTGTGCGCCGCATTGATGGGCGTTGCCTGCATGATTGGCAATCATTACGCCGACTACACTCGGCATTCCGCTTTCTTTACACAACTGATGGTGTTCATAGCCCTGATTGGCGGCGCAACACTTCTGTATATCGGCCTGACTTGGGTGTTCCGCTGCCCGGAAATCGAAGAGGTCTACGGCATCGCGACGCGGCGCGAGACGGCCGAAGAATTGGCTGGTTCATGATGGAAATGTCTGCTGCGATTTCCGGGTTTCTGACCCACGTCCGGGTGGAAAAAGGGCTGAGCCCGAATACCGTGTCGGCCTACGGCCGCGACATGGGGAAGTTCGAGTCCTTTGCCAGGAAGAACAAATTGGTGCTCAGCCAGATCAATCGCGACATCCTGGTGGACTTTTTGTCCAGCCTGTACCGCCAAAAGCTGGAAAGCCGCACGGTAGCTCGGCACCTGGTGACGCTGCGGAATTTTTTCCGCTTCGCGCAGATGCAGGAATTCATCGCGGAAGACCCCACCGTGAATCTGGAATCTCCGAAGATCCGACGGTCCTTGCCAGGATATTTGCGGCTGGAAGAAGTGGAAAAGTTGCTGGCGCAACCGGACGACAAGACCCCCATCGGGTTGCGGGACCGCACCATGCTGGAGGTGCTGTACTCCAGCGGGTTGCGCGTTTCGGAGTTGACCAGCTTGCGCGTGATGGACCTGGACCGCTCGGTGGGATGCGTGCGCTGCATCGGGAAGGGCGACAAGGAGCGCCTCGTGCCGGTGGGGAAGAAGGCGCTGGCGCTGGTGGACCGTTACTTGCGCGATGCCCGGCCGCAACTGCTGGGCAAACGGCAGGCCAGCTCCTGTCCGGTACTTTTCCTGAACCGCCGCGGAGGAAAACTGAGCCGCGTGGGGGTCTGGAAAATTCTTTCGGCGTATGGAAGACAGGCAGGGCTACGGGTGGCGTTGACGCCGCATATGCTGCGGCACAGCTTTGCCACACATTTGTTGGAACGCGGCGCGGATCTTCGCTCCGTGCAGTTGATGTTGGGCCATAGCGACATATCCACCACGCAAATCTACACGCACGTGGTGGAAGAACGGTTGAAGCAGATTTACAAGGCACATCACCCGCGAGCGTAAGGCGAACGGGAAAGCGGTTACGCGGGTGCGGCGGAGTTGGCCCGGCACCCTAATTCTGGAAGGAGCACGATGCCTGATTACATGTTTTTGCTGGAAAGCCGGCTTTCTCCGGAGCAACGTGCGGCGATGCTTCGGGTGCAGGAACTGGCTGCGGCGTTGGGATTCAATGTGTATTTGACCGGTGGAACGGTGCGCGACCTGATTACTGGCGCGACGCTGCGGGATCTGGACTTCACCGTCGAAGGCAATCCCGCGAAGATGGCCCGGGAACTCGAGAAGGGCGGAGCCAAAATCCTCTCCGAGGATGAGAAATTGCGCCACGTGGAAATGCTTTTTTCTGGGGATGTGGACGGTAGTTTGTCCGCCGCGCGAGACGAATATTACGTGCGGCCGGGAACGCGACCGGAGATTCGCTGGTCCACGATCATGGAGGATTTGCGCCGCCGTGATTTTTCAATGAACGCCATCGCGATTTCGCTGAATCCGGCCTCACGAGGGCTATTGCTCGACCCGACCAACGGATTATCGGACATCGAGCATGGGGAAGTCCGCGCGTTGACGATTCACAGCTTTACCAACCAGCCGGTCCGGCTGATTCGCGCGTTGCGCATGGCCGCGCGCATGGGCTTCAAGCTGGAGTCACGTACCCAGGAATGGTTCAACCTGGCGATCGAACGCGAATTGCAGAAGACCATCACGCCGGAAGACGCGGGACAGGAGTTGCGCGCGCTGGCCAAGGAAGAGCGCCCACAACTGGTATTAAAGGAATGGAAAGATCAGGATTTGCTGGAACTGGTGCATCCGCAGATCGCCAAGAAACATCCCGATTTTGAGGCCATCGCGCGTTTGCTGAAGGTGCGCGATGAGCTGTTCATGGCCGGCTTTCGCCCGCGGTTGGCGACGCCGATGATGCTGGCCATTCTCGGCAAGCTCAAAGATCGCGAATTGAGCCACGTGCTTTCGAAATTGGGATTCCGGTCCGCGGAGATTGCGGAGATCGAGGAGTTTCCCGAAACCGCGATGGCAGCACAGAAGGACCTGGCAGGGAAAAAGGCCAAAACGCCCATCGAAGCCTACCGCTATATCGAAAAGCTGCCCCTGGAGGTGATGGCGTACCTGCTGGCGGAGTCAAATAATTCGACCGCGGTCGGCAAATTGAAAACCTATCTGAACAAATGGCGGCCCATTCGCCAGGTTTTGCCCGTGGTGATCACCGAGTTAGAGCATCTGGGCATGGAGCGTGGGCCGAAGTTCGATCAGGTCATTGATGAAGTGTTTGCCATGCAATTAAACGGACGCGGGAAGACTCCGGAAGAGCGCGAGAAAATCCTGCGCAGGCTCTCGGGGATCAAGGAACAGCCGAAGAAGAAGGAAAAAGAAAAGAAGCGGGGAACGGACCGCCACGCCGCCGCGGAGGCCATCCACGCCAAGCAAAAATCAGCCGCCGACAAAGCCGCCAAGGAAAAGGCCGGAGCCAAAACATCAGCAAAGAAGAAGGCCACGAAATAGGCGTGTCCCTTGTCGTCCGTAAGGCTCCGTCGGGCGCAACACCGCTGGGCCCCAAGTCCGCAATCTCGCAACGCCAAGTGGTTTTGCTCAGGGATCAGATGAAGGTGCCCCATGGTCCGGCCTTCTTCTGTTTGCCCGAATTTTCGCCGTAGAATAAACCGCGGTGCGGTCATCCGGAGCGAAGCGAGGATCGCAACGTCAAGGCAAGCTGGACCTCGGCGCCTGGGCGCACCAGTTATCCACAATTCCCACAAACCCGCGTTCGCAATTCGCTGCCCCAAGATTTAAAATGTAATTTATGGGCAATCCCCAGTTTGTTCACCTGCACGTCCATACGGACTTCAGCCTGCTCGACGGCGCCTGCGAAACTTCCGAATTGCTCGATGAAGCGTCGAGGCAGAACATGCCGGCGGTGGCGATTACCGACCATGGCAACCTGTTCGCAGCGGCCAACTTTTTCTACGAGGCCAGCAAGCGCGACGTGAAGCCCATCATTGGCTGCGAAGTGTACGTGGCCAAAGGCAGCCGGCACGACCGTGGAGAAAAGTTCGGGCCGCCCACCGAGGATCGCGACGATTTCGAGCTGGGGACGCGCGGAAGCAACCACCTCGTGCTGCTGTGCGAGAACCTTGAGGGCTATCACAACCTCATCAAGCTGGTGTCCTCGGGATTTCTGGAAGGCTTCTACTACAAGCCGCGCATCGATTTCGACCTGCTCAGCAAGCATTCCCGCGGACTTATCGCGCTCGGCGCGTGTTTACGCGGCCCGGTGACGGAGTTAATCGTCGACGACAAGTATGACCGGGCGCGCGACACCGCGTACAAGCTGCGCGACATTTTCGGCAAAGGAAATTTCTTCCTGGAGATTCAGGATCAGGGACTGCCCATTGAGAAGGGTGTCAACACGCAACTGATCCGGCTGGCAAAGGAAACGGGCATCCCGCTGGTGGCCACGAACGATTGCCACTACCTGCACCACGACGATGCGCACGCGCAGGAAGTGTTGTTGTGCATCCAGACGGGCAAGACCATGAGCGATCCGCATCGCATGAAGTTCGCCACGGATCAGTTCTACTTCAAGACCGCGCAGGAGATGGCGCACGTATTTCGCGAAGTGCCGGAGGCGGTCTCGCGCACCGTGGATATTGCCGCGCGCTGCAATGTGAAGATTGATCGCATTCCGAATGCATTGCCCGAATTCAAAGTGCCGGCGGATCACACGCCGGGAAGCTATTTCGAAAAGGTGGCCCGCGAAGGGTTCGCGCAGCGCTTACCGAACCTGGAACGGCTGGCAAAGCAGAATCTGCTCCGCAATCCCATCAAGGAGTATGAAGACCGGCTGTCGTCGGAAATCGAAATGATCAAGAAGATGCACTACGAGGGCTACTTCCTGATCGTTTGGGATTTCATCCATTACGCGCGCGCACAAGAAGTACCCGTCGGGCCCGGGCGCGGGTCGGCGGCGGGCAGCCTGGTGAGCTACGCGCTGCGCATTACCGACGTGGACCCGCTGCAGTACAACCTGCTGTTCGAACGCTTCTTGAATCCCGAGCGCGTGTCCATGCCGGATATCGATATTGACTTCTGCATGCGTCGGCGCGGCGAGCTGATCGATTACGTAACACAAAAATACGGACGCGAGAATGTCTCGCAAATCATCACCTTTGGAACCATGGCGGCGAAAGCGGCGGTGAAAGATGTGGGCCGCGCGATGGACATACCGTATGGAGAAGTAGATCGCCTGGCCAAGCTGATTCCCACAACGCTCGGCATCGAGCTGGAGAATGCGCTGAAGGAATCGCCGCAACTCAAATCGGCGGTGGATGCCGACGAGCGGCTCAAAGATTTGATGAAGGTGGCGCTCCGGCTCGAGGGATTATCGCGGCACGCCTCGACGCACGCCGCTGGCGTGGTCATTTCGCCGCAGCCGCTGACCGAGCTAGTGCCGGTATACAAGACCAGCCGGGATGAAATCACGACGCAATATGACATGAACGCGCTGGAGCGCATCGGCCTGCTGAAAATGGATTTTCTCGGCCTGACCACGCTGACGGTGCTGTATGACGCGGTGAAGATGGTGGAGCAAAACCGCGGCGTAAAGGTCGATTTGAACAGCTTGCCGCTGGATGACGAGGAAACCTACAAACTGTTCTCGCGCGGCGACACCACCGCGATCTTTCAGTTTGAATCGCATGGCATGCGCGACATTCTGCGCCGCTATCAACCGACGCGCATTGAAGATTTAACCGCGCTGAATGCGCTGTACCGGCCGGGGCCGATTCAGGGCGGGATGATCGACGACTTCATCAACCGCAAGCACGGCAAGACCAAAGCCAGCTACGAATTGCCGCAGCTCAAGGATATTCTAGAAGAAACTTACGGCGTCATCCTCTATCAAGAACAGGTGATGCAAATCGCCAACCGGCTGGCGAGCTTTTCGCTCGGTGAAGCGGATATTCTGCGCCGCGCGATGGGCAAGAAGAAAAAAGAAGAAATGGCGGCGCAGCGCGCGAAGTTCCTGGCGGGTTGTGAGAAAAACAAAATTCCCGAAAAGAAAGCCGTGCACATTTTTGATTTGATGGAGGAGTTCGCGGGCTACGGCTTCAACAAGTCGCACTCTTGCGCCTACGCGCTGCTGGCCTACCAGACGGCGTGGCTGAAGACCCACTACCCGGTGGAGTTCATGGCCGCGCTGCTGACTTCGGAAACGGGCAACGCCGAAAAACAGGTGAAGTACATCAACGAATCGCGCGGCATGAGCATTCCCATCCTGCCGCCAGACGTAAACGAAAGCGATTTGTTCTTCACGCCGGTGGGGGATTCCATTCGCTTCGGGATGGCCGCAATCAAAAATGTCGGGGAAAACACGGCCAAGGCGATTCGCGAGTCGCGTCTCGGCCAGGGTCCATTCAAGTCTCTCTACGAGTTTTGCGAGCGCATCGAGTCCCGCTTCCTGAACAAGCGGGTCTTCGAAAGCTTGATCAAGTGCGGCGCTATGGATTCGCTGGGGCCACGGGAATCCATGCTGGCCTCCGTGGATGAAGCGATCATGGCCATCCAGCGTGCGGCGCGCGCGAAAGAATCCGGGCAGCACGGTTTGTTCTTTGGCGGCGGAGGCGTCGGAAGCGAGCCGAAGGTGCATTTCGAATTGCACGATGCCGCTCCGTGGACGGAAGAAGACCGTCTGGCCCATGAATATGCCATGCTCGGCTTCTATGTCTCCGGCCATCCTCTTGAGCGATACGCATCGCGGCTGCAGGATCTGGGCGCGATTTCGCTGGATGAAATCGAAGGGCAGCGCAACGGCAAAGAAATCGCGGTGGCCGGGTTGATTGTAGGGACGCGGCCAATGCGCTCGAAGAAGGGCGCGCGTTGGGCGATCTTCACTCTGCAGGATATGACCGGGGTGCAGGAGCTGCTGGCGTTTCCCGAGAGTTTTACGCGCCTGGAAAATATTCTGAAGCCGGGACAACCGTTACTGCTGAAGGTGCGCGTGCAAGTGGAAGAAGCGGGCACGCGGCTGTCATTGCAGGAAGCGCGCAAGCTGGAAAGCGTTGGCGAGACGAATGGGCCGTCGGAGTTCCGGCTGAAACTGGACTTGCAGCGGTTGAGCGAAGATGCGCTGTCGCAGCTGGAGGAGTTGTTCGCCAAGGCTGCGGGACCAAGCACCGTGGTGTTTGAGGTAAACAGTCAGGATGGCACTACTGCTGTGGTGCAATCTCAGCGTAAGATACGGGTCACTCCGGATTTCATCGCGGCGCTCGACCGCATCTGCGGCGACGAAGCGATTCAAAGGATCTCGTAATGTGCGCGGCCCGCAAAGATAAAAAGGTGCTACAGGCCGTCGATCGTCAGAAAGAGATCGAGCGTCTGGAGAAGGACGTGGAAGAGTTGCGCCGGCTGTCCGCCAGCAGCGAGGATGGGGACGTCGCGGAGCTGGAGCGGCTGAAGCACGAAGTCCTGGAATTGCGCCGCGAATTCTACCTGCACCTGGGCCCCTGGCAGCGGGCGCAAATTGCGCGGCACCCACAACGCCCGCACACCTTGGACTGGATCACCCTCATGCTCACGGACTTCATCGAGATCCACGGGGACCGGAATTTCAGCGACGACAAGGCTCTGGTGGCAGGTCTCGGCAAGTTTCGCGGGCGTCCTGTGGCGGTGATTGGGCAGCAGAAGGGGAGAGACACCAAGCAGCGGGTGATTCGCAATTTCGGGCAGCCCAAGCCGGAGGGCTATCGCAAGGCCCTGCGGGTGATGCAACTGGCGGCGAAGTTCGGTCGCCCGGTGCTGACGTTGGTGGATACACCGGGGGCCTATCCGGGGATTGATGCGGAGGAGCGCGGGCAGGGCGAAGCCATTGCGCGGAATTTGCGGGAGATGGCGCGGCTGCCGGTGCCGGTGATTGTTACCGTGACGGGCGAAGGCGGCTCCGGCGGGGCGCTGGCGATTGCGGTGGGCGACCGCGTGAATATGCTGGAGAACGGATTTTATTCCGTGATTTCCCCGGAAGGATGTGCGTCGATTATCTGGCGCGATGCTACCAAGGCGGAAACCGCGGCCATTGCCATGAAGATCATGGCGACGGACCTCCGAGATCTGGGGATCATTGATGAGATCGTGCCGGAGCCGGACGGCGGCGCGCACAGCGATTATGAAGGTGCCGCGAAACTGCTGGGCGATGTGCTGGAACGGCAACTTCTGGCGTTACAAAGCGTGGCACCGCGGCAATTGGTGAAAGAGCGCTACGAGAAGTTCCGGAAGATGTGCCAGTTTTTTGATTTGGGTGGCTGACTTTTGCAGTAGCGCCGGCTTCCAGCCCGCGCTACCACCCGTGGTAATAGGCTGAGCCGTTGGCACATTGGCTACCTGCTTTGATTCCTTCCATTGTTCCTGGCCGGTGCGGCGCACTACCCTGAAAAGGCAGCGCGTGGCCCATCGCCTCGGGGACTCCCGCACCGTTTGCAAAGGACAAAGCCTCACATGTCGGAACCGTTTCGTCCGTACGAAAAACTCGTCGAAATCATGATTTTCGGCAAGAAATTTCATGTGCCCGAGCGCAATTCGCTGCTGCGCTGCTTCCAGTTCATCAGTCCGGAGACCATTCCATATGGGCGCTTCTGCTGGAACCAAGATTGTCAATACTGCCGGGTGACCTGCCAGCTCCCTGATGATGACGAACCGCGGGAAATGCTGTCGTGCAAATTTATTGTGATGCCAGGGATGGAGATTACAGACCTGAGCCAGGAACTGAAGTGGTGCCTGCGCGCCAAGTTGCCTTCCGACGCAACCGTAACCAAGTAGCGTAGAGACCGTCTACTGAGGCGGTCCGCACCATTCAACCGCTCGCTTGCCGTTCCCCGGGGCAGCGAGGGACCGGCTGCCGAGCAACCTGGTCGGTCGGCCACGCGAGTTGTGCCTGGTGCAGTGTTCCTCTACCATTTCTGCCTATGAGTGATTCTGGCTTGCTTCCTTGTGATGGCTGCGGGCAGCCGGCGGACTCCGCGCATATTTCGCGGCGGCTGCAGCGGCTGACGTGGGCTACGCGCTTTCGCCCCGTTCATATCCACACGCTCCTGGTTGGTGGAGTTTCGCCGAAGCCCGAGAGCGAGTATTTGTATGCGCCGGAGTCGTTCTTTAGCGGCGAGGCTGGACTCGCGCTGGCCGAGGCGGGAATTTTGCCGGAAGGGAAGTCGGTAGAGGCGGTACTGACGGAGTTTCAAAAGGCCGGCTGGATGTTGATTCATATTTTGGAGTGCCCGCTGGAGGAGAGCGTGTCGGAAGCAGAGGCGCGAGAGTTGACGGAGAAGGCGCTGGCGGGGACACGGGCACGGATTCGGAGGTCGTTTAAGCCGAAGCGTGTGCTGCTGCTGGGGTCGGTGCGCGACGCCTACGCGGAGCGGCTTCGCTGAGGCGAAGAAGGGCAACAGTGGGAGTGAAGCGCACTGGGAACGGAACATAGCCGCCCGGTAGCGCCGGTATCTTGCCGGCTTCCGAAGCGTTCGCGCCCAATCTCTCAGAGCGATGGGGATCGAGGAGCGGCGATGACGGGAATGGGAGAGTTCCAAATCGGGAAAGGCTAAAGCATGGCGACTAGGGGGTTTGCGGTGTGACGCGCGTCACTGTGTGCGGTGACGCCCTAACCCACACTCGTACCGTACCCCGCTGCTTGCGGGTATGTTACTATCTCAGGCGGAGGGCACTCCCCAAGGGGTGAGTTGTGCAAAATCGCGCAAAATTCGGCGTAGGTATCGCGGTCATCGTGGTTTCGCTGGCCTTTTTGGCTTGGCTGGGTTACGGCGAAAGCAAAACCTATTACCACACCATCGCCGAATATCAGGGCCTGCAAGGCTCCGCACGGAACCATCGGATGCGCTTAGCCGGCACGGTGGCACCGGGCACGATCAAGCACCTGCCCGGCCGGGTCGAATTTGTGTTGGAAGAACAGGGCAAGACCCTGCCGGTAAGTTATGTGGGCACGGATCCGCTGCCCGACACTTTTGTGGATAGATCCCAAGCCCTTGTCGAGGGCCGTGCTGCAAATGATGGCCGATTTGTCGCCGAGCATGTGCAGGCCAAGTGCGCTTCGAAGTATGAGAGTGCGCCCGGCGGCGACAAGCCAGCTCCGACGAATACTCCGCAAACGACGAGCAGCACGTACAGCGCCCAGTGAATCGTGCCGTGGCTGGTACGATAGCGCTCCTGATTTCAGCTCAAACGGGCGCGAGCTTCTGGGTGGGAATGTGCGGCCGGCAGGGGAGGGAATAAGGGCCAATGGATGTATTCGGCAGTTTTTCGCTTCTGCTCGCGTTTGTGTGCGCGGTGTACGCCTTCATCGGCGGTATATTCGCGATTTACACGCGGCATCCTCTGCTTGTGAAAAGCACACGCCAAGCCGGCATTGCGACGTGCGTGCTGATTTTCCTGGCCACCCTCAGCCTGGAATACCTCCTGTTTACCGACAATTTCTCGCTGGCTTACGTGGTGCAGCATTCCAACCGCGATCTTTCCACGTTCTATAAATTCGCCGCGCTATGGGCGGGCCAGGAAGGCTCGCTGCTGTTCTGGAGCACGCTGCTCGCGATTTATGTGATCTCTGTTTTGCTGGCGTACCGCCACAAAAACGGTGAGCTAATGCCGTATGTGGGCGTGATTCTTGCCGGCGTGCAGATTTTCTTCCTGATGCTGAACAATTTTGTGGAGAATCCGTTCAAGACGCTGGCCACCGTGAACGCCGCCGGCGTGCTGGAGCCGTTCACGCGCATGGACGGAAACGGGTTGAATCCGTTGCTGCAGTATCCGGAAATGGTGATTCACCCGCCGAACTTGTATTCAGGGTATACAGGATTCACGATTCCGTTTGCGTTTGCGTTGGCAGCGCTGCTGGCCCGGTACCCCGGCGAAAAATGGATTCACCTGACGCGCAAATGGACGATGGTGGCGTGGTGTTTCCAGTCGCTGGGCATTTTGCTCGGCGCGCACTGGGCCTATGCGGTGCTGGGCTGGGGCGGCTATTGGGGCTGGGACCCGGTGGAGAATGCCTCCCTGTTGCCGTGGCTGACGGGTACCGCCTTTCTGCACTCGGTGATGATGCAGGAAAAGCGCGGGATGATGAAGGTGTGGAACGTGTGGCTGGTATTCTCCACGTTCCTGCTGTGCATTCTGGGGACGTTTTTGACGCGCAGCGGCGTCGTGAGTTCCGTCCACGCGTTCGCCAATTCGCACATTGGCCCGTGGTTCGTCGGGTTTATCATTACCATTTTCATGGTCTGCTTCTTCGCGTACTTCAAGAATCGCGATTATCTGAAGTCGGAAAACCTGCTGGACTCCATGGTTTCGCGGGAATCCAGCTTCCTGTTCAACAATTTATTGTTTCTGGTGGCGTGCATTGCGGTGCTTTCCGGCACGCTGTTCCCGGTATTTTCGGAGTGGTTCACCAACAATCGCATTAGCGTCGGGGCGCCCTTCTTCAACAAGGTGATGATCCCCATCGGGCTGGCGATCTTGTTTTTGACGGGCGTGGGTCCACTGCTGGCGTGGCGCAAGACCTCTTTGGACAGCTTGAAACGGAATTTCGGGTGGCCGCTGATTGTGGGCGTGGTGATGGCGGCAGTGATGTTTGCGCTCGGCTATCGCGATGGCGGTTCGTTGTTGTGCCTGTTCCTATGCGGGTTTGTGACCTGGACCATCGTGATGGAGTTTTATCGCGGCGCGAAGGTGATTGCCGCGCGCACCGGCATGAGCATGATGATGTCGGCGCACGAGCTCGCGATGCGCAATACGCGGCGCTATGGCGGGTACGTGGTGCACTTTGGCATGGTGCTCGTGTTTATCGGGCTGGCGGGCGCGGCCTTCAATACCGAAGCGCAGAAGCCCATGAACATTGGCGATTCCCTGAAGCTCGGGCCGTACACTTTGATTCTGCAGAGCGCGGATACCAAGGTGGAGAAGAACTACACCGCACAGCGCATGATTGTGGAAGTGATGAAGAACAACAAAGAAATCATGATGCTGTACCCGGAGAAGCGCCAGTTCCAGGGCAACGAGCAGGCCGCGGGAACGATGGTGGCGATCTATTCCACGCTGCGGGAAGATTTGTACGTTGTGTATGCAGGCATGGACCCCGAGGCGAATGTTCCAGTGATTCACGCGTTTTTGAATCCGCTGGTGAAGTGGATCTGGCTGGGCGGCGTTTGGGTGGTGATGGGCACGTTGTTGGCGCTAATGCCGAACCGGCGCGCCACGTTAGTGCTCGCGGGAGCTCCAGCGCAGGCCGCGATGCCGGGAGAGCCGGTGTTGACTGCGCAGAATGTGTCCTTGCGAGAAGGGCATGATTGAAATGCGGACCCCGCACGAGCGCCACAAGAACGTCTCGCCACGTCAGGGCACCGCTTCAGCGGTGCCGTCAGAGCCAATCAGTTCGGGACTTCAGCTTCTGCGCGCGAACCCGTGGTTTTCGTCAGGGTGCGGCTTCCGCCATGCCGTAGATTCAATGCGGCTTCAGCCGCTGAGGGCCAATGACTCGTAGTTCTCACGCAGACTGTTCCGCCCCTGCGGCATACGCTGTGAAGCGCCTCGCTCTGTTTGCCTTGCTTCTGGCATTTGCCTCCGTGACCCTGGTCACCGCGCAGGTGGGATATTCGCAGCGAGCCAAGGAAATCGGGACCCATCTAAAGTGCATGTGCAAAGGCTGTGATATGAGCGCGGGGCTGTGCGCGCATCCTGGAGGATCGTTCTCGGGGCCCTGCGATACTGCGAAAGCGGAGTTGAAGCAAGTCGATGAACTCCTGGCCCAGGGGAAATCCGAGCAACAAATCATCGACGCCTTCGTGCAGGAATACGGAACGGTGGTGTACATGGAGCCGCCCAAGAAGGGCTTTGGGCTGGTGGCCTGGCTAATGCCGGTGTTTTATTCCATCGTGGGCTTGGGAGTGGTCGTGTTTGTAGTGCGCAAGTGGGCCGTCAAGCCATCGACTGCTACGCCTGCGGGACCCAGCCTTCCCAATGAGGTGCTGGACCGCGCGCGAGCGCAAGCGGCACGCGAGACTGAGGACTGACGGAATGTTCGCATTGGCTCAATTCTTGTTGTTCGCAGTTCTACCGGACTGGGCGGCACTGGGAGCCTGTTTAGCACTCGCCGCGGTGGTGTTTCTTTTTGTATTTTATATTCACCCGGACGCGTCGGACCTTGCGCCACACCGCACCAAGCTCGATCAACTGCTGGAACGACGCGACACCATTTATGATAATTTGCGCGACCTCAAGTTCGAACATCGCGCCGGCAAATATTCCGAAGGTGATTACGAGCTGATGAAGAGTTCCCTCGAAAATGAAGCCGCGGTAGTGCTGACGGAGATCGAACAAGTGACCGAATCGCAGGTGCGCCGGCCACGCGCGGCGCACGGCCCCACTCCTGAGCGGAGCGCTAGATGAAGTCGATGGCCGCGTGCGTTCTTCCGATCCTATGCACAGCCCTGATGCTCACCGCCGCCGCGGAAGCCGGCACGCTCAGCGGCACCGTGATCAATCGCACCACCGGCAAACCGGAGCCTAGCGTGGCGCTGGATCTGTTAAGTCCCACGCAAGGAATGACCGAACTGGCCACCGCGACCAGCGACGCACAGGGCCACTTCTCCGTCACCAAGGATTCCATTGGCATGGCGCCCGTGCTGATTCGCGCCACGTTTCATGATGTGGGTTTCAATACCTTCTCGCCGCCCGGAAGTCCCAATGTGGAAGTAGAGGTCTACGACATTTCGAAAGATCCCAAAAGTATTGCCGTGGGATCGCACGTCATCATTTTCGAGCCGCAGGACAATAAGGTAGTCGGCGCGGAAGAATACACGGTGCAGAACACCGCAAATCCTCCCGCGGCTTACTTTGGTACCGAAGGCAATTTCGATTTTGCCATTCCCGAGAACGCCACGCTGGGCCAAGTGAGCACCACGACTACGATGGGCATGGCAGTTAACCAGGCTTCCATCGACAAGGGCAAAGGGAAGTACGCGATTGCCTTTGCCTTCCGGCCGGGACAGACCAATGTGCGGCTGTCGTACGAACTGCCGTACACGAATCATGTCGCGACCCTGAAACTGCCCACTACGTATCCGGGCGCCAAGATGCTCGTGGTGGTTCCTCCCGGCGTAACCGTGACCGGGGATGGTTTGACGGCTGCCGGCCAGGAACAGGGAATGCTGGTGTATACCCACGAGCCGCTGCCCGCGAAAGGGATTCTCACTGTGAGTTTGTCGGGAGTGGCGACTGCGCCCGCTGGGGGAACGGATCAGGGCCAGGCCCAGGAAGGGAATTCGCGACAGGACCAGGGGCCCGAAGTGATTGCCGCGCCCAACCGGCTGAATGATTTCAAGTGGTATCTATTTGCAGGAATGGCAGCGCTATTCGCGATGGGGGCGCTGCTGCTTTCGCGGAAGCAAGTTGTGGTGGCTCCAGTGGCAACGGGACAGGATGTGGAGGTTCCTGTTGCCAAGGCAGGGAAACCGGGCCCGTCTGCAGCGAAAACCAAGAAAGCACCCCCGGGTGCTGCTCCGGCGGCGGCTACGCACGGGGTAGTTGCTGCGCAGATGGATCAACAGGTAGCCGTCAGCATGGATGCGCTAAAGGAACAGATTTTTCGCCTGGAACTGCGGCGGCAGGCCGGCACCATTTCCGAGGAAAACTACGCTCGCGAAAAAGCCCGCTTTGATAAGCTTCTTCGCGATATGGTCCAAGGATAGCGCGGTTCACCTCTGGCTTTTCTCGGTTGGCACGGCCCGAGTCCCAGGTCGGTTGTGAGATTGGTTTGTTGTAGCTGCGGAAAGGGCAGCCATCCTTGCTGCCCCCCTAGCCTTCTTTAGGGGGACGGAGCTTTAGCTCCGACATATCGCGCTTGGCACCGCCGGGCTTCAGCCCTCAGGAATCCGCTGGTTTGCTAGCAGATGGACAGACCCTTGGGCGCTCCACTCGGGATGAAAGAGCCCAGCTCGCCGGGCGCAATAGGGAAAGACACTTTGCCTTCTCTCTCTCCAACAGGATTGCGCTTTGAGAACATCGATAAGCGCTACGGCGGCTTATTCGCTCTGCGCCGCGTCTCTCTGGAAATCGGCCCAGGCGAATGTGTTGTCCTGGCTGGCCGCAACGGTTCCGGCAAGACCACTCTCCTGCGCATCGCCGCCCGGATCGTTCGCCCCACGGCAGGAAAGTTGTCGTTCCCGGGCAGCTCCAGCGAATCCTCGATAAATCAGCAACCCGGCTACGTCGCGCACACCACGATGGTCTACGACGAACTCTCTGCCGAGGAAAATCTGGTGCTCTTTGGCAAACTTCAGGGTGTTCCGCAACCCGCCGCGCGCGCCGAAGAACTTCTCGACGAAGTTGGTCTGTATGCGCGTCGCGCTTCGTTGGTTCGCACCTTTTCTCGCGGTATGCGGCAGCGCATTGCCATTGCGCGTGCCTTGGTGCATCGCCCCTCCGTGTTGCTGTTTGACGAGCCGGCCACCGGCCTGGATCCCCTGGGAATTTCCTGGCTGGCCAAATCCTTGGGCGAAGTGAATCGCGCAGGCTGCACAGTAGTGATGAGCCTGCACGGCGAATCGGAAATTTCTGCGCTGGCCACGCGCGCGGTGCAACTCGACGCCGGCTCCATTGTTGCCGACACGAATTCCGGGGCGTCGCTACGGTCGATATTGACGTTTGGGGCTTAGGGGCGCAGTGCTTGTTTACCCTAAGCTTCGAAGGGCTGCGCCCCATTTCCACGGGACCCCAGCGTCTTGCGGATACAAGAAATGAGTGAGGCTAGATGAGTCTGTTGGGCAATACGGCGACGCTGTTGGGCAAGGAACTGCGCACCGAGTTTCGTTCGCGGGAACTGCTGACGACCACGGTGGTATTCATCCTGGTTGTGCTGATCCTGTTCAGCTTCGCCATTAATCCCACCACGGAAGAGTCCAGGGAATTCGGCCCAGGGCTGCTGTGGCTGGCCATTCTGTTTGCGGCTTCGCTGATGTTGCAGCCGTGCTTTTTGCGCGAGCAGTCGAACGACACGTTGAGCTCGTTGCGCCTGGCGGTCAGCGATCCGTTTTCGATTTTTTTGGCCAAGTTGATTGCCAACACCCTATTCCTGCTGGTCACGGAAATCCTCATGCTGCCGCTGTTCGCGGCCTTCTATAACATCCCCATTTTGCCCGAGCTGCATTATTTACTGCTGGTGCTCTTCCTGGGCAGCCTGGGCGTTTCGGTGGCGGGTACCGCTCTTTCCGCGATTTCCGCGCAGGCGCGCATGCGCGAACTGCTTCTGCCGTTGCTGTTGCTCCCGCTGCTTACGCCGGTGCTGGTCGTTAGCGCCACCGTCAGCGTGAGTTTGCTGGACCCCGAACCGGTAATCCAATGGAAGGGAATCGGCTTTCTGGCCATCTTCGACCTGGTGTTTTTGACGGCGCTATGGCTTTTCGGCGAATATCTTTTGGAGGAATAATCCGCCATGTGGAAACGCGTACTCCTCGGGGCTGTGGCGATGCTTCTGTTGATCGCGGCAGGCTACGGGGCGCTGTTCGTGGCACCGGAAGAACGGACCATGGGATTAATTTACCGGATTTTTTATTTCCACGTGGCCAGCGCGTGGTCGGGAATGGATGCATTTGCGGTTTGCTTCGTATGCAATCTTTTGTATGTCTGGAAACGTGCCCCCAAATATGACTGGCTGGCGGTCGCTTCTGCGGAAGTGGGCTTGGTATTGACGACCGTCGTGCTCATCACTGGCCCGATCTGGGCGCATCCGGTGTGGGGAATTTGGTGGACGTGGGACGCGCGGCTGACCTCCACCTTTGTTTTGTGGCTGCTGTATGTGTCGTACCTGCTGCTGCGCACCTTGATTGAAGAGCCGGACCGGCGGGCACTGCTTTCCTCGCTCTTCGGCATTTTCGCGTTTCTCGATGTTCCCCTGGTGTTCGGCGCGATTCGCTGGTGGCGCACGCAGCATCCCTCGCCAGTGATTATGGGTGGCCCAGGATCCGGGCTGGAGCCCACCATGGAGAAGGTGCTGTTTTTTTTCGTATTTGCGATGCATGTGTTTGCGCTGTTTCTGATCGTGGAGCGCTATATCCTGGAAAAAATGAAGAATGAAGTGGATATTCTGCAGCGGGAAGCGGAGGCGCAATGAAGAACCTGAATAGCGTGTTTGCGGCGTATTTGATTGGCTGGGGCGTGTTTTTTCTGTTTTATGTTTCGATCGCAAAGCGCACTTCGGATTTGCGGGGCGAGATTGAGCGGCTGAAGAATGCCTTACCGCGGGCGAAATAACATGCCAGCAGGGCAACACCGTGATTCCGAGCGGAGTCCGCAGCGCGAGGGATCTCTCTTCTAAAACCACGTGTCGAAAAAGGATCAACCGTGCCTATCAACAAAAAACGCGTGGGTGTCGTTCTCTTCCAATTGGGCGGCCCGGATTCGCTGGACACCGTGGAACCGTTCCTGCGGAACCTGTTTCTGGACCCGGACATTATTCCTTTGGGCCCATTGAATTTTATTCGCGGACCGCTCGCGCGGTACATCTCCAGGAAAAGGACGCCGCCGGTGGCGGGGCGCTACGCGATGATTGGGCGGCGTTCGCCCATCGGTATTTTGACGGAGCGCCAGCGAGTAAAGTTGGTGCGCGCGCTGGAGCCGTATATTGATCCCGTGGCAGTGACCGCAATGCGTTACTGGAAGCCGCTGACCGAGGACGCGGTGGCGGCGCTCAAAAAAGCGGGGCGGCTAGATGAACTAGTACTGCTGCCGCTGTATCCGCACTATTCGTATGCGACTACGCTCAGTAGTTTGAAAGAATGGCGGCGCGTGTATGGCGAGCCGCTGGACACGCTTCCGGAACGCACCATCGAAGATTTCTACGATCATCCGCTGTACATCGAGGCGCTGGTCAACAATATCGGCAAATGCCTGCGTCAATTCGAAGACGCCTCGCGCATCCAGCTGGTCTTCAGCGCCCACGGCCTTCCCCTGAGCCTGGTCGAAAAAGGCGACCCCTACCCTAAGCACATCCACGAGACCGTTCGCCTGGTTTGCCAGCAGGGCGCTCAACGTTATTCCCATTGGCCGAAGACGCACATCCTGTGCTACCAAAGCAAAGTCGGTCCCGCAAAATGGCTCGAACCCTCGTTCCTCGGCACTCTGGAAACGCTTGGCCATGACGGCGAAAAAGAAGCCCTGGTCGTGCCCATTTCCTTCGTCACCGAGCACATCGAAACTCTTCACGAAATCAATATCGATGGCCGCGCCGACGCCAAAAAATGGGGCATCACGCGCTTCCGCATGATGCCCGCCGTAGGCGATTCCCCCGCATTCATCGGCGCGCTGACGGACCTGGTCCTCCGCGCCGTAGAGATTCATCCCCAGCCCACGTCCAGATGTAGTCCGAGTGAATGCGATACACAGCCTTGGCGAAATGCAGGCATGTAGCGCCGTGCCGGTCGGGTCGAGGACTGGCGCGGTGTTCCGAAGGTGTAGCCTAGCGGTTGCTCCCCGTTTCCTCTGGGAGTGCCTCAATAGCCAAACCGTGAATCCGTTTCCAGCCCCCGCCACATCGCACCCAGCGTGCGGATTTCCCGCACTGGGCGCACCTGTTTGCTTGGTGTCAAGAGTTATGGGGCCTATTGTTCTGGGGCGACTTTCGCAGCTGACGGAGCTGGTAGTCGTTAAACAAACCCAGTCGATCGTATAGCCATTCGCTACTCCACCGCTGCCAGCCAAAACCTCGGCGTCCCCGGGCACGCATCAGATGTTGCCTGACCTTCCTCTCTACCCACTGCTTGACCATTGAAAAACAGGAACTCGAATGACCGACCCGAAAGTAGTTCACCCAACCACGCAGAATCGGATTGATTTTCGCAATCACATTCTCCACGGGCCAGCTGACCTGCTGTCGGAAGATCTCCCTGAGCTTTTCAAAGAGCGCGGTTCGCTTCTTCAGCGTTGGCGCATAGTGTGGCCGCCACGTTCGCCGAAGGCTACGGATGCGCCGATATTGAAAACCCAGGAAAGTAAAGCTCTCTTCCTTTCTCAGATCCACCATGCGACTCTTGTCCTCGTTGATCGCAACGCGTAGTTTCGCGAACTCCTCACGCAGCTTCTTCCGCTAGCAGCACTTGATAAGCGTACTTACGGCTGAGCCGATCGGGCGAGTAGATCAATACCGTGGTCATCTGCCCTTGTGCCGCCAAGTCACGAAGCGCTTCTAGACCCGGCCGCTGCAAATTCGCACCACTATACCCTTCGTCTTGAAAGACCCAGTCCGGCGGCACCACGTAGCCGTTTGTCTTCGCATGTTCCACCAGGGCCGTTGTCTGACTGGCGATGGTATGGTCCTGCTTCTGACGGTCGGAGGAAACCCGTGCATAAATTGCAGCTGGTTTGTTCATTGAATGTCTCCTGCGGCGAATCAAGTTCCACAGATCCAATCGGTCGACGTACGGGAGGTACAAGGACTTCGTAGACTTGCTCGAGTTTTTGCGGGAGCAAACGATCGAAACGATATTCGGATTGAAGCAAGCGGGCGTCGGGTGCAGGACGCCTAGCCACGCCTTCTTCTCTGCGGCAAGGCTGCATGCAATGCCCGGCTCGCGATCTCGCTCAATGACAAATCGGTGCGATTCGCAAAAGCGCGCAGGCGCTGAACCAGTTCTCGAGAGAGTTTTACAGTGAAAGCAACCTTGCGATCGCCGACGGGAACCGGCTTTGCCAGGAACTGTGCCTGCTGCAAATAGCGATACGCTTGTCGTGGAGAGATGCCAGCGAGTTTCACCATCCGAGCAACAGCGTCCGGCAAATAATCGAATTGTTGCAGCAGGGTGCGCGCGCGATTGAGGCGCTCGGCTTTTTCCGGTGCAGTAGCTCGCCCCATAAGTCACAACTACACAACCGTATATGACATGCCGCAAATACCTCTTTGGGCACATCTATCGATACCTCAGCGCGCGCTCAAAACAGAAGTTATCTTTTGCGTCCGAGGAGTAATCACCCCGCCTTGGGGAACGCCTTTCTTCCCAGTCGCTTTCAGAATCATCTTGAGCAAATGCATGACTGCATCATCTCGGACCCGCCGAGCCATTTTCTCTAACAGCAGAGAATGCTGCACGTTATCGAAATAGGCAGTTAGATCCAAATCGATGATGCGCGTCTTCTCTTCGACGATTGCTTGGGCTACTCGGGCTACGGCTTCGTGCGCCGTCCGCTTCGGTCGATATCCATACGACCCTGCTTGGAAATCAGCTTCGAAGATCGGCTCCAGGATGAGCTTTAACGCCCCCTGGACCACTCGATCACGGATTGCGGGAATCGAAAGGACGCGGACTTTCTTGCCCCCATCCTTCGGGATCTCCTTCTTCCGTGCCCTCATGGGCCGATACGTGTTGGTAACTAGTTCCTCCGAATCTGTCCGAGAAAACTTTCCGCTCCGCTTTCCTCGATGGCTTCGAACGTGACCCCGTCAATCCCTGGTGCCCCGCCGTTACTTCTCGCCATCTGGTAAGCTTCCCGCAAAGTCTCCATCTTGCAGACGTGGACGTATAGTCCCCAGAAACGCCAAAGCGGTTCTGCCTTCGCCTTGACATATAGACTCCTTCTCAGGTCCTGCAAACTGATGGGCGCTTTTGTCATCTCACCCTTGCCTCCCGTTTTGTTAGAGTCATTACAAACAGCAGGGCCTCTTCGCTCCGCGGACGTTACTTCGCTTCCTCGCTACTACAGACCCAGCCGAATCCCTCTCGCCATCTACCGATTTCCCGGTGCTGCCGGTTATACGGCTTCCCTGCTCCGCCGATTTCTCGACGGGACGAGGAGGGTTTCTCCAGTTGCTAGGCATGACCTTGTCACCGTGCTGTCCCTACCAACCCCGCCGAAGTGTTTCGCCGCATCAGTCCTTGCGACGCTCCATGCTGCCTTCGCCCGAGAAGTGAGGGCTCGGCCTTCGGGTTTCAGTACTTTCGAGGCCCTATGGGTTTACTTGCGTTACGGCCCGGTGGCTCGCTCGCCATCCTTATTAGATGGCTTCGTCAATAGGCTTCAGGATTCTCAGTCTCCTTCCTTCCTGCTATTCAAGCTACGGGGCTCGAACTCTTACCCCGATGGAACTTTCACCCACTGTTCATGCCAGCCTTCGCTGGACGCACACTTCCCGTTACTAATCTGGCCAACTCCCTCGAACCCCGTTCTGGCCCGACGAGCACTTGTCCAAGTACGGCTAATCGGGCACTGAGAAACTCGATGCACTAGAATGAAGTCATCCCGCCAAGACTGAGCGCCAAGTGTGCGGGAACCTATAAAAAACAAACCACGTAACCCGAAACTCGTTAAATCCATCAAAAGAACCCCCAGGCGATTCGCTGGACACTGAAGTTGAACCGTGAATCCACAATTCGCCCTCTCGTGCCGGGTGCCACGCTCTCAGTGCCACCGCTAGAAGTCGTGGAATCCGCCGCGCCAAAGGGTGAATGGACAGCTCCTGCAGCACAGGAAATCAGCGTAGCGATGGCTCTATTGGATTTCTCGGCACGCTGGCGTGGTTCGAGAGGACTACAATTACAGGCAGTTGCGGCTGGCACCATCTCCATCTGCGAACTGAATCAATCGAAAACCTTCGATCTGCGAAATGATGCACGATTCGGTATCGTCCTCCTGAAGAAGAATGCCTTGGATCGAGTTGGCCAAGAGTCTGGATTTGTTATTCCCGAGCTCGAGGCGCGCGAAACAATCGATGACCCGATTCTCCGCAGCCTGGTGGAAGTCCTACTTCACGAGAAAAACGAAGGATTCCAAAACGGTGCGTTGTTTACGGACAGTGTAGGCGCTGCGTTTGCCAGTCATCTCTTGCATCACTATTCCGTTAGTCCTCCATCCCGGCAAAATTCTGTAGGCGGGATGGCTCCTTCTGTCCTGCGTCGATGCAAGGACCTCATGGAGGCGAATATCGAGGACGATATTCGATTAGGCGAATTGGCCAGGGAGTCTGGTATGAGCAGCTCTCATTTCATTCGCAGCTTTCGCGAGAGCACCGGGCAGACTCCATACCAATTCCTGTTACAACAACGGGTGAAGCGAGCGCAATCCCTCATGCGCGACCAGAGAGCGTCGCTCACCGAAGTGGCGCTGGCGAGCGGCTTCGCCGATCAACATCACCTGGCTCGCGTCTTCCGACGCATCACCGGCATGACGCCAAGCGGCTATCGACGCTCGCTCTGACCACCACTTTTCGTTATCTGGATGTCGCAGCAGTTTTTTTGTTTCGGTTTTCGATGTCGCGAGACACGGGGAGCAGGGCGATGCTTGGCGTATTTCCGGTCAGATGGTGCACAAGACAGCGCTATTAGGCACGCGGAGGCAAGCCCTTCCTGTTGAAATGGGAAACATAAATTGGCTGGTTCATTCGCCAACACGAAAGTTATCGAAAAGGAGATTCAAAAATGGAAGCAGAACAACGCAGTCAAAATGAGTTAACTTCCAGTCAGCGGTCGATGGTCGACGTTTGGGAAAGGCACGTTGGCAGCGAGTTTGCGACAAAAGATCCTGCCACAGCCCTTGAAACGATGGTGCCGGACGCCTACGTGAACCACGTTCCAGTCTTGACGGGCGGTACGGGTCGCGCGCAACTGACGGAATTCGCACATGCCTGCAGATACGGAGGTCCAGCCTATTTCCCGCACGATTAGCTCCGATTCCCTGGTGGATGAAATGATAATTCGCTTTACCCATTCGATCGATGTTAGCGCCAGTTTAAAAGGGGTCCACTTTCGCCGGTTTGGGGTGGGCCACTTGGCCCGGCGGCGAGTTCGGAACACACCCGTGCGCTGACTGTTGCGTAAGAGCAAGCAGTCTTGAGTTCCATTTTTTCCCTTCAACGTGGATTTTTACTTCATGAGCTATCCTCCCGCGCCGTCAGCAGGAGTTGGAGTTGTAGAACACCGGGTGTGTTTGGTGTCCATCTTGACCGACTCGATGACCAGGTACAGTTTGTCCGCACTGTTGACCTTTCCCGACACGCAGTAGTATTGGCCTGGCGTGATCTGTTGGGATTTGGTGAAGTCATACAGGCGGTAGACCCGGTGGGTGGAGTCGTCTTGCATGAGGAACACGGCACAGGTTCGGTATTCTGTCCGCGAGAGCAACAGCAGATGGTTGGCGCTGAAGTTGAACATGGAAGTAGAACGGGAAAAACGAGAGATCCAGACCAGAGAGCGGGAGTGATGAGCTCCCGCCCCCGCCGGCAGCGCCGTTGAGGGGTTACCCGGCGGACTCCTCCGCGCGGGATATCATCACAGAGCGGCGCTTCATCTGAGCCAGTCGTTGCTACTACTCCGTCGGCGGCTGGCCCTTATTGGCTTTGCGAAGGCTTTCTCCGCCGAGAAGGATGATCTCGGAGTTTTCGACCAAGCGGTCGGCGATGGCCGTCGCGATGGTGGTGTTGTGCAGGATATTCCCCCACTCGGAAAAGGCTGTGTTGGTCGTGATCAGCGTACTTCTCTTGTGGCTGTGACGAGTGGAAATGACCTGATAGAACAGATTCGAGGTCTGCTGATCGAGAGAAAGGTACCCTAGTTCGTCGATTAGGAGAAAAGTTGGCTCGGTATAAAGCTTGAGCTTGCGGATCAGAGAGTGATCGACCTGCGAGGCCAGCAAGTGGTTGAGCATGTCCATGGCGGTTGTGAACAGCACGCGGCGGTTGGCCTGACAAGCGCGCCAGGCAATGATCTTCGCTAAGAACGTTTTTCCTACGCCGGGGTTTCCGATCAGCACAACGGCGGTGCCTTTTTCGAGAAAGCCGAGATCCAAAAGGCGGAGGATGCGACTTTTGCACTGTAAGCGAGTCTTGTGATGATTGAAGTTGAAGCTATCGATGGAGTGCTTGGCTTGCAAGCGAGCGAGACGGAAGCGGCGATCGATCGAACGGGTCTGACGCGCTTCGAGCTCACGGTCCAGCAGAGCTTCGAAAGCTTCCGCGGCGCTGAGATTCTTGCTTGCTGCATCAGTCAGGGTCTCGTCCAGATGCTGGCTCATGGTCGTCAGGTTCAGTTGATTCAGTTTCTGTTGGAGTGAGTTCATCGACGTTCCTTTTCGAGTGAAGGATGAAAGTGTCGTAATCGGCCAGCGACAGCGGATCGGTGATCAGTTCATTCAACTCAGGGTCTTTGAACCGCAGTGGCGGCTGGACCTCGCGCCGCAAAGTTTGCTGGCTGAGGATATTGGCGATGTAATCGGCGCCGAAGGCACCCGCTGCATGGGCTTTGCCAACAGCGGCGGCGACCGCCTCCGGTCCATAGTCACGAATCAAGGCGAGCAGTTCTCTCACCTGCCGGGCGAGGGAGCGATCGGTGTCCGCCAGGCGCCGTAGATAGATTTCCGAAGTAGGACCCAGCAAGTCGATCAAGCGCTGTTGTGTTGCGGATCGCTGGGCCGCGGCTCGTTGTTCGAACAGCTCTTTTTGAAAACGTTCGGCGCCAAGCACCTGCCCGCGTTGCCAGCAGCGAGCATAAGAGACGATTTCCTGCTGCTGATCGTAGATGGTGAGCGAGGAGGCATCTGCTTTGATCGTGAGGTGACGGCCCACGTAGCGTGGCGGCACACAGTAGCGATTACCGTCGAACGATAGCCGGAGATCTTTATGAACCAGAGCTTCGATGGTGTCGCGATAGTCGGGCGTGATCACCGGCAAGGAGCGCAGTGCTTCGAGCTGAAAGCGTTCTCGAGGAGTCTGGCCCGTTTCACGATGACGGCGCTGGTTAGCGACTTCGTTGAGCCATTGAAGTGCTTGCGAGTTGACATCGGCTAGGTCGGTGAACGTGCGCAGTGGCCAGAAGCTGGTTCTGGCATAACCGATGGCTCTCTCTATTTTTCCTTTTTCCCACGCCGCACGCACATGGCAAGCCCGAGGGAGGAAGCTATATTCGCGAGCGAAGGCCAGAAAACGCGGATGGAAACGCACCAGGTTGCCGTCATGTTCGGCAACGGCGGTCGCGAGATTATCGAACCACAGCTCGCGTGCGATGCCACCCATGAAGCGGAACGCGTGGATATGACAGCGAACGAACGTTTCGAAGCTCTGGCTGTGTGTGAACTCCAGATACAGCCTGCGGCTGTGACATTCCACCAGACAGAAAGCGTAGAGTTTTCGCGCATGCCCCTGATAGGAAAGCGTGTCGAAGTGTCCCCAGTCGACTTCGAAGCGTTCTCCAGGCCCCGGTTCCATGCGCACGTAGGCGCGCGGGACACTGGCCTGCGCGCGCACCCCATGCAAGTACTCTTTCAGAATGCTCAGACCACCGCTGAAGCCGAGCGGCCGGAGTCGTTGTGCGATCACCGTGGCACGGGCATGAGGATCCTGCTCCAGGAACTCCGCGATCGTGGGCTTGAAGGGATCCAGCTTGCTCGAGCGCTGACGGAGAGCGGCGGTCTGCGCCGGGGCGACGAGATATTTGGCGATGGTTCTGCGCCCGATGTGCAGATGACGGGCGATTTTGCGCACCGGCCAGTGCTCGGCCCAGTGCAGGCGATGAATTTCGTTGATTTGCTCGGCGCTCAGCATGGGGCTGAGTTCGGGTATACGGGCAGTCGGGTGCACAAGCCATAGGGATGTTCCTGTCAAGACGGGCAGACGTCGGCCGGCAAGTGGCCAACTGACGGCAAAATAAGCACTTGTGCCGAAGCTAAGTTGTTCCTGTCAAGATCGCGCACCTTGGGCCCCAGCAACCAAACCTCTGAAACTGAACGCGTTAAATTCAAAGCTAAGTTGTTCCTGACAAGACGCTCGACGCGACGCCTCTGGTCCCGCCCTCGTTGCCGCTGGCGATTGCTCTCGACCAGCACGGGATTCTGCTGGCGGTGTTCTTTCTGGTAATGAGGATGTTCGTCCCACCACTGCTTCTGGCTATCGCGAACGACCTGGCGATATTCCGGATCTACTGCGAGCTTCCGTCGGTGATAGTCAGCGCGGCGCCGACGTTGGCACTCCGGTCGCCTGCAGACGGCTTGTTGTGGACGGTAGGGAGAACGCTGAAAACTGCACTTGCAGTAGACACAGCAGCCGTTCTGGGGCACGTCGACTCCTCAGAGAAGTTCACGAGACCAATCTCTGAGAAATAATCGAATGGCAAGCGACGTGCAAATTTAGAAACTAATATAGAGTTCCTACCGCATCCTTACCAGCGGGGGCTCTGGATCACTGGCACCGTCCAACACCGGCCAGAATGGCTCCGTTTTTCGCCGGCGTCGACATCGATCGAGATTGAGTGGATGCTGCCGGGCATTGCTCCGACAGGCAAACGAGTCGAAGTGCCCTCCGTTGCAATCGTGCATTTCCGCGCTGGCAAGGTGGCCAGCGAGCACATTTACTGGGACCAAGCTTCGGTGCTTGTGCAACTCGGACTGCTCGACGCCGCTACTCTCCCTGTTGCTGGTGTAGAAGTCGCGCGAAAAGTAGCCGATCCGAGTTTACCCTCCAACCGTTTGATGTCGCGGAAAGCCCCAAAATCGTGAGCTCACAAGGTGCCGCTCAGGATTCGGCAGCAATCCTTTCGCCGTCGGAGAGCCAACGCGCACTTCCGCAATACCTGGGTTTTTGGCACGCCCGTTCGCTGAAGCTCTGTACCTATGAGGAACATCATGAAAATTGACTTTGTAAGCTTACCTTTTACTGGGCATTTGAACTCTATGTCCGCGCTAGCGCGCAAGATGCGAACCCGCGGTCACGAAGTTGTATTTATCGGCATTCCTGACATCGAGCCCACTATTCGGGCCGCGGGCCTCACCTTCATACCCTATTGTGAAAATGAGTTTCCAGTGGGATCACGTTGAACGAGCCCATTATTTCAAGGAGGTTATTGCGAAAACGCGCGGGTTGGACATTGCCGCCGACGTGATCGAGCAGGCTTCGCAAAAAGGCGCCGACGGAGAGCCTCTTCCAACCTATGAGCAGCAGAGACCATTTGCGCGGAAACAAAATGACAACATCATGATCGATTGCATCTAACCCCAGGGCCTCCTTAGGCAGTACGTGTCGAAGCCGGGACACGAACCGCACCCGTACTGGCCAGGAGCGGCCTCCAGGGTCCACCGACGCTTCGGCCATAAAATAACCCGCCCATCCCGTCAAGGTGGCAACGCAGTTTGGTGCACATAACCTGGGTCCAGATGAAAGACCAGTTTCGATGCCTCATTTTCCGCTTCCAGCTTCGCGATAAGTTGCGATGCTTCATCCGGATCGATTTCGCTTGGCAGATGCTCCTTTTCTACCTCCGGTCGGACCAGTTCCTTAAGGAGAGAACTCGATGATTTTGTTGAACGGTGAAACGCGCAAGTTCGTTTCGATGATTGGCGCAAATGGAGATTTAAACGAAGTGGGACGAGTCCGACTGACCAGGGAATTATTCTGTGGACGGTACCGCCCCGGCCAGCGAGTACGCTTGCGTGAAATTGCTGCGAAATACGGACTGGACAACGATGCGGTCTTAAAGCTATTTACAGAGTTTCAATCATTAGGATTGGTTACGCTGTCAGGCAAATTCTCCGCGCTCGTCCACTCCCCAAACGCGAAAGAGATGCATGAGGCTTTTGAGATACGCGCCGCGCTGGAAGAAATCGCGGGTAGAACAGCGGCGGAGGTGCTAAAGGAAAATACGGCTGAGTTACAGGAAGATTTGGATGCCATGCGAGTCGCGGTCAGTACCGATCACCTGGACGGCTATGCCGAACACGACGCCAAGTTCCACAAACGCATCCTCCAGGCTTCGGGGAATAGAGTTTTGTTGCAGGTATGGGAAGCTCTGGCGTTTGATGTGCGAATTCGAATCTCCATCGGCAAAGTGTCCAAGGAGCTCTCCGAAGTTGTTGAGTCGCACCAGCCGATCGTCGATGCGCTCCAAAGCGGCCGAGCGAGGGAAGCCAGTCTCTTGTTGCGTAACCACGTCGAGACTTTTGCAGAGTACCTCAGGAAATCAGACTCCGATTCGGGAGTTCACAAAGCGTTCCGCAAGGATTTAGAAAGCGCCAAAGACCCAGAGGGCGTTTTTCCCACCTCAAAGCTTTTCGATTCCTTGTCTGTCGTGTGAGACGTTTTATCAACCCGCTCGCGGCATCGGAGGCGACTATTATGACTTTCTCTCGCTGGCTGGCGGTCGCTGGGGTATTGCTATTGGCGACGTGGCCGGAAAAGGAATTGGGGCCGCCCTGCTGATGGCCAGTTTGCAGGCATCCCTTAGAGCGCAAGCGCTGCACCCGCATTTGGACCTTTCAGCGTTAATTGGAGACGTCAACCGTCTCGTTCACGAATCATCCCCGACTGCCTTCTTTGCGTCACTCTTCTATGCAGAGTACGAGCCGGCAAGTCGCCTGCTACATTATGTGAATGCTGGCCACAACCCACCGATTGTCGTAAGACCTCGAAAGGAGTCGTGCGAGCTTTTTCCCTTGCGCGCTGAAGCGGTGCCAATCGGCATGTTCGCAAACACTCAGTTCGCGGCGACCAAGTTCCAACTGGAAAAGGACGACATTCTCGCGGCATATACAGACGGGATCACGGAGGCGACAAATGCTTCTGGCGAACAGTGGGGGCTGGAGCGATTCGAGAGCCTACTCCGGTCTTGCGACCAGATGCCGTCAAATAAAATCGTTGAGCGCATCCTGGCTGAGGTGTCCGACTTTGCAAATGGCGAGCCACAGCACGACGATGTAACGCTCGTGGTAATGAAAGTTCAGGAAGGCTGTGACATTTGAGGTTACCGCCAACCCGCGAGCCATCAGTAGCAACCAAATTGTTGCCGGGTCGGAAGAGCCTTTCGCAAATAGCGCGCAACTGCGCCCGCGATAAACGAGAGGTGCGTTGGGATCAATTTCATTACTGTTGGGACCATAATTGGAACCATAACCCCTAGTTTTTAGGGTCTATGCAGCCCAGAAGCAACAGCGCCGCGCTGGGGAAAAAGACGCAAACAGGACTAATGCATCGATTTCGGGCCGCTCACGAAATTGGTAGTCCGCATGCGGGAAGTCCCACTACGCGCCAGCAGTGACCAACCAATAGCCGGAAGGAAGCCGACTCATCAGGAGTTGCCGCATTCCACTCGAAGACCGAAGTCTGTCAGAATCTGGTCGGCCCAATCCGCACTAGGCGTTTTGCCGAGAACGAGGCCGTCGCAAACATTTTTGCTTCGTCCGAACTGGGTTCGAGGGGTGGTGACCTTAAGAGGAGATCAAACAACATGAGCACGCGATGGATTCCAAAAGGGTTTCACACGATAACTCCAAACATTATTGCGAATGACGCCGAGCAAGCCGTGGCGTTCTTCAAGAAGGCGTTCGGCGCCACGGAGACCTATCGCTTGATAATGTCGAACGGAAAGATTACGCATTGTGAGCTTAAGCTGGGGGATTCTGTCCTAAATGTCGGCGAATCCCTGGACGGCTGGCCTGCACACGGGCTGGTCGCGCAGATCTACGTCGAAGACTCGGACCAATTGTTCAAGCGTGCGGTTGACGCTGGCGCGAAGGAGCTCATGCCCGTGACGGACATGTTCTTCGGCTCGCGTGAAGGACGGGTCAAAGATCCCTTCGGGAACGTGTGGACCATTGCCACGCTCAAGGAGGAAGTGGCTTCGGAGGAGATGCAGCGAAGAATGAAGGAGCAAGGCTACTAAGCTAACGCTTCATTCGGTATTAGCCTCACTTGATTGGTCGGGTAGAGCAATGGCGCGTAGCGGGCTTCGCATGATGCCGACGTTTCCATTGCCCTCCCTAAAAGTAGGGTCGAGGACTGACGCCAAGCTCCGTAGATGCGATCTATCTGTTGCTCCCCGTTTCCTCTGGGAGTGCCTCACTAATCGAATCGTAAGCTGGTTTTCAGCCCCCGCCGCGTCAAACCGAGCATGCCCATTTCGAGCACTCGGCTTTCCTGCTTGCTTCCTGTCAAGGTTTATGTGACCTATCGTGCTGGAGCGACTTTCTGTTGTGGCTCGTAGTACCGTGTTCGATAGCTATTGAATAGGCCGAGCACGTCGTGGAGCCACTCCCTACTCCATCGCTTCCAGCCGAACCCCTTGCACTTCCGCGCACGCATCAGATGTCTCCGAATTTTCTTTTCCACCCAGTCTTGGATCATCGCGAGGCACCGTCCTGAGTGGCCTACCCTAAAGTAGTTTACCCATCCTTGTAGGATCGGATTGATCCGTTCAATCACCCGCCCTACTGGTTGGCTCTCGTTTCGCCGGAAGATCTCCCGTAGCTTCTCCAGTAGCGCTGTTCGCTTTTTCAGCTTGGGCGTGTACTGTGGTCGCCAGCGTCCCTTTAAACTCCGGACACGTCGAAACTCGAATCCCAGGAATCCGAAACTTTCCTTCTTCCTGAGGTCCACCATTCGGCTTTTCTCCTCGTTTATCTCCACTCTAAGCTTCGCGAATTCTTCCCGCAGTCGTTTCTGCACCGCCGGTACGATCCAGCTATGCCGCGCATGGGAATCCACCAACACCACCAGGTCATCCGCAAACCTTGCATATTGGACGGCCGTGTACTGTTGATAGCGGGTGGTCTCGATCGCCTTTTCCAGCATCTTATCTATCTCATTCAGATAGACGTTGCTGATCAGCGGCGAGATCACCCCGCCTTGTGGAACCCCTTTCTTCCCCGTCGCTTTCAGTATCATCTTGAGCAGCCTCATCACCGCATCATCGTGCACTCGCTTCGCCACCTTCTCTAACAGCAGAGAGTGCTGCACATTATCAAAGTAGGCTCGCAAATCCAGATCGATGATTTTGGTCTTCTCTTCAACGATTGCCTGTGCTACCCGGTTGATCGCTTCATGTGCCGTTCGTTTCGGTCGGTATCCGTACGATCCTACTTGGAAGTCCGCTTCGAAGATCGGTTCCAGAATGAGCTTGAGTGCTCCCTGGACCACGCGATCTCGGATAGAAGGGATCGAGAGAGTTCTGACTTTTCCCCCGTCTTTTGGTATTTCCTTCTTCCGTACCCGCATGGGTCGATACGTGTTGGTGATTAGTTCGTTCCTGATCTGTTGCAGAAAACTCTCCGCTCCGCCCTCTTCGATGACCTCGAACGTGACCCCGTCTATACCCGGAGCCCCGTCATTCTTCTTCGTCATCTCATAGGCTTCCTGAAGGGTTTCCATTTTGCAGACATGGACGAACAGTCCCCAGAAACGCTTGGTTGGTTCGGCCTTCGCCTTGTCGTATAGGCTCTTACTCAGGTCCTGCAAACTGCTGGGCGTCTTTGTCATATCACCCTTGCCTCCCATGTTGTTTGAGCCATTGCAAACAGCAGGGCTCCCTCTCTCTACGGGCATTACCCCGCTTCATCGATACGATGAACCCCTCCTACTCCCTCTCGTCTTCCACCACCTTCCCGGTGTTGCCGGTTATATGGCTTTCCTGCTCCGCCGATTTCTCGTCGGGACGAGGAGGGTCTCTCCAGTTGCTTAGCATGTCCTTATCATCGTGCTGTCGCTTTAACCCCGCCAGAGTGAATCGCCGCGTCAGTCAGTCTGCGACGGTCCCTGCTGTCTTCGCTCTACGGAAGTGAGCTCGACCACTGGAGCTACCGCTTCTCGAGGCCAAATCTGCGTGCACTTTCGTTACGGCCCGATGACTTGCTCACCATCCTGAAAGATGGCTTCGTCGATAGGCTTCGGAAATTCGGTTTCTCTCCTCCCCGCTATCCTAGCTACGAGGCTTCTGACTTTTGCCTCGGTGGGTCTATCTCCCACTGAACACACCTGCTTTTCCTGGTCGCGCTTCCGTACGGCGGGTTTTCCCCAGTACGGCTTCAAGGCCGGTTGGTCAGACGAGGCCTTCCCGTGCGACGCAGCCCTCGCGTCGATCGGTTTACCTTCGTCCTTCGTGCTCCCCGCTGCCCTCGTCTGATCCCCGTTCTGTGCCGGGGGACGTGGCGCGCTGAAACACCTCCGTTCGAGCGGCTTCTGCCGCTCTACCCCAGGGGCCCTCGCTCCGATCCGGGTTCTTCTGTCCCGGTCCATCCACGCTTAATCGGCCCCATCCGTCCCACTCGCAGGCACATCCCGATTTCACCGCTTTGCGGCTTATACCGGATGCCTTCGCTGTGCACACTGCGCCTAGGCGACCTTCGAGTGGTTCCACGCTTTCGCTGCCCTTCTTTCCTGACATGCCGTCCTCTACGACCCCGGGGAGATCGCAACCGGTTTGTTCCAGACTTGCGGTTCCGACATAGGCCTTCGCCATGTTATGAGCGGCTCGGCTCTCCCGACAATCCTGCAATCCGCTTCACGCAGGGCCGACTTTTCGGGGCTTCCTGGTTCGCTTTTGCTGCGGCCTGTCAAGTTGCTCGCCCCCTGTGCAGATCTGACCAGAGTTCTTCCGGCCACCGGGACTTTTACCTCCAGGCTTCCGACGAGTCGGTCACCCTTCTCGCCGCTGGGCATAACTACGACAGTCACTGGACCGTTCTGTCGAAGGGACTCTCACCCTTTGGAATGACAGCTAGCGTTGCTGCGCCATAACAATGTCGGCTCCTCGACCCGAGTAGACTGTCCTTTAGGGCCTGCGGCCCGCGAAACCTAATGAAAATCACTCCGAGGTAAGATTGCTCCGGCCCGGAGCGGCGAGGTCGTAACCAAATTGGAGAAGTCGAGGCTGTTAGACTGTCTGATCCGGAGCGTGCGTGATTGAGCGAATAATTGGGCGTCGTTGCGTTCCGCTGAGGGAGCAACGATAGCCCGTAACCCTGGTTAAGGTAACTGCAGCACGCTCTCCGCTCCCGCCAGGAGAAGCCTATGTCTTACAGAATAGCGGGAGTCGATGTTCATAAAAAGATGCTGGCCGTAGTTGTGTCGGACGCAGAAGTCGACGGTCAGTACCAGTTTGAGCGACGAATCTTTGGCAGCAACTCCGAACAACTGCGATCACTGACCGCATGGCTGGTCGAGCAAGAGGTCGAGGAAGTGGTCATGGAATCGACGGCGCAATACTGGAAACCGGTGTGGGAAGCACTTGAACGATACTGGAAACCAATACGACAGAAGCGGGAAGGCGCAGGCCGGATGTCCGGATCATTGCATCTGGCGCAGGCGCAGTCCAATCGCGGGCGTCGGGGACGCAAGAGAGATTTCCCCGATGCCGAACGCCTGGTGAAGCGGCTGGTGGCTCGGGAATTGACTCTGAGCTTTGTGCCCGATGCCGAGCAGCGTCTGTGGCGGACAGTGACGCGGAGAAAGTACCAATTGACCCGCGATCGCGTGCGACTGCAAAACCAATTGGAGTCTCTTCTGGAAGAGGCCCACATTAAGTTGTCCAGCATGGTCTCGAATTTGTTCGGTGCCAGTGCTCGGCGCATGCTGAAGGCACTGGCTGACGGAGAAACCAATCCGGCGGCTCTGGCCACCTTGGCCGATAAGCAGTTGCGAGCCACGCCGGAACAATTGTGTGATGCGCTCGGTGCGTGCACGGATCTCAGCCCAGTGTACCGACGTCTGCTGAAGATGGTGCTGGAGCAGTTGCAATTCCTCGAGCAGCAGATCGGCCAACTGGACCAGGATATGGCCAGTCTGCTCAGCCAGCACCAGGATGCCGTCCAGCGGCTAGCGGAGGTGCCGGGTCTGGGAGCGGATTCCGCGCAACAGATCATTGCCGAAGTCGGTGCTTCCGCAAAAACATTTCCATCCGCGAAGAGTCTCTCTTCCTGGGTTGGTGCATGCCCCGGCGACGACGAGAGTGCGGGCGTGAACTACAGTCACCGGTCTCCGAGCGGCAACCGTCACATGCGGCGCGTTCTCAACCAAGCGGCCAACGCTGCCGCCAGGACCAAAGGAAGCATCTTCGAGATTGTGTATCGTCGCTCGGTCCCGCGCCTGGGACATAATCAAGCCATTGGAGCGATTGCCCATCGACAGTGTCGGCTGATCTGGTTGATCCTGCACCAAGGAGTCCGTTACGAGGAACGCGGCCCAGCAGTCACCAAGCGATCGAAGCAAAAGCGCACTGCCAGAATGATCCGGCAACTCCGAAACCTCGGTTACCGGATCGAACTACCCAATCCTCAACAACCCAGTCCAACACAAGCGCAGTGATTTTCAACCCTGTGGTTTATCGACGACCATAGGCTCTCTCGGGAGAAAGGAGCCGAACATGGTACTGATAGGCGTAGATTACCACCCGAGCTTTCAGACGATTGCATATTTTGTGGAAGAAACTGGTGAGTATGACGAACAGGAACTGAACCACAGTGATGGACAAGCCGAGAAATTCTATCGAGGCCTGAAGGAGCGAGGACTCTGTGTGCGGGTAGGGATGGAGGCTACCGGATATTCACGCTGGTTCGAGCGACTACTGGCTGAATTGGGTTTCGAGCTGTGGATCGGAGATCCTGCGGAGATCAAAGCCAAGCGCGTGAAGAAGCAGAAGTTCGACCGTGAGGACGCCCGACTCCTACTCCGGCTGTTGCGGGAAAATAACTTTCCGCAAATTTGGGTACCGGGTCCGGAGAATCGGGATCTGCGGCAACTTCTCTGGCACCGTCATCGGTTGGTGCAGATGCGCACCCGGATCATGAATCAGTTGCAGGCATTGGCGATGAACGAGGGCTATCGCTGGAAGAAGAAACTATTCAGCGAAAAAGGACGAGAAGTGTTAGAGAAACTCTCGTTCGCTCCTTGGGCCAGTCGCCGCCGGCAAGCGTTGTTGGAGTTGCTCGACCGTATGAATCCGATGATTGAGGAATTAACCGCAGCCGTCGAACGGGAAGCCAAGAAGCGACCTGAGGCAATGCGGCTGATGACTCATCCCGGTGTCGGTCCGCTGACGGCACTCGCCTACGTGTTGATCATCGGAACTCCGACGCGGTTTCAATGCGGCAAGCAGATCGGCACGTACGTGGGGATGATTCCGTGTGAGAAGTCCAGTGCTCGCAAGCAGCGACTTGGACACATCAGCAAGCAAGGCAATTCGTTGTTGCGCTTCTTGTTGGTGGAAGCAGCCCAGGCAGCGGTGCGCATCCATCCTGACTGGAGACGTCGGTACATGCACCTGCAACCTGCACGCGAGCGTTGCCAATACTCATGTTCTTAATCACGCTGGCAAGACGCTCGCGCTGGTAGAGTCGTCTTTGCCGTATCAGATCACGAACGAGCTGGAAACGCTGGGCGCCTACGACTTCGGCGGCAAGCTAGCCGACTCGATGAGCGCACATGCGAAGATCTGCTCCCGAACTGGCGAGCTACATTTTATCGGCTATGGCAGCCTGACCAAGCCGTATGTCACCTACCACCGCGTGAACGCGTCGGGGGAACTGATGATTGATCGCGGCGTCGACGTTCCCAAGTTGACCATGATGCACGACTTCGCGCTGAGCGCCGAGCACATAGTGCTCATGGACCTGCCGATCGTGTTTCGGCTCGACATCGCGCGCAACAGTGTGCGCGACCTTCCGTACAGGTGGAGCGACGACTACGGCGCCCGGCTCGGAGTGTTGCACCGCGATGACCCATACGGTCCGATCCGTTGGTTTAACATAGACCCGTGTTATGTTTTTCACGTCCTCAACGCCTTTGATAACACCACAGAGAATGGCAAGGTTATTGTGCTGCAAGCAGCTCGGTATACTGAGTTGTGGCGCGACGACGGGTCATCTGGTTCTGATGCCATGATGTGGTCCTGGACGATCAATCTGACCAGCGGTACCGTCACGGAGCAGCAGATCGACGAGCGCGCTGTGGAGTTCCCGCGCATCGATGATCGGCTGGTTGGTTTGCCGGCGCGGTACGGCGTTACCGTGGGTTCGGGTAAACTCGTGCGTTATGACCTTGAACGCGGCACTGCCGAGGAGCATTCGTTCGGTACGGCCACTGCGCCCGGTGGCCCCGGTGAAGCCGTGTTCGCTCCAGCCGGTTCGGACGCGGGCGAACTCTCCGGCTGGTATCTGTCGTACGTCTACGACCCGGTCCGGGACGGCAGCGATCTGGTGATAATCAACGCGTCGGACTTCCAGGGCAGGCCCGTTGCTCGAGTGCAACTTCCACGCCGCGTGCCGTACGGATTTCATGGAAACTGGATCGCGGACTGAGAATACTCGCCTCTCCTTTGCCCGCAAAGTTTATAGCTAATGCGCAGCTTTTGCCAGAAGTTCGCGCGCTTAAAGCTTCGAAGCCCGGGCTCGAGAAGCACTACCCGAATTTGCTGTCGACCGGACCGGAGGATCCGTATCAGGATTGTTTAAGTAGAGCACACTTGCCATGGTGCGTGACCGGGATTGCACTGCTTGACCTTGCTAAATTCCGATTTCCCTTGCCTTTCGCGTTTCAGAGGCACAAGCTTCTGGCAGTCAACCACGCTCATAGCTCACCCCACACCTGAGCAGTCCCTGTGAATTGAACTTGGTTCCTGAAGGCAGTCCCAAAATGTTTGATATTTTCATAAATGAACCGCGTGGCAGTGTTCACTGGCTTGACTCCGCAAAGAATTCTGAAGAAGCCAAGAGTAAAGCGAAGAAGTTCTATGCAGAACAGCAAGCAGAGTACTTCGCATTTGACGGGTACACACAAAGCAGATTCGTATTTACGCTGGAACAACTGGGTTACCAGACGAAAACGAGGTCAGTCGAAATTGGAGCTGGAGGAATAGGTCCGCTACCTTGAAGCCCACAAAGCAGTTGTCGTTGACTTCCGCACTGTGCGCGCAGTGGTGACAACAAAACCCGCCGAACTGCGATTCACAAACTGCAAAGGGGTTGCGCGTCAATTTAGAACCGCGGAGCGCTGATGTCGATGATTGCAAAGGGGGTCGCCCTTCCTAAAGCGACCCCCCGTCCGCACGAAATATTAGACGCACCCGCTGCTTGTAAGCGAGAGCGCCTTCCATCCAGGAACGACCGATGCGCGTGAATTTAGAACTTCGGAGTGCTGATGTCATACAGTGGTGACTTTTGAGGGAATGGATTACTCTTCTCCGGTCCCCGCAGAAGAATCGCCCAGTCGTGCCGAGCAACCGGAATGACCCCGAAGCCGTCCGTCGGGCTCGCGTCCGTCAGCTGTTTGTATCATGCCCGACCGAACACACTGAAAGAGGAGTCTTGTTGTTTTACACGTGGCTGGAGAAGCGCTACCCTCATTTGCTGCCGACTTGTCCCGGCGATCCACACCAGCAACTGAAGGCAGACCTCGACGGCCTGTACCAGTAGGAACGCGCAGCGCGCAATGTCTATCGGCAAGGGCAGGCCTGTGTGACACTCGCCGCCAAGGGCGATGCATCAATTCAGACTCGCGCAAATCCCAGGATTGCCCACGCCAACGTCTCGAATAAACGGCGCTCATCGCGCACATTTGAGTTGAATGAAGTATTAATTCCCGGTTACAAACCATGCTGTAACTACTGCCAGTATCCATGACAGAAACCTTGCGTCATCATACCTAACAATTCACCCCTGAACCTGACTTGACCACCACGGGACGCTGACACTAAGGCGTCCCTCCCACCTTCGTCCCCGACAGTGATAAGAACTAACCCGTGTCTCCCAACTGTGACACAATATCGTGCGCTTCGGCTGCACTAGCGCGACAGCGACACGCCTACTGCGGTACGCCGAAACAGGAGTCCCCATGTCCGAATCTGACAATCGCGAACTCGTCGAGGAATTGTACGATGCCCTGAACGCGCACGACCTGGACCGCTTCGCGAAGCTTCACGACGATTCCCACGTTCTGGAAAGTGATTCGTTCCCCGGCCCGATTCGTGGTCCGGAAGGTGCCAAACGAAATACTGCTGTGTATCTGAAAGCGTTTCCTGATCTTCATTTTGACGTCCAACAAATGATCGCGAGTGGCGATTATGTTGTTACTCGTTGGCGCGCCACGGGAACGAACGACGGCGAACTTAACGGCGTGCCTCCCACCGGTGGACGCGCCAGTATCAACGGATGTTCAGTCAGTGAAATTAGGAACGGTCGAGTCATTAAGACCGCGATGTATTTCGATCAGCTTACCCTCTTACGTCCACTGGGAACGACGGGCAAAGCCGCAGGCGCAGCCAGTTAGCACTTCCGCTACATCGCTGCCGAGAATCCTTCACCAGGCTTACGCGTGCTTACCTTCCATGCCCTTCCGGAGGTTCTCCAATTCGGTTGTGGGAATGACAAGTTCTAAATATCCGCAGTCCAAGCAAGTGTTCATCGGTGAGTACGCGACGCGCTAAAGCAAGTCGTATGGTTTGCGCGAACAGTCCTTTGGCCGCGGTCCCGTCCACCGTCCAAACTCCCTCTCGTAGTTTTCGATGAAATCGCACCTAGCTCGGCGAACCCAGCTAAGCGCTGCCTTGTAATCGTCGCCACCAATAAAGTGCAGGTCCCCAATAAAGGGACGAGAGTTCCAGTAAGATATTCTCGGTTTCCTTGAATGCTCGCTCAAGGTTGGGGATCGTCAACCTCGCTTTGGCAGACAAGGCTTTTGGATCGGCCACAGTTCGCGGGTCAAGATGCGCGAGCCATTCGTTCCTACGCTTGCGAATCGAAGCGAGCACCGGCTCAAGTTCGACGACTGTTTTTTCAGATTTAGCAATGGCCGCAATCACCTGTTGATGATTGCCCCGCTGGAACGAATTGGCCCGGCTTCGAGCCTGGAACAACATTACCTGAACGGTGACCGCACCCTTTGTCTGGTCGTAGAGGCGAGCGAGAGCCATTTGCGACAAGTCTATATTTCTGGCTATCGTAAGTGAGAAGAATGTCGTGGCCACCTGGAGGATTACTGGGTCCGCATCGAGCAACCCTCTAGCAATGCTTAAATATGTCTTTCCGAAGCGTACCTGATTCATCTGAGCATCGAGAACCTGCTTGAACGTGGGCTTGCCCAAGATCCCCTCCGAATCAACCCGCCTCGTTACTACAAATAAGCGACAACGGAGCACTACGGTTTGGGAACTGACGACACCGTAATCTTCGGGTACTCGATAGCCTTCGGACGCTAGCACGCTTTCCAACTGTTTGTGGAACATCTTGGTGATGCAATACTCATCCCAAAAGTATAGACTCGTGAAGTCCGCGCGATCCTCGCAGCCTCAACCCTAGCGGCTGCAAGGAGGGTAGCAATATGGCGCGCTTTGTCCTTCGTGGTTCGATCTTCAAAAAGATTTTGATTACTGTTTCCTGTATGCTGGCCTCCGCCTGGGTTCAGACTCCAGTAGCGTTAGCACAACACGGCGGCCACGTTGGCGGAGGAGGGGAAGGGGCACACGTAGTTGCCTCACCGATTTCCCACGCACCGATTTCGCGGCCTCCGGCGTCAGCCGCTCCGCCTGTGGGGGCATTCCGTGCCGGTAGTTTGGTCTTTCGTCCGCGGCCGATTCGCCCGTTTCCCCCGGTTTTCCCCGTTTATGGTTCCCCTTTTTTCTTTGGCGGACCATTGTGGTGGTATTGGGCGAACTGGAGCTACAATCGGTGTTGGTGGACGAGTTGCTGTCTGTTTTGGAATTGGGGATTCGGCTACAACACTTTGCCCTTCTATGAGTACGGAAATTATGTCCCCCCTCAGACATACGAGTATCCCCTGTACGTGTATGGGGATAACAGACGCGACCTACCGCAGCTCTATCTGAAAGATGGCACAGTTTATATCGTGACCGATTACTGGCTCGTGGACAACCAGCTTCATTTTACGATGATTGAGGCTGGCGGTACAAAATCCGTTGAGCACGTGATTGGGTTTGACGAGCTGGATTTGCAAACAACCATCGATGTGAATACACAGCGCGGATTCCGATTCGTGTTGCGCAACGAACCCGTGGACCAGTATTTGCGGGATCATCCGGATGAGATACCACCAGTTTGGTCACCTCCCAAGAACTAGGCAACGCCCAGGCGCACTTTCTGGGTTCTTGTGCCACTCGGGTCGGCGCGAGTGTTTACCGATATCTTCGAGAGAACGACGCCTCAATGGCCGACGATGCGATGGCTGCGACTCGGACAACACAGAGGAAGAGAAGTCATGATTCTCAAAAAAGTAGCACAATTTCATTGAATGCTGCTAATACGCTCAACTCCGTGTCACTGACACTTCCCCGAGCGAGGACCTGGCGCATCCCTTGCCAAATCGGCCAGCGCTTCATGCAAACTCCGCCGCTGGCAAACTCCAAGTGGATTACGGGAAAGATCAGACCGCGCTGGGTGAGTGTGCGGCAGATAGTCACCGAGTGAGTGCCGTCAAAGCCCCGTCTGCCACCGGGGCCGACCAAGTCCACCGCAGACGGGTTGTTATCACTGTCGGGAGTCCGGGGTCAACACATTCCAGTTTACTTGTGACGGACGCGATCCCTGATTGCTCCAGAGCAACGACAGACAACATCCACGCGCGCCATAATCTTTTCAATCGGCCCGCTGGGGGACAGCTCCTCGTCTCGAGCGGGGATGCTAAGCAGTTAGTCCGCCCAGTCCGCCCGGCACAGGGCCGGCCAATGCCGGCCCTTGTATTTATAAGCACTTGTCCCACGCTAGGAAGGAGCAGGAAACAGTCTCACATCGCGGCAAAAGGAGCCGATTACTTTCCTTTTGACTCGTTCTTGGGCGACTTCGCAGTGAGTACCGCAAGCAGTTCCTTCGCCGAAGCGGGAGGTGGTCCGGCTTTGCCGCCAATGATCTCTGTGGCAGTCACTTTCTTGCCATACAGATCTTCATTTGCGTCGTCATCAGGTCCGAGCGACGCTCCCTCGAGAGAAACGCCAGCAAACACGCCCTGCGCTCTGGAATAAGAGAGCATCTGTGCACTCATCGCCGCATTCGTGGAGGCTTCCGCTTCCCGTCCGACTGGACCGGCGGCAACACTGGCATCGGCACCGAGCTTAGGCGGCACTCAAGAACAACTTCACAGTTGAGGTTTCATGGTGTAGTTCCACTCGGGTAAGGTTTCATGGCGCTGCAATCGCAGTGAAGCGAGTTGGTCGGGAGTTGGCTTGAGGCCGCAAGGATAGTGGTGGCGATCCAGGTAAGCGGTGACCGTAAGGCCGGTTTGAGTTTTTGTGGTTCGCGTATAGTTGAGGATCTTCTGGTAGGAATCGAGCGGTTCACCAGCCCAGTTTCGTGACACCTCGGAAAAAAGACGATGCTCGATGGGATTCCATTTGGAAGCGCCGGGTGGATAGTGGGCCACGGTGACAGACAGGGCAAAAGAGTTGGCCAGTTGAGACTGGAGCTCGGTCTTCCAGGCATAGCAGCGATAGCCGTTGCTGCCGCCGGTATCGGCCAGAATGAGAATCCGGCGCGAGCCGGAGTAGCGCTGAGAACCTTCCTGGTACCACCAATGGGCGATGGCGTGAGCGGCGAATGCAGGAGTGTCGTGGGAAACGCCGACGACAAAAGTGCCACGGTTTTCGGTGAGGTCATAAATCCCATACGGAATCGCGACACCGATGGAGTCCGTGCGGAAGTCGTGATCGAAAACACGGCGCGGACGGCATTCCCAACGCTGGCCTGGATTTTTGAAGTTGCCGACCAGTTCGCGTTTCTTGGTGTCCACGCTGATGATGGGCAGGTGACGTCGCTGGAAGCGCCCGCGCAACTCGGTGAGATATTCAAACTGTAGGTTGCGATTGGAGCTGGAGCTGGTGGAGATCTGCTTGTGATTGACGCGGAGCGAATAGCCCATCTGATGGAGCAAGCGCCCGATGGGGTTAGCAGAGACGGAGATGCCGAGCAGAAGCAGTGCCTCGGCGATCCTCGTGGTACTGCGGCGGGACCAGCGTAAGCCCGTCATGGGATCGCCGGCGGTATCGTGTTCCAGCAAACGGTGAAGAACATCGATTATGCCTGGCGTTTTTTTTCGTAGACTGGCGGCCTCCGCCTTTGCGGCGCGTCCCAGCGTTGACCACATCTTGGTCGAGCAGTTGTTGCCGACCACGGGCAACGGTGTGGGCGTCTAAACCGAGGAAATCGCCGAGCAAGGCGTCGCCCCCATGACCCACGCGGATGGACTCCAAGCCAGCAAACAAGCGGCGTTGCTGTTCGTCGAGCAGTCCATAGAACAGGACAATCGCAGCCTTGAGTTCGTCGGGCGAGACCTGCAGGGCCACCGAATGAACCGCCAAAGGCACGGCTTGAGCGCTGCGGCGAGCCAAGGTTTGCTTGCGACGATCGGTCGGATCGATTGCGGTGTAGACAAACTGGCCATCGACTTCGCTTCGACTCAAACGCTCTTGCTGCAGGAGATGGCGCAAAGGCTCCTGAACCTCGGCATGCAAGACATCGGCCAGCTCATCCGCGTAGTAGCCGTTGAAGGAGCCCAGGACGAAAGCTTCCACGGTGGACAACAGGGTTCCATAGCGCGAGAACCAAACCGCCTGGTGCGACCACAGTCCGCGATCATCAAAGCGGGCGATCTCCGGCAACGTATAGAAGCGCCCGCGATGCGTATAGCTGGCGAGGTAGCCGAGTTGCTTCAGCTTGCGGAATACCGTGACAGCCGTATTGGTGCCAAGCACGCGCTTGAGTTCCGGCAATTCCGCGATCTTGTGGCGGAGAAGATGCTGGCGGAGGACGGAAGAGTCGAATGTGATGGGTCGCATAATGTTATAGTTCCGACTGTTCGCTCTTTTCAGTAAGAACTATAACATAACTGAAGAAGAGTATGCTTGAACCAAGGTCTAGTCTTCTAGCCCTATGTTTATTAGGTTCCGACGATCATCGCCGGTGGAGAACTGACAACTCGAAGCGACGGAGAAATGTATAAGTTCACGTCAGCAATGGATTATTATTGTTACGTGGTCCCTTAAGCTTTCCCATTCATCAGGGCGCGTGCTCCCTTGTCATTCATTACTAGAATGATGAAGTCGGTAGCTTGGCCGCCAGCCTGAAGACCAACACTTCCGCCAGCCGATTGCATCATCGTTGGGGCGCTCCACGGCCCGTCAAAATTTTCTCCTCCCCGACACGTCATCACACCTTTACCATATTGGCCCGCAATAATGAATCCAAACTTCTTTAGGGACGGGAGAACGATAACGCACTCCGCCTTATTCAGCACACTGATGGGAACGCCGCTGGATGACGAAAGAAGCTCCTTCATAACATTGCCCGATTCTTTTACTCGCTCCTGCTCATTCTTGTCATCCGCCGCAATCGCAATGCTTGGAACAGTTCGACACAGAACGGCAAAGGTCAGCAAGGCTATTCCCGTTAACTCTCGGTGTCGATTCAACATATCCCCACTCCCCAAACGTCCTCCAGTCCAAGCACCGTAAATACAGGCCACCACTCGCATTTTGCACGGAGCACCAAAATCGGGCGGGCCCATGCCCGGCAAAAGGGGAATGGCTCCTCTGAGGAACAGCAAAAGAGCCATCCCCGCCTGCAGCGATTCCATGGCGAATCGTACAGGCTGTCTCACGCGTCGTAAGCCCTGTTTAGACCTAGGCCCGCTATGTAGGCAACTGGGGGTATCCTCGTGGGCGACCGTACTTATTGGTTATCCTCGTAATCGCTACGAAATGCCTTCCGTCTCAGCACTGAGCGCCTGAGCTATTTGTCTCGCAAGAGAAGGCCCAAAGGGCTCAATGGACCCAAAGGGATCAGTTCAAAGCTCATCAACTTTGCTTGCCCTAAAGGAAGCTGCTGAAGGAGCGCTCTCGCTTCCTCTGTCGACCCCAGATTGAGGATGAAGACGACTCCCTTTCCGTCCTTTCGGACGTACCATTGATCGATTTTGCCCGCGAGGTAGAGCTTAACCGTATCGGGAACCTCGTAGGACATTTCGCCCTTGCGTTGATCCTCTGTCAGCGGCGAGTTCAGTGTTCCTATCGCAAGTATCTTGGTTGTTGGGACGGTCGGGAGTATGGCCTCTGGCGACTGGGCATGCATTTGGGCTCCGGCGAAGAGAATGAGGGTAAACTGATACTTCCTTGTATTTACACGAAAATAAGCATATTTTCGACTAGCCGGGCTAGCCGCCCATCCCGGCTCTTTGGGAGAATGGCTCCTTCATGGGGAAAAAGCCATCCCCCTTGCGGCAACCCGTAGCGATTCCACCCGCCCGTGAAGGAATCGCACAGGCTGTCTCCGAGCATGGCTGTCTCAGAGCATCGCAAGCCCTGTTTAGACCTATCCCGGCTATGTAAGCAACTGGGGGAATCCCTAATTGACATCGTCATTCCGGCGCCCTAAGTTTGTTGCGCGGTGCTTTCATTGAAGGGGTCGCCCACCGGACCGTGGCGGCCCCTTTTTCTTAGCCGATCCGCCCATCCTCGGGACTTTAGGAGGATGGTGAGGACAGGCCATCCCAGCCACCCCCCTTGCGGCTCCAACCCGTAGCGATTCATCCGCCCGTACGAACGGCCTGTTGGCGGTCCGACTAACGCTGACTGAGCTCTGACTCGTCGAGGTTTTGTAACCCAGCAAGTTGCTTGGGCGAGTAGGACTCATTGCCTTTGGTGCATGCGCTCAACCAGAATTCGCACGCTGTTCGCGAGCTCAACTACTTCTCCTTTTCCCTGGATGTCGAAATTGATTGCGCTATCACCCGCGGCAACACGATCAACCGCTTGTTTTAGATTCAACAGTGGTTTCACGACCTGATGAGGCAAGATGAAACTGATCCATACGCTCAACAGAAAGGTAACAACCGAAACAACACCGAGCGCCCATTCGGCCTGGTTGATTAGGCCGCGCGCCCGTCGATGATCCTCTTGGACGCGTTCCCAGCTGCGAGATTCCAACTCCGAAGTTCGCCTCAAGATCTCTTGGCTCGAGTTCTCAAGATCCACTGTTGCCTGTCGCAATTCGGGGTCCTGCTCTTGCACTGTCTTCGATATTTGAATGTCGAACGAATCGACACGGTTGCGCAACTCGTCGACAAGTTCCGCACGCTTCCTAAATCTGGTCTGCGTGAGTAGCTCGTTCAAATCCTTTTCATAGGCGCGGACAACCGCCTGAATGCGGTCGGGGGGTGCTTGGCCTGGTGCTCCCAAGATCGAAACTGCCGCCTCAAAGCGCTGCTGGTACAGATCCAGTTCATCCAGAGCTTTTTGAGCGTCTTGCTGCTCAGACGGCGCGAGATTTTGAATCTCGATGAGTGTTTCTCGCGCCTTAGCAATTGAGGCGCGGTTTGCCTCAACATATGCAGGGTCGCGAAGTAAGAGGTAGTTTCGTTCGGCCCGTCGGGCTTCGAGCATCTCCACCGACACCTGTTCCGAGAAAGTTGTCGCGGGTGCCTCAACGTTGACGATGCGATCCACAATCCAACCCATTGCGAACAGGTAATACACGGCCAAGAATATGACCGGGACAAGGATCAACCGTACGACGAGCAGGCTGTAGGCAACTCTGCGACGCATTGAGCTGCCAGGTGCAAGAATTTTGAACGTTTGCCGGATTCCCAGCGTCATGACCCAACTCCATCGCGAGGCTTAGTTCGCGTTGGCCACATTGTATCGAAGTCGGCTTCGGACAAAGACGTTTATCGTCCTTGCGTGCTAGTCTGGTGATTTGATGATATGAGGCGCCTACTTGCACTAATCGTCCACCACGGATACATCTTCATATTTCTGATCGTTCTGGCGGAAGCGCTTGGGATTCCAGTACCGGCTGCACTAGCGCTGCTTACGGGCGGAGCCGCAGTTGCATCTGGCGTTTTACGCGGGCCGGCGGCTTTGCTGATTGCGGTAACGGCGATGCTGCTAGGTGATTCGCTACTCTACGTTCTTGGAAGTCGCATGGGATGGAGGTTGTTAGGTTTTCTGTGCCGGTTGTCCGTCGACCCGGAACACTGCATCCTACGCTCCGCGGAATCGTTCTACAAGCGCGGTCGGGCCACTTTATTGGTCGCCAAGTTCATTCCCGGAATTAGTTCGATGGCTCCTCCGTTGGCGGGGAGCATGAAAATGCCGTTCATTCAGTTTGTGGGCCTGGACCTCCTGGGGGCTCTGGCCTATGCGTTTGCCTACGGCAGCATTGGTTTTATCTTCCGCGATTTCCTGGCGTCCATCGTGCGCGGATTTCAAGCGGCGGGACACGTAGTAGAGATTGTGGTAATCATCACCGCAGTTGCATTTTCCATTTATCGTTTCTCGCTCTACTGGCGGCACCGGGCGGACCGCATCGTTCCACGGATACAGGTCGCCGAGCTGGCCGCGAAGCTGCAAACACAATATGCAGAAAAGATTTTGCTTGTCGACGTTCGCAGCCACGGTTACTACGATCCTCGTGGCGACCGCATTCGAGGCTCGATTCGACTTGAGCCGAATAATCTGTCGGAAGAAGCCAAAGAACTTCCTCGGGACAAAGACATCTACCTGTACTGCACTTGACCACGCGACGCCACGAGCGCCCGTGTGGCGCATCTGCTGCGGCAACGAGGATTTAGCACATTTGTGATTGTTGGTGGCCTGGCTGCCTGGCGTAGAGCCGGCAATCCGGTCGAGCGAGTACCTCCGACCGACTTAGTACATCTTCCCACGTTCAGCCGATAGAACGCTAACCTCTAATTAACGCGGCGCTTATCGGGCAAATCGGTTCAGGCACTGATGCAAGAAACTAGCTGTTCTTCGCAAAGTCGTGATCACCAATTCTGACAACGGTCGCGATTCTTAACAACTTTTGCAGCGAGGGGTCCTGTAGGCGAGGGGCGGAACTGTGAGACAAGATCGGAGGAGTCGTGATTGCGAAAGTTCTTGGCTTCCAAAAAGATGGGAATAATAACACTGGTGTACGGTTCGGAAGAAAATTTGAGGGAAGTCCTGAGAGACGGCGGCCTAGCTGGTGTGGACATCGACGCACTCTTTAAAACCGTTCGCTAAATCTTGATGAACGCAGCAAGTCTTGCCGTCGTCATCAATGCACAACGACTGAACCGGCCTTAGGTCCCATCAGATAAGAGTGGGCTCTAAACAAATTGGGATGACCGGTGGTCTACGGTTCCTTTCAACGCGGTCCGAAGTTAATTCGCCCAGCAAATCGTCTCAGCAGGAGCCCGCTCCGCAATCTTTGGAAGCGCCGTCCAACGGGCCGCAATAGTCCCAACTGTATTTGCTCGAAGATGCACTGCATAAATCCAGCCCCGTTTAAGTCCGAGTAATCGAAACTGGAGGAAGCAGAGTTTTGAAAAGTCTCTATGAAGAATTATTTCGAGGTCCAGGACAAAACGGACTGCACGAAATGTCGGTACCTCAGGGGTCACCCAAATCCGGCCATGCCAGGGTCACCTCATCGATTACGTGGTCGACAATTGGGACGCCGTCCAGTCACTTCAACAGCGTGAGTGGATCATACGCGCGTTAAACGCCTCCCACGCCTTCGCAATTTGCCCTCCCGCACTCAATCGACTAAACTTCCCCGCATTCCGGGTAGTCCATGTCCCAACTACTCCTTCACGAGGTATCGACCATGCCCCGTTGGGTTTTGCACTGCCCGTCCTGCCAGCAGGAGTTTACTCACACACAAATCGAAAAAGGCAATCTCGCTGACCACGTGTTCGAGAGAAAGCCAGACTTCCCCGCTAACGGCCTCTCCATTGAGTGCCCGCACTGTCACAACCAATCCGTGTTTCATCGATCGGAACTTACCTACCGCTCCGACTGAACAGCCTGCACTCGGCTTGCCGCCCGTTCCCGCTTTCCAGGGAATGTGTCCGTCAGCCAATACTATAAACTTAGGAAACCACAGGCTCGCCTGCAACGTCAGAAGGGAAGGCGAGGCGAGGGGAGGGTTCGTGGATCAACGCAAGTATTCCTGGCGAAGTCTTAGGCGGCTATAGACTTTGCCATTCGGTCCTTGATTGGCCTTCACAAACTCATCTTCGGTTGCCGTTTTTATAAAGCTTCTTGAGCAGTTCTCGGCGTCGCGGCTGATGCTTGAAGAAGTGTGGATAGTTGAAATCGAACTGTTTCATGACAAGAAGGCGGTCTAAGACGCCGTCAGTTGCTCACCTTTAGATACTTGTCGGGCTGGAACCTGCCAGCGTCAACGTAATTCTTGTTGATCTCAGTGTATGCGTGCCATTTTTCCGCCAGATCGTCTAATGGGAAAATTGCGGTCACTGGACAGACGGGAACACAGGCACCGCAGTCAATGCACTCAGTAGGATCGATATACAACTGAGGCACTTCATCGAACGTCGGTCGGCCATCGTCATAGGTCCTGCCCTTTGCCGGGTGGATACAATCCACCGGACATACATCCACACAAGCAGTATCTTTGGTTCCGATGCACGGTTCGGCGATGATGTAGGCCACGGGTCACCTCCTGGTATGGCGCTGTAAGTCGAGAAGAATCAGTCGAGCAAAATGGCGCCAGTGGCGCCGGGAACCCAACGACCGACCTGTTCTGCAAAACACGACGAGCTCGGAGCCTACTACCGGTACTGCATGTGTCAAGCGGGTCGGTTCAACTTCCGATATATTTGATGAGCAATGCCTCGTTGCCCTTCTCATTGTAAATGAGATCGTCCACTTGCTTTTTCGCTAACAAAAGGCCGAAGCCGCCTGGTCGAAGACCCTGCTCTTCGCGAACGGCAAAGTGGCTTAAGGGATCTCCGGCCGGACTATTGATTGCGGCGTGTCGGAGCTCTTCAAGCGAGAAGCCCTGACCGGGGTCCTTGACGCGCAAAGCAACTGCGCGACTGGCACGGATAAACGAAATTTCCACATAATGGCCCGGGTCGAAATGCCCTCCATGCTCCATTGCGTTCAGGAGGATCTCTCTGAAAGCAGAGACGACGGCTTCCCGGTCTGCTTCAGGAATGCTGGGATCTTTAGCTCCATGCAGGAATTGGATCAAACGATTTGCGGTTTGAACATCGCAGCGGGCCGCCAAACTGACCCAAGCGGGCGTCCCCGAGAGCACTTCGATCCCGTCGTCCCAGCAGGGCGAGTCCATGGCTTGGCGCACCATATCGACGAGAGCCGAGTGCTCGAAGGGGCCAGAAAAGTAACTGAAGGCACCTTCACGCATGGCGTCAAGTACGTCCCCAGGTGTGAACTTGTCGGCAAGGATGATAAGGCGCGCATGAGGGCGAGCGGCTCTGATTTTGTGAACCACTTCAAGGTCTTCAGTGCATAGGTTCTTCGAACCTGTAATGATCAAGTCGAACGAATTGGCTGTGACAGTGCTGAGGGCGGCGCAATTGTCGTGGACACGCTGCACACTCCAGTTTTCGCTCGCGAAAACGCCGTCGAGCAGTTCATTGATCTCGGTGCCGGAATCAACCACAAGCGCGATTCTATGGAGAACCGGGGAGCGAGCGAAAGATGCACCGCCGCATCGTGTCACGGTGCCTCCAAAAAAATCTCAGGTTTGCGACAGGGCTGATAGTCTAGCTCAAGACGTGTGAAAACAAATCCCTTTTTAATTCCGCGGTTCCCGGCGGCACCTGTGATCAGTACGTCGCGGAGCAAGTTCGCGGCCGGAAGCTTACGAGAGCATTGGTCTCATCTTCAAAACTGGGAATAACATCTAACAAGCGAAACACTTTTAACACATCAAGCACTCGGCCTCGCGGAGACAATAGTTTCAACTCGCCACCAGTACGTTTGAGGGAAACGTACATTTCTACGATGATGCTTACGCCCGAACTATCAATCTGCGATAGGTTCATTAAGTTCAGCAGCAACTTCCGTTTGCCGCTGGCGGTCAAGTCGCGCAGGTGCCTGCTCAGGAGTTCACTCTGTTCACCGTCAATGGTCGACCTTCCCACTAGGTCCAATATACTGACGTCGCGACATTCCCGCACTGAGATGAGCGCCGCCCACAGACCACCAGTAATCGCGTATTGAATCCACAGGTAGTGCAGCATGTCCGCATGAAGCCGAGTTGGAATGTCCGCCGAGGCAAACAGCCCCTCCAACTTTCTTGCGCCGTCTGGTGGCTGCTGCTTGGGCGAGCCACCAATGCAGTTGCGCATAATTCGGTTCAATCTCGAGAGCCTTACAGCAATGATCAATCGCCCGGTCATACTGGTCGGCCATGTAAAGGACCCACGCTACGTGGTGCCCGATAACGGGTAGCAGAGGCTCAAGCTCCTCGCCTCGTCGGACTGCTTCGATGGCCTCTTCATGCCTCCCGAGCGCCGCCAAGCATAGGCCGTACAAAGTGTGCGCATACCAATAGGCCGGGTCGATCACGGAAGTTCAGTGCGCATATCGTCTCGCGAAGCTGGAGCCCCCGAAGCTGCAGCCGCTCTCAGCAGAGGAGCGCGACATTCTTCACCAAGTCGGAGTTCGAAGACGTCGCAGAGCACCTGCCTGAACACCTTCAAGACTTCTGCCGCTGGGGTTATCTGACAGGAATGCGTTGTGGCTCGATCGCGTCGATGCGCTGGGAACACATCGACGACGATGACACGGAGATGATTCTGCCGGGGAAGTTCACCAAGAACAAAGAGAAGCTGAAACTCCCGCTCACGGGCGAGCGCGGCGAGATTATTCTCCGTCGTCGCGAAGCGCGCTCTATTCCCGGCCAGATTCCAGCAGGGCTCGTCTTCCACAAAGAAGGAAAGCCCGTGAAGCAGTTTCGCCTCGAATGGATCGCCGCGTGTTGCGCAGCAGGGCAGGGAAGGATGGTGTGCCCGAAGTGCGGGGGAGTCGCGACGAAGCCCACGCCCCGCTGCAAGTGCTCGCACTGCCGAGTGAATATGAAGTACGAGGGGCGCATCTTCCACGACTTCCGACGCACCGCCGCCCGTGATATGATCCGCGCCGGAGTTCCTCAGAGGATCGCGATGCTGATCACCGGCCACAAGACGGCGAGCATTTTCGACCGCTACGACATCGGTGACTCTGAGGACTTGCGGCTCGCGCTCGCGACGACGGACGTCTACCGCGACGAGCAAAAGCGCAAAGTGCGCGCGATCTCGGGGAAAAGGTGACTACAATTTTTACTACACCTGTTGCCCTTGACGGCGCATCTGATTCAGAGTATAGGGCTTAGTAATTTGTATTTCGGGATTGGGGCCCGGAACACATGATGGCGAAATATCACTCTGGCGTTCACAGGTACGCCTTATTCGTGGTGGCTTGGGCGGCAGTATTGCTCACCGCGGGCGCGTTAGTCACTTCAGAGGACGCGGCACTGGCGGTACCGGACTGGCCGCTCTCGTACGGCACATTGAATCCGCCGATGGTCGGCGGCATTGCCTTCGAACACTCCCATCGACTGATCGCCGCCACTCTCGGCCTCTTTATCATCGTTCTCGCGTTTCTCCTGTGGAAGTATGACGAGCGGCCGTGGATGAAGTATTTGGGCTTTACCGCCCTGGGCGGCGTGATTTTCCAAGGCATACTCGGCGGCCTCACCGTGCTGAAGCTTCTGCATTACGGGCTGCCGGTGATGCACGCGTGCACCGCCGAACTCATGTTCGCCATTCTGGTGAGCATCGCCGTGTGCACCAGCCGCTGGTACATGCAGAGCCTGCCGCAATACGTCGACCACGGCTCGCCTTCCATTCATTCCATCGTTACCCTGAACGCCTTCGTGATCTTCCTGCAAGTGCTGGTGGGCGCGGGATTCCGTCATAAGTATTTGTCGCTGAAGCCGCACGTGTACGGGGCGCCGATTGTTTTGGCGATGGTGATCTGGACCGGGCTGGTGCTGAAGCGGCGCTTCCCGGAAGTGGCGGCCATTGCGCGAGTGCGCAAACTTTTGCATTCCATCGTGGGCCTGCAGATCCTGCTCGGCCTCGTCGCTCTCTGGGCGCGCATCAATGGAGCAGATGATCCGCAGCCGATGCCGCCGGTGGTGATTTCCACCGTGGTCCACACCGTCGTCGGCGCCTTCCTGTTCGCTACGTCCATTGCCACGGTCATCGTGTGCTACCGGCTGGTGCCGCGCAAAAGGGAAGTGCTGTTCGCTACAACCAAAGGTGAGGTGCCCGCGTAATGCCCAATGCCCGCTCTCGCTCTGCGGCTCTCGCGCAGCCCACCAAACTTAGCGCGTACGTGGCCCTCACTAAACCCGACGTGTCCTTCCTGGTGCTGATGACCACGGGCGCGGGATTTTACATGGGCGTGCGCGGGCCGATGCCCTGGCTGCACATGACGCACGTTGTCTTCGGCACCATGCTGATTGCCGCAGGCACCGCGGCCCTGAATCACTACATCGAGCGCGAATCCGACCGCTACATGCGGCGTACCGCCACGCGGCCCCTGCCCACCGGTTTGCTGACTCCCACCGAAGCGCTGCGCTTCGGCCTGGCGCTGGCCATCGCGGGCGCCGTGGATTTGTATTTCGTCGCGGGATACCTAGCCTGCGTGCTTGGCTTGGTCACCGCGCTGAGTTATTTGCTGGCGTATACGCCGCTGAAGAAACGCACCGTCTGGGCCACGTTTATTGGCGCGATTCCCGGGGCGATTCCTCCGATGATTGGCTGGGCCGCGGCTACGGGGAAGCTTGATGCCGGCGCCTGGTTGCTGTTTGCGATTCTCTTCCTATGGCAATTCCCGCACTTTCATGCCATCAGCTGGATGTACCGTGAAGACTACGCCCGCGCCGGAATCCTGATGCTGCCGGTGGTAGACAAGGACGGCACGCGTACCTTCCGCCAAATCATCTTGTACGCCAGTTGTTTGGTAGCCGTAAGCCTCCTCCCCGCGGTAATGGGATTCGCCGGCGTGTTGTATTTCTTTGGTGCATTGGTGACCTGCACCGCCAGCCTGCAAGTGTGCCTCTGGGCCGCATCGGCCAAAACCAACGCGCGCGCGAAGTGGCTCATGCACGCCACGGTAATGCATATCCCCATCCTGCTCGGCCTGATGATGTTCGACAAACTGCCGCGCTGATTTTGAAACGCGGCGGCCCTGGTTGCCGTGAGTGCACTCACAATGGGCCGCCGCTTCTACAACCTCCCGATAGCTACGAAAGCGCAATTTGTTCAGGTAAGTCCGTGTTGGGGCGGCTTTGCGCCGCCCGCAGTTTCCTTGTTACGGCTCGCCTATCTTCGCGGTCTGTGCCAAGGGTGGCTTCTTACGTTCTAGCGTGCCACTCCTATTCTCTTGGCTATGTCGTTCCAACCGAAATCTTCCAAGCGCGGGACCGTTTCGCATCGCGTCGCTGGCGACGAATCCCTCGACGCTTTTCCAAAGTTTCAGGCCACCGGCTCCTTTCCTGGCTCCTGATATCTGATATCTGATCGTCGATATCTGATGTCCTGCCGGTCACTTCTTTGTTTCCTTACCTCGTTTCCCTGTTATCCTGTCCAGCCATGTTCTCCCAACCCGCTCTCAACGCCACACTCAACGGCGTCAGCGCCATTCTCCTGGCCTGTGGTTACGTTGCCATCCGCAACGGCAAGATCAACGTCCACAAGAAACTCATGCTCTCGGCCTTCGCTGTTTCTTGCGCCTTCCTGGTCTCCTACGTGATCTACCACGTGCGCATTCGCCAGGTGATTCATTTCCAGGGGCAAGGCTGGATTCGACCCGTGTATTTCACACTGCTTACCTCCCACACCATTCTGGCGATTGTCATCGTGCCGCTGATCCTCATTACCCTGCGCCGCGCGTGGCTGCAAAGATTCGACCAGCATCGCCTGATCGCCCGCTGGACCCTCCCCCTCTGGTTCTACGTCTCCGTCACCGGCGTAATTGTGTATTTCATGGTCTACCAGATCTACGCTCCTCACTGAGCAGTTGCCATCCGCAGAACTACGCCTTGAAGGGATTAAAGACGGCAACGCCGAGAGGACGAAAATCGCGTTCGTTGCGCGTGGCCACGGTCAGCCCATGCACCCGCGCGGTGGCGGCGATCATGGCATCCTCGGCCAGGGTTTCGGAACCCCGGTGCATTAAGCGCGCATACTCCTGAAAGCACGCCGCGTGCATGGGCAAGACTGGCGGGGCGCTCGCCAACCGTTTGGCCCAGGCTTCGATTTCATTCGCTTTTACAGGGTCTTTTTTGTCGGGTGATCCCCACCCCCTTTTGAATTTCGCCGAAGGTCACCGCGGAGAAGAGAGCCTGGCCTACTTCGAGGCCTTGCAACCACGCGGACACACCGCTATGGGGCTTGCGCTTGCGCATCTCCGACGCTACGTGGGTGGCAATCAGATAGCGGATCAAGTCAACACCGAAGGCTTGCGCGATTTACTTTTGCTTCACTTCGGCAGGGGAAGGTCAAAACGCGGGCCTTCCCCGAGAAGGACATCCTTCCGGTCAGGCATTTTTCGTCCTTCAGTTTTTGCCAGTCCTCGATGGAAACCACTACGGCGGTATCGATGCCACGTCGCGTAACCACTGGCGGCCTCCTATCGTTGGTAGTGCCTGACTAGTCAGGCGACTAGTCATCACCCCACGGCGCGTGTCGCATGGCATTTTCCCCTTCGTGTAGACTTCCTCCATGAAGATTCTGCTGTTTGGCGTGACCGGTTCGGCGGGCGGTGCGGTGCTGGAGGCGTGCTTCGATGCATCCATCGTGGACGAAGTGCGCGCGATTGTCCGCCGGCCGCTGATGCACACGAATGGAAAGCTACGCACCTTCGTCCACAAGGATTTTCTGGATTACGCCACGGTAGAAGAGGCATTTCGCAACGTGGATGCTTGCCTGTTTTGCCTCGGCGTCTCCGTCACGCAAGTTTCCAAGGAGGAATATCGCACCATCACGTATTCCTACACGATGGCCGCCGCGAACATGCTGAAGCGGCACAGTCCGGGGGCGGTGTTTCATTACATCAGCGGGCAGGGAACCAAGCCGGGGAGCCGCATGTTCTGGTCCCAGGTAAAGGCGCAGGTGGAGCAGGACCTGATCGTGCTGGTGCAGGCCGATTGCTGGAGGCCGGCATTTATCGATGCGAAGCCGTCGGCGGCGATGGCGAAACTCTATCGGGTGCTTTACCCGCTCGGGCGGCTGCTGAAACCGTTTCCCGACTTGTACATTGAGGGACGCGAGCTAGGCCGTGCGATGCTTCAAGCCACCGTTGAGAACCTGCGCGGACGAATTCTCGAGAACCACGAAATCCGAGAACTCGCAGCCCGCGCCTCTTACTAACGGACTTACTAATCGGAGCATAATATAGATGACATTCTGAGAATGATGTGCTAGTGTCTTGGCATGGGAAAACAAGATGCTCGCTCGCTGTCGGCAGAGGGTCAGGAAGACCTTCGACGACGAGTGGTTGAGGCGGTGCAAAATGGCCTTTCGCAAACCGAAGCGGCGCGGGTCTTCGGGGTAGCTCGAGGTACGGTGAGCCGTTGGGTGGGCCTGGTGGAACGCGGCGGACGCCATGCGCTGAAGGCTGGACGTCGAGGGCGACCTCCGGTATCGCGGTTGCAACCACATCAAGCAGCCACAACGGTGCGCCACATTCTCAGCGGATGACCGGACCAGTTGAGCTTGCCCTTTGCGTTGTGGACCCGGGAAGCGGTGCAAGAGTTGTTAACGCGAAAATTCGATGTACAAGTCTCGGTGTGGACGGTGGGGCGCTATTTACGAGCCTGGGGTCTGACCCCGCAGAAGCCGGTGAGACGGGCGTACGAACAGAATCCGGCGGCGGTACGGAAATGGTTGGAGCTGGAATATCCATCGATTCGAGAGCAGGCGCGACAGTTTAAGGCCCAAATTCATTGGTTAGACGAGATGGGGCTGCGCTCAGACCATCAAGCGGGGCGATCCTACGGACGGCGCGGGAAGACCCCGGTCGTATTTGGTACCGGTCAGCGTTTTCGTTGCAACATGATCTCTTCCATCACCAACCGGGGACGTTTGGCCTTCATGATTTTCCGCCAGCGTTTCACAGCACGGGTGTTTCTGAATTTTCTTGGTCGCCTGCTGCGTTTGACGCGTAAGACGAGGAAGAAGGTATTTCTGATTGTGGATGGCCACCCGGTTCACAAGTCACGATCGGTGAAGCGCTGGCTGGCAGAGCACCATGAACAAATCCGGGTTTTCTTCCTGCCGTCTTACAGTCCGGAACTGAATCCCGATGAATTGCTGAACCAGGATGTGAAGACCAACGCGCTGGGCCGAGTGCGTCCCATCAACGTCCAGGAGATGATGGACAACGTTCGCTCTTACCTCAGGATTACGCAGGCGAGGCCCACGGTGGTGAAGAACTATTTTTGCGAACGCCACGTTCGATACGCCGCCTGTTGAAAAGTGTCATCAATTTAGTGCTCGGAGTAATATGTCTGGGTTGTAGCGCCGGCTTGCCCTGAACCTCGAAGGCATCCCTGCCGGCTACCTGCTAGACCCAACGGCGCGCGTGTAGCGCGTGTAGTTCTTGGCCCCCAATTCTAGGCTCCTACACATGCGGCAGCGCGGCAATCACCGCGTCGGTGAATTCCTGGGTGGTGGCTTTGCCGCCCAAGTCTCGGGTCGTGTGTTTGCCTTCGCGATAGACCTTCCACAGCGCCTGCTCCACGCGGTCGGCGGTGTAGGCTTCACCGATGTAATTGAGCATCAGGATGGCGCTCATCAGCAGCGCAGTAGGATTGGCCACACCTTTTCCGGCGATATCGGGCGCGGTGCCGTGCACGGCTTCGAAGATGGCGCCTTCATCGCCAATATTCCCGCTGGGCACTACACCTAAACCGCCGACCAAGCCCGCGGCGAGATCACTCATCACGTCGCCATACAAATTCGGCAGCAGCAGGATATCGAACTGCTGCGGATCGATCACAATTTGCATGCATGCGTTGTCGACGATCAATTCCTTATACTCAATCTCCGGGTACTTCTCCGCCACCGCCCGCACCGATTTCAGGAACAGTCCGTCGCTCATTTTCATGATGTTGGCTTTGTGAATAGCGTGAATCTTTCTACGCCCCACCCGGCGCGCATGTTCGAAGGCAAACTTGGCAATGCGCGTCGACGCTTTCTCCGTGATGATCTTCAAGCTTTCCACCACGCCCGGAACGACTTCATGCTCCAAGCCAGAATACAGATCCTCCGTGTTCTCCCGCACGATCACCACGTCTACATCTTCAAAATGCGATTTCACTCCGGGAAGATTCTTCACCGGACGCAAATTGGCGTACAGTTCCAGGCTTTTGCGCAGGGCCACATTGACGCTCCGCGCTCCACCGGCAATGGCCGTGGCCATCGGCCCTTTCAACGCCACTTTGTTCCGCCGCACCGATTCGATCGCAGCGTTGTTCAGCACTTCCGCGCCGATGGTGGCTTTGTCGGTATTCTCAGCGCGCGCTTCCAGCACTTCCCATTCGATTTGCACGCCCGAAGCATCAAGGATGCGGCGTACTGCCGCAGAGACTTCCGGTCCGATGCCTTCGCCGGGCAGCAAGGTAACCTTATGTTTGATCATGCATCTATTTTAGAGGACGCCAATTAGGTTGTCTTGCGCGAATCGGCTGGGAATAATCCGTTGTGCACAGCTTGGCGGAGTGGTGATTTTGAGCTGTGCTATACTAACAATGAGTTTAGCTCGCCGAGGAATTTTGCGAGCGGAGGCCAAACGAATTATGATCAATCTGACCCCTGTTGCCGCCAGTAAGGTAAAGGAAATCATGAATATGCAGAACCCCGTACCGACGGCGCTGCGCGTCGCCGTGGTGGGCGGCGGCTGCTCTGGTTTCCAGTACCACATGGCCTTTGAGAACCAGACCAATGAGGCTGATGAAGTCGTCGATTTTGACGGCTTGAAAGTCGCCGTGGACCAGATGAGCTCCATGTACCTGGATGGCGTTGAGATCGACTATATCGAGACGCTAGAAGGCGCCGGATTCAAGTTCAACAACCCGAACGTAAAGAGCACTTGCGGTTGCGGCAGTTCATTCAGCGTGTAGTTTTACCGCAGAGTAAGAGCCGGCAAGCTGCCCTTCGGGGCTCAGGGCAAACCGGCGCTGTCCGTTTTCATCGGGGGTGCGAGATTGCACCCCCGGAGCTTTTTTGGTGGCAAGTCCCGCCCAGTTTCTTCCCGCCCGTTGTAGTGCTTTACTTCCCAGCCTGCCCGGTTCACGATACTTGCCCTTATGCCTTTTAAAGGAGGACTCATGGCTTCCCCACAAGTGATTCTGGTTACCGGCGCCAGCACCGGATTCGGTCGATTGATCGCGGAAACATTGGCGCGGCACGGCCATAGCGTGTACGCCACCATGCGCGATCCGGCCGTGCGCAATGCCAAGAATGCGTCCGAGTTGCGCTCGCTGGCGGGCAAAGAGTCGTTGTCCATTGAAGTGCTGGAAATGGACGTGACCGACGAGGCTTCCGTGGACCGCGCGGCACGCAGCTGCGTGGAAAAGGCCGGACGCGTGGACGTGGTGGTCAACAATGCGGGCTATGTTGTGGTGGGGTTGGAGGAAGCGACCACCGCGGAGCAGGTGCGGCAATTGATGGATACGAACTTCATGGGCGCAGTGCGTGTGAACCGCGCGGCGCTGCCTTTTATGCGCAAGCAGGGCAGCGGATTGCTGCTGCATGTGAGCAGCGGGGCCGGGTGCGTGGTGCTCCCCGGATTTGGCTTCTATTGCGCGAGCAAGTTCGCGCTGGAAGCGATGGCGGAAGCCTATCACTACGAACTGGCCGGGCAGGGAATTGAATCGTGCGTGATTGAGCCTGGACCGTACCAAACCGCGGTGTTCGGGAACATGGTAACCGCTGCGGATCACGCGCGGACGGAGACTTATGGCGCCGTAGCGCAGATCCCGGACAAAGTGAATGCCGTGCTTACGGCGAGCATGGCCAATCCGCAGGAAGTGGCCGACGCGGTGCTCTCGATCGTGGAAACGCCCGCAGGGCACCGGGAAGTTCGCTATCGGGTAAGCCCGACGGAAATGGGTCTGGATGAGATCAATCGGGTGTGCGCGCAAGTGCAGGGGCGCGCGATCGAAGCGTTCGGGTTGCGGGATGCGACTCGGTTCACGAAGCGGTCGGCGGCTGGGGCAGCGGACTAGAAGACAGGGAAACGAACGTACGCAGGGGGCGCAGAGGAAGAACGCACAGGGCGCGGAGAAGAGGCGTCCCCCTATTACTTTGGCACGTTTGGCGGGCTGGTCATTTGCATTCTGGGCGGCGGGGCACTTATTCTAAGTCTCTATCCGGATGAAAATCGCCCTGGCCCAATTCAATCCTACCGTAGGGGATTTCGACGGCAATGCCGCGCGCATTCTGGCTCTGGCCGCGCAAGCGAAACGGCGGGGAGCGGACCTGGCGGTATTTTCCGAACTTTGTATCTGCGGGTACCTGCCGTTGGACTTGCTGGAACGGCCGGCCTTTATCCAGCGCAACCACGAGACGCTAAATCGCGTGGCGGCACAAATGCCGCTTCCGGCCATCGTTGGTTATGCAGGCCGGGTGGATGCGGAGCACCAACGAGCAGGGAAGTCGATTGCCAACAAAGCCGCGCTAATTGCCCAAGGCCGCGTGATCTTCGAACAGTCCAAAATGCTGCTGCCCACCTACGACGTGTTTGACGAATCGCGCTACTTCCAACCAGGCGACCGGCACTACGTTTATGGGCTTGGGCAGGAGCAGTTGGGCATCACCATTTGCGAGGACGTGTGGAACGATAAGACCTTCTGGGCCTCCCCGATGTACGCGCGGGATCCGGTGACGGAACTCATCGCGCAAGGCACCAGCGTATTAATCAACCTTTCCGCCTCGCCTTTCACCATCGATAAGCGATTTTTGCGGCTGGGCATGTTGCGTTCGACGGCGCTGCACCACAAGCGGCCAGTGGTGTATGTGAACCAGGTGGGAGGGAACGATTCACTGATTTTTGATGGCGCCAGTGTGGCCTTCACCGCTACCGGCAAGATTGCCGCACAGGCCAAGGCGTTCGAAGAAGACATCGCGCTATTCGACACGGTCACCGGCGAAGGCGACGTGCACGAACAGCCGCCCGATGAGCTTTCCTGCGCGTATCAGGCGCTGGTGCTGGGCACGCGCGATTACGTACGCAAATGCAATTTCACGCAGACCATCGTCGGCTTGAGCGGCGGCGTGGATTCTGCCGTGGTGGCGGCGATTGCCGTCGAGGCGCTGGGACGTTCCAATGTGTTGGGCGTGTCGATGCCCGGTCCGTACTCCTCCGAAGGCAGTAAGACGGATGCGCACGCGCTGGCGCACAACCTCGGCATCGAGTTCCAGACCATTCCCATCGCGCCGGTGTTCGACGCGTATCAACAGGCGCTGGCACCCGCTTTTTTGGGCCGCGCACCCGACGCCTCCGAGGAGAATATTCAGGCGCGCATTCGCGGCAATTACCTGATGGCGCTATCGAATAAATTTGGGTCCATGGTGCTGAGCACCGGCAACAAATCAGAAAATGCCGTGGGCTATTGCACGCTTTACGGTGATATGGCCGGCGGTTTGGCGGTGATTTCCGATGTACCGAAGATGATGGTGTACGAGCTGGCACAGTACATCAATCGCGAAAGGGAAGTCATCCCGCGCTCCACGCTGGAGAAACCGCCGTCCGCGGAACTGCGTCCGAATCAGAAGGACACGGATTCCCTCCCACCCTATGAGGTGCTGGACCGCATCTTGAAGGCTTATATCGAAGAAGTGAAATGCCCGGAAGAGATCGCGCTGGAGACGGGATTCAACCTGGAGTTGGTGCGCGGTATCGCGGCGCGGGTGGACCGCAACGAATATAAACGCAAGCAAGCGGCGCCGGGTCTGAAGATTACTTCGCGGGCGTTTGGATTTGGCCGGCCGTTCCCGATAGCCCAACGATTTGTGCCCTGAGGGAAGGGCGTAGAGGCCGAACTTTAGTTCGGCTAGGGTGTGCCTGAATCGTGTAGGGCCCGAACTTTTGATCGCCGGTGACTGGATGTCAGCTTGGAGTTGGAGAGGAAATGATGCAAAAAGGTATGGTAGTGGCTGCGCTGGGATTGGCGGGTTTATGGGCTGCCATTGCGCCTGCGCAACAGCCCGCGACGGCCTCTGGACCATCCGTGTCCACGCAAAAATCCATCGAGGCGTTTCTGCGGAACTATTACGCGCTGGGGCCAGAGTACACCATTACCGTGGGCGCCCCTAAGCCCGTTGGTACCTCGGGATTATCGGAAGTTCCGGTGGACGTAAAAAGCGCGGATGGCGGCGACACCGTGAAGATGTACCTGACCGCCGACGGCCGCTATCTCATTCGCGGGGAAGTCAACGACCTGCGCAGCGACCCGCTCGCGGAGAATATTGCCAAGTTCGACTTGCAGGGCGCGCCGGTCTACGGGGATCTCAAGGCTCCGATCACCCTAGTCGAATATGGTGACTTTGAGTGTCCGGTCTGCCGCAATTTCCACGACGCCGTCCGGGGTTTGCTGCCGAAATACCCGCAAGTCAAACTCGTCTTCAAGGATTTCCCGATTGACCAGATCCATCCATGGGCACGCACCGCCGCGATTGCAGGACGCTGCGCCTACCACCAGGACCCAAAAGCTTTCTGGAAGATGTACGACCTTATCTATGACAATCAAGACCTGGTGTCTGCCGAGAATGCCTACGAGAAGATGCTGGATTTTGCCGGGCGCGCAGGGCTGAACACGGAAACGTTCAAGGCCTGCCTCAGCAGCCCTGCAGCGTCTGCCGAAGTGGACGCCAGCCTGGAGAACGGAAAGCTTCTGGACGTGCGTAGCACGCCGACGCTCTTCGTAAACGGCCGCCGTCTCGCCGGAGCTGACCCTCATGCTTTGCAGCAGTACATCGACTACGAGGTCGCGAAGCTAAAGACCGCGAAGAAGTAAGGTAATGTTCGGCATCCCTGCCGGCTCCTGAATTCAGAGGTGTTTCTACTGCCTGCGCAGGAGGGAAGAAGTGTCGTGTAAGAGAATCGCCCGGGGAGTGAAGATCCATCCTTATTTTGTAGTTAACATAATATAGCTTATGGGACGCAATGTCGAGAGCTTTTCTCGGCTATTACCACGATTCCTGTGGATTTCCGCCCACCTTCCCCTCGTTCATCCTTCCAACCTCTTCCTTATGCTTATGTTCTTCCCAGGGACGGCGGCCACGCCGATGACGGCGCTGATAGAAGGGTAACAACCCTGGTTGCCGCGGTCGGTGCCACCGGAAAAATTGCCGGAGCGGCGGCGTTTATGGCTTTTCGCTCATATATACCAACGGGTTATGGTGACAATGGTGATTATTTGGATATAAAAATTTAATTTGGCCAGCGCAAGCAAAGTGCTAAGCTTACGCCCCCAGACCCTCGAGGAAGGATCATGGGGAGGCTGCTTCTCCTCTGCGCCGGGATAGCCGGCACGGGAGTGCTTTTGCTGCACATGAACCACAATTCGCTGGCGGCCGTCTTGTTCTGGACCGCGCTGCTCGCGGCTGTTTTTGGGTTGCTACGTCGGGTTCGCCGTCCGCTCACCGACCTGCTTGAGGAATTTCGCCGCCACGCCGACTAAAGTCTCGCCAAGGCTTACGCAGCAGATATGGAATGGCCGCCTGTGTAGTGCGGGAACGTGATCGTCCAACAGATCAAAGCGTCGCGATCGTCAAATTTGCCGCCAATCCACGCCAGCCGGTTCCAGCCCCATGCCACTCGATCGAGTTCGGCTCGCCGAAGCGGTTCAGTCCACCCGTGGTCGTCAAACGAGCCGCCACACTCTCCGGTGCCTCGTGCGTTTCCCGCGAGACTTGGATCTCATGGAACCACCTGGGAATGAGATGAAGGAGGCAAAGGAAGAGATGACGGCCTGTCGGACCGCGTCCCGTCTTTCCGATTTCAACCGAACCAACCAAGCCACATGCCGAACTCCCACCCTGAAAAGCCCTAACCGCTCATTCCCGTCCATCGTTCTTAGTCCACGCGGCAATCTTCGCCGGAGTCAAATTCACACTGACCTTGGTCCCATTGCCAACCGTTGCCGTCGCGGTACAGGCGTTGCGCTCAGACTCTGTGCCGTCCGCCCATTGCGCTGTTGCCGAAAAGGTCCGCAGCCCATCGGGCAGCGGCAACATGTCACTTTTTCCCTTGATCTGATAGATGGTTTTTCTGACGTTGGCCGGCACCGCGATAGAAAATAGCCTCTGTGGATGGTTCCGGTCAGTAATGTCATAAATGATAAAGCGCTTCACGCATCGCCCGGTTTCTTTCTCCTTGCATCCCTTGGCGGTCGTGAAGTTGTAATTGAACGTAACCAACACCTTGTGCTGCTGTTGCGCAGCCGCGGGATGCCCTGCTGCCAACACCAACACAGCAACTACAGCCCACCGAATCCGCAAACGCATCGCAGAGCGTCAACACTCCTCTGGGATGTATCTTACGCCTCAAGCGGCCGCCGCCTCTCTCCATTTCTTCTGGTAGCGCTATCTGCTATTGGACCGTGACGCTAAAGCTGACAGGCGAGTCTGGTGCGACCGTGGCAGTAGCAGCAGACGCGTTTGGGCTTGACTCCGTGCCATCCGCCATCTGCGCGGTGGCCGCAAAGGTGCGCACGCCGGCCTTCATGGCAAACAGCTTTTGCGGTGTGCCAATACTGCTAATATTGTCCACCGTGAAATCGCAATTCAGAGTCACGCTCACAGTATGCTGCGAGGGACTCGCCCAGCACCAGCAAAACTGCCTTATGCATTGCCTTGCGCATCTGCCCCCCCTCACGCAAGTGCCGTAGGTGCGCGCCCAAAGAACACCCCGGACAAGGAAAAGCCCGGCAGGTTGCTGCCAGGGCTTCATTTCTACGTCGAGAAGTTACACTTCCCTACTTCACCCTGCTTCATTTTCACTTGACTTGTGCAGTTGCCCCATGCAAACTGGCCGAACACTGAGTTCCCTTCCCCCAGAAAGCAGCCGTCGATGTGCCTCTACTCGCACCAGATCAGTTTCACCAGTTCCGCCTGGCACGCCCTGATGGAAGATCCGATCGATCCCCTCGGCCCCATCCGTAAACCCGTTCAAACCCTTGGTGGCACGCTCGTTTCCGCGTTTTTCACCGAGGACTCATACGACGTCCTGGCGATCGCCGAATTTCCGGAAACCGTTTCCCATGCGGAGATCTCCATGGCCTTCTACTCCGGTGGGGCGGTCGCCACTATCCACTCTTCGCTGCTGGTCAGCGCCGCACAGGCGCAAGAAGCGAAACGAAGATCCGGAACGCGCCTCTACAGACCTAGCCCGGCCGGCCTGGCGGTCTCCGCATTCTGATACGGTTCCTTTTTGATCGCTGCGAAGCCTTGGTTCATGTTGCGTCCGTGGACCTTCGCGGCGCATCTGCTAGACTTGCAGCGTGGCTTCCTGCACTCCCAGTCCCCGGCTCGCGGATATTCGCCTGCATCCAATCAAGTCTCTTGATCCCATCTCCGTGCCGGAAGCGCGCATCTCCTCTTCGGGCGGACTTGCGCTGGACCGTGTTTGGGCCCTTTATTCCGTCGACGGCAAATGGGTCAACGGGAAGCGCACCCCAGCGATTCATCTCATCCGCGCCACCTATGCCCCTGATTTTTCAACAGTGACCCTTACCGTTCCCGCCGACCGCCGCGAGATTCCTTCGCGCACCTTCGCCTTTCCGTCAGATTATGAAAACGCAGCGGAATGGTTCAGCGTGTTCTTCGAGCAGCAAATCATCGTGCGCTATGCCGAAGGCGGCTTCCCCGACGATTCCATCGCCAACGGCCCCACCATTGTTTCGAGTGCATCGCTGCAAGCTGTCGCTGATTGGTTCCCAGGTCTCACAGTGGACAACGTGCGGATGCGGTTTCGCACTTCACTGGAAATTGAAGGGGTCCCGGCATTCTGGGAAGACCAGCTGTTCGGAGAAAACGAACGCAGCGTCGTGCGTTTCACTATTAGCGAGCTTCACTTGGAGGGCAGCAATCCCTGCGCGCGCTGTCCTGTGCCCCCGCGCGATCCCTTCACAGGTCAAGCGATCCCCACGTTCCAGAAAGAGTTCACTCATCAGCGCGAAGCCACCCTCCCACCATGGTCCCCCCGCGAACGCTTCGACCATTTTTACCGGCTATCCACCAACACGCGAGTTGCCTCCACGCAATCCGGCAAACTCCTCCGCGTCGGCGATCCCCTCCATCTTTCGTAATCCCGGTCTTCTTGCACAACTAATCTTGTTGCGCCCTACCCGTAAGCGTTTTTCGCCAAGGGCGGGTCTACCTAGTACGGGCACTCCTTCTTGCCCTGCGCCTCGAAGGGCCATTTACCGCAACTCCCGTAGTCCGCCCTCCGCCGAATCTCCTCCGACCAGTCGCAAATAATCCAAAAAGAACCGCGTCATGCCCTGTAGGGGCGGCTTTACGCCACCTGCCTTTCCCGGGTTAGCGCTCGATTCAAGAGTGCCGCGGCCGGCCCAGAAAAGAAAAAAGGCCCCGATTTCTCGGGGCCGCAAATTTCTATTTTCTGATTTCTATTTTCGATCTTCCGAATCTACCGCGACCGAATTTCCGGCCGGCTTTCCGCCAGCGAGCCCACCGGCGGTTGGCCCTTCAAACTTTCCAGCATTTGTTCTTTGCGGTAAACCAGCGAATTGATGTCGTAGGTGGCCAATTCGAATCCATGCCCGTGCGTGATGGCATCGGTCGGGCACGCTTCCACGCAATATCCGCAAAAAATGCAACGCGAATAGTCGATGTTGTATACCTTGGCGTAGCGCTCACCCGCGGAAATGCGCTTGTCCTCGGTGTTCTCTGCCGCCTCAATGTAAATGCAATTCGAAGGGCACGCCGCGGCGCACAGGAAGCAGCCCACGCACTTTTCTAGGCCCATTTCATCCCGGTGCAGCACGTGAATACCCCGATAACGGGGCTGAAAATTCACCGGCGCCGCGGGGTAGTTCTCGGTCACCGTCTTCTCAAACATGGTCTTGAACGTGACGCTGAAGCCCTTCACCAGCGCAACCGCGGTCGCCCCAATTTCCCCAATCAGTGATCCCATAGTTCCTTGTAGTCGCCGAACTTCACGTCGGCTATCCAAAGCATTTGCCGAGATAGTCTAGCAAACCCTTACCAACCCCCGCAAACAATCGCGCCGTACTCGCCGTACTCCGTGACGCGAGGTCCATTAAGCTACGCTATACTCCGATTCCTTTACCTCCTTTACTTCCTCACCTTCCTTCCTTAATCGCCTTCACAATCTGCTTCCCATGGAATCTTCCGTTCTCGATGAAAATTTCGCCCGTGTGCTTCCCCGCCACCACCACACCCCCCAGAAAAATCCCCTTTACGTTGCTTTCCAACGTTTCCGGTTTCAGATCGGGGCGCCGGCTCTCGGGATCCAGCCTGACTCCCAAATTTTCGATGAACTCATAATCCGGATGGTAGCCGGTTAGTGCGAACACCTGCTTGCCTTCGATCAAGCGCAGGCCGCCGCCGTTTTCCACCATCACGCCGTCGCGCACTATCTCTTTAACCTTCGCATGGAACACCGCCTTGATTTGCCCGGCCTTGATGCGGTTCTCGATGTCTGGCCGAACCCAATATTTAATCGACGTTCCCAAATCTTTCCCGCGCACCACTAACGTCACACGCGCGCCGTTACGCCACAAATCCAGCGCCGTCTCCACCGCGGAATTCTTGCCGCCAATTACCACCACGTCCTGGCTCCAGAATTCGTGCGGCTCGCTGTAGTAGTGGCTCACATGCGGCTGATGCTCTCCGGGCACTCCCATCTCATTCGGCAGATCGTAGTACCCCGTGGCCACCACCACATTCTTCGCCTGATACCGCTCCTCGCACCCATTTTCCCGTTGCGTCACCACGGTGAACGCCCCGGCATGCCCCTCCACACGCAGCACCTTCTCGAACAGCCGCAACTCCAACTGGTAATGCTCCGCGCCCTTGCGGTAATACTTCAGTGCCTCCGTTCGTGTCGGCTTATCCCCCAGGCAAACCATCGGCAGGTTCCCGATCTCCAGCAGTTCCGGAGTCGTGAAGAACACCATGTTCACGGGATAGTGGTAGATCGAGTTGCACAAGCAGCCCTTGTCAATCACCAGTGCCCGCAACCCGGCTTTCTTCGCTTCCATCGCACACGCCAGTCCCGTCGGCCCCGCGCCTACACAAACGATGTCGTATGTAGTCATACTCCTTCGATTTTCCCGCTCCTTCTCTGGTTACCCTGTTGGTTCGTGTCATCCCGAACGTAGTGCGGGATCTGCTCTTCCGTCTAACCCTGCAAGGGTGCTGAGTCTAACCTCTATTATTGCCTGACGGGTGCCCCACACGCCGTTTTTGCGCGTAGGTCTCGGATATTCTTTCCTCGATCTCCGAAAGCTATAACCGGCAACCTATAACGCATGACTTTCCACCACCCCAACCAACTCCTCGCGAAATTTTTCCAACTCCGTAAGCCGTTCCGGCGTGACCGGCACCTCGGTCCCCTTCCAAACGAACACTTCCCCACTGGGCCTTTTCAGCCGCACGCTCAAGTTACCGTTAACCAGCAAAGTTACCGGCGTTAACAGCCGCAAACCGCCGTTCTCCACGGGAGCCAGCAGTCCAGCACATTCACCGCGGTGTAGGCACAACGCATTCTCATACGGAGGGATCGCGATCGGGCGGAATCCTGCAGCCAACAGCCGCTTCAATGTGTCGGCCTGCGCTTTCGTCAATTCCACCATGACATAAAATTATACACGCAGCCCGGACATGGGGCGCGGCATGCGTCCCTACCAGGAATCATTGCTGCACAAACGAAAACGGCGCGAACCCGGTCGCGCCGTTCCTTCTTTTCGTCAACTTTCTTCTATCCTAACCTTCCGTCGTTCTCCAAGCCGCCATCCATAACGCTTACGCTGCGGTGGAATCCGCCTCGCTAGCGTCGCTTCCCTCGAGTTGCGCCAGGATTTCCCGCAGCGTGCGAATCAATTCATCGCGCGAGACGTGGCTCTTCTTGAACTGCAGGCGGAACTTGAAGGTCTCATTCTCGGGCTCGTAGTGAAAAATAAAAGGCTGAGGACGATGCGGCGCTTCCTTTTCCTCTGCGCGCTCTTTCCGCGCCTCGTCGCGTGTCAGGCCGCCTTGCAGAATGCGCGCCAGCATCTCCAACATCTTCTTTTCGGTTTGCTGTTTGGCGATCTGCAGCAGCAGCGACTTGGACAGCACTCCGCTTTCGATGCACTTCTTGCGGATGGACTCCGGGATATTCTTCAGGAACAGCGTTTCGCTTACCGAACTTCGCGACTTTCCCAGTTTCTTCGCCACGTCGTCGTGCGTGTAGTCAAACTGTTCTGCCAGTCGCTGCAAGCCATCCGCTTCTTCAAACGGGGTCAAGTCCTTGCGCTGCATATTTTCGATCAGCGCAATTTCCAGGGTTTCCGCGTCATCGGCCATCTTCTCGATCGCAGGAATTTCCCGCAACCCCGCCGCCCGCGCTGCGTGATACCGCCGTTCACCGGAGATGATGTAGTAGCAGTCCTCGCGCGGCACAAAGCGCACCAACAGTGGCTCCAGCACGCCTTTTTCGCGAATCGATTCGGTCAACTCGCGCAGGTCACCCAGCGCTTTGCGCGGCTGGTCCGGATTCGGGCGGATCTGATCCACAGGGATCATCCGTCCCACCGCCGCCCCGCTGTAGCTTGTCAACGACTCTACGTAGTGCGCGTCATGCCGCATCTTCAGCGTGACGGGCAACCCCATTCTCTTCGACACGTTGTACGACCTCCGCTGCCAGTTTTTTGTATTCGATTGCTCCCGGCGATTTGGGCGCAAAGGAAAAAATCGTCTCTTTATAAGCGGGGCTCTCTTCTAATCTCACGTTCTTGCTGATCTTGGTCTTGAACAGCACTTCCCCGAATACCGCGCGGATCTGCCCATGCGTATCCCGTGAAATATTCGTCCGCTTGTCGAACAGCGTGATCACCACGCCGAGCATGCGCAACTGCGGATTGGGGCGCGCGCGGATCCGCTCATACGTCTCCAGCAAATCGTCAGTGCCTTCAATCGCGAAATAGGCCGCCTGAATCGGCACCAGTAAATGTGTCGCGCTCACCAGCGCATTCACTGTCAGAATCCCCAGCGATGGCGGCGTATCGATGACTACGTAGTCAAAATCCTTCAGCACCGGCGCCAGCGCGTCTTTCAGACGGTACGGCGCGTCAAATTGCCCGCTCAACACCGTTTCCAGTTTCGCCAGCGCCAGTCGCCCCGGCCCCACGCTTAGCAGTGGATCCTTGCTGGGTTTGATGACGTTCGCCATCGGCGTGTGGGAATCCGACAGTACATCGAACATGGACTCCTTCACGCCGCCCATATCGAAGAACGCAATGGTAGAGTTCGCCTGGGGATCCAGATCGATCAGCAGGGTGCGCCGGCCCTTTGTGGCAATTCCAGCGGCGAGATTGATCGCGGTCGTGGTCTTGCCTACTCCACCCTTCTGGTTTGCAACCGTAATGATTGCCGTCATCTTAACTACTGCCTCCGCAACCCGCGTCCTTCTAAACGGTGGGTCCTACCGTGTTGCCCCGACCAAAAATCGAAACCGTCATCCCGAGCAACGCAAGGGATCTCACTTCGCCGCGTCCTACGCGCACCCAATCGTGCCGCTCGCGAGGCAAGGACACTACATCCACTGTTTTTGTGTTTATGCCGGCAGACGAGCCCAATGGCATACGCCTACTCTATGTGCCCCACCCTCGCCCACGCAAGCAGAAATTGCCACTTTTGCCACCTGCCAGTGGAAATCTTCGCTCCTTTCGCCTTCCCCTCCGCTACCTCGGTGTGCTCCGTGGTGAAAAGGCTCCCGCCGGCTTTGGCGGCACTGTTTACCCAACTCCTCTCACAGCGCGCTCTCCGTCAATGGCCTTCTGCTATCCTCTAGGATTCTGCCATGGGCTTCCTTCGCATCTCTCGCGCTGAACTCCGTCCCACGCTGCGCCTGGCCCTGCCGCTGATCCTTGCCGAAATCGGCTGGATGAGCATGGTGATTGTGGACACCATGATGGTAGGGCGCTTGCCCTATGCCGCGGAAGCCATCGGCGCGGTTTCTATTGCTTCTAGCCTATTTATCGTGTTCGCGTTCTTCGGGGAAGGGCTGCTGGTGGGTCTGGATACGCTGGTCTCCCAAGCGTTCGGAGCCGGGCGTCGCGAAGACTGTCACACTTCGCTGGTGAACGGAATCTACCTGAGCTTTGCGATCGCGCCTTTTCTGGCTATCCCGGTGTGGATTCTCCCGAACTATTTTGGGCGCTTCGGGATAACGCGGCCGGTTGCCATCCTCGCGGCCCCGTACATGCGCACGCTGTCAGCCGGGCTTGTTCCCCTCCTGCTGTACTTCGCCTTAAGGCGCACGCTGCAAGGCATGAATATGGTGCGGCCTATCGCCTTCGCCCTGGTCACTGCGAATTTCGTAAATTTCGTGGGCAATTATGTTCTCGTGTTCGGCAAGTTCGGCTTCCCTGCCTACGGGGTCATCGGCTCTGGCATCGCCACGTGTGTCTCCCGCGGCTATCTTGCGCTGGTTCTGGTGGTCTATCTCTTCTGGTACGACCGCCGGCACAAGACCGAGCTTCTAAACACTAGTTTGCAGCCCAATCTCAATCGCATCCGCCGGCTGATCGAACTGGGCGTTCCTGCCGCGTTGCAGCAAACCGCCGAGGTCGCGGTCTTCGCCCTGGTGGCCACGCTCATTGCTCGGCTGGGTGCGGTGGCACAAGCGGGACACCAGATTGCGCTGAATACCGTAGCGCTCACTTATATGGTTCCTCTGGGACTATCGGCGGCCGCGGCAGTGCGGGTAGGGCAGGCGCTTGGGCGGCGCGATCCATTGGCCGCGCGCAATGCCGGCAATACTGCGATTCTACTTGGCGCCTGCTTCATGTCCTGCATGAGCATCGTGCTGCTTGTTTTTCCCCGCTACATCGCGCGCTTCTATACGGCCGACGAAAGCGTGATTCACGCCGCGGTTACCCTGCTGGCCGCGGGTGCCGCCTTTCAACTTTTCGACGGCATACAGACCGTGGCCACTGGCTCATTGCGCGGTACCGGTGACACGCGCACGCCCATGCTTTGCCACTTCTCTGCCTACTGGCTAATGGGTCTCCCGCTCGGCTATTGCCTCTGCTTCCACCAACACTGGGGCGCCTTAGGCCTGTGGGTCGGCCTCAGCCTTTCGCTTATTCTGATTGGCATCCTGCTCCTGCTCTTCTGGCGCCGCCGGTCCCGTAACCTACTCGCCGTACCCGCCACCGCCACCCGAACTGCAGCTGCTCGTCAGTAGGACAGGAACTCCTGCCTGCCCTGATTTGAAGGGCCTGTGCCAACCGATCCCACGTCACCGCCCACTCCACGTTCTCCCATCCTGAAGGCCGAGGCTGTTGTGCGGGAAGATCTCAACCCTCGGTCTTCTCTCGAACTCTCCGTTTTCCCTGCGGTCCGCTGTGACCTCTGAGGTGAATCCTTGTTTCGTACCTAAAGACAAAAACGGCGCAACCTCGCGCCGCGCCGCCAGCTCTGCCCTTTCCTTGCCTCCTTACTTCTTTGCCTCCCTCTTCTCTACATCTTGTATCGTCCCAAATCCTCGTCGCTCAACCCTTCCAGATAATTGCGCAACTGCTCGTTGGTGGTGCGCTCGGCCAGCGCCGAACTTACCTTCGAATTCTTCAGCACCACTTCGTCTACGAAGATGGGGCAATCCATCCGCAGCGCCAGGGCCAACGCATCGCTGGGCCGGGAATCAATGCTCATTAGTTCCCCATCGCGCTCCACCCAAATCAGCGCGTAAAACGTGTCGTCGCGCAAGTCGTTCACTACGATCTTTTGCACCGACACTTCCAGTCCTTGCAGCACGTTTTTCAACAGGTCGTGCGTCATCGGGCGCGGCGTTTGCACTTTCTCAATTTCCAGTGCGATGGCGTTGGCCTCGTACGCCCCCACCCAGATCGGCAATATCGCTTGTCCCTGCACGTCCTTCAACACCACAATCGGCATTTGGGTTACCGGGTCCATCATCAGGCCGCGTATCTTCATTTCTACTTCCATCGCGCCCTCCTTGCACCTGCCGACTGCTTCCTACTCGAACTCTTTGTAGCACAGGCACTCCTGCCTGTGCTCTCGGGTCATGCCGCTTCGCGTCTTCCGACTGCCGTCCTACTCGAAGCCTTCCTCTTGGGCTTTCATGCCAGCCCGCTTGACTCCCCTGTCCTCTCAGCGAAAACGCGTCATCAGCGGCGACTCTACGTTGCCGCCTTAGGCTCTCCCGTACAGATATCCGTTCGCGGATACCCGATCCCCCGTACTCACGCCACTATCTTCCCAACAAGACTGTTCGGTGTGCACGCCGTAACCTTAACCTGGACGTAGTCTCCCAGACTTTCTTCTGCACGGGAAGTGAAATTCATCACTTTGTTCGATGACGTATGACCACTCCACTGCTGTTCGCGCCGGGATTTTCCCTCGACCCTCACCTCAAACTCGCGCCCTACCAGTTTTTCGTTCCTGGCACGCTGAATCTCGCGCTGCTTTTCCATCACAATGGCCAGCCGCCGAGACCTCTCTTCCTCGGGGATGGCGTCATCCATCTTCAACGATGGGGTATTAGGCCGCGGCGAATACTTGAAGGAAAACGCGCCATCGTACTGCGCAATATCGAGCAGTGAAAGGGTTTCTTCAAAGTCGTTCTCTGTCTCGCCGGGAAAGCCTACGATCAAATCGGTGGTTAAACTAATCTCGCGTTTGGCCGACCGCAGCATGGCCACCTTTTCCAGGTATTCGTCGCGCGTATAGGTGCGCGCCATGGCCCGGAGGACTTTGCTCGACCCACTCTGCACTGGCAGGTGCACGTGATCGCAAATGGCGGGTACCGCTTCCATTGCCTGCACGATATCCTTGCCAAAATCCCGCGGATGCGACGTGGTGAATCGCACGCGGCGGATGCCTCTTACTTCCGCGACGGCCACCAGCAATTCAGAAAAGCGCATTCTGCGGGCGCTGGGGTCGGCATAGGAATTCACGGTTTGCCCCAGCAACTGCACTTCGCTGTAGCCCACGTCGGCCAGCTTGCGCACTTCCTCTAATATCGAAGCGCTCGCGCGGCTGCGCTCTGGGCCGCGGGTAAAGGGCACCACGCAATAGGAACATGCTTTATCGCAGCCCTCGATAATCGTGAGATAGGCGCGCCAGGGATTGTCACGCCGGGTCACTTCGGTCTCAAAGGTCTCGTCGGTGTCGGTGTCCAACCCGGTGACGCGCCGGTTGCCCGCCTCCAGCTCCGCAATCAACTGCGGTAGTTTCCTGTAGCTCGCACTTCCGCAGACCAAACTCACCCAGGGCGCACGCGTGAAAATCTTTTCGCCTTCTTGCTGCGCCACGCACCCCAGCACTCCAATAATCTTTCCTCGCGTCTCTGCCGGCGCTGGTTCGCCGCCGTCAACCTGCCGTAGCCCTGAACCACTCCTTGCCGCGCCACTGTTTCTTTCCTCCGGCCGAAACTCCCCTAATCTCGAAAACACTTTTTGCGCCGCCTTTTCGCGGATGGAACAGGTGTTATAGAGGACCACGCTGGCGGCTTCGACGGATTCGACTTGGCGATACCCGCGCGCCAAGAGCACCCCTGCTACCTTCTCGGAGTCATGCTCGTTCATCTGGCACCCGAAGGTCTCCAGGTAAAACGTTCCAGCGGTGGCTTCGGATGATCGGGTTTCGGAGGAGTCGCGTTGTGAGACGGCCGGATACGGTGGGCCTACAGCCGTAACTAGACTCGTACCAACAAGCCGTTCCAGGCCAATGTCAAACGCCTTCCCCATATCCACACTCTACCACACGGCATTTTCCAGTGCGGAAGCCGTGCTCCGGCTTTTGCCACGGCCACCAGTCCACCCTATCTCTGCGTCGTCGCCTCGCTCTGTAGGGGCAGCTTTACGCCGCCCGCTTTTTCCTGGTGGTGCACCACACCATTCCTCATCGCCGCTATTCCACTCCGCCTTGCATCTTTACTCCCACCGCATACTTCCCCGGCAAATTCTCAGGCAACGACACCACCACATCCCGACCCGCCTGCTTCCACGGCAACTTCCCACTCCCTCCCAGCACCGTCACCACTGCTCCATCCTTCAACTTCAAACCCCGAATCGTCACCGTTTTCCCCTTTGGCGCGCCCAACAAAAACGCATACACCGCCCCATCCTTTTGCGTAATCCGCACCTTTAACCCCTCCGCCGTCTCGCCTTCCGCGCGCTTCCACGGCCGCGTGCCATAAATCCCCTCGCCATTTACGTCCAGCCACGCACCCAACGCCTTCAGACGATCCATCTGCACCGCGGGTATCGTTCCGTCCGCTTCCGGCCCCACATCCAGCAGCAAATTCCCGTTCTTGCTCACGATGTCCACCAGCAAATGAATCAGCGCATCTTTCGCAATCGTTTCCTTTTCGCCCTCCGCGCGGTTGAACCCAAACGATCTACCCAGCCCGCGACACTCTTCCCACTTCTTTGTCTGGATTTTCGAGAGAGTTTCATACTCCGGCGAAACAAAGTCGGAGTGCTTCACGCCGAATCGGTCGTCCACCACTCCGTCCGGGATAGCGTTGTAATACTCCGCCATAATCTCCAGCGGATGCCCCGACTTCGGGTAATCAATGTCGTTCCACAGAACCGATGGTTTATATTTCGCGAGGAGCTCGCGCATGTGCGCATCCGCATATTTCCCATAGGCTTCGCTTTGTGGCTGGACGCTCTTGGCCTGCTGCCAATCTGTAATCGGGCCCGGCACAAAGGTCCAGTCATAACCGCCGGAATAATACAACCCCATCTTCATTCCCTGGCCGCGCACGGCGGTGGTTAACTCACCGACAATATCCCGCGAAGCATGCTGCTGGTCTTTTGGCAAAGTAGGATTTGCCGTGACGCTGGGCCACAAGGTAAACCCTTCGTGATGCTTGGAGGTGAGCACGACATAGCGCGCTCCCGCCATTTTGAACACCTTGGCCATTTCGTCCGGGTGCCATCGTTGAATGTCCTTATCGAATGCCGCCGCAAAATTGTAGTAGTTATAATCCGCGCCGTAATGTTCCTTGTGATACTCCTGCGTGGGAGAACCATGGAGGCGCATGGTGTTGTAATACCACTCCGCGTAGGGATTCCGTTTCACATATTCCTTCACCGGCAACTTCTCCAACTCCGCCTCCGGTGTCAGCACGGCCCAACCCGGTACCGAATACAATCCCCAATGAATAAAAATCCCCAGCTTGGCGTCCGCATACCAATCCGGCAATGGATGTGTGTTCAACGATTCGATGGTCGGCTCATATTTCTTTTGGTTCGCCAAATTGGGCGGAGCCAAATTCTGAGGTACACCACCCCCGACGCGCCCTGCAAAAATGCACAGCACCATCACAACACCGAAACCGATTCGAGCTTTGCTCATCTTTCACTCTCCATGTACTTTCTCACTCAGATGCTGAAATTCTCTTGGTCTACCCGCGCGATTCTGCCATTTTCTGCGAGCTGCCACGCATCGCGGCGATGCGCTTCCTGCCCTTGGCCGACCCTTCTATCACCTTCTCGATATTCCGCATCCATTCGGGCAAGTTCATTCGCGCCCGAAATTCCTTCAAATACGGCTGAATCTTCGGGTACTGAAAATACATCTCCTGGCACGTAACGGGCACGACGCTTGAAACTCCGCGTTTTCTAAGGGATTTCTTCGACATTGTCTCTTCCGTCCACGTCGATTTTAACGTTATTTTAAGCTGCTTCGAGCCCCCGGTCCCGGAGAAGCAGAGACAGCTACGTCCGGCGCGTTAATCTCACTTATAACACGCGTCGTCAGGCCCGTTCGACTTTGCACTACGTAGCACCGTAGCGCGAGAGTTTCCAGGCAAAGTGTGACAAAAAGTGTACAAGCTGAGTTACGCTCGCCGCGCTTGCAGGTCAGTTCCTAAGGATCGACCTCTCTCTCCGGACTTCTAACTCTGTGCGGCGGGCCGTTTCAATCATCCTTCAGCTCAACTGAGTCTCACCGTGAGTAAACGAAACCCTCACGGTCCGTTGTGTTTTTGGCATTGATGGAGAGCTCGCGTATCCCCGAAAATATATCCACAAACATCCGATTCGTGACTACCGAGAATATCTTCGTAGTGAAATGTTGCCATGACGTAGAGGACGGACTTCGTGTCACGTATGTTCTCAACTTGGTCCCTAGTCAGTGGCTGGCCATAAACAGTCATAAATAACGGTCGCGTTGGAGCTACTTCGTCAGGTTCGCCCGTCCCGTGTTGTTCTACTGATATCACTTCGTCCCAAAAGCGATCTTCGTAGATTTCTCGATGGCCATACCAATCGACTGGGAGTGAAGGGAGAAAAAACGCCGACGACGAAATCCTAAGCTTCACCGTTTTGGCCCCGCTATTATAGTAATGAATATTGAGAATCGGTTGGCGAACGATGAAAGCGGAGCGAGCGCTGTGGTGATCAGTCCGGACCAGGGCGGCGCCGAGATCCCTGTAACCACCATCGAGCAAGGATGCAAAGCTGACCCTACTTGTCATGGCGACGGGGGTCGGAGGCGAATATCGGGGCGAAATCAATAAAGACGGCACGGAACTGAACGGCAGATGGTCACAATCCGGAAAAGATCTCCCATTGAAGCTCAAGAGAAAAGGCGCCCATCCGGCGAAACCGTGATTTTCGCCAACCACCTGTCGGGCTCTTGTTTTCGCGCAGGCCCATAAACCGGGAGTGCCGCAGGTAGCCTCCGGCGTCCATTCGCCGACGGACGCCTTGGACATCATGGATGCAAGGGACTTCCGCACGGCACGCACTATCGGCGCCCGTCTGGGTGATGTCGATCCGTTTGGTCGAATCTTCAGAGGAAGTTATTCCGGTCCAGTCCCGTTGTGGGAAATGTGAAATGCGCATGGCTGACCTCACAGACGTCCTCGCCAAAGCACTGTTGTCCACAGAATCTCAGCCGGTCACCAGACGTTCAGAAAACCCTAAAGCGGGGCGGCTTGGAAGTGATTGATGTTGCTGGACGAGTCAGGCAGATTTCTAGTGTTCGGAATTCATGTGTTAATCGGACGGGAGTACGATCTTGTGTGCCACTCAGCGTCAACAGCATTAGTTAATTGAGAATCACACATCGTTCGTGCAAGTTTGCGAAAACGCAGTGCGCTTACGCCTGCATCGGAACGGTTGCCGTGAAGGCAGAATTACGGAAGCGTAACGCTTCGGCCGAACCACTAAACCCGTACGTCCGCGAAAACGAGTTCACGGAAGCCCTACGCGCCTTTGCAATTCCTGAAACCGCGGATCGGAACGAAGCGGGTCAAGATACGGCAAAATGTGCAGGCTTTTTAACGGCCTTGGCCGATCCGGAAAAATCCTATCCAACCACGCGTACGCTTCCTCCTTCTGCCCGAGCGCCTCCAGGAGGAAGGCAATCTCTGCCATCGAGTCGTATTTCTCCAGTGGAAGCGTTTGAATCTCCTCGAGCAGTTGCTGGGCTTCCGCTACATGACCGGCCCGTGCATATGCCATCCCCAGCATAGCCATCGCGCCCGCCTCTCCATCGGAAAGCCGGACGTACGTCTGCAACTCTGTAATCGCTTCGGGATTTTGCTCCTTTGCGAGATATGCCAATCCCAACCAACGGTGCGGCCAGGGCAACCTTTCATCCATCTCCAAAGTCCGTCGCTCCTCTTCGATGGCTTCGTCGTAGCGGCGAGCCTGATACAACAACTGACCTACATCGTTGTGAATGATCAGGGACTGCGGATCTAATTGTTGCGCCAGACGGATCTCCCGCAATCCTTCCTCGATGCGATTTCGCGAAAAGCAGTAATAGGCATACCAGTGATGTGCGGTCGCATAGTTCGGATTCAGTTCGATTGCGCGCCTGAACTCCTTCTCCGCGAGCGGCCAGTCCCAATCGTAGACATAGCTGATGGAACCAAGGGAAGCGTGGGCTTCGGCCAGCGTATCGTCTAGCTGCAGCGCCCTCCGCACGTTCGACCGCGCTAGGGAAATCGTTTCCGTCCGAGAAAGTCTGCGTTTTTTCCAGTCGGTCAACAGAGCGAAACAGTCGGCCAAACCTGCATACGCCTGCGCGTAATCTGGTTGAATGGCAATCGCACGCTGAAAGAACTGAATCGCCTTGTCGTATCCCTCGTCGGTTCGCTTATTCCAGCAGTACCGCCCCCTCAGATACAGCTCGTACGCCTCCGGATTAACTGTTGTTTCTGCGGTGACGCGAAACTGCTCATGCGAAGCTATCGCGGTCTGAATTTCCGAAATAATAGCCTGGATCACGTCGTTTTGCAGCGCCGGCATTTCGCTGATGTTACGTCGGTAGGTCTTGGTCCAGACGGGTTGTTCTTTCGGCGGGCGCATGAATTGCATCTCGATGCTCACCGAGTCGCCGGAGTGAAGCATCGATCCGGCCACAAGTGCATCGACATTCAATTCCTTCGCAATTTCCGCGGCACTCTTCGTCTTGTTCTTGTATCCCATCACGGAATCCCGCGAAATTACGCGGAGCGACTTGATCCGGGCCAAATTCGAAATCAACGCATCCGTCATCCCATCGACCAAGTATTCCTGCGAATCGTCTCCGGTGAGATTGTTCAACGGCACGACCGCCAGAGACTTGATGTCCGGCGCAACCCACACTGGCCTCCCGGAGACCCATTCGCGCGCCCGCGGGATCCGCGATGAGACTGCCCCTGCTGCCAGTAGAAGCACGCCGAATAGCGCTGCTACAAATGCACTGTTCCACCTGCTGGCGCCTTTCTCCAATCGGTCCCGAAGCGCTTCCAGGTCTGCTCGCATCTCCGCGGCTTGCTGGTAACGCAGGGAACGTTCCTTCTGCATTGCCTTAGTTACGATCCTGCCCAACTCAGATGGAGCTTTGGAATTTAGTTCCGTAATGGAGTTGGGCGTTTCGTTCTGGATCGCCCGAACGACGTCGGCTTGCAGCTTCGCTGGAAACGGTAACTGCCCCGTCGTCATTTCGTACACCGTCGCGCCCAGGGAGAAAATGTCTGAGCGGGTATCTATCGGCAGACTTCCCGCCTGTTCCGGAGACATATACGCCGCAGTTCCAAGAGCAGCTCCTGGGTTGGTCAAGGCGCGGTCGAATTTGAGCGTGCGGAGAAGTGAAAAATTGGAAGTTTGTTCGATCACTTCTGGCCCAATGCGCTTGGCCACGCCGAAATCTAGAACCTTGGCCGCCCCTCGCCGCGTGAGAAAAATATTAGCCGGTTTTATATCGCGATGAATGATCCCAGCGGTGTGTGCGATCTCCAGGGCGCCGCAAATCTCTATGGCAATGCCCAGAATCTCCGGAACTCTGAGAGGGCCGCGCGCGATTCGTTCCTTGAGTGTCTCTCCTTCCAGCAATTCGATGGCGATGAAGTGCAGACCTTCCGATTCGTCGATTTCGTAAACTGTGCAGATATTCGGGTGGTTAAGCGCCGAAGCTGCCCGAGCTTCTCGCTCAAGTCGCTGAAGTGCTTGCTGGTCACAAGCTAGGTATCCCGGTAGCAACTTGAGAGCAACATGACGCCCAAGCTTCAGATCCTCAGCTTTGTAAACGACTCCCATACCGCCTCGGCCAACCGCCTCGAGGATTCGATAATGCGAGATCGTCTTGCCCTTCAAGAATGGTGTGCTGGACTGAGCTTCATCGGCGGCTAGGGCCCTGGCCATGATGGCGATGGCAGGCGTGTCCAATACACTTTGGGAACTGGCCCCATGCCTGATCAGAGATTGAACTTCACGAAGGAGGCTGTGATCCTCACCACAAGCTCCGTGGAGAAAGGAAGTACGCTGGTCGTCGGGCAGATCTGAAGCGGAGTGATAGAGTTCTTCAATTGCCTGCCAACGCTCAGGCTTCAAGAGGACTCCTCGTGGCTGAGCTCGCGCAAGAGCCAGGCCTTGGCCAGTTTCCAGTCGCGCATTACAGTTTCCGAAGATACTTCTAGTGCGGCAGCAATCTCCTCCACGGTGAGGCCGCCAAAGAACCGCATTTCAACGATCTGGCCCTTCCGCGTGTCCACGACGGCGAGTTGCTTGAGCGCCTCATCCACGGCCAACAGCTCGGAGCCGACAACCGCCGAAACGGTCGCAGCTTCCTCTAACTGTATATGCGCGAATTTGCCTTCCCGTTTTTGATAATTTCGCGAGCGGGCGAAATCAACTAGGATGCGACGCATTAGGCGGGCACAAATAGCATAGAAGTGGGACCGATTTTGCCAATCGATGCTCTTCGCGTCCACCAGCCGAAGATAGACCTCATGAACCAAAGCTGTGGTTTGTAGGGTGTGGCCAGATTGCTCCGCGGCCATATACCTCCGGGCAAGGCGATGCAGTTCGTCATAAACCAGCGGCATGAGCTGTTCGAGCGCACCATCGTCTCCGGCTCTCCACGCCTGGAGCAGACGGGTTACTTCACTGGTTGAGACCGGCTCAGTTCCGTGCGGTTCGCCAGCCATAAGCTATTGACCTATGCGCAAGATGATACACCCCCTAACCGTTGCAGCGCGCATGAGCGGATAAACATGACAGTTTTTTTTCTGGTTTCCCGCATATCTAGATAGGCGAGGCCAAGACCGATTACGCGAGTGGCGCGAAACGGTCTTTTCCTTGGGCGTGAAGCCGTATTTTCAGCCCCGGGACCGACGGTCTCTGACTGGTCAAGTAAAAGGAGTTCCATGAGACAAACCATCAAAGTGTGTCCGTTCTTGGCCTTCATTTCATTGATTTATACGCCCGACTTTCGGGCAGCGAAGATTCAACCTTCCAACGCTACTTCTACACTTGCCAGCGACGGCGACGTGGCAGACGCCAATTTCCGGTACATACGATTTGACTTTCCCGACGCCTCCGCTACGAATCCCGGAGGCATCAACGCTCGAGGCGACATCGTCGGGAACTACCACGACGCGGATGGCCACGTACACGGGTTCTTGCTGCACAAGGGAGTATTCTCTTCGATCGACTTCCCCAATGCTTCCCTTACTTCAGCGCGCGCGATTAACGCTCGGGGTGACATTGTCGGCAGAATTCTCGGTCTGAGTGGCGATGAACACGGATTTCTGTTGCGCGGCGGAAAATTTACCCAAATTGATTACCCCGGCGCAAGTGCGACCACGGCCCCTGGAATCAACAACGCCGGCGACATCACGGGACGGCATTTCGATAATGAAGGGAATGAAAGCGGCTTCATCCTGAAAGACGGAGAATTCTACGACGTCCTTGTTCCAGGCTCTTGTTCCACCGACGTGTGGATGGCCATGGACAACGAGCGCGTGCTCGTCGGTGATATCTGCACAGACGCAGATAACGGAATTCATGGATATGTGCGGAGCAAGCCCGGCGACTTTCAGATTATCGACTTTCCGGGCGCCGGCGCCCCTTGCACCGCTGTCCGCTGGATCAACGAGCGAGGTGACATGGTCGGTGTCTATGCAAATACTCCCGGCGAATGTGATGCTTTCGAGACACACGGCTTCCTGTTGCGCCAAGGGAGATACACCGCCATAGATTTTCCCGACTCCATCATCAGCGGAGTCTTTGCAATCAATGATGACGGCCAGATGGTGGGCCAATACACGGATAAGCAGGGCAACGCGCACGGTTTTAAGACTGTTCCGAACGACGAACGATGAGGGCACCTCATTCTGGGCTCATTGAAACTGAGCGCGGCTTGACGACGACTATGGAGGCAGCATGAAGTTAACTTGTGGAGCCGTTTTATCGTCCTCAGTGCTACTGTTTTGCCTCAGCGGTTGCGGCGGAGGTAGTTCCGCTCAAACTCAAAAAACTCCGCCACCAACGACCCCCACGATTGCTTCGATCAGCCCGACGAGCGCAGTCGTTAGCAGCCCTGATCTCACGCTCACCCTGACCGGGTCGAACTTTCGTGGTGATCGTCATAATCTCAGTCAAGTGGCATGGTCCGCGAACGGCAGCGCCACCCTTTTGTCGACAACCTACGTCAGTAGCACTCTACTCACAGCGGTTGTCCCCGCAGCATTGCTGACTAATCCCGTCATAGCCCAAGTACTCTTGGAAACCGGCGACCCAATGGGGGATACCCTTTCGAAGTCGAACTCAATCGGTTTTACCGTCAACAAACCTTCGTCAGTAGCTTCGATCTCTTCGCTCTCGCCCTCGAGTGCAGCAACTGGCAGCGCTGACCTGATTCTGACCGTTTCGGGATCAAACTTCGACGGTGCCGGTATTATTCGCAGCAGGGCAGTCTGGACTTCGAACGGCTCCATGACCCCATTGAGTACAACGTTTGTGAATAGCGACCAACTCACCGCGGTGGTTCCGGCAGGTTTGATGACCGTTCCCCTCACCGCCCTAGTGTCGGTGGAGCATTGTTGCAACCCTGACACAGGTATAGTCGATGGGGTGTCAAACTCACTCAGTTTTAGCGTTACCGCCGCGACTTCTGCTGTCGACATTTCTCCCACAGCCGCCACCCTGGGCCGTAACTCCGTGCGACATTTCGTGGCAACTCTCTCCGGACCCGACGCTGTCACATGGAGACTCGAAGAAGGCGAAGCGGGTGGCAGCGTAACTTCAGCAGGTGTCTACACCGCACCACCCACCACCGGCATCTTTCACGTAATTGCATCCTCTAGCGCGCAGCCTGCAGATAGCGCCACCGCTACGGTTACGGTTGTGAGCTCAGGACTCACCCCCACCGGTAGCATGCACGCCCCTCGCACCGGCCACCGGGCAATTTTGCTCAGCGATGGCAAGGTGCTAGTTGTAAGTGGCGACGATGGGAGCGCGGAATTATTTAATCCCGAAACCGGTACATTTTCTCTCACAGGTAGCATGACTACCCCTCGTTATGGCGCCAGTTTCACTTTGCTCCCCAACGGGAAAGTCCTCGTGGCAGGAGGATACGGGCCTGGCAGCACCGGTCCGCTTCCGAGGTTACTCGCGGCGGAGCTATACGATCCACAATCTGGCAGTTTTACCCTCACGGGAAACATGGGTGTTGGTCGCGTTCTTCATACGGCAACCTTGTTAACGGATGGCAGGGTTCTGATTGCTGGAGGGACCGATAAGAGTGGTGGTGGAGGCGCGGCCACGGCCAGTGCCGAGTTGTACGATCCTTCGACCGGCGCGTTTGTACCTACAGGCAGCATGAACACAGATCGTGCACAACACACAGCAACGTTGATGACGAGTGGAGAAGTACTGATCGCCGGAGGCTGGAACGGCCACGCCGCCGATGCCGCAGACGATCCACCCTGGGATCCGCTTTTTGCGGAATTGTTTGTCCCATCCTCAGGGACATTCAAGTACGCAGCCAGCATGAGCACGACGCGCATTGGGCATACTGCCACTCTGTTAACTGCCGGGAAAGTGCTGCTGCTTGGAGGTATACCCAGTGTTCAGAATATCCACAATCAGCCGCCTGCTCCCCGATATGCTGAAATCTATGATCCTTCTACAGATAACTTTTCAGGACTGAACGATCTCACCATCTCTCGACAAGGTTATACCGTCACTCTGCTACGCAGCGGGGAAGTTCTTCTCGCTGGAGGAAAAATCCTTGATCTTGTGGTCACCACAACAGAATTGCTTGATCCAACTACGGGCGCATTGAGCGCCACGGGCGAACTTGGGACGGAACGCGTGGGACACACAGCAACGCTGCTCAACGATGGCCGCGTGCTGATTGCCGGCGGTACGGACGCCAAGGGCAATGCGCTGGCATCCGCGGAGCTATATAAGTGAGTGTGGCACCAAGGAAAAATCCAGGCTCGAAACTGATCGCGTTCTGCAGGCGGAGAACACCAGACTAAAGTGGCCCGGACTCCTTACTAGAAATCCAGGCCCTGCGGTCAGTTATTAAGGGTGCGCGATGGGTGCAGGATACAAGGTGTTTTGTCGCTCCCTCGTTCCCTAACTAGGCAAGGGCTTCGCCCTTGATATCCCTTCGGGATATGGAAGTCAGGAGTCCGAAGCCAGAATGGCCTTTGCATAGGCGTTGAGTAAGCGGCTGACTTGCTCGAGTGAAGTTGTGAGACTGCTGGTGTCACCGTATCCAAGATCTTGCGCCAAGATCAAGTAATAGCGACTCTCCTCCAGGGAAGCCTCGGCCATATTCATATAGCGAGCTTTGTCAGCTTTTCCACGCCGACGAAATCCTTCCGCGATGTTGGCAGGGACGGAGACCGCAGCCCGTCGCATTTGCAACGTCAAACCGTAAGTTTCCTCCTTCGGAAAGGCCGCTGTGAACGAGTACACCGCTAACACCAACTCGTGCGCCTTGCGCCACACCACGAGATCCTGAAACGTTCGTGCCGGAGTTTTGGGGACAGGCATAAAACAGAGAGGCGTTCAGTGGGGTATGCTCCAAGGATCTCACCCCACTGGAGGACCCCATGAACGCCTTTTACGAACACCATAAGGATAACATCCGTTTCGCCTATCGTTGCTTCGATCGGATCCTGCTGCACGCCATGATCCAGCCGTTTCAACAGGAACAGCGCGCCGTGGGATTTTTCTGGAGCTATCGCCAGATCTATCCCGTGAGTCGGCAAGTGTTGCGCGACATCGCCACGCAATACCACAACTGGGCCAAAAACCGTTCTCAGAAATGGGGTGTACCCGTTGAAGAAGATCCTCCTGGACGACGTGATGATTTCTCGTGGATCGCTACTTCCGGCGTGCCCAACCCGATCAGGTGGTGGCCATCATCAAAGCCCGCGAACCCGCTACCATCATGACCGCCATCGGGAAAGACGACCGTTGGCATCTGGAGATGAAGCGGCGCTGGTTGAGCAGTACAACTTCTATGTTCAGGACTCCCGCTGGGGACAGCTGTTTGTGCGCGTCTGTCCCTGATTTCCCCTTCTCTGCGCGCGTCTGTCTCAATCAGCACTACTGGCTGGCCCGGCGCCTGCAGGAGCGTGGCATTCACTTTCAACAGTGCGCCAACGCCTTCTTGCAGTGTTCCGATCCGCAAGCTCTTCAAAAACTGGCCGATTCCCTCACCGCCGACGAGATGATCACCTGTGCTCAAAAGTGGCTGGCCCGCTTCACGCCTTTTTTCACTTCCGCTGAGCGCAGCCATGCCTGCGTTCAGCATCGCCTGTTCTTTGCCCAGGTAGAGTACTCCGACAATCTGATCTTCCGTCGTCGCGCTGCCGTCGATGCCCTTGAGCAACGGCTCCTTGACGCCAACCGCACTATCGGTCAACCCAACAAACTCACACTGATCTTCGGCCGCCGCATCACGCGGCATCATGGCGGCAAGCTCCAGACGGTGATCGAGGACATGAACCTACCCAACCCGGTGATTCGCAGCCACTACCGCAAAGGCTTCCTCAAGCAATATGTCCGCGATCGTTTCCTCCTGCGCACGGAAACGGCGACCAATAATATCTCCACTGATTACGGCATCGGCAAGGCCGTGGACAATCTTCCTCAATTACGCCAGACGTTAAGCGGCATCATCGACCGCTATCTGGAGGTGCAGCAAGATATTCTGGAAACCTTCGTGGACCGTGAGCAACTTCACCATCTCACGCAGCCTACGATTCTTCCCAACGGCAGGCGCATTCCTGGTCTGAAGCTGGATCAGCCTCGACAGTTGGCCGTCATGCACTCCCTGGTGCGCTTCTGCTACCTCGCCGCCGAAGGCACCTTCACCACCCGCGACTTGTATCCACAAACCCTGCAGGCCCTGCACATGACACCGGAACAGTACAAACTTGCTTCCCTCCGTTATGACCTCTGGAAGCTGCGCGCCAAGGGCTTAGTCGAAAAGATCCCTCATTCCCGCCGCTACCGGCTCCTCGCTCACGGCTATCAGATCTGCCTGATTTTCCTGAAGCTTTATGAAAAGATTTATGCCCCACTGACGGCCGGCATCCTGCAGCCCTTTGCCGCGGACCAGTCCATTCCCAGAGAAAAGATTACCGCCCTCGACCAACGATATACCGCAGTGATTCAGGCTCTGGACGACCTCGTCGATGTTATCGGTTTGAAAGCAGCCTAGAAATGTAACCGCCGCGAGAACGGAATTCTCGTTTGGGGCCCTATAAGTAGCTAACTGCCGCCAGAGAAATGAGTTGTTTGATTTCACTCCACGGCTGTTAACCGAAGGGTTGCTAGTTCGAATCTAGCCCGGGAGCTCATGGCAATTCCCTTCAGGTGAGTGCCGAGCGAGTATGACTTCATTCGGGCCACTGGACGCTGGCCACGCTGCTCTCTCAGATTCTAAGGGCGATGGACGCCGAGTATGGTCGTGCTTTAGCCTCCAAGTCCGCCAAATTGTGACTCGCTGTCACAGCGCCTTGTAGATGTCGCCGCGCGGCCCGATGTGACCCGCGAGCGGCAACGATACTTTATTTTGCTGGATAGCAGTCTTCAGGGAAGAGCCTGCAGATCACCCTTCGCGCGTCCTCTTTGGCGACGGCGCAAGCTTTCTCGCTGAACTTACAAGCGACCTGAACGTAATAGGTCTCGTCCGCTTCAATCCTGGCTTTTCTCTGAGCGTCTGTTTCGCCCAGTTGGGCCAGGACAACGCTACTGAGAACGAGGACGATCAATACCGCCATCGTCCAGAAGGCTTCCGCTCTTGCCCTCTTCGAGTATTTCTTTTGCACATAACGGTACTGAGCTAGGTTTGGCCCGTGGCGATGTCGAGCGCGGGTGGACTCCACGGTGGCTCCGCAGTTACGGAGAGTATAGTCCTTCACGCGGAAGAAGTGACTAGATTCCATCGCGCGCCGCAACATTGAGGGGAGCCCTTTTTTTGTGTGACGTGCTCGCTAGACTTCGCCACCCTGCTTGGTGTAAACACGTTCGCCAAGGAGAACTTCCCGATGAAGATGCTCGACGCAGCAGTATTTCTACTGGTCTTGTCATCTCCACAAGGCACCGACCTCGGGGAACCAGGCTTTCAGAGCATCGTGTTCGCGAACTCCGACACGTGCAAGGTCGTCAAGTTCGGAGAGAAGAAATAGAATCTCTTTGCAAAAGTTATCCGCTGAGGGTGAAGAATCGACGGCGAGAGGTGTACTCGCGTGAGCCAATCCATAACACTGCTTGCAGTGCTTCATGAGTTCCAAGGTCCTAAGTTTCATAACTACGTCGACGACCCGGACTACAAGATATTGGTCGAGGACTTCATCAGTCGAGTTGACTTCGTGTTCGAGGAAGCTGGCGGGAAATCTCCGTCGATCGCGGAGGAATTTGCGGACTCCATCCTCAAGCCAGACCACTACATGGATGTCGACCTTCAGATAGCGAGAGGGCCGCGTTCGGCATCGGAGAACGAACTCAGAACTGTAGCCCGATTGACTTGTGGAATTCGCAGGAATCATGCTGCGAGCTGATCATCGAGGAACACAGGAAGCGCGAAGAGCTGTGGCTCAAACGAATACAAGAGCAGAGATTCGAGCAAGGGTTATTACTCTGTGGGGTTGCTCACAGCTTGAGCTTTACGTTTCGCTTGCAAGGAGTAGGGTTTAGCGTCAGGACCTACTATTACCTTCCATACCAGAAGTTGTGCAGGAGAACTCACGTCGAGTAAGAACTGGTGTCCGCGAGTTGTCCAACTCTTTCCTTCGCGATTCACAGGCAGTGCCGTTGACAACCTCTTATAGTGCAGCGAGGATTACCCCGCAGAAGGATAGAACTTGAATGTAAATGACGCGCTGGAAACGGCGATACGGATTCTCGACGAAGAGCAGGTCGAGCCTACTCTCGGTTACCAATATCTCCGACAAGTGGCCAAGCAACATGCTTTTGCAACAATACGACCAGAAATGGAAAGACTGGCCCGTACCAATGGTCGCGCTGACGGACCTTATAGAAGAACAAAAAAAGCGACCGAGGAACGTCTACGAGGACCCAAAACTGTGGGCGTTCCAGAGCACGAACTTCGACCTTCTTCTCAGGATATACGCTCAAGGCTAGTACGAGATGCCCTGCCACCGATGCCCAGAAACATCTGATTCTGGGCACGGCAAGTAGCGAAAACAGAGCGAGCGAAATCAATACATTGCGAAGCTAAGAACTTCGACGTTTTTGGGCCGATGAGGAGCTATGCGACCTTCATCAATCAGATGAATATCGAAGACCGACACTCCACGGATCTCTCTCCGTGATTTCAATGAGTTAGAAGGCCGTAGATCATGGGGATTCTTGAACGCCAAGGAAGAGGGGCTATTCCCCGCAACCGGAGTCTCACAGTTCTGGCTACCTATTGCGGCCGAGAGTTGATCGGTTTGTTCAACACTAGCGCGTTTTATCGAGACCTACTTACTATAAATACGTCAACTGCGACGTTGTGTTGTCTACTCGCACGCCTACGTGAAGGACACAAATCGCTGCAGACGCTATGGATATTTGGATTGGAATTAGCAGGCGTTAAGATGTAACCTCGGCTTGAATTGATTGGAGCATCCAAGTCGTGACTGGAGGTTCTCTAGATAGGTGCCAAGGTTGGGCTCGTTCCCTAAGGTAAGATCCACAATATCTCCGGTTCAGACGCAGGCGGGCAAATGGAAGCGGCTTCTAAATGAAGAAGAGCTGATGCGAATCTTGCTCTACAACCCGGACAATGGCGTCACACGCAATTTCATGCCGCATCTTTGGATGTTTCTTCTCCAGGCACTGACTCCCTCCGGCCACGAAGTTGTACTAATGGATGGCAACGCACTACCGATGGGTGAAGCTGACATCGCGCGATTTGTGCGGGTACAAAACATCGGATTGGTCGGAATCGGGGCAATGACCCGGATGATAGCAAAAGCATATAGGGTCGCTGACGCTGTTCGCGTCACGGGTGTCCCTGTCGTAATGGGCGGACCTCACGTTACAGAAATGGCTGACGAGGCGCTCGGTCGAAATGGCGGCCCGCGCCATGCGGACGCCGTGGCCCTTGGTGAAGCGGACGAAACCTGGCCGAACATCGTCGAGGACGCCGCGCGGGGCCAACTCAGAGACATCTACGCTCCGGTCGATGAAACTGGCAAGGAACGCAAACCGGGACTCCAGTCATATCCCGCGATTCCGTGGGACACGATAAATCTCGACCAGTTCAACTTGGTTCCGAAAGTCGCGAAAAGTATGCTCCAGCGCGTCGGCGATGGCTATGGGACATTTCGTATCATTCCCGTAGAGTCGGGTCGCGGGTGCCCCTATGGCTGCGAGTTCTGCACGGTCACCGGCTTTTTCGGCGACTCAATCCGTTTTCGGACGAACAAGAGTGTTGTGGACGAGTTGTTGCTGTTGAAAGCCCGAGCGCGGAGCGAGCGTGGTCAAATTGTGGTCTTCTTCATCGACGACAACTTTGCAATCAACGTCAAGCGGACGAAATCGTTGTTGCGGGATATCATCGCCGCTGGCGCACAGGTGCACTGGGTCGCGCAGATCAGCGCCAACCTGTTGCGCGACGAGGAGCTCGTTGACCTCATTGGGGCATCAGGCGGCAAGTGGATTTTTATCGGCATGGAATCCATCGATCCAGCCAATCTTGCCGACGTGAAGAAGGGTTTCAACAAGCCGGGTGAGTACGCAGCCGTGCTTGAGAGGCTCGCCCTGCGCAACGTTTATGCGATCACTTCGTTCATCTTCGGCATGGATAACGACACGCCCGGAGTCGCGGAGCGGACACTTCGGGAGATTCGTACCTGGCCCCCTGGGCTACCCATCTTTGGCTTACTCACACCGCTGCCGGCGACGCCTCTATACAAGAGGCTAGAAGCCGCGGGGCGACTAACGCGGCCGAAGCATTGGCAGGAGTTCATACCCTTTGAGATGGCCCACACGCCGCTGAAGATGACAATCGCAGAGGCTCACACCGAGATGAAGTACGCGTGGGCCAATTCCTACAGCCCGGAAGCATTGGAAAAAGCCGTCCATGCACTTGCTCACAAGCCGCTGGACCATCGAATAAACATCTTCATTGCACGAATGTGTTTTCGCGGAATCTACTTTCCTCAAATGAGCCGCTTCGCTTGGCTGAAGGTGATTACTCAAAATCGCCGCACAATCTTCGGCCTTGTCAAAGAGGGGTTCACAGCCCGGCGCAGCCGCCCAGTATCAGCCGCCTCAGGTACCGCTGACTCCGCTCTTACGGCGGAGAGGCAGCGTGCGGATCATCGTTTGCGCCTTCTCCCGTAGTGGGGAGTTTGCTAACGTGCTACACATGAGTAAAATGCGGGTTCGCGCCCGGCACATTCTGGGCGTATCGTCACCTACGCAGACGTTATCGCTGGTAACGATCTGCCCGAGGCCGGGTGTTTAGAAACTGTCGGCAAGCCCTCATCACCAGCTATGCGGCGGCGCCACCTCTCGGAGGAGAAGACGAGTTTCCGCTAACTATAAACGTGCAAGATGCCAAGGGAAACATCTTGAAAATGAGACTTCAGTTCGGAGTCCAAACGCCCGAACTGCTTTCAAACCATTCTCACGATTGATCGAAGGGCCCGGTGGTTGCGTATGTCCAGGGGACCGCCCAGCTTTCGACCGGATCACGCCGTGCCTTGGTGACAGCAGGGGCAAACTTTTCAGGGTAGTGTACCGTGCAGATACCGGATAGGCCCGCCGGGTTTACCGATTTTTTGTACATCGGCAGCCATTTCACAATTCAGTTTCGTAATGCCACGGAACAGCCCAACTTGCTAATGCTTCACTTCCCATCTTTGTGCCTGACCATCCACATTCCTTCACGCAGTGAAGCGGCAGAATGTGTTTCTCGGCTTCTTCCAATGTGCCCGGTATGGGCATGCGTGACCATGCCGTAACTGGTTTATGGCATTTCTCGCAGCGGAACAGAAAAAGGAACAGCGTTTCATTCACGGTAGCTTTGCTCATGCCGGGATGATACGCCGGGAATAGAGAACGGGAAAGTGGGTTGCGGCGTGGACCAGCGTATAGAAAGGTAATCAGGTCGGCGAGGCTACGGATTACAAATGTAGTTCATTTTCTTGACGTTGGCATAGCAGTCCATCGCTGCGATTACGGAGAGCACGGAGGTACGCAGCGAATGCTTTCGAAGCGTGGCGTGAAATAGCTTCGATTGGACAACGCCTTCTTTGAATTGCTGCAATGTCTCAATCAGAAGACAGTCCAGTGCGAGCACAGCAAATCCGGCGAAATCTTGCTGATCAATCGCTTCGGCTGCATCGAAAAATCTGGCGTTTAGGCGGTCTTCCAGAAGACGAACTGCGGTTCGTCAATCGGATGGAGTAGAGAAATTGAGTATCTTCCAGTTGCTGACGCTGTAGCGCGGCGAGATGTACATAAGAGACCTCTATATTGCTCACGCTGGCGGAACGACCTGACCCAATATACATCCCTCCAGCTTCCTGATTCTATCCTCACTCGGCTCGCCCGCCTTGCACTCTTGGGGCGCTACAAAACTGCAAGAATCCAACCCTCAACTTCGGCCCGTCTTGCGCTCGCCCGGTTCAATCTTTGTGCATTTCCATCTGGAGATTGCGACAGCAGGAATTTCTGAAAGTACTGCAAACCTTCCGCCCACTAGCGTTTCGGCTCGCCGACCCTGCTTACAGACGACGTGTGATTGTGAAGTTGACTCGCGAGGCTGGTATTCTGGGCGAATGAGACTGACCAAGCGGGAAACGGCAATCCTCCATGAGGTGCTGGCACAGGTAACGCCGGAGCGATGCCGATGCTACGTGAACGCCCAGCGTGCTACGCTTTACAGCGAAGGCAAGATGCTGTACCACGAGGGCACGTTCGGCGGGCGGCTTGCCCACGCATGGAACAGCATCAACGGCAAAATAATCGACATTTCGAGCCGCAATGCAATCGTCGTGTCCCAAAATGCTTACTATCTGTTCGTGAGTCACGGGACTTACACGTCCGAAGAAGTGGTGCGCAATTCAGTTTTCAAAAATCACGGGGTATGGAACTGGATAGGAGAGCCGATTGGCGCTGTCTTGAAGCCTGTTGACGAGTGCGGCGGCGGACGAGTAAAGTTCCGCCGCGACGCCGAAGGAAAAGCCCCGCAGCGGAAACCCGCGTCAGGCATCCGAATAGACAGCCACGGTGACAGTGGCGGAACGCAGAGGGTGCGCCAAATCAAGAAACGCAGTTAGCGCAAGGACCGCCGTTCCGTTAGCCGTCTCTAGCGAGGGTTGCCGGAGCGCGCGGCGCCGGTATGACCCGCTCACTCACTGCTTCTTATCCAGATATTTGCCGGGAACATCATCCTGCGGCACCTCATGTGAGCGAACCTCCCCCTCGTCAGCGTTCCCAGCGTCTTCCACGCCCTTCACCACATCGGCCTCGAACGCATTTCCTTGCTCGAGCAGCTCGTCCACACTCTCCGAATCCGCACCTTGGACGTTGGACAATCCCTGCAAATCTCCCGATTGTTCGCCCGACCGCGATCCCAGTCGCTCCAGTGCGAATGCCGTCGTATCCACGCTTTGGCTTTTCCCGCGAACCTGTTTCTTAAGTGCGTCCGCCGTTTTCCCACCGGTTGTCTTTTTGCCGCCGACCTTCGTTTTCACGCTCGCCTTTTTCGGAACTGCCTTCTTCTTCGCCAGCTTTTTCTTAACCGCCTTCTTCATCGGCGCCACCTTCTTGCCCCCCAGTTCTCTTCGACTCCGTCTGCTTCTTCTTGGTTTTGCTTTTGGTAGCCATGTGCGCAGTTTATCACCGGTTGGTCATTCCTAGTGCTTGGGAATGACACGCTGTCGCGGTCATTTGGACGTATTACGCGCCCGGACATCTGGCTCCCCAGTCGCCTTACCGGACAACTTGCTCCCAGTGCCTGCCGAAATGGCTATGTTAAATGTTTTCGCTGTTGAAGCGAAGATTCCCGGTGATTATGATTCACTCGTTGTGACCGTGCTATGGATGCCTCAATGGATTCCGCGGAGCAATTCATAAAACACATACCCTGGTCACCGGCCGAGAAGAAAGCGGCCAGGAGAGCGTTCGACGAAGCACTGGGCCGACACCTCGCAGCGATCATCGCCGAGGCGAAGCATAGAATGACGAAGGTGGTGGATCCTTCTGATCTGTGGGAGTTGGAAGAGTACCTCACGGAAAGCCGGAAGACCATAGATCGCGTTTATCAATACCGTTACTCGGACTTGCTGCGGGTCTTCGCACTGCTCATGCGAGATGGCTGGCTAAAAGAGCCTGACCTGGTTGGCCTGGAAGCAGACAAGATTGCCAAGATCAAAGATGGCGCTGAGACCTTTCGCAGGATTTATAGCGATACGGACGACGCTCCCGACAATTCGTGAAAGACGTCGCGATCAACTGGGCTCGATTCCGATTCGATCATTAACGGCCCCACGGAATCGTTGTTTACAGCCTAGATATTTCAAATGTGCTGCAGCACATTTGCGATATTATGCGCAGCGGATGGTTATGTAGAGTGGCTTCGGTAAGTGCTTGTCAGTGCGATTATTCCTCTTGGATCGCACCACATAAGATTTCATGATGCGCCTCCTCGGCGGCTACAGGCCGCCGCATTTTCAAGGAGGTCCGTCATGGAGCAAACCAATTTTCCAATTTCGAGGAACTTGCCACTTAAGCGCCTTGTCACTGACGCGCTGGGCGAGATCGAGCGAATGGGTTACAGCCGGAGATCGCGGAACCGATATCGGGCAATTTGGGAGCATCTCATCGAGTTTTCCGAGCGAAACGAACTGGGTGATGAGTTTTCTGAAGATTTGGCGACCCGTTTTCTAAAGGAGTATCGCGTCGGTGATGAGGAGAGGGAAAGGAGGGGCCAGGGGTGGCGCAAGCATACGGTGTGGGGAGTAAGCGTACTTGTAGGTTTTGCTGAGACCGGCCGCATCGAGCGAGCGTTCGCGGACGTGGAGGCGATCCATCTAGTTCCGGCCATGCAGAATACACTTCGTGACTACGTACAGTATTGTAAGGATCGCCTTCACCTTCGACCGGGGACTCTTCATGGGCGTACGACAGAACTGACGATCTTCTTAGATTTTCTCCATTCAAGGAAAGCGCGGACTCTCGATCAAATTCAGGCACTCGATCTTTCCGAGTTCATCTCTTGTCGGGCGGATCTTCCCCTTGGAAAGATCCGTCGGGATCACTGGTTGCAGCCGAAGACAGTTGCGCGAATCGTTTCGGATATGCGTTCTTTTCTCCGGTTTCTGACAATGCGTGGGATTCTGCAAAAGGATTTAAGCACGGAGCTGCCGAAAATCCGCGTTCCCCGGGATGCAACGATCCCATCGGTCTGGGAACAGGAACTCGTCCTCAGGCTTTTGGAGACCGTCGATCGCAGTTCGGCGAAAGGTAAACGAGATTACGCGATTCTCTTGATGGCATGCCGATTGGGACTGCGTGTCGGAGACATTCGCACACTGAAACTCGATCAGCTTCATTGGGAGGATTCGAGCATAGAAGTCACGCAATCGAAAACAGGTGCACCATTGAGGCTGCCTCTGACCAACGAAGTGGGCGAAGCTCTGATCGACTACTTGAAGTCGGGTCGTCCCCAAACAGTGCATCGAGAGGTCTTCCTCAAAGCGAACCCTCCTTTTGATCCTTTCAAGGGAAACAATCTGCACCACATTGTCACGTATTGGCGCCTGCTGGGAGGAATCCGATTTCGGACCGCACAAAAGCATGGCATCCATTCACTACGCCACACATTAGCAACTCAGCTCCTGGAGAAGGGAACGCCGTTTACAACCATTGCGGAGATCTTGGGACATACCAGTTTGGAATCGACGCGGATCTACGCGAAGGCTAATGTTGAAGCCTTGCGGAGCGTAGCATTGGATCCGGAGGAGATGAATCATGCCGAATGATGCATCCACCACCGGGTTCCAGAGCGTTCTGGCTCCCTTCATGGATCAATTCCTCCAGGAAAAGCACGCCTGTGGTTACGCCTATCATGAACCGATTCGCATCTTGCACCGCCTTGACGATTTCCTGGTGCAAGAAGGATTGACGACACTGGAATTGCCTCGATCCGTGGCCCGGAACTGGTTGGCAAAGAAACCACACGAAAGTGCGAGCACCCAACAGCGACGGATCACCCTCATTCGTCAGTTTTCGACGTTCTTGTTGCGAGCCGGCTATCCCGCCTACGTTCCCGACTCCGCATTGGCTGCTCGTAATCCATCGACCTTCGTACCGAGAATGTTGACCGACGAAGAGCTTCGAAAGTTCTTTCAGGCGGTCGATGCGCTTGAGCCGACGGCGCGGTCGCCTTTGCGGCACCTCATTATGCCGGAAGTCTTCCGGCTCCTGTATGGATGCGGGTTTCGTGTCGGAGAAGTACTGAAACTACGTGTTCGAGACGTCGATCTCGATCAAGGCATCATTACGGTTCGGCAGGGAAAGTTCCGCAAAGACCGATTGGTTCCTCCCGCATTGTCCTTGGTAAACCGATTGCGCAAGTACGCCGACCATTTCGCAAACCGCCCGCCCGATGCGATCTTCTTCGCGGGACCGAGCGGAGGGCCTTTCGCTTTACGCACCGTTTACACACTTTTTCGTGAACTGCTGGTGCAGTGTGGGATTCCCCACGCGGGACGAGGCAAAGGCCCCAGAATCCACGATTATCGTCACCTCTTTGCCCTCCATACCTTACGACGTTGGTATCGAGACGGTGAGGATCTCGACGCCAAACTTCCTCTTCTGGCGACCTACCTCGGACATGTGAATCTTGCCGGGACTCAGCATTACCTTCATCTTACCGCCGAACTTTTTCCCGAGATTACGGCGCGAGCGGATGCGGCCTTTGGCGACGTCATTCCGCGGAGGGTCGAGCGATGAAACCGACCGATTTCTCCGTTCACGTCACGAGCTTTTTGACGCACTATCTGGGCGCCCAGCGGAATGTCAGTCCGAACACTATCAAGGCATACCGCGACGTGTTCACTCTCCTTCTCCGATTCTGCCGTGATGTGCAGGGAATCGCTCCGGAAAAGTTACGTCTCGAACAGATCGACGTTTCGCTCGTCGAAGCATTCTTGGACCACCTGGAGCGAGAAAGAAAGTCTTCACCCCGCACACGAAATCAACGCCTTGCGGCCCTGCATGCATTCTTCCGATATGTTCAGACGGAAGAGCCGACCCGTATGCATCAGTGTCAAAAAATCCTCGCGATCCCGCTGCGGAAACATGCTCGGCCAACCGTCAGCTACCTTTCCAAAGAAGAGTTGGCGGAGATCTTGGCGCAGCCAAATCTCCGCACGCCAGAGGGTCGAAGGGATGCGGTCTTGCTGAGCGTCCTTTACGACACGGGAGCGCGTGTTCAGGAGTTGGTCGATCTTTCCGTCGGAGACGTGCGTTTGGATCCACCCGCGCAGCTTCGTCTTCTGGGAAAGGGGCGCAAAATGCGGGCTGTGCCTTTGATGGCCAACACGGTTCAGCTTCTACGCAGTCACAGGCAGGAAAACCACCCTGATTATCCCGAACAGTTCGACAGGCCGCTTTTCCACAACGCGCGTCACGAGCGACTGACGCGTTCGGGAATCCGCTACATCCTTCACAAATACGTCGTCCTGGCACGAAGCAAGTGTCCGAGTTTGAACCGAGCCGTAAGCCCGCACACGCTGAGACATACAAAGGGTATGCACCTGTTGCAGAGCGGAGTCTCGCTCGACATGATCCGCGACTTCCTCGGCCACGTTGATGCTAAAACGACTCAGATTTACGCGAGGGCAAATCTGGAGATGAAACGAAACGCCCTTGAAAAAATCAGCGAGCCTTCACAAGTCCAGACGATCCCATGCTGGCAGCAGAACAAAGACCTTCTCGACTGGCTCCGTTCCTTGTAACCCTTCCCACGGACACACGTGTATGACAACCTTGACCCGAGCTCCGCCAACCAACCGAGGATATTATGCTGGGTCCAGCTATGCGCGCGCGTTTACAATAGGTGACTTAGGACACCCACTGCACATATCTACTGTCTGCACATAGTATTTCTCGGTCGTCTGAACCGAAACGTGCCCCAAAAGAAATTGAATCTGCTCTAATTCGCCTCCTGAATTGTGACATAGCCGGGCACATGATCTTCTAAGATCATGCGGGGCGAGTTTGAGAATCCCGAGCTGTGCGGCGCACGCTTTGACTATGTGCCAGACGACTTTCTCCGTAATGCGTGCTCCCCAGACTCTTCCTCTTCGACAGACACACCGAAAAACTCGACCATGAGTAATTTGCCCAGCGGTTAGCCAATCATCGACCGTTTGTTTTACCCAATCCGGCATCGGCACTGTGCGGATATGCCCTCCTTTCCCTACGAGGTCGACAATCGCCCAATGGTCCTCGCGCAGCTGAATGTGGTCGAAATTCAAATCGACAAGTTCCTTCCGACGTAGACCACAACCGAGAAGCACGGCTAGAATGGCGCGATCCCGCTTGCCTTTCACGCTATGCATATTGGGTAGCTGCCACGAGGCACGAGCTTCTTCTACGGTTAGCCAATTGCCGAGTCTCATGCCAAGTTTCTTTGCGCCCTTCACGCGACGAATGCCCGCAGCCAAATCCGGACTGAGCAATCCAGTGTCTGCGGCCTCATATGCCAGTCGTCGCACTGCAGCAAGCCGGACGTTGATGGTGCCAGGGGCCAGCAGCTTCCCCTCGAGATGAATCCTGTAGCGCGTCACTACGGTCTTGTTGAAGGAAAGCCGGGGTTCGGAGCAGTACCAGCAGACGAAGTCTTCGATCGAACGGCGATAGCTGCGCTGCGATTCAGGCGACCGGAGACTCACGAGTACTGCGGATTTCGCGTGCTCCAGGTCAGGAAGACCGAGCTTCGACTTTGGCCGGGTCGCTTTGCGCCGTTCCAGTTTCTTTCTCATGGACACCGCCTCCCAACGGGTATCCATGAGACGACTCTAGGCCGCCGCCCGTACTAGGAGGAAGATGTCCGGTAACCCGACTCACCAGGACCTAGCGTCCTGCCTCGGACCGAACATAGATCAAAGCGCACGTTGGAGAGGCGAACTTAGCCCAAACGGCGCGCTCAATGAACCTCACATTGCTTCCTGGCCCCCCGATGAGCCTTGCAGTATCCTAATTCAAATTTTCTGTGGCAATCGCGATTGAAAACCAAGAATAGATTGGACTCTCACCTTGAATCATCGCGCTCACTGGCGGGACAAGCTTCATGAGATCATCTTCGGTCATTTCACCTTTGCCGGCCGCTTGTTCGACCTCGCCCTGCTGTTGCTCATTATTCTTGGGGTCCTCACGGTTCTCCTCGACAGTGTCCGCAATATCCATGATGCCTACGGTCCTTATTTACAGGCCGGAGAATGGATCGTTACTGGCCTCTTCACTCTCGAATATGCGGCGCGTCTCGCCTGCGCCCCGAATGCGTGGCGTTACGCCACCAGCTTCTTCGGCGCAGTGGACTTACTAGCCATCCTGCCCGTCTATCTCGGAGTATTCTTCGGCATCACTCACACGTTCACACTGGTCCGCACGCTTCGCCTTCTGCGTGTCTTCCGCATTCTCAAACTCACACAGTTTCTCGGCGAAGCGACCGTTTTGAAACTGGCTCTCCGCGCCAGCCTTCCCAAAATAACCGTGTTCCTGTTCACTGTGTTGACCGTGGTGATCTTGGTTGGCGCGATGATGTATCAGATCGAGGGCGAGCAAAACGGTTTCACGAGCATTCCGGCGGCAATGTACTGGGCCATCGTCACGGTTACCACTGTGGGATACGGTGATATCTCACCACACACGGTCCTTGGCCGCTTCATCGCCTCGATCCTCATGGTGTTGGGCTATGGAATAATCGCCGTGCCAACAGGCATCTTCTCATTCGAATTGGCACGAACCTCCATCAGGCCAGCCCCGCGCGTTTGTCCCGGCTGCGCTCTCACTCTCCACGACAGAGACGCTAGCCACTGCAAACACTGCGGACAGGTTCTCCCTTCTGCTTGCTAGTCGCTTCTCGTACAAGAGCCATTCTTGGAGTGAGAACGGGCGACTCCTCGTCATCAGTTCTAACTCCTGTGTGAAGTCACTATCAAAATGTCGGATTACGCGAAGAACGCTTAGCAATCGAACGCCACTTCAAAGTATTGCTCGCGACGGCAAGTCATTCTTGTACGCGGTTGCCTCGTTGGGACGCCTGCCCAGGATCTGCAGCGCTGCAATCCTATTTTCACGGGCAAGCAAGTGGTGGTGAAAATTGATATGCCCGGCACCCAAAAGGGCGTCGACCTGCGGCTTCAACAAGCCTACGCCAATGGATTGGAAAGGCTACTCCGGGCGCATCAAGCAATTTGGTGTGGCCATCCGTCAGGGCGACGTCCCACGGGTTACCGCCGTGTGGTCAAGAAGGACATCATTGAATTTCAACTCGACGACGGCGGCTTCGGCACCTTTGGCGACGACACCAACCACCGTTACCGCGAAGCCATTGGAAAAAAATGATTACGAAAAGAATCTGGAAAAACAGATTGCGGATACCGATGACCCGGACAAAAAGAACGCTCTTCAGCGCGATCGCGAACGCGCCCGTCGCGAGCGCCAGGACTCCATCAACCAACACCAGGCGCAAGTTGCCAGTCAGATGAAAGCCCAGGAAGTTGCGGGAAAGCGCATGCAGGGCGGCTCTCGGATCAATCTGCGCTGGTCCGGCGCCGTTCCACCAGACCAGCTCACACCGGAGGCGTTGCTGAAAACTCTGTCGCAGTACCTCGAATTAAGAATGCGCAAGCAACGAAGTAAGGAAGTGAGTAAGGAAACGAAGACCCGAGGAGCACACCCACACACCGTCATTCCGAGCGCAGTCTGCGGAGCGAGGAAGCTCTCTTCCCCGGGATCACCGGGCGCGGGTGCCTCACTGAGGGTGGGGTTTTCCTGTCCTTACTTCCTTACTTCTTCCTCTGCTGTTCTAGGGTTTCTTCTTAGTTTCTGCGGCCTTTGCTGTTGCTGTTGGAGGGTTAGTCTGCCAAAACTCTGGATCGGACTTGATCCACTCGTCGCTCACGTAGCTCATATGTGGATTGACCGCAAATAGCTGCTGCGAAGTGCTCTCCACACAAGAAGCAAACATTTCATTGAGTTTCTTCATCCCGTCTTCACCCAGGGCCGCGGCGAATTGCTTTCCCTGTGCGAACCCTTGGTCGATTTCGGCCAACGACTTGTGTCCCGTGATCGCCAGATACGTGCCCCCATGTCCACCAAACGCCAGTTGGAACATGCCCCAGTGCGCGTCGGGCATGCCTTTCTCATACCCGGTCTTGGCCAGCTTGACGACCTCGTCCCACTCCTCGTCTTTCCCGGGCTTTACCTTGAACAAAGTAAATTCCATGTAGCGAAATGGCGACAAGTCCGCCCTCGGGTGCAAGCTTTTCGCTTCACTGTAATAGAACACGCCCTGGTCCAATCCTTCCAGCAGATCGCCGTCCGCCATGTATGCGCGGTCAATCGCCGAAGACAACGCCGTGTTCTTTGCCATTGCTTCACTATCCTTTTGCCAGGCCTCGAAGGACGCATAGGACGTCAGGAACAAAGCCCGAGACCTCCCGGATAAAGACGTGAGGCCGATGTAGTGTGTCGGCCACTTGGCCCGCCGTTCCGCCTCCACGAACACGCTTTCCGTCTTCTCATGCGCTGCTCCCGCTCTTCCGGCCTTCACATACTCTCGCGTGACCTGCAGTACCTTCGGTATTTCTGCCGTCTTTTCTTGTGCCGCGATTGGGAACACACCCGCCATCGCAAACGCGATTCCCAACGCAAATCGACTCAGCCGCATAACTCATCCTCTCTTTCGTTTTTTCGCGACAAATATCCCGGAATGGCCCAGGCCTGAGGTAGGAATTACGAAAACAACAGGGGCCAGCCTATAGGAGACCTACTCCCAGGTCAAGGTTTCTGATTCGCTGCTGTTTCTGATTTGCCGCGGGGAGTTTTGGCCTGCTTGAAGCCGCTCGATGTCCTCCGCCGCCTTTACTTCCTGTGCGTCTCTGCTTGATAACTTCTTTGCTTCATTTCCACTCGTCTGCTAGGCTCATTTTGTCGGCAAAATTTGTTCAAACTGAGGGGTTTGACATCATTTCTCTCCTATCGGCACTGTACGTCGGCAACATTTTTGACATTCTTGCGCAAACCGGATGGGTAGCCCGCGCCGTTCTGGCGATTCTGCTCTTCTTTTCACTGATTTCGTGGGCGCTCATCTTCCAAAAGCTCGGGCTGTTTGGGCGCATCCGCCGTCAAAGCGATCAATTCTTGAAAATCTTTCGGGCCACCAAAGGGGTGGCCAACCCGCAAGGACTAGTCTCCGCCGGCTCACCGTTCGCCAATGTCTATGCCGCGGGCTATCGCGAACTTCAGTCGCAAATGACCGGCACAGGCAACCCCACTCCGCCGAAAGTGAAATCGCTGCAGGCGGTTACCGTGAGCATGCAGCTGGCATCCACCGACGAGGTGCGCCGCGTCGAAAAGGGCATGTCCTGGCTGGCCACCACCGCTGGCGTCACTCCCTTCATCGGACTCTTCGGCACGGTTTGGGGCATCATTGACGCCTTCTCGGGACTCGGCACTTCCGGAGCCGCAAGCCTTCGGGCGGTGGCTCCCGGTATCGCCGAAGCGTTGGTGACCACCGCCGCCGGACTTTTCGCCGCCATCCCCGCGCTGATTGCCTACAACTATTTCCTGCAAGACATTCGCGACCTGGCGCAGCGCCTGGACACCTTCGCCAACGAATTCACGTCGCAGATCGAAAAAACCTTCACCTGACCATGAGCGCCTCTCCCCATTTCGTCTCCTCCTGCCCTGTCGGGGCGGCTTTAGGCCGCCTGCCTTTCCTTCCCTCGCCAAGCGCCTTTTGCGCGACGACTGGTCTCAACGGCCCCGCGCAACACTCGCCACTCGACACTCCCCACTTCTCCCCTGATCGCTGGTCGCGCATCGTCGTTCATTTTCCCACGAATTGGAAATCACAAATCGCGAGTCACTAAACCGCCATGCCGCAACTATCCAAATCCACGCAAACCTCGCTCTCGGAAATCAACATGGTGCCGTTCATCGACGTGGTGCTGGTGCTGCTCATCATCTTCATGATCACCGCGCCCATCCTGCAGTCGGGCATCGAAGTGGACGTGCCCAAGACCCATTACATCAAGGAAGTTACGGAACAAAAGCTGGTGGTCACCATCGACAAGAAGCAACTGGTGTATCTCGGGAACAATCCCGTGAACATCCATCAGCTCGCCGACCAAATCAAGAAGCAGGCCAAGCACGGAAACGATGTGGTGTATCTGCGTGCCGACGAAACCGTGCCCTTCGGCGCCTTCTGCTCGGTAATCGACACCCTGCGCGTTTCCGGCATAACCAATATCAGCATCGTCACACAACCCATCAACGACCGTAACAAATGACCATGCTCGAGCTAACGCCAATTGCAAACGTTGTCCTTCCGGGCGAAGCGAGGAATCCGTCTTCGATCTGCATGCCCTGCGGCCCGCGAAACCTCTGCAAGCGCGCGCGCTCCATGCCGTTCTAACAGCGATATGTCCGAACTCGTGTACACCACCGACGATCTGAGCCTCAAGCGCTACTTCCCCTACTCTGTCGTCTTTCATATCGCGCTCACGGCCGCGCTGCTCGCAGGCGTTTGGCTGCAACGCACCGGCGAATCCTGGGGTGGGGTCGGCAGTGGTGGCGACAGCAGCGTCAAAGTCAATCTGGTCGCGCCGCCGAGCGCCGGAATTCCCATGCCTCCAACGATCAATCCCACGGAGTCCGAAGCCGTGGACATTACCAAGGGTCTTTACAAGGAAGAGCCACCCAAACCTCCGGAACCAAAAACGGACTCCACGCCCATTCCGAAGTTCGAGAAGGAAAAACCGCTTCCGCCCAGCAAACTTTCCAAAGTCTTCGAAAAGAAAACCCCGGCCCCTCCCAACGCTGTGAACTATGGCAAGGGTGGTTCGCCTCCGATTCCCACCGGCGCGGCCGATACGCCCGGCCCGCTCAACGGAGGTGTGGCGGCCATCGGCCCGGGGGGCGGCGACTTTGCGTCGCGCTACGGCTGGTACATCGAAGCGGTGCGCCGCGCCGTCAATCAAAACTGGATGCAGAACACCATCGATCCCGGAGTGCGTGCCGCTCGACGGGCGCGTACCACGCTCACCTTCACCATCGAACGTGACGGAACCGTCAAAAATATTCGCATCTCGGAATCCAGCGGCAATCGTTCTATGGACGACTCCGCACAACGTGCCTTGCTCAGTATCGAGCACTTCCCTGCTCTACCCGCCGATTACTCCGGGCGCTACGTTGATGTGACCTTCGACTTTGACCTGAGCATGACGCGATGAGGGAAGCACGGGAGCCAAGCCATTCAACGCAATTTTTCGGACGGCGCTATGCGCTCTGCTATCCTAAAGCTTCCACAATTCTCGCTGCACGTACTCCCGACCTGGAGGATCGATTGCTAAAGAAAAACGCCCTGCCGATTTTGCTTTGCCTCCTCATCCTCCTTCTCCTGGCCTCCCCTTCCTTCGCACAAGATTGGTTCCGCACCGGAACCGGGCTGGGGAACACGCAAATCCCGCGTATCGCGGTTTCGGATTTCGTGCCCAAAGTCGATACCGACAAGGCCCATTCCGCCCTCTTCACCAGCGTAGTCCGCGAGGACCTGGCCTTCTCGGGCATCATCGACCTCGCCAGCCCCAGTTTCTATCCCCCCAAAGCGCCGGGCCAACCTGGTGAGTTGCAGATGCTCGAATGGTCGCAACCTCCGGTCAACGCCTCTTACCTGGCGTTTGGCAATCTGACGGAAACAGCTTCGGAAGTTTCCGTCTTTGCCTGGATGTTCGATGTCCGCAGTACTTCCAGCCAGGCTATCGTCGGCAAGGTGTATCGCGGCGCGCCCACTGATGCGCAAGTCCGCAAATTTGCCCACCAGTTCGCGGATGAAATCATTAGCAAGCTTTCCGGCGGGCTGCCCAGCATCGCCTCCACGCAGATCGCCTTCATCCGCGGCAACGTGGGCGCCAAAGAACTTTGGGTGATGGATTATGACGGCGCGAACCAGCACCAGCTCACGTCCTTGCATTCCGTGTCGCTGACTCCGCGCTGGTCGCCGGATGCCTCGCGCATCGCGTTCACCTGTTTCGTCCCGGTCAGCGGGGTAGTCAGCGCGCAAATTTGCATGTACTCGTTCGATGCCAACAAACTGGTTTCTTTCGCCCGTTATCGCGGCACCAATAACTCGCCCACCTGGTCGCCCGACGGCATGCAGGTTATGTTTTCTTCTTCCATGCAAGGCAATCCCGCCTTGTATGTGACCGACGCCAGCGGCAACCGCCCCAAGCGTTTGACCTACGCTTCGAATGGCGCGGACACTTCACCTGCGTGGAATCCAAAAACCGGTCAGACGGTTGCCTTCGTCAGTGATCGCGGCGGTACGCCGCAGCTGTATATGATGAACTCGGACGGCACCGACACACGCAAGATCGAACTGGCGGACATGGGCTATGTTATCGACCCCGCTTGGTCGCCCAACGGCCAGCTACTCGCCTTTTCCTGGCGGCGTCCTTCCGGAAATTACGACATCTACGTCCTTGACGTGGTCTCCGGTAAGACCTTGCAAATCACGCGCGACAGCGGGCGGAACGAAAGGCCGTCGTGGGCTCCGGATGGCCGCCACATCGTGTTCGAATCCACACGTGGCGGTTCACGCCAAATCTGGACGATGCTCGCGGATGGCACGCAGCCTCACCAACTGACCACCAGCGGCCACAACGAATCCCCTAACTGGTCTACGCGCTGACATGCGACCCAATCATCCTGAGCACTCTCTCTGCGCGAAAGCTCCCAATCGTCGCGTTCCCCGCATATTTCCCTCGTTTAACCAATCCTTCTTCCATCTCTGTTTCACACGCTTCCCCTCGTGCGGTGATCGAAAAAGGAGTGAGTGTCGTCCTGCGCGCGCTTTTTGCGCGAAGCATCTCAACCGACCCGCCCATCACCACCTTTCCGCACGCAACCAAGCCCTCTCCCTTCGCTCGTCGCTGATATCTGATATCTCTTCGCGCACATTTCCTTTAATTTCTCGCCGGTACCCGCTACAATATATCGTGTCACGACATATCACCCGAGCCCGGCCCACTGGTGGTTATTTCGTGCAGTCCAGCGGACCAAACACGGGTTTCCGAAGTGTCTTAGGAGGACACGCATGATCCAGTTACACCGCCGCCCGCACGTTCGCTCGTTGCTTATCTCTCTCTCCGTCGCCGCTCTGCTTGTCGCTGGTTGCAACAAAAAGCCACCCGCCGCCGCTCCGCCGGCCTACACTCCCCCACCCGCTGCGGTAAAGCCGACTGCGAATCTCACCGCGGATCGCACCTCCATCAACAAGGGTGAATCTGTAAAACTTTCGTGGACCACCACCGATGCGGCCAACGTTTCCATCGCACCGGAAGTGGGCGCGGTGACCCCGCAAGGTTCCACCACCGTTACTCCGGCGGAGTCCACCACTTATACGCTTACCGCCAGCGGCTCGGGCGGCAGCACGGATGCCAGCGTGCGTGTTACGGTCAATGTGCCCGCCCCTGTTGCGGCAGCTCCCAAAGAAAGTTTCGACGAGCTCTTCATGAAGGAAGTGCGCGACGCTTACTTCGATTACGATTCTGCGGCGATCCGGCCGGACGCGCGCGAAGCGCTGCAGAAGACCGGCGACTTTCTCAAGAACTATCCTAATATTCGCGTGACCATCGAAGGCCATTGCGATGAACGTGGCTCCACGGAGTACAACCTCGCCCTCGGCCAACGCCGCGCCAATGCCGTCAAGGAATACCTGGTGAGCCTGGGCGTTCCGGCGGACCACCTGAGCACCACGAGCTGGGGTAAAGAAAAGCCCTTCTGCACGGAATCCACCGAGGCATGCTGGCAGCAGAACCGCCGCGGCCACTTTACCCTGAACAAGCAATAAACGCCGCAATCTCCGTGAAGCTTTCCCGGGTGACCCACCCTGGTCTTTCCGAGGGTGGGTCTCGGGGTTCCCACTCGTGAATCGCGCAGCCGCCATACACAACCACTTGCCCGTTTCCCGCACTGCCAGTAAATTGGAAGATTGGGGATTCCCCAGCTTCATCCCTTGGCTTTCTCTGGAGGATTGTTCATGCGTACACGCACCATTTTTCTTTTCGGCGGAACCATGCTCGTTAGCGCGCTGGCCGGCAGCCTGATCGGACCCAAACCGGCCCAGGCCGTCGCCCGCGAAATCATCGAGCTGCAACGCGACGTCACCACACTCCTTCAGGGTCAAAAAGACCTTCAAACGCAAATGACCCAGGACCATACCGTGCAAAAGACCCTGATTCAGCAATCCACCGATTCCGTGAACAAACTCGATTCCACCATGTCCAGCCTGCAGAAATCCGTTCAGGACGTCCAGGCCAACTCCGGGACGCGCCTGGACACCATGTCCACTCAAGTTCAGGGCCTCTCCGACAATCTCGAGGAAATCAAGTCGCGCCTCGGCAAGCTCAATCAGCAACTGGTGGACCTGCAAAACTCCGTGCAGAGTATCGATGCCCGCCTCGCTGGTGGCGCTCCCGTGACCACTCCCGGAGCTGGCGGCGCTCCCGCTCCTGGCCCGGGTTCCGCTGCGATCCAGAACAATAGCCCTGCAGGTCCTCCGCCCTCCGCGGACACATTGTATTCGAATGGACTGCGCGATCTGACCAGCGGCAAATATGATCTGGCGCACTCCGAATTCCAGGATTACCTGCGGTACTACGGCGACACCGATCTCGCCTCGAACGCGCAGTTTTGGCTCGGTGAGATTGCCTACGCGCAAAAGAATTATGAAGGGGCCGTACAGGAATATGACAAGGTCATCACCAGCTATCCCAGGAGTTTTAAGCTGGCCCCCGCGCACCTGAAAAAGGGCATGGCGCTACTGGAACTGGGGCAGAAAAACTCAGGAGTCCGGGAACTGCGGGAAGTGGTAAAGCGCTACCCGGGCACGGAGGAGGAACGTCGTGCCCGCGCCAAACTGAAGGATATGGGCGTAGCCGTTTCCGCTTCCACCGCCCACTAATTTTGGAATGCGCCGCCCTGGCGCTGCTTTTTACGATCGTCCCAAGCTATTCCCCTCCCTACCCGACTCTTTTCGTTTCCAATCCTACTGTCGAGGCGGCTTTACGACGCCCTCCTGGGTTCTCGCAATTGAGGGTGTCCCTTCGCGCCCTTTACGACGGTGTGCGGTGCCGCTCCATTCGGATTAGCTCCCCACGCCGGCTGAACCTTATTCTCGATTGATGTTGTATTGGATCACGCTTCTACCCGGCACGCCCGCCGCCAACCGCCTTAACCGGTAACAAAACGGCCGCGCGCCGCTGCCCACCCAGCTTTCTTCCAACCGGTAATAGAACTCTCCCGCCCGCACGATCTTTGGCGCTACCCAATCTTCTTTCCGCCGGCTGGCACGAATTTCCAGCACTTCATCCGCACCGCTGGTCGAACGCTCCACTTCGTCCGGCACATCTTTCAATCCCGCCACCATCAGGCGTTCGCGTACGCTGCCCGCGAACGACCGCGCATGTTCCTTCACTCGTTGGCCTACACGCGCTTGTTCCGGCCTGCTCACCCAAAAGGTCAAACGCTCCGCAAGATACAAGGGAACGCTCCCGAGCACATTGTCCGCGAACGCCGCCCCGCACATGCGCACTGCCCCTTCGAAAAATAAATAGAACAGCAGCCAAGTAAGCGGACTCATATAAAAAATCGTTAGTGCCGCTCCTTGAATCTGGTGCTCGTCCAGGCCTAGGGGCGCTGCACTCTGCGCTTCGCCGTTCATGATTTGGCCCACGCGCCGGTTCATTTCGAACATGTACCAGTAACCTAGCCCCACAATCGCTCCGAGCGTCTCGTAAATCCCACTCATCGTTCCTGCACGGCTCCAGTCCGCCTCGCCGGCACCCGGCAAACGCACCCGCCAGCGCGCCGGCAGAAACGCCAGCACCGGCGCAATCCCGAAATCCCACAAGAATCTCAACTCGCCGGCCCTTTCCGCGCTTGGCTGCTGCGGCCACAATACCCCAACCGGCCTCATTTTTCCTCTTAGGAGCGCACACTGAAGAAAATTCTTATGCTGGCCATTCATTCTTTGCGTAAACAGGCGGGCGGGGCGCGTTGTACATTCGCGTCATCGGAATTCCACCTTCAGGAGTTCACGCATGCGCCATCAGATCCACACGTCAAGACTGGTCGTCTTCGGTACGATCCTCGTTGCTCTCAGTGTCCTGGCTACAGCCGCGGCCCAAAAGGCTTCTGTGCCCAAGCCGCAAGATCAGCTTGCGCTCGGGGAAGCGAACGTGCGTCAGTTGCTGCTGCTAATGGAGAGCGATAAGAACGGCATGGTCTCCAAGCAGGAGTACATGCATTTCATGGAAGCGGAATTTCAGCGACTGGACAAAGCCCACCAGGGCCAGCTTGACGCGCGTGCCTTGAACCAGTCCAATCTTTCCGCCTCGCGTTTCACCGGCAAATAAGTTTGGAGCGCAGCGATGGCGCAGTCACAGCGATGTCTGAGTGCGACGAGCCGTCCTCTGCGCTCATTTCTTTTTCCTCCCCGGCCATGGTATCTTCCTTTCATCGGGAAGAATTGCACTGATCACCCTCAAGAGCAACGCGACGCACGATTCCGCACTCTTCAAGCTTCCTGATCTGGAGCGCTTTTCATGTCCGTCAATAAAGTGATTCTCGTCGGCCGTCTGGGCCGCGACCCGGAAACCCGTTACACCTCCGGCGGCCAGGCCGTTGCCAATTTTTCTGTCGCTACCGACGAATCGTACAAGGATAAAAATGGGGAACGCCAGAAACGCACGGAATGGCACAAAATCGTGGTGTGGGGCAAACAAGCCGAAATAGCGCAGCAGTACCTGAAGAAGGGCTCGCTCGTTTTCATCGAGGGCCGCATCCAGTCTCGTGAATGGCAGGACAAAGAAGGCCAGAAGCGCACCAGCTTCGAAATCGTGGCCACCAATTTCCGCATGCTCGGCGGACGCGGCGAAGGCATGGCGGCAGGCGCTGGCGCAGGTGCCGCGCACCCCGGCCGCTCGGATGAATTCGAGCACGCAGCGCCCTCCGAGGACTTCGCTGGTGGCGGCGCCCCCGAAATCAACGACGAAGACATTCCCTTCTAATTTAATTCTCATTCCTCGTAGGGGCCCAGCACTGCTGTACCCCATGTCCGCACGAACGGTCGCCAGCACCGGCACACACAGCAAAAAACCATCATTCCGAGCGCAGCGAGGAATCGCTCTTCGTTCTTCGCATCACCGGCCCACGCTCGTCTCCGCTCCGTGGGTGCGCCTCGTTTTGGTGAGGGTGGGTCTTGGCTAACTCCAATTATCGAATCGCAGCAAGTAGCGCTACCATACCGTCCATGAACATCCGCGATTTTCGGCGTATCGCCCTTAGCTTCCCAGACACACAAGAATCCTCGCACGTGGGGCAACCGGATTTCCGCGTGGGCGGCCGCATCTTCGCCACGTTAGCCTCTGCCCAGCAGGGCTACGGCAATCTCATGCTTACTCTCGAGCAGCAACAATCCTTCGTCGAAGAACTTCCTGAAGTGTTTGTTCCCATCCCCGGCGCCTGGGGCCGCATGGGCTGCACCCACATTGTGCTGAGCGCCGCCACCGAAGACGTCCTCACAGGTGCGCTCCATGCCGCCTACACGCTGCGCCTCCAGAAAAATGCAAAATCCAACAGGGGAATCGGCAAATCCAAGGAACCAATCCCGAAACCGCCGGCTCGCCGAAGCACGAACAAACGCAAGTAGTTCCTGTCTATGCGCCGCAAGCATGTGGGGCCGGAAAAAAAACGGCGCGACCGAAGCCGCGCCGCCCAACGATTCTAAAATCTGTTACCTGATCGCTGATGTCTGTTATCTGCTCCCTCTCCCCTCACATCGTCAGTACAACCCGAAACTGCGCTTTACCGCTTTCCATGCGCGCAAACGCCTCGTTTACCTTGGCCAGCGGATACTTCTCGATCATCGGCCGCACTCCGGCGAATTTCGAAAATTCCAGGGTGTCCTGAGAGTCGCGCGCGGTTCCCGAAGGCCAGCCCTGAATTCCGCGGCGCGCCAGGAGCAACTGAAACACGGAAACCTCCATAAGTTCGAATGGGGCGCCCACCACCAACAATTTTCCGCCCACCGCCAGTCCATCAATGGTATCGGACATGGCCTTGGCGTTCGGAGCGGTTGCCAGAAGCACTTTCGCACCGCCCAATTTCTTTAACTCGGCCGCCACATTGCTGGCCTTTGAGTCGATGTACGCGAACGCTCCCAGCTTTTCCGCCAGCACCCCATTCTCCGGCCCCCGCCCGATGGCTACCACCCGGTACCCGGCCTTGGCCGCATACTGAATCCCCAAATGCCCTAAACCGCCAATGCCCAGCACGCCCACCAGATCGCCAACACGCGCGCCGCTATTCCGCAGCGCGTTAAAGGTCGTGATGCCCGCGCACATCAACGGCCCAGCTTCCGCGGCATCGAGCCCCTGGGGCACCAGCGCCACGGCCTCGTGACGCGCCAACATATATTGCTGGTAGCCGCCATCGCTCGCGATTCCCGTGATCACTTCCTTCTGGCAAGTGACGAAGTCGCCGCGCCGGCACGAATCGCAGACGAAGCAGTGCCCGCCGTGCCATCCCACCCCCACGTGGTCGCCCTTCTTCCATTCACTTACACCGGGCCCGACTTCATCCACGAAACCTACAAGCTCGTGCCCCGGCACCCGCGGGTAGGTTAGCCCGGGGAATCCCCCCTGCTTGACCAGCATATCGCTGTGACATATCCCACACGCCTCTACCTTAATGCGGATTTCCCCTGTTCCCGGTTTTGGAATCTCGCGTTCCACCAGTTCGAATTCCCCGCCCGCCTTGGAGACCTGCGCTGCCAGATTTTTCGCCATTTGCTTATTCCCTTCCTCACTTTTCGAGTTCGTGGAGATCTGCAACAACTCAACCGCAAGGTTGGATTCGCCACGCAAGGCCCCGGTTAAGTGTTTTTCCAGGCCGGGGGATACCCAGGTAAACGTTCTGTAACAATATCGCCAGGCAGGTGCTTGGCACGTAATCTTCCTATTTCCTGTGGTATGCCCACATGTATCGTGTGGCAACCCCACAGGAGCGCCATTAACCCTCCTTTTCCTTCCTGTTTTTCGACTTTTTTGTTTTTCCGCCAAACTTTTTGCATCGCCCGTTCGTTATACCTATAACTATCCGCCAAGCCGAGTGGAACAAATGGCCATCACGCGTTTCGCGTGACCGGGACATCGTGTGTCTGTTTCCCCGTCGGCACCGTTGGCCCCTCCCACGCCTTCGCTGTGGTGTGCTCGCGGCCGTTCCGAATTTGCAGGCGATTACGGTGCGCCGCCCGCCAATTCGCGTGCCGTGGCGTTACACATCTCTAGTCAAGGGGGACTACCATGAACTCTCGGCCACACTATTCGTTCTCGACCTGCTTCCGTAGCGCGCTTTTGTTTGCCTCGCTGACGGCGGTTTCACCCAGTCACACCTCCGCGCAGTCGCCACAAAACTCCACCACCACACTCTCCAGCCTCCAGTCACTGGCCGAACGAGGCGACCCTGGCGCGCAGTATCGCCTCGCCCGATTCCTGCTCGCGCACAATCCCTCACAGCAGGATGTACAAGCAGCGGTCAAGTGGCTCCACGCCTCCGCCGCCCAAGATAATCCCAATGCCGAATTTTATCTGGGGCATCTCTACGAACACGGCAAATTCGTCCCCCAGGACTACACTCTGGCATTCCGATACTATGAAGCCGCCACGCACGTGCATTACGCTCCCGCCGAAAACAATCTGGCTTCCCTCTATCAACATGGGCAGGGCGTTCCCAAAAACACGCGTAAAGCCTTCGAATGGTATCTGGCTGCCGCGCAGCACGGCGATCCGGTGGGACAGATCAACCTGGCGAACCTTTACTACGGCGGTGAAGGTGTCCCGCGCGACTATCAGCAGGCCGTCTACTGGCTGCGCCTCTCCGCCGATTCCGGCTTGCCCGAAGCGCAAAACAACCTCGCCTATTTTTTCTTCTATGGCGTTGGTGTACTACAGGACTACACAGAGGCGGCCCACCTCGTTCAACTTGCCGCGCAGAAAAATGTACCCGGCGCGCTGACCAGCCTGGGCTATCTTTATGAGTTAGGGAAAGGCGTTCCCCTCGATTACGTCGCCGCCTATTCCTACTATTCCCGCGCTCTTGCCGCTGGAAACCACATTGGCGCGGAGCGCCGCAAGCACCTTGCCCGTATCATGACTCCCAAACAAATCGACGAGGCCAATGCTCTCACGACCGCCTCAAGGACCGGCCCCACTGCCCTAAGCGCCGCTCCGGAACCTCCGGCCCAAGCGTCTTTCAGCAGCGTAATCCCACAAGCATCTTCGTTACTCAACCACTAACCGCGCTATGGATCTCCACGAAGCCGGGTGCCCCACGTGCCGCCTTTGCACGTGGGGTCCTCCCCGGGAACGCCACCTCCGTCCCATCCCTTGATGGATCCCGCGCGTTGTCATCCTGAGGAGCGTCGTTCGCGACGAAGGACCCCAACTCCAGCCTCTTGCCGGGTGCCCTGCGTGTCTTTGTCGCACGGGGGGTCTTTCTATCATTCCTTCACCTGTTTCCGTCTCATTCCACCGTCCAAGCGGCGTTCTCTTCTCCCAACAGCACCTCCACCGAACCCTCCGCCGGCATCACATCGATCGGCAATCCCCCGTGCCATAAAGCGACGCCCAGCGTCAGCTTCGTCAATCCCTTCAACTGCAGCGCGTCCTTACGCACCGCCACTTCCAACGTTCGCTGAAATGCCGCTGCCGCAATGGTGTCCGGCTTCAGCAGGCACACGCGGTTCATCTCCACGGCGAACTCCTTCATGCGCCCGCGATCCAGATTCACCACCACCGTCAACTCTTCCGCCGCGCCCACGATAATCCGAAACTCCGGCGCTTCCAACTCCGCGAGCGAGTCCGGAAAACATTCCACGCGTACTACCAATCGTTCTTCCTCAAATCCGTAGCGCAATTCCTTCAGGTAAAAGACCCGTCCGTGCATGGCCCCGCCACGCTGCAATGGTGAATACACGCCGGCGCCCAGCCATTCGAAATAACTGGAATCCAGTCCATCCACCTTAATCGTCAAGTTGGCGCTGGGCGGCAACTGGTACGCGCGCTCCGGCTTCTTCTTGATCGGCTTGGCCAACTCCTCCGGCGCCACCTGGCCCAATGCCAGATACACGCCGGTGAGATGCTTTCGGAACAACGCATCAAACTCGGCGTCGTTCGCGGTGCTGTGTTCGGGCCCGTACCACCAGCACCAGTCGCTGCCCTCCGCGGCCAGAATAGATTCCAAGGCGTTCTGCAATCCCTCGTCGCTGGGCGCGTTTTCCCAGCCTTTCTTGCGGGCCTCCACGGCCCTTCCATACGCCTCTCTCGCATCCCACAGCAATTCCCACGCGGCCACGTCTTCGCTGTTCCCGATCCATACGTCAAAATTCGCGTTAATCCAAGACGCCGGAAAAATCCCGTTGGTGCTGGGCAGCTCGCCTGCGGCCGCTAGGGTTTCGCTCGCCGTCAACGCGCGGAAATCGGAATCGTCGCTGATGCGGCGGTAAAACTCGCGCAGGAATTGCCGCCCGTTGCCGGGGTAGTATTCCCAGGCATTTTCGCCGTCCAGGAACAAACACACGGTCAGCGGCTTGCCGGTATTCACGGATTCGCCCAAGTGCCGCAACCTTCCATGCAAGTCGGCTGCGGCTGCTTTACTGTCCATGCGGCTGTACACAAATCCCACGAGATCGGACAAATGGTGATCGCGGAACAGTCCGGTGATTCCGGTGTTGGGGAATTGCAGGCGCCACGGTTGATACAGCCGTTCTGCATTGGCGGCGATGCCACTGGAATCGCGGAAGAATCCCACGTTCAACGTGCGACCCAGCACCCCTTCATCGGTGCCGAACCACCGGAATCCTTCTTCTGCCGCGATGGCCATGGAAAGATCGGATACGGAACCTTCCGAGGGCCACAGCCCTAGCGGTTTCGTTCCGAAGACCCGCTCGTGATACTCCTTCGCGCGGCGCAATTGCTCCCGCGCGTCCTCCGGACGGCGAAACGCCCGTCGCGGAAGGGGCGTGCCGGGATTGGCAACCCGCGCGATATCCGAATCGCACAGCAGCGGCAGGATCGGGTGATAGAACGGCGTGGTGCTGATCTCGATCTGGCCCCGCGCCGCCGCTTCCCGATATGCGGGTAAAACCATCGCCATCAACTCGAGTTGCTTGGCTTTCAGCTCTGCCTTGTCTTTTGCGGTAAAATCTTTTCCGCGATTGGCCAGCCGCGAAATCACCGGATCCTTCGAAAACCACTCCTCATCCATCCACGCCAATTGCGAAAGCACCTGCAGGTCCCGCCAGTCTCGCGGCGTGAACGTCACCAGCGCCTGCGCTCCTCCCGCTACCCGCGACCATTCGAACAACTCCATAAACCGCGGCCAGCGCGACATCAGCCGTTCGTGATTCACCTGGAACGCTCGATCCAGTATCTCCTGCTTGCCCTCTTTGGTCAGTTTGTCGACCGGCTGAAACACCAGGTTGAACCAGGGCTCTTTGAAATTCCCGCTCGCATATTCCTCCAACTGCAGGCACAACGCAGGCACCATGTTGAAGGTCGCGTGGAACTTGGGAACCTCCTCAAACAGCTTCACCATGCCCCAATAATCTTTGGTGGCGTGCAGGCGGGTCCACGGCAAAACGTATTGGCCGGTTTCGGGGTCTCGGTATTGTGGCTGATGCATGTGCCAGAGCACCGCCAGATGGATGCGATTCATTCCGCTCTTCTCTCCGTAAAGTGCCACAGGCACTTCTGCCTGCCGTGATTCTTGAAGGGCCTGGGTTCTTTGGTTTTTCCCGGGAACGCCACCCTGTGCCATTCCGCAGGTTTCGCGGGTTGCATCTCCCGATTGGCGTTAACTACGTTACTGAGTCTTTTCAACTCTTACTCTTTTCCTTCACTTCCTTCACTTCCTCAAACGTCTCGCCCCTCCTCCCCATGTTACACTCACCCTTTCGCCCATGCGTCTTCTCGACCGCTACATTGCCCGCGAAGTGATTCGTCACGCATTTCTCGGCCTCCTGATATTTACCTTTGTTCTGTTCGTGCCGAAGCTCGTCAAGCTGATGGAAATTTTTGTGCGCCACTCCGGCTCCGGATCGCAAGTGGCCATTCTGTTCCTGTGCATCGTTCCCAGCGTGTTGGTCTTCACCATCCCCATGGCCGTGCTTGTCGGCGTTCTTCTCGGCCTGGGCCGCATGTCCATGGACAGCGAAATCATCGCACTCACCGCGCTCGGCATTAGCCGCAGACGCATTCTCATTCCCGTGGGAGTGCTGGCCGCCCTAGGCGCCATTCTCACCTTCTTGATGACCGCGTGGCTCGCCCCACTCTCCCTCCGCACCGGACGCAACATCGAAGCCACGCTGCTCACCTCGCAAATCTCTTTCGCGGTGCAGCCGCGCGTCTTCGACGAACGCTTTCCGCATCTCGTTCTCTATATTAGCGATGTTTCCGCCAGCGGCACACACTGGAACGGCGTTTTCCTCGCCGAAGCGGGCGCGGACAACAATTCCGACATCACTCTTGCGGAAAGTGCGATTGTAATTGCCGAGCCTAGCCTCGGCAAGTTAGAGCTGCATCTCAACGATGGCACCACCCACGAATTTTCCCGCGCCACTCCTGACCATTATTCCATCACCGCTTTTGGCCGCACGGATTGGCCCATGGAATTCTCCACCATGCTGCCGCCCAAAGAGCGCACCATCTCCATGCCGGAGCGCTTCATCCGTGAGCTTTGGGGCGATCATGGCACCAACTGGCGGGAAGCTCGCGTGGAATTTAACCAGCGCCTGGCATTCCCGGCCGCATGCTTCGTTTTCGCGTTGATCGCCGTGCCTTTAGGGGCGCAACCTCGACGCGGTGGTCGCGCCGCCGGTACGCTGCTGGCAATCGTCATCATCGCCTCCTATTATCTTATCCTCGTCACCGGTGCCGGTTTTGCTCGTCAGGGCTTGCTGCCTCCGTTCATCGGCATCTGGGCTGCCAATTTGACCATGGCGATCATCGCGCTCGGCCTGTTCCCTCGCATGGAACGGTATCGTGGGGAATTCCGCACGCCGGAATTTGTGACCCGGCTCGGCGCGTTTTGGCGGCTGATGCGCCGGCGCACCGTTCGCGTTCGGCCGCGCACTTCCAATTCGCATGCCGCCAGCGGCGAAACCTCCCACCCTTCTTACTCGAGCCTGCCATCCATCCTCGATCTCTACATACTGCGCAGGTTCTTTTATTTTTTTGTGTTGATCATGGTCGCTTTCATTTTTCTCTTTGAAATCTTCACCTTCTTCGAACTCGCCGAGGATATTCGTCGCCACAATGTTCCGTTCATGACCGTCCTGAATTATTTTCGTTTCCTGATTCCCTACTCCGTGTACCAGTTCACGCCGCTCGGTGCCCTGGTGTCGGTGCTGGTCACGCTGGGCATTCTGAGCAAGAACAATGAAATCGTGGCTTTCAAAGCCAGCGGCGTATCGCTGTATCGCATCGCCCTGCCCATTATCATCGCGGGCTGTTTTATCGGCGCCGCCCTTCTGATTCTTGACGACACCTACCTGCCCTACGCCAACCAGCGCCAGGACGCGCTCCGCGCCATCATCAAGGGTCGCCCGGCGCAGACGTACACCCGCCCGCAGCGCTGGATCTTCGGCACAAATTCCAAGGTTTACAATTACGATCTTTTCGATCCCAAGGAAAAACTGTTCGGCGGCCTTTCGGTCATCGAACTCGATCCCACTACGTTCCAGATGCGACGGCGCGTGTATGCCACCCGCGCGGAATGGCTGGATTCGGAGAACGCCTGGGCTCTGGAGTCGGGCTGGGTCCGCGATTTCTCCGCTGGCACCGTAGCGCGCTACACCCCGTTCAAAGTCACGTCGCTGCCGGAACTCACGGAGCCGCCATCCTACTTCAATCGCGAAGTGATTCAGGCGTTCCAAATGAGCTGGCGAGAACTGAGCCGCTACATCGGCGGCCTGCGCGCCGCGGGATTCGATGTGTCTTCCCTAACCGTGCAACTGCACAAGAAATTCGCCTACCCGCTGATTGCTCCCATTAGCATGATGCTGGCGGTCCCGTTCGCGCTTTTTGTGGGTAGCCGCGGGGCCATCGGCGGACTCGCGCTGGGTGTCGGCATCGGAATCGCCTACTGGGCGCTTTCCGCGCTTACCGAAGCGATGGGCGGCATCGGCCAGCTTCCGCCTTTCTTGGCGGCGTGGTCCCCCGACCTGATTTTCTTCTTTCTGGCTCTGTACTTCTTTTTTAAGATGCCGACTTAATTGGAATTGGGGCCGTTCGCCACCGCTTTTGCTCCTTCAGCGGCCAGCGTATCCCTTCCACCGCACCATGGCAGCAATCGGCAAACCTCCACAAAAGATACGAATCATGACGCCAATCTCCATCATTTGCCAGGAAAACGGGTAATGGGTTGCCGTGGATAGCGGCAGCACCACCCACTGCATGAAAAAGTACACCAGCACTCCGTACAGCACGCCGCTAATCACCTACCGGTCCACCAACAAGGGCAGACACCGGTTTGCGAAGAAATACACGGTGGCGGCGCCAAACGCGATTACAAAGTGCAGCAGGCCTAATGCAGCGGCGGCCCATCCGCCTTGGTAGGCGCTGGGCCCAATCAGCGCCTTGGCAATTCCCTGCAGCAATGGGAGCGGGCGCAGGCCAAAATTGCCATACACCAGCAGAGCCGCGGTAATATTGATCACGCCACACAACGCACCCGCCCAAACAATCGCTTTCGGTTTTGCTTCTTCAGGCAATGCCGCACCTCCTCAACTTACTCCGACGCCTTTCGTGATGCTCGGCACAGCCGTTTCTATCGGAGACGCTGCACAATTCAAGACAATTCATGGGAGCCACCGCCACCACCGATTCCCTGCTGGGCCGCCTACGTAGCTTCGGCTTCCCCATGGGCGAAGCGGCGGCACGTGTGATTCGGGGTGTGACGACGACCGAGACCGGCCATTTGCAAATGTCGGCGGGCGCGCGGGTGATCCCGTTCAGCGCCGACCAACTGATCGACGCCACTTGCAGCCGCTTCTCCTGGCAGGCGCGGCTCGATCCCGGAAAGATCACTTCTGTCACGGTCACCGACGCTTACGAAAACGCCCACGGGCATGTTTCCGTGAAAGTTGCCGGGCCTCTGCCGGCCAAAAAGATATCCGGGCCCGACGCGGATAAAGGCGAACTGCAACGCTACCTTGCATCGTTCGCGCTATGCCCAACGATGCTGCTGAACTATGCTTCCTTGGAGTTTCAGGCCGTCGGGACGCTAACCTTGCGGGTCTCTGATCGCAACGACCCGGCGCACTCCACAGTGGATTTGGAACTTTCCGAGGGCGGCTGCCCCTTACGAGGATATGCCGAACGCCCTCGGCTGGTGGGGAAGCAGTCGATCCTCACGCCGTGGCTCGTGAGCGCCTCGGACTTCCGCATGTGGGAATCCGTGCGCATCCCGTTCCAACTCGAAGCGTCCTGGCAACTCGAGGAAGGGCTGTTTACCTACTACCGCGCGCAAGTGAAGTCGGTGCGAGCGCTCGGTTGAAAATCAAACTGCGGGCTGCGCTTACGCTTTGCCTTGAAAATACTTTTGTTACTTGACCGTTTGCGGGCCACTAAGTAGCGCCACGGTCTTGCCATTCCAAATCAATTCGCCGGCCATGCCTTCTGGGAGGCTCACTTCCGCCCGCCCGGGCGAATACTTCACCTCGATCATTCCTTTCGGCGTGGGCATCCCGGCCTCCACTCGCGTCAATCCCGCCAAGTGCGGCTCAATGCGCACGGTTCCAAATCCCGGGCTCGCCGGCTGAATCCCCGCCACAATCCGCAATAAATCGAAATTCGGATGCGCGCTCCACGCATGTGAGTCCGACCGCGTCGGCTCCGGCTGTTCCGCCCATGTCGTCAGTCCCAACTTCATCATCTCGCGCCACGGCCAAAGCAATTCCAAGTACAAGTCGCCCATTCCTGCATGTTCTACGGCGCGCGCCAGATAAAACCGAAAATAGTAGGTGGCCAGCGTCATCTTTGGCAGCCACTCATATTGGTCATATTGTATCTGGTACTTAGGTCTTGATTGGCCTGGAAACTCGCTAGCCCCCAATAATGCGTTCATCACATTTTTTTGCTTCTCAGCAGGAATTACATCCAGCCAAACGCCCAGGATATTTGCGTGCTGCGAATAATGTCGTTTCGCTGGAGTATCCGCGAGCAGCTCCACATTGGCGTCCCAGCACAATTTCCAAACCCCTTGCGCCGCTCGTGCTCCGGCCTCGCGATAAATTTCCGCTTGGTGCTTGTCTCCGAACTGCTCCTCCAACTCCGCCGAGTCGCGAAGCGCCTCCAGATACTGCAGGGTGATCACCGAGGACTCGCCGTCCGCCTCCTGCGGCGGCACGCCATCTTCGAAATCCTTCCCCCAATCCACAAACGGCCACCACGGGATCTTCCCCAGCAATCCATCCGCCTGCTGACGCGCCAGATACCAGCTCATCACCGCGCGCACGCCCGGCAACTGCTTCTTCACAAACTCCTCGCCGGATTCTGGGTTTTTCTCGTCCTTCTTCGCTGCAGCGCTGGCTTTCAAGCCCGCATCGCCGCGATACATCCAGAAGTCGTGCACCATCCCCACCCACATCAAGGAAAATGTTGGTATCATCTGCACCAGCGACGACGGGTACCGGCTCTGCGTCAGTCCATCGGGAATCCGCGAATTGTTAATGGCGTCAATCGCCTGGCGCGCCAAACGGTCGTCCCCCGCCACAGCATAGGAAATGTTCGCTTCGATTCTTGTGTCGCCGACGTATTGCAGGCGCTCCCAATACGGGGCATCCGTATACGTGTCGTGCGCGCCGACTCGCGCGGTTCTCCAGCCAATTTCCCAAATCTTGCTGAGAGACGCATCATCGCACCGAAAATATCCCTTCTCTTCGAAGGGATACGCGCTGAACCATGTCTTGAGCGGACCAATCGTCACCGGCTCGCCACCGGTCTCCAGGTCAATCCGTAAATATCGCCACGTCCGCCATCCCAGCGGCATAAACACAGCGTTTGTCAATCCTAGCGGACTCCTCTGCGTAGCGCTGGATCTACTTTTCTCTTCCCCACCCGTCACAAATTCGTCCGCCACTCCAAAAATGTGTTTTCCCTTGATGTCGTCGCGATTGCCCTTCTGGCCCTTGTCGTCGTAGAGCGCTTCCGAATACGTCAGCCGGATCTTTGCGCCCGCTCCGCCACTGACTGGCAGTTCCGGGTAACCAGCCACCAACTCTGAGTGATCCACCAGGAAGCTCGCCTTCGTGCGCGCGGGCACGGTCGCTGTCTCCTTCGAGATTTCCCCAGACCCCGGCGTTCCCTCAGTCCTTACCAGCTTCCCGCTAGCCACCTCCCTCATCTCCATGGCCGGCAGCGGATCGGAAACAAGCTGCCAATTATTCGGCGCATCGCGCTCCCAGCGCAGCGCCCCTCGCCCCAACGCCACCGGCTTGCTCCACGTGCTCTTGTCCTTCACTTCATCGCTGGCGAAACTCCAATCAAATTTCTGCGCATCCAACTGCTCGCCTGGCCCGGCCACATAATAAAAGCCCGGCAACTCCGTCGGCAGCGTCGCGATTCCCTTCTCCTGCTCCACTTCCCAACTCGCGTTGGTATCTGCATCCCGTTCCGCTGAACCCACACCGTGCACCAGAAAGCCCGTGCGATCGCTCATCTGCGCAAGTGCCGCACGGGTGCCAAAATTCCATACCGTGGCAGCCAGCACATTTTTTCCCGCCTTCAAAAACGGCGCCAATTCGTAGGTCTCGTAGCGCCAGTGCGCCAGGTCGCTCTTTGCGGGCCCCGTGCCCACGCGTTTCCCATTCACGTAAAACACAAATTGATTGTCCGCGCTCACATTCACCGCAAAATGTTGCGGCACCCCCGCCAACTCAATCACCTTGCGAAAGTGCAGCACCACCTCATCCCGCACGGGCACTCCCGCCATGGTGATCCACTCCGCCTTCCACTGCCTGGCGCGGTCGTTTCCCTCCTGCGCGGACGCACCCACGCCGTTCATCCACACCAATGCCGCCAGCAACCCAACCGCCATTAGTTTTCGCATGCCCCGAGCCTAATCCCTCTGCACTAAGAACCGCAAGGTCGCCGTTCGCAAACGAACACCATTCCCTTTCAGCCAGAGCCTTGAGAGCCTTGGCCCCGGGATGTAACGAAATCACAGGAATGTTAAACTTACGGAATACGATCATGACACCCAAGACGCTCTACGAACAGATATGGAATGACCACGTAGTTTACGAAGAACCAGGAAAGCCTTCCCTCCTCTACATCGACCGCCACCTCATTCACGAGGGCACGTCCCCGCAAGCCTTTGCCGGACTAAAGGCCGAGGGCCGCAAAGTTCGCCGTCCCGATCTGACCTTCGCGGTGATGGACCACTCGGTGCCGACCAAGGATCGCCTGCTGCCCATCGTGGATCAGGACGCCAAGCTGCAATTCGAAGCGCTGGAGCAGAACTGCCGGGAAACGGGCGTTCGGCTGTTTGATATGCACAGCAAGAACCAGGGCATCGTGCACATCATCGGCCCCGAACTGGGCATTACTCAACCCGGCCAGACCATCGTCTGCGGCGATAGCCATACGTCCACCCACGGCGCCTTCGGCACGCTGGCCTTTGGTATTGGCACCAGCGAAGTAGAGCACGTCTTGGCCACACAATGCCTGGTCCAGAGCAAATCCAAAACGATGCAAATCGTCGTCAACGGCAAGCGCCCCAAGGGTGTCACCGCAAAAGACATCATCCTCGCTATCATCGGCAAAATCGGTATCGGTGGGGGAACCAGTCACGTCGCCGAATATCGCGGCGAAGCTATTCGTGCGCTCTCCATGGACGGGCGCATGACCGTCTGTAACATGACCATCGAAGGCGGCGCTCGCGCCGGCATGGTCGCACCGGACGAAACCACCTTCGCGTATTTAGAAGGCCGTCCGTTTGTGCCGCGTGGAAAGGAGTTTCAAGATGCCGTGCAACGCTGGAAGCTTCTGAAGACAGAGGATGGCGCCAAATTTGACATGACTGTTGAGTTGCGTGCTGAAGACATTGGCCCCCAAGTCACTTGGGGCACCAATCCGGGCATGGTTACCAGCGTTACCGGTCGCGTCCCTGACCCGCACGACTTTAAGGATCTAAACGACCAGAAAGCCACGGAAAGCGCGCTGAAGTACATGGGACTGAAGCCGGGCACGCCGATTACAGACATTCCGGTAGACCGCGTGTTTATTGGCTCCTGCACCAATTCGCGACTTGACGACCTCCGTGCCGCTGCGCAACTCGTCGCCGGAAAGCATGTGGCCAAAAGTATCAAGCAAGCATTAATTGTGCCCGGGTCGCGCGGCATTAAATCCCAAGCCGAGAAAGAAGGCCTGGACAAGATTTTCTCCGCCGCTGGATTCGAATGGCGCGATGCAGGCTGCAGTATGTGCATCGGCATGAACGCGGATGTATTGCCGCCCCACGAACGCAGCGCCAGCACCTCCAACCGCAATTTCGAAGGCCGCCAGGGCCGTGACAGCCGCACTCACCTAGTTAGCCCCGTCATGGCCGCAGCCGCCGCGATTGCCGGGCACTTCGTCGATGTGCGGGAATTTGACGTAGCTCACGTGGAGTAACTCTGATAGCGCGGGCTTCCGGTTTACCCTGGAAGGGCCGGTTCTTAGCCTGCGCTACGATCTCCGAGATATCCCGCTAGTTGGTTTTAAACTGAAAACTGATAACTAATGACTGATGACTGAAACGGAGGACCAAAACATGAAACCCTTCATCACCCACACCGGCCTAGTTCAACCCATCGACCGCGTCAACGTCGACACCGATCAGATGGTGCCCAAGCAATTCCTGAAGGCGCTGACGCGTCAAGGCTTCGGACGCATTCTGTTCTATGACTGGCGCTACCTCCAACCCGGCGAACGCCCCAATCCCGAGTTCGTCCTGAATTTCCCGCGCTACAAGGGTGCCTCCATTCTGCTGGCCCGCGCCAATTTTGGTTGTGGCTCCAGCCGCGAACACGCCCCCTGGGCAATTGGCGATTACGGCTTCCGTGCCATCATCGCCCCCAGCTACGCCGACATTTTCTACAACAACTGTTTCAAGAACGGGATTCTCCCGGCCATTCTGAAGGAAGAAGAAGTCGACGCGCTGTTCCACCGAACCGAAAAAGAAGAACGCTATACCTTATCGATCGACCTGCCCGAGCAGACCATTCGCGACAACCACGGTCTGGAATACCAATTCGAGATCGCTCCCTCGCGCAAGGAAGTCCTGCTGAAGGGCCTCGACGACATTGGCACTTCCCTGCTCCACGTTGACGCCATCGACGCCTACGAAAACTCCCACCTGAAATCTGCGGCGATGTACGAGCCGGTCGACGTAAAACACTATTCCGAGAACGGTCGGTAGTCAGTAGTCGGAAGCCTGTAGTCAGCAACCCCGCGAAGCCACCGTTCAATGAGTATGGGTTGAAAGTTGAAACAGAAGGCCAGCCGTTGGGCGGCGCCGGCATCCTGCCGGCTCTTTTATTGGGCCGTTCCAAGCTGCCGGCTGTACACTGTCCGCTGCCGACTCGTAACTACCGACTACGAACTCCCGACTTCCGGCTGTCTTCCTCACACCGCCCTCCACCACGGTTTAAAGTACACGCGGCCTTCGAATATAGGCTCCGGCGCTTCCGGAGCAGCCGGCTCTCCCAGCAATTCCGCGATCACGATTCCGGAGATCACCAGAGCAGCACCCGTCCATGCCCTGGCAGTCAATCGCTCACGCAGCAGAACATAGGAGGTGATCACGGCGAAGACCGGCTCCAGCGCAAAGAGAATCGCGGCGTGCCCCGGTGTAGTGAACTGCTGCGCCCACAACTGCAGCGTAAACGCCACTGCGGTCGCAAATACGGAGCAAATCACAATCGCCCAGAAAAGCGACCAGCCCCAATCGAAACGCACTGGCTGCCAGTGAATCCCGCCCGCAAAACCCGTCAGCGGCCACGCCATCACCGCGCATCCCGCCACCTGGATCAGGCTCAGCGCCGATACCGGATGTTCCTGCGAGTACTCACCCACCAAAATAATGTGCACGGCATAAAAGCCGGCCGCGACGAATGTCAGCACATCGCCGCGATTCAGGTAGCGCAATCCTTCCGCGGGCACGGTGAGAAAATACAGCCCGACCAGTGCCGCAAACGCTCCGGCATAAATCCACTTCCCCAGGGTTCGTCCCCAGAAAACCGCCAGCAGCAGCGGCACTAGCACCACGCTCGAGCCTGTGACGAACCCAGAGTGGCTGGCCGTGGTGTATTGCAAGCCCGCGGTCTGAAAGCAGTAGCCGGAAAACATGAAAAACGCCAGGCGCATGCCGGGGAAAATTTCCCCCCGCTGGATTCTTGGCACCACCTGCGGCCGAAAAAGGGCCATCAACACCGCCGCAATCGTGAAGCGCACCGCCAGAAACACGAAGGGCGACGAATGGTCCAGCCCGGCCTTCACCACCACGAACGTGACGCCCCAGATCAGCGAGCAAAACGTCAGCGCCAAATCCGCCTTCGCCTTCCGTTCCATGCCACGCCGCTCTTTTCTGTAGCGACCACCTTCTGAGGCCGTTCGTACCCACCGAAAAGGATCTCAACCTCTGCGTCTTGCCAGCTAACTCTCCGCAACCTCTGCGTTCTTCCTCTACGTCCTCTGCGTGAACCTCTTTCTTTTTCTTCGTTTTCTTCCTTCTCTGCTTTCTTCCACGACAGTAAGAGCCGAAGAAGGTGTGCACGGCGATTCGACCGTCAACTTTCGACTTCTTACTCTCCAGCACACCACTCCCCTGCCCCCATCCCTGCCTCATCCTTTTCCTGGATTCACTGATTCGCCGGCTTCCCCAACTCCGAATCAAACGCGTTCTTTTTGTACACCGTCTTGCCGCCCACCACCGTCCGCAGCACTTCCGTCTTCAAAATCTCCCGCGCCGGGATTTTCGTAATGTCCTGCGACAGCAGCACAAAATCCGCAAACTCCCCCACTTTCAATTCGCCCTTCTGCCCCTCCATGAATTCCGCATACGCCGATCCCGCGGTATACGCGCGAATGCAATCGTCGATTGGCAATTTTTCCTGCGGAATCCACCCGCCAGCAGGCCCACCGTCCGCCCCTTCTCGCGTTACGCAAGCGTACAGGCCGCGCAAAGGATTGATCGGCTCGACATCGTAATCCGTCCCAAAAGCTAAGCGCGCCCCCGCCGTCTGCAGAGATTTCCACGCATACGCGCCCTTGGAACGCTCTGGTCCGAGGCGCTGTTCCGCCCAGCGCAGATCATTGGTTTCATGTGCAGGCTGCATGGACGCGATCACGTGCAATTCCCCGAAGCGCTTCACGTCTTCAGGCGCAACCACCTGCGCATGCTCGATGCGGTCCCGCCGGTCCCGCGGGGCGTTCACGCGCACAATCGATTCGAACGTATCCAGGGCCACGCGATTTGCCCTATCCCCAATCGCGTGAAACGCAATCTGGAATCCCAGCCGGTCTCGCTCAATGGCCAGGGCCTTCAACTTTTCTGGATCGACGGTCAGCAACCCGCTGCTCGATGGATCGTCCGAATAGGGTGCCAGCAGAGCCGCCGTATGCGTCCCGAGCGCCCCATCCAAAAATCCCTTGAGCGCCCCGGTTTTCAACCACGGATCGGTGGTGCCACCTTCCGCCCGTTTGTTCTGCAGTTCATCCGTCGACGCCGTGAACGGCAGCCACTCCGTGATTCGCACTGTCAGCTTTTGGCTCTGCTTCAAATTATTGTACGCCAGAAAATCTTCCCAACTCGAATTGTCCTGAACGGAACTAACCCCGTTCCGAGCGAGTTCCTCGAACACAAGTTGAATCCCCTTCAACCGCTCCTCGTCGGAAGGATCGGGAAAACGTTGCGTCACCATCTCCGTGGCATTTTCTTTCAGCAATCCGTTGGGCTCGCCATCCGCGAAACGTCCAATTTCGCCACCCGGCGGGTCCTGGGTCTCGCTGTTAATTTCCGCATGCTTCAAAGCCAACGAATTCACCACCGCAATGTGTCCCGAAACATGATCCAGATACACAGGATTATTCGGTGCCGCCTGATCCAGTTCCAGCCGCGTGGGATATTCTTGCTCCGCCCAGCGAGACTGGTCCCACCCGCTGCCCAGAATCCATTCACCCGGCTGATGTTTCGCGGCTTCGGCCTTTACCCGTTTCAGAACGTCATCGACCGAAGTGGCGTTATTCAGCGCCAAAGTCACTTTGTCGCGGCCCGCGCCGCCGATGTGCACGTGCGCGTCATTGAAGCCGGGCATGACGAACGTACCCTTCAGTTGCACCACGTCATGGGATTCCGCGCCGCCGCACTCCAACAGCACTTGCGAGATCGTTCCGATGCACAGAATCTTCTCGTCGCGCACCGCCATGGCGTCCGCCCACGGATGCTGCGGATCATTGGTATAGATTTTGCCGTGTAGGTAATACGTGGTGGGATGAACTAAAGATTGCTTCGCTTGCGGTTGAGCGCCCACCCGTGAAGCGAGTCCCGCGCCCACGACCACCAGCGCGACCAGCACCGCGATGCTTCGCGTGCCCTGCGCTGTGCGGCGCATCAGCCCTTCTCCGCCGCCAAACCTGAAACGCCCAATAGCGTCAGCAGCACCCGCTTCAATCCCAGTTCTCTTTCGGCAGGTTCGTACCATTCCTGCAGCGAGTGCGCTCCGCCGCCGTTTCCGCCGGCGCCAATGGCGATGGCTTCAATGCCCATCGACAGCGGAATGTTCGCATCCGTCGAGGAGCGCTCGTTGCGCGATTTATTCCCAAGAAAATCATCGGCGGCCCGCAAAGAAGCCAGCAGCGCGGAATCCGGTCCTAATTCTCCGCCTGGGCGGCTGCCAATCAGATTCACTTTCCATTCCAGTTTGCCGCGGCTGCGTTCACGCGCGTTGTCCATTTCATCTTTAACGCCGGCCGCGATACACTCGCGCAGCGCCCCTTCCATCCGGGCGATTTCGTCTTCGCTCTCCGAGCGCAAATCCACCTTCAATTTGGCTTCGTAGGGGATCGAGTTCACAGAAGTTCCTCCTTCCACCTGTCCCAGATTGAAGGTCGTTCGCGGGGAACTCGGTACTTTCGTGTTGATGAATCGCACCGAGCCCCGCACCAGAGCATTGATGGGATTGGGCATCCCGAAATCGGACCAGCTGTGGCCGCCCGGACCAGTAATGACCACTTCCATGCGCCGCGAGGCCAACGCCTTGGTGGTCACATAATCGATACCCGAGCCATCCAGGACAATCACGGCCTGCACCTTCGGTCGGTAGGTGTCAATGAGCGCCTTCATCCCGCGCAGATTGCCTTCCCCTTCTTCGCCCACATTTGCGGCAAACAATATCGTGCGTTGCGGCTTGATCTTGGCCACATGGAGCGCTCGCGCCACCGCCAGCAATCCCGCCAGCCCCGTGCCATTATCGGAAATTCCCGGGGCCAGCAGGCGGTCGCCCTCGCGGGTCACATTAATTTCCGTGCCTGCGGGAAATACCGTATCCAGATGCGCGGTCAGCATCACCACTTCTTTGTCCTGTACGCCACGCAATTCCCCGATTACATTTCCGACTTTATCTGTGTACACGGACAAGCCCTCTGCGGAAAGAATTTCTTTTACTGCATGGGCGCGTTTTTCTTCCTGAAAGGACGGCGCGGGAATTTCCGTTAATCGAATCTGCTGGGCGGTGGTCCAGTCCTGATTGCGATCCAGCCAATCCATGGCTTCGCGCACTTGAGCATCGTCCGCGATCGCGCTGCGCCGCGCCAACCGCGGCGAAGACGATACGAGCGAGGGACGGGTCGGCATAGCAAAAAGAATAGCGCAAACAGCCACTCGTTTCACTGTCACAAAGGACAGTTCCATTCGTCAACCCCCAGGTAGCTCCGGCTTCCAGTTCACCTCGCAGGGGCCGGCTCCGGAACGCCTGCTACCCACCTCATACTCGCAGGGCTCCCGTTACCACCCAACTCTGCGCGCCCGCTCCGCTCTTTCTCGGTGTCCTCTGTGGTGAACGCTCTGTTTCTCTTTGTTCTTCGCTCTTACTGCCGACTGTCCGCTGTAGACTGCAAACTTCCTCCGCCCGCGCAAATACCCCGAATCTCTTCCTCCGTCAACACCCGCGATGCCCGCTTTGCCGCCTCAAAAATCCGAGTCACCAGTTCCTCGGTTTCCGCAATTCCGTGCCGCGCCAGCCAATACACTACGTTCGACTTCCCGCTCATCGGTCCAATTTCCACCACCTGCTCCAGTCCCACCAAATGCGCGGGCACGCCGCTGTACACCGCGTCCGCCAATTTGCGGTCGTGATTCCGCAAGGCCTTCACAATTGCCGCCGCATGCACTCCGGTAGCGGTGCGGAACGCATCGCGTCCAAACACCGGATAATTCGGCGGAATCGTGGTGTGCGTGGCCTTGGCAATCGTCTCGCAGTACGCCCCCAGGTACGTCAAATCATTCTGCCGCAGCCCCATCAACCGCAGATTTACCAGCAGCAACTCCATCGGCGTGTTCCCCACGCGTTCGCCCAAGGACAGCGCTACCCCGTGAATCTGCTTGGCCCCCGCTGCGATCGCCGCCAGCGAATTCGCGATCGCCAGCCCGCGGTCGCGGTGCCCGTGCCAGTCCACGCGAATCTTTTCCCCCGACGGTTTCACGACGTTGTCGATCACGAACTTCACCAGGTTATATGTGCCCTCGGGCGTTGCGTGGCCGACCGTGTCGCACAACACAATCGCGCGCGCGCCGCTGCGAATGGCCGTGGAGTACAGTCGCTTTATCGTTTCCGGGTCCGTCCTTATCGTGTCTTCCGTGACATACATCGACGGCAACCCGTGCGACACCGCAAATTTCACGGCCTTTTCTGTAGTGCGCTCCAGGTAATCCACGCTCCAGTCTTCCACCAAGCGCCGGATCGGGCTGCAGCCCAAAAACGTCGCCGCCTCAATGGGCATCCCTACCCGCTGCGAGATTTCCACGATCGGCTGGATATCCGCTTCCAGCGTGCGCGCCGCACAATTCGGCTTGAGGCGCATTCGCTGGCTGGCAATTTCCCGGGCGAGCGCCTCCACATCCGCGAACGCCCGCGGTCCCGCTCCCGGCAAACCGATATTCACGGAATCGATGGCTAGGACTTCCATCAAGTGCAGGATCGCGATTTTGTCGGCAATGGTGGGATCGTGAATCGAGGGATTCTGCAAGCCGTCCCGCAAGGTCTCGTCGTTCACCAGCACTTCGGTGCCTGCAGGAATGGGCACGTGGCCGGCCAGGTTCCAATCGTAAATAAGATTTGTTTCGGACACGGCGGAGCGAGCTCCCTGTCCCGCTTGGTTTTAGTACCGGACGGTGTAGCTGTTCGGCCACTGCTTCGGGTCTGGGCGGTAAACCGTTTTACAAAATTCGCAGCGATACACCTCCGCGCCTTCGCCGACGATCTTCTTCACTTCCGCCGGATACTCGAACCAGCGCTTCAAATGTCCTGCGCACAACTTCCCCTTGGCATCCTTCTCATCGCAAGCCCGCTGCTTCGGCTTCCGCGTTTTCACCTTAGGCCCCGCCTTCTCCTCCGGAATCGCCGCCACTACCGCTTTCGCCTCCACACCGGCTACCGCGCCAGGTGCGCCACCCGCCACAACTTCCGCCCCATTCGTACTGGTTGGTTCCTCAGCCACGTCATCCTCCCCACTTCATTTCTATCTCCCAACTCTCCGCGCCCTCTCTGCGTTAGCCCTTCCTGTGATTTCCTTCTCCCGCGTGTTCAAAGCCATTTCCGGACAGCCGTCTCTCTCTCTATAAGCTGTCGACTGTAAGCTGTTAACTTTTAACTCCTCCACCCTCGATCCCGAAACATCGTCCGCATGGCGCCACGCGCATGCCGCAATCGCCCCGCTAGTCCACTCTCAAACTCAAACCGCAAAAAAGAATCCGCCGCCTTCTCCAACTCCCCACCATACCGGTACCACCATGGCTTTTCCATGCGCTCCAGGCCGTCCACATCTACATATTTTAGATGCACCATTTCCAGCAATCCGGCTTTTCCGTGCGTGCGTCCCCAACCACTCAACCCCGTGCCCCCGTGCGGCGCCTCCGCGATGGCGAAGCCGCTCACGGCATCGTTCACCATAACGGTTCCCGCGTGCAGTTGCTGTGCGATCGCCTTCCCCCGGGACGCGTCGCAGGTCCACACGCTCGCCGCCAGCGCAAACTCCGTATCGTTGGCCAACCGAATCGCTTCGTCCACGTCGCGCACGACTTGAACCGCCAGTATCGGTCCAAACGTTTCGTCCCGGAACAACTGCATCGACGCGTCTACGCCCGTCACCACCGTCGGTTCGAAGAAGTTTGTACCCAAGTCCGCCCGGGCGTGTCCGCCGCACAGCACCTTCGCTCCTCGCTGCACGGCATCGGCAATCAGGCCGGCCATTCGCTGCACGTGCTGCGGACGAATCAGCGGGCCTACGTCCGTCTGCGGGTCACTTCCCGGGCCGACGCGCAGCTTCTGCGTCTTTGCCACACACGCCTGCAAGAACCTCTCGTTGATTGGCGCTTCCACAAAGATGCGCTCCAGCGACAGGCACACTTGCCCGCAATTCGTGAAGCTGCCCCACACTGCCGCGCTGGATGTTACCTCCAGATCCGCGTCCGCCAGCACCACCATGGCGTCTTTGCCGCCCAACTCCAGCACGCTGTGAATCAGTTTGCGCGCGCACGCTTCGGCCACATGCCGCCCTGTGAATACGCTGCCGGTAAAAAACACTTTGTCGGGACGCGCTTCAATCAGCGCTTGCCCCACGTCTCCGCCACCCTGCAGCACCGTCACTAGACCTTCCGGAAATCCTGCATCGCGGAACAGCTTCTCAATCAGCGCGCCACAGCCGGGCGTATAATCACTGGCCTTGCAAACCACCGCATTCCCCGCGACCAACGCGGGCACGATTTGGCTGATGGGAATGGCCAGGGGGTAGTTCCAGGAACTGATGATCCCGAGCACGCCGAGAGGTTCAAACAGTAGCGTCCCCGATTTCATCTTTGCCGCGGTACTGTGATGCGGTACCTTCTCCGCCGCCAGCAACTTGGCTCCGCGCTTCGCGTAATAATCCGCGGTGTCCAGCGCCACAAAAATGTCCGCAAACTTCGCCTCCGCCCGCGGCTTTCCGGATTCGCGAACCACCGTATCGGTCAGCGCGTCGCGGGCTTCCAGCATTTTTTCCTTCAGCACGCTCATGCGCGCGCAGCGCTCTTCCACCGGCACCCTCGCCCAGGCAGCCTGTGCGTGACGCGCCTTGGCGACCAAAGGCGCCACCGCCAGCACTGCGGTGCGCTCGTAAGTGGCGGTCACTTTTCCTGTAGCGGGATCAATCGAAGGAACGCGTTCCAGCACGACGGGCGTAGCAACCATGCCTGCGATTCTAGCCTAAGCCTTCTCTGACTTCACCCCCGCCCAGCAACTTCCGCCGCCCGCCGGGTGCCCCACCCCTCGCTGGCCCTGAGCTTCGAAGGGTAGTTGGAGGGTGGGTCTTGAGCTTTCTTATCCTCATGGTCGTCTCTGCGCTAAGCCCTTCTCTCAGCGATTGTATTTCTCCAACCAATTCTTCAATTCCGTGAACACATCCCTGCGCTGCTCCGCCAGCCGTGGAAAATGCGGCGACCCCGGATACGTGACCATGCGCACGGTTTTTCCCCGTTCCGCCAGCAAAATAAAAAACTCGCGAGCCTGGAACGTAGGCACGCGCAGGTCCTCCTCCCCATGCAGAATCAGCAACGGGGTGGTCACTTGATCCGCATGCATCACCGCGGAGAATTTCAGAAACGGCGCCGGATCCTTTTCCTGCAAACGCAGATCGTAGTCCACCTGCCCGATATCGCTCGTGGGAATAAAGCTGAGCCAATCCGTGATCCCCGCGCCTTCGACGGCCGCCTTATACCGGTGAGTTTGCGTCACCGTCCACGAAGTCATGAACCCGCCCGCGCTCCACCCAAACATCGCTTGGCGGTTCGCGTCCGCCCATCCCTGCTCGATCGCGTAGTCCGTGGCGCTGTCTACATCCGCGTACGCGCGGTCCCCAAAATGTTGATAGATGGCCTGTAGAAAATCCGTGCCATAACCCGTCGACCCACGATACTGCGGCTGCAGCACCACATAGCCAAAACCCGCGATCATCCGCGAGAACAGATCGAAATTCAGCAGGTCATTCCCTTCCGGCCCGCCATGCGGCAAATTCAAAAATGGATAGTGTTTCCCTGCTTCGTAGTTGGCCGGCAGCGTCAAAATCCCTTCCAGCTTCGTTCCGTCTTTCGCCGTCCAGCTCACCACGCGGACCTCTCCCAATTCCATTTTCGCCAGCGTGTCCTCGCCTTCGTTGGTAATTTTCTGCAATTCGGTTCCGCGCGCTACGGCCACATTCAACGAATGCGTGGGATCGCCCACCGTAAATGCACGCGTCTCACTCGAACCGACATAAGGCGAAATGGCGGGCGGCGCAAACACCACGCCTCCCGGCCAGCGATAAGCCGGCTCCAACTTTCCATCGCGGTAGGCATACACCTCGGTGATAACACCCTTGTGCATGTCTACCCACACGGTGCCGTGCGGATCGTTACTCACTCCCGTAATCGTTCCTTCGAGTTTTGGTGTTTGATCCTGAGGCGTTCCTCCCGCGGCCGCTACTGTCCACAAATGATCGGGCGTCAACACGTCCGTGGTGGTGCTCGCGAACGCCAGATCTTTTCCGCCATTCGCCCAGGCGATGCCTCCCACGGCGTTCGCCATCTCCGCCACTTTCCGCGCTCCATTTGCGGTGCACACCCACAAGAACGAATGCACGTCGTGATGCCCGATCTTGGGATACGCGGTCACCACCGCCAATTGCGTGCCATCCGCCGACCAGGCCACCTCCCCCACATCTTTCAAGTCCGGGCACCACCACGAGCCATTACTGCCTGGGACATCCGCGACATACAAACGGTTCACTTCGTTTTCGGCTACGTGTCGTACGTCCGCCAGTGGATCGCTTGGGCTCGGGTCCGCCGTAAAGGCAAATCGCGCGCCATCCGGTGAAATCCACATACCCCGAATCCCATTCGGCAGCGCGACCATGGTCGTCGGGTTCCCTCCGCTTAACGGCACAATGCCCAACTGGGATTTCTTGTTCACCTCATAGCTGCCATAAAGCGCGCCACCATCTTTCGTGAATCCCGTGGGCCGGAACGATTCCGGCAAATCCAGTTTTTTCCCGTGTTCGCCGCGGACGTCGATTACATGCCACTCATGTTTGGTCGGACCCTTTTCCCCGTCAAACATCACCTGATACAACACGGTCTTCCCATCCGGTGAGACCGACACGGCCACCGCGCGCCGCAGCGCTGAATAGTCGTCCAATCCAAACGTATGCTTCTGCGCGCGAACCAACGGCGCGCCGCAACTTAGCACCAGAACGAAAATAAAAACCGAAAGCCCGGCGCGATAGGCTCGAAGGGTTGTGTTTTTCATAGCGCGCATTCTACCGCGCAGAATGCAAAACACAAATCCCCACAGGTTCCAACGACCGTTGTCGAGGTGGTCCGCTCTACAGCTGCTCCGCACGACAGCGGTGTTGCCGCTGTGGTTCTGGATTTCTCGCTTTGCTGTCAACTGTCGACGGTCGGTTTCCTCTAGTACTTCCGTACCACCAGTCTCCCCGCAACTCTTCTTCGGACTCCGGGTTTGTGTGCATATCCGGGACGGCTGCATCCCGTTCACCCTGGAACGGCCGACCCGCGGTGGTTACTACCATCTCGAAGTGGTGAACCACAAGTCGCAATTCAAATTACACATGAGGCTCGCCCCTCATCAGGAGATGACTCATGAAGTGTGTCTATTCTCGCATGGTGCTTGGAGCTGCCTCGGCCGCACTGGTCTTTTTCTCCATCGGCTGCTCGTCCGGCAGTTCGTCTACAAATTCGAATTCCGGCGGCTCCACGCCGCCGCAGCAAACCGGCCAAGTCAGCCTGATCGTCAGTGATGCTCCGACGGATGATTGGGCCATCATCGGCGTGAAAGTGTTGTCGATTGCCCTGACGCCGCAAGGCGGGGGCAACGATGTCACGGTATACACGGCGCCATCACCCGCGCCCACGATCAACCTGCTCCAACTCGATCAGCTCAACGAAATTCTGGGGAACGTCACCGTCCCGGTAGGCACGTACACCGCAGCCACCATCACGGTTAGCGGCAATTCCAGCGACGTTCTGCTCACCGCTTCCTCTGATCCCGAAGCGGGTTTTGCCGCCGCGCCCGGTTCTACGATTCCCTCCAGCCAGATCCACGTCGTGAATACCCAGGGTTCCGCGGGCAGCCTGACCGTTCCCGTGAAACTCACGCTGGATTCGCCGCTGACAGTAACCTCATCGCAAAGCAACGCCCTGGACCTGGAATTTGATCTTGCCCATCCCGCGTTTATCGTCGCGCACGTGCCGCCCTCCGGCGGGGGGACCACCCTGTGGGCGGTTAATTTCAATGCGGCTTGCCGCCATCGCCCCATTCATGACATCACGCGCCTGATCCTGCGCCACCACTATGGCACCGTGACCGCGGTGTCCTCCGACAACTCCACGCTCACCTTCGATAAGGACTACCCGGTCTATCCCCCGACCAGCCCCGAAACCGCCATCACCACCACTCTGCCGCTTTCCGTTTTTGCGGATTCCTCCAACGGTACCCTCTACTACGACGTCGACGCCAAAACGCAAGCCACCATTCACGATTTCAGCACTATCGCCTCCACCATCGTGAACAAGTACATTCGCGTCGCCGCCCGCTATCAGAATGACGGCACCCTCGTGGCCGTGCGCCTGTGGGCCAGCAGTTCCTTCAATAGCGTTTGGATCAGCCCCGAAGGACACGTCCTTCACGTGAACACCAACTCCGACACCTTGGTGGTCGAAAACGAATTGGGTATCGGCGTTCCCCTCACCGTTGACGCCAACACCCTCTTCTTCTTCCGCACGCCTTCCAACGCGCAATCGGATGCCACCGCCATCGGACAGGGACCCGCGTTCCTCTCCAATCTGGTTCGTGGCTTCAAAGTGCACGCCAGCGTGGTTGATCCTCTGGCCAGCCCATTCGTTGCCAGCTCCATCGACATCGAAATCGCGCGCTACGACGGCACCATCTCCGGCAGCAACCTCAGCAGCTTCACGTACACGCGCAATTTCGTCCACACCAACGACGACTACACGGTGACACTCCCATTCATCTCCTCCAGCACCCCCAACGGTAGCGATCCGCAGTCTGGCGCGCCCATCACTGGCTTCAAGTGGTGGAACTTTACCTATCCCACGATCGTCGACAGCGGCTCGAACGCCATCTCCGATTTTGACAACGCCACCAACGGCAGCGTCAATTTCGGTGGCACCGTTGGCCTCCTGAACGCTGCCGGTGAAACCTATGCGAAGTGGAACGATCCTGCCTCGGCAAACGCGTGGGCCGCGCCTTCCGCGGTACTCATCCCCACAAGCACTCCGCTGGGAACCTCCGCCACTTCTTATAGCAACGGCAGCTTCACTTTCACGGTTTCGGGCGGCACGAACGCCGTACCCGTGAATCTCAGCGACACTTCCGGCTCCGCCACGCTCGTCTATCAGGTGGATTGGAGCAATGGCATTCTCACTATCAGTCCCGTGGACATCACTACCTCGGCCGGACAGAACACCCTCACCACCAATCTGGTTCAAGGCACTCCCGTGAAGGTGTTCGGCATTCCCCAGGCGAACGGCACCATCAAGTGTTACGTGCTGAGCTACTTCACCGGTTTCGCGCAAGCCACCACCAACTGAGTTCCACCTAAACAAAAAACAACCAAACACCCCTGACCATGACGCCGCCAAGAGGCCAAAGCCTCCTGGCGGCGTCTTCACTTTCCTCCGCCTCCGGCTCCTCTGTGGTGACCTGTTCTTCTCTTCGTTGTAGCGCCGGCCTCCAGTTCACCCTGGAAGGGCCGACTCTGGCACAGCAGCACAAACCGCGTGAACCGGGCCGAAATGGCCCGTCGCCTTTTCTTTCGCGCGTTTCCCAGCACGGCGCGTCTCGCAGCTAGAGGGACGTGCTTCTTAGCTTTCAACCCTTAACTCTCACTTTCAACTTTCCACTGCCTTCCTCACACCCGAAAACTCTCCTCATGATCCACACTCACCATAAACAATCCCTGCGGCGGCACCGTAGGTCCCGATTTCGACCGGTCCTTTATTTCATACAACCGATCAATGTCTTCCGCCGTCAACTTGCCCCGGCCCACATCCAACAACGTCCCAACCATCTTGCGCACCATGTACCGCAAGAACGATCGCCCGTGCACGGTGAACCACAATTCTTCCCCATCTTCCGTGCGCCGCAATTCCGTCGAGTAAATCTCCCGCTCCATATTTCGTTCTTTGTCGTCGTCCTCGGAGCCTGTCGACGCGGCAAACGAGGAAAAATCATGCACCCCAACGAATCGCGCCGATGCCTCCCGCATCGCTTCCTCATTCAACGGAAACGGGTAGTGCAGCACATACCGCCACAACAGTGGTGGCACGACTTTCCCGCGATAAATTCGGTATCGGTAGACCTTCCCTTTCGCTGACCACCGCGCATTGAAATCCGGCCCCTTCTCTTCCGCGGCCACAATACGAATCGTTGGCGGCAACAGCGCGTTCAGCGCCCGTTGGAATTCCTCCGCCGAAAGCGCCGACTGCGTGCGAAAGCTGCCTACTTGCCCCAAGGCGTGCACTCCCGCATCGGTTCTCCCTGCACCCAGCAGTTGCACATCTTCCTGGGTCAGCCGGCGCAGCACCGTGGTGATTTCGCCTTGCACCGTCGGTTCATTTTTTTGGAATTGCCATCCGTGAAAATCGGTTCCGTCGTAAGCGATGGTCAGTTTGAAATAACGCATCGAGAGAATCAGTAGCGCCTTCAGGCCGGCCTCTTGCAACCCAGTCCGTAGTCGCGAATCCGTAGTCGGTAATTTACATCGCCAACCGCAAACCGCCCACTTTCAACTCTTAACTCTCAACTTCCAACTACGGACTCGTGCTCCTCACGAACCGGCTGCCGGGCTTCATGGCCGTACTCCCCTGGCGGCACAACGGGCAATCTTCCGGCTCATAACTATCAATCTTCAACTGGATCAGCGCGTTCGACTCCACCGGAAACTCAATCGTCCCGCCACTCCGGTCGATCAACGCGCCCGCCGCCACCACCCGGCCGCCCGCTCCCTGCACCACGTGGATCGCTTCTTCCGTCGAGCCGCCGGTGGTCCACACATCTTCCACCACCAGCACGTGCTGGTCCGCTGCCAGCGTAAACCCCCGCCGCAAGGTCATCGTGCCGCTGCCGTCGCGTTCCACGAACATCGCGGGCACCCCACCGCCTAGGGTATCTTTCAGACCCGGCAAAGCCCGCGCCACTTCCTGCCCGATAATCACTCCGCCCAGTGCCGGGGACACTACCGCGTCGATCCGCGCGTCAGAGAACAACGCCGCCAGGGCCTTCCCTAATCGTTCCGCAAAGCGTGGATACTGCAGCACCAGCGCGCACTGCACATACGTGTCGCTGTGCAGCCCGCTGGACAGCTCGAAATGTCCGTGGCGGATGGCTCCGGCGCTCTCAAACATTCCCAACAATTCTTCGCGCTCTGGTGCACTCATCGGGCCGTTCACCTAACCTCTACGCTCTCGTAACCGTCGAAACCTCAGGAGATTAGCTGCCGTATCTGGCGTTGTCAAGCTTGTGCGGCGCTTGCTAAACTTATTTTCATGGTCAGCGGGATTTTCCCTTGTGCTCGACACCCCTTCCTCCCGTCGCCAATGAAACAATTTCGCCGATAGAAACGTTTACACTAGAAGAAGACAAGAATTACAGTATTTTCTGTATTGGCACCAAGTTATCCGATTTACACGTGAGGGCATCCAATGAAGACGTTTTTTAGACCCCTGCTCGCAGGCTTGCTCGTTGGGGTACTAGCAGGATCACCAGTTGCTCCTGTCTTTGCCCAAGAGCCGGCTTCCCCTGCTCAGGGGCACGCTGCCGCTCAAGGCGGCGTTCCGATTTCCTTGGGTGTTTCCAAGTTCGACTACTCTCGGCCTCCCAAAGCGTTTCCCAATCTCGTCAATCCCTATCGCATGCAGTACATCGACCCCGGGGTTCTCACCAACTCGCCGCGCCTGGAGACGCTCATCAAGGATGGCAAGTTGCCTCTCAGCCTTCAGGACGCTATCGCCCTCGCGCTCGAAAACAGCATGGACATTGTCGTGCAGCGCTACAATCCGTGGATTGCTGATGTCAGCTTGCTCAAGGCTCGTGCCGGTGGCTTTGGTTACGGCACACCCGGCAGCATCGCCGTCGGTTCCACCGCGAATCTTCCCGAGCTTTATTACGATCCCTTTCTGACGCAAGTCATGGGATTCAGCGACGCCACCACGCCCATCGCCAACCCCTTCATTTCCGGCACCGCCGGCACCGGTGTTTCCGCCGGGGCCAACACCGCGCAGCCTCTTTTTTCCCATAGCGCGTTTTACAATACTTCCTACTCGCAAAGCTTCGTCACCGGCACTTCCTTAAACGTTACTTGGGACAATACCCGCGCTTCTTCCACGGCCGCAAACTTCTTTAATCCCTATGTGCAATCCTCGCTGTCCATCGGCATTCAGCAGCAACTTCTTGCCGGCCGCGGCCGCGATATTAACCGCCGCAACATCATCATCACCGAAAATAACCGCAAGATTGCCGACCTGGCCTTCGCGCAACAAGCCATCACTACCGTCACCAACACCATTACCGCGTATTGGGAACTGGTGTACGCCCGCGAGAACGTCAACGTCGAAAGGCAAGCGGTGACCGTCTCCGATAAGCTCTACAATGACAATAAAAAGCAATTGGAAATCGGCACCATGGCCCCGCTCGACGTCACCCGCGCCGAATCCGAACTCGCTACCGATCGCCAAAACCTGATCGTCGCGCAAACCATTCAGCTTCAGGACGAATTGGTCCTCAAGAATTACATCTCCAAAGATCCCATGGCTTCCAACCTGCTCGACGTCGAAATCATCCCCACCGACAAGCCCGAATCTCCCGCCACCATCGAGACCGCTCCCTTCTCCGACGCTGTCAAGGAGGCTTTCCAGAAGCGTCCCGACTTACAGGAACAATACTTCAATCTCAAGAACGCGGAAGTGGACGTGCGCGCCACCCGCAATGCCCTGCTCCCCACCGCCACTCTCGGACTGCAGTACAGCTCCGGCGGCTTGGGCGGTAACTCCTCCATTACCGGCACACCCACTACCATTGCGGGCGCTCCCATCGTCGACGCCAATGGCGTTCCCATTGCCGGCTACTTCCAGTCGTCGACCAATACCCCGATTGTCGGCCTCAGCCAGCAGGGCTTCGGAACGGCGCAATCTCAGATTTTTCACAATAATTTCCCGGTCTATTCTGGCCAGCTGACTTTCAGCCTGCCGCTGCGCAACCGTGCCAATCAGGCCGACAACATTCACGCCCAACTCATCGAGCGCCAATTCGAAGCGGAGGTCCAGCAGACCAAGAACACTGCCCTTCTCGATGTCCGCAATACCATCATCGCCGTCGAGCAAGGCCGCGCCCAAGTGCAGGCCGCCACCAAGGCCCGCGAACTTCAGCAGCAAACCTTCGACGCCGAACAGAAAAAATATCAGCTCGGCGCTTCCACGGTGTACAACGTGATTCTCACCCAGCGCGACCTTATTACTGCGCAAGGTACCGAACTCCGTGCTCTTGCCAATCTCGCCGAAGCCAAAGCCAATTACGAGCGCGCCCTCGGCCGCACTCTCGAAGTGAACAATGTCACCATCGCGGGAATCAAAAATAGTGGATACGAGAAGGACACTCTGATCCCCGGTACCCTCAACGGCCAGGTCGTCGGCACCGACAACCTCTTCAAAGCGCTGGAAAAAGCCGGTGTTTCCGGCCAGCGCTAGCTCTCCCCTATTGGCCAAACCTTAGATCAACCCTGGTAGCGCCGCGCCTTCAGGCCGGCATCTTGGGGGCCTCTCTTCCTCCGCGCCTGGGCGATCTCTGCGTTATCTTTTCGGACTCCTGCACATCGACGTTGCACCCAGCGTATTGGTTTTTTTCTGGGCCTTGACGGTCAACTGTAAACCGTCAACTGTTAACTTCCTTGCCCCCAAGTTCCCAATCGCATAAGATCGTGTTTTGTGACTTCCTGCATTCGCGCGATCTCACGCTCCGGGGGCGCTCCCCAATGACCAAACCAACCGACATCAAACCCGCACCCACGCGCCATTCCTCGCCCGCAGAGCAAGCCTGGGCGAAAAACACCCTCGCCCCGACTCTCGCTAAATCGCCCGAGCGCCAAAAAGAATTCACGACCACATCCAGTTATCCCATTCGACGCCTTTACACCGATGCCGATCTGGCTCACTGGGATCCCGCGCGCGACCTCGGTCTCCCGGGCGAACCTCCATACACCCGCGGCATTCACCCCACCATGTATCGCACGCGCCTCTGGACCATGCGCCAGTTCGCCGGATTCGGCACTGCCGAGGATACCAATCAGCGCTTCCGCTACCTCCTCGCCCATGGCCAAACCGGACTCTCCACCGCCTTCGATCTCCCCACGCTCATGGGCTACGACTCCGACCACCCGCTCTCCGAAGGTGAAGTGGGTAAGTGCGGCGTGGCCATCAGCTCTCTCGCGGACATGGAAGTTCTCTTCGACCAGATCCCGCTCTGCGACGTTACCACCTCCATGACCATCAATTCGCCCGCCGCGGTCATCTGGGCCATGTACCTCGCCGTCGCCGAGAAGCAAGGCGCTGACTGGAAGAAAATTTCCGGCACGCTGCAGAACGACATCCTCAAGGAATACATCGCGCAGAAGGAATACATCTACCCGCCCGAACCCTCGATGCGCCTGGTCATCGACACGTTCGAATTCGGCATGAAGCACACGCCGAAGTTCAACGTCATTTCCATCAGCGGCTACCACATTCGCGAAGCCGGCTCCACCGCCATTCAGGAACTCGCTTTCACCCTTCGCGATGGCATGGAATACGTCGAATGGGCCCTCCGCCGCGGCCTCCCCATCGACGAATTCGCGCCGCAGCTTTCCTTCTTCTTCAACGCCCACAATGATTTCTTCGAAGAAATTGCCAAGTACCGCGCGGCCCGGCGCATCTGGTTCCAGGCCATGACCGAGCGCTACCACGCTAAAAGTCCGCGCTCCTTCGCGATGCGCTTCCATACGCAAACCGCCGGCTGTTCCCTCACCGCGCAGCAGCCCATGAACAACGTGGTGCGCACCGCCATTCAGGCGCTCGCTGGAGTCATGGGCGGCACACAATCCCTCCACACCAACTCCCTCGACGAAGCTTGGGCGCTGCCCACCGAATTTGCCGCCACCATCGCGTTACGCACTCAGCAGATCATCGCCCACGAAACCGGCGTCACCAACACCGTCGACCCTCTCGGCGGCTCCTATTTCGTCGAAGCCCTCACCAACGAAGTCGAACAAGCCGCGTGGGACTATATCCGCCGCATCGACGCCATGGGCGGCATGGTGAACGCCATCGAAAAGAGCTACCCGCAACGCGAAATTGCCGAAGCCAGCTACCGCTATCAGATGGCCGTCGACAAAAAAGAAAAAATCATCGTCGGCGTTAACGACTACGTCACTCCCGAAAAACCCATCGAACTCCTGCAAATCGACGAATCCGTAGCCGATCGCCAGGCCGCACGCCTGACCAAGCTCCGCCAGGAGCGCAGCAATCAGGAAGTCACCCGCCGCCTCGAAGCCCTCAAGCACGCCTCTGAATCCGCGCAAAATCTCATGCCCCACATCTACGACGCCGTAAAAGCCTACGCCACCCTCGGCGAAATTTGCGAAGCCCTGCGCACCACCTTCGGCGCCTACGAAGAGTCCCCCGTCACGTAATAGCCATACATTTACATACTATTATGATAACCTAGCCTTAACTCTGTGGCCTGTACGTCTCTGCGTTAAGCACTGTTCATGACCGACGCCTAACTATAACTAACTCATCAAATCATCGGCGCAGCGATTGCTGTCCATCGCGAATTAGGTCCGGGTCTCCTCCAAGCCGTTTATGAAGAGTGCCTGTGTTTCGAACTTTCACAACTGGGCATCCTTTCGAAAAACAGAAACCATCCCGGTCGTCTATCGCGGCAAAAGGCTGGACTGCAGATAGCGCGCCGACTTCGTGGTCCTTCATCGGGTCGTTCTCGAAATCAAAGCGATCGCCGCACTTGCGCCCGTTCACGAGGCTGTTATGCTGACCTATCTACGTCTCTCTGGCGGCCAGCTTGTTTGCTCATCAACTTTCCTGTCGCACTTCTAAAAGATGGCATCCACCGATTCGTTTGGAATTACAATCCCAGTAAGACGGAATCTGAACGCCGAGGTCGCTGAGAATGCCTGAAAAGAAAATCCGAGTCCTAATCGCCAAGCCCGGTCTCGACGGCCACGACCGCGGCGCCAAAGTCATCGCCCGCGCCCTCCGCGATGCCGGCATGGAGGTCATCTACACCGGTCTCCGCCAAACCCCCGAGATGATCGCCTCCGCCGCCGCCCAGGAAGATGTCGACGTCATCGGCCTCTCCATCCTCTCCGGCGCCCACAACACCCTTTGCCCCCAACTCATGAAGCTCCTCCACGAAAAGGGCATGCACGATGTCACCGTCTTGGTCGGCGGCATCATTCCCGAAGCCGACATTCCCGCCCTCAAACAATCGGGCATCGCCGAAATCTTCCTTCCCGGCACTTCCACCCAAGACATTATCGACTTCATCTATAAGCGCCTGACCCCCGCCCATTAACGTGGCACAAGGCACTCCCGCCCGTGCCTCGCGCTCCTCGTCTCGCAGCCCTCCTCACCTCCGCCCACTAACTCTTGGTTTCGATTCTCGAGTTTTCTCTTTGCTCTTGGTGCCCTTTGTGGTGAATCTGTTTCTTTCTCCCGCTCCCCGCCCTCCGTTGACCTCTGCTACCTCTACGGTTCTCCCAACTGGCGGCACCGGCTTCCAGCCGGCTTTGAAGCCCGCCAGTCCTGCCCCGCTGTCTCACAATCCGAAAATTTTACCAGACCAGGGTCTTGGGCTTTCTTGTCTTCACTGTCGACTGGAAGCTGTCGACTATCGAGTTCTCTCAAACTTCACCCGCGTATACAAAGTCTCAAACCCCATCCGCGTGATATTCCGCTGCGAATGGCTTCCCGGCTGCGCCAGACTCATAGCCAGCGTGCAGCCTGTTTGCGCCGCCCTCCGCAATCGCCAGTGCAGCAACGCGGTTTGCACGCCCCGCCGCCGGTATTCCGCCAAGGTGCTGGCCCCAAACAGGCCTGCAATCCTCCCGCGCACCGCCAGCGTGGCCCCACCCACCACCCGCCCTTCGATCCGCGCCAGATAGCACTCCGTATGCGGAGCCGTCGCGAACATCTTCATCACGTTCAGCAATTCCTGCGTCACCGGATAATTCTCTGCAAACCCCTGCGCCACCGTCATCACCCACAAATCCAGTTTCTCTGCCGGCGCCAACCGAATTTCAATCTCCCCCGGAATCGCATAGACTTCCTCGGCGCACACCCGCCGCACCATCACATTCGAAAACTCGCTCACGAAATATTTGCGCTCCTTGTACAACTCAAACAACGTCGCATCCGCCAGCGGGCACGTCTCCACGCGTACCGGTTCTCCCCGCTGGAAATAAAACGCCTCCAACCGGTCAAACTCCTCCGCGCTTACTGGACCATGCAGTCCCAGCCCAACCGCCTGCGTGACCGGATTCCCCGCCCCGCAATACACCGCGTACCCGCCGCCGATCCGTTCCACCGCGCCTACCGACTCCGGCTGCATCGCCATCATCTGCTTCACGCAGCCCACCGCCGCCTGCGCTTCCTCCATCTCGATTTCCCGTGCCAGTTCCAAATCCAACAGGATCGTTTCCATCTCGCTCGACACGTTGTTCTCCTTAAACATTCATGCGTTCCTGCATCGTTAACTTCCCCAACTGCTAACGGCCCGATGCCGGCAATCCCAGCTTCGAGCAACCCCGGTTCTGTAGGGGCGGCTTTACGCCGCCACTGATGGCAGTCCGCAAACTTAAGCGTAACATTCGTTTCCAGCGGCCACCCACCCAACTCTCCGCGTCCGCTGCGCTCTTCCTCCGCGGCCTCTGCGTGACTGTTTCTTTCTCTTTCTCTGTTTCTGCCTCTTCATCTTCCGGTAAACTCGAACTTTTCCCTGCACCTCCGTATACTTCCTTGTCACCCATCTCCCAATTCGAGGTAGCCGCGTGTCCACTATCAAATCCTCCATCAATCCCGAATCCCCGCAATTCGAGAAGAACTCCCACGCCATGGTCGATCTCCTCACTACCCTCAAAAACGAAGAAGAAACCATCCGTCAAGGCGGCGGCCCCAAGGCTATCGACGCCCAGCACAAGAAAAATCGCCTCACCGCCCGCGAACGCGTCGCCCTGCTGATCGATCCCGGCACGCACTTCTTCGAACTCGGCATCTACGCTGCCTACGAAATGTACGAAGAATGGGGAGGCGCTCCCGCCGCCGGCACCATCACGGGCCTCGGCCGCGTGGCCGGCCGCCTGTTCATGATCATCGCCAATGACGCTACCGTGAAAGCCGGCGCCTTCTTCCCCATGACCGCCAAAAAAGTCATTCGCGCCCAAAACATCGCCATCGAGAATCGCATCCCCACCGTCTACCTCGTCGATTCCGCCGGCGTCTTCCTCCCCCTCCAGGAAGACGTCTTTCCCGACACCGACGATTTCGGCCGGGTCTTTCGCAACAACGCGGTCATGAGCGCCATGGGCATTCCGCAGATCACCGCCATCATGGGCATGTGCGTCGCGGGTGGTGCGTATCTTCCTGTAATGTGCGATCACATCTTAATGACCGAGGGCTCCGGCCTATTCCTTGCCGGTCCTGCACTGGTGCAAGCGGCCATCGGGCAGAAAACCTCCGCCGAAGAATTGGGCGGTGCCAAAATGCACGCGCAAATCAGCGGCACTGTCGATTTCCGCGAGCCCGATGATGAGTCCTGCCTCAAGCGCATTCGCGCTCTCGTCGATAAAATAGGCGCGCCCAATCCGCCGGTTTTCAGCCACGCGCGCCTCGCCGAGCCGCTTTATCCTGCCAGCGAACTTTACGGCGTTTTCTCCGGCGATCCCGGCAAGCAATACGACGTGCGCGAAATCATCGCGCGCATCGTGGACGGCAGCGCCTTCGAGGAATATCGCGCCGAGTACGGTGAAACCCTTCTTTGCGGTTACGCCCGCATCGGTGGCTGGGCTGTCGGCATCCTCGCCAATCAGAAAAAGCATGTGCAGACCCACGCGCCGCACTCCGACGAGAAACGCATCGAATTCGGCGGAGTGATCTACACCGAATCTGCCGAAAAAGCCGCGCGCTTCATCATGGATTGCAATCAGAACCGCATCCCGCTCGTTTTCCTTCACGATGTCAACGGCTTCATGGTCGGCAAAGATGCGGAATGGAGCGGCATCATTCGCGCCGGCGCGAAGATGGTCAACGCTGTCGCGAATAGCGTCGTCCCGAAAATTACCGTGATTCTTGGTGGTAGCTTCGGCGCCGGCAACTACGCCATGTGCGGCAAAGCCTACGACCCGCGCTTCATGTTTGCGTGGCCCACCGCGAAGTTCGCCGTAATGAGTGGTGATGCTGCGGCAAACACGCTAGCGGAAATCAAATTCAAGCAACTCGAACGCGAAGGCAAAAAGCTGGACGAAAAGGCAAAAAAGGAACTGCTCACCTCGATCAAATCTACCTACGATCATCAGACTGACCCGCGCTACGCCGCCGCGCGCCTGTGGCTCGACGCCATCATCGACCCGGCGCAAACCCGCGACGCCCTGATCTATGCCCTGCAATCCGCCGCCTTAAACTCCGACCTGCCCCCCTTCAAAACCGGCGTCCTGCAAACCTAACGCGCACCTAACTGTAGGGGCGGCTTTACGCCGCCCGCCTGGTTTGCCCTGACGTCAACCCACCTAACTCTCTGCGTCCTCTGCGCCCCTGCGTTATCTTTTCTCTCCGTTCCGCTTTTCTCTTTCCCTCTGCCCCCGTAAACTATCTCTGACCCATGGCCGACTCCATCACCCTTATCGAATGCCCCCGCGACGCCTGGCAAGGCCTACCCGACCTCATCCCCACCGAATGCAAAGTTGCCTATCTCAAAGCTTTGATCGACGCCGGCTTCCAACACCTAGACGCCATAAGCTTCGTTTCGCCGAAGCACGTGAAGCAAATGGCCGACAGCGAAGAAGTAATGGCGAAACTACTTGCTTCCCTGCCCGGCGGCACGCCGCTCCCGGAAATCATCGGCATCGTCGTCAACGAAACAGGCCTTTCCCGTGCCCTCGCCACTCCTGGCGTCTCCACCATCGGCTACCCCTACTCCATCTCTGCCTACTTCCGCCGCGCCAACGCCAACATGACCCGCGCCGAATCCCGCACCCTTGTCGAAACTCTCCAGCGCGAAACCAAAGCGGCCAAGAAAAATCTCGTCATCTACATCTCCATGGCCTTCGGCAATCCTTACGACGAGCCTTGGGGCCCGGAAATCGTGCAGGACACCCTCGACTGGCTCAAGGACATTCCTGTCACCACGGTGTCCCTCGCCGACACCGTCGGCACCGCCACTCCCGAACTAGTCCACTCGCTGTACTCCCAGGCCAAAGATCATGTCGCCGGCATCGAACTTGGCGTCCATCTGCACTCGCGTCCCGACAACGCTGAAGCCAAAGTGCTCGCCGCCTACCAGGCCGGCTGTCGGCGCTTCGATTCCGCGCTCACCGGACTTGGCGGCTGCCCATTCGCGGGCGACGATCTTGTTGGAAATATTCCTACCGAAAGCGTGCTGGCGGCGCTCGTCTCCGCCGCTGCGCAACCGAACCTGGACGGCGCTAAACTGGCTCATGTGATTGCACTGACCAACGAAATTCGCGACAAGTATGCGCACGGCGCGGTTGCCAGTTAAGGGGGCCATCTCATGAATTTTGAAACACTCCAGTTCGAAATTGCCGAGCATCTTGCCACCATCACCCTCAACCGCCCCGACAAACGCAATGCCATCTCCACGCAAATGATCGCAGAACTGCAAGCCGCCCTCGACGAAATCGAAAAATCACAAGCGCGTGTCGTCATCCTCACCGGCACAGGCAAAGCCTTTTGTGCCGGTATCGATCTCGACTACCTCCAAGCCATCGGCCGCCAATCCGCCGCCGAAAATCAGGAAGATTCCAAACGCATCGCCAAAATGTTTCGCAAAATTTGGAGCTATTCCCGTCCGCTCATCGCTGCCGTCAACGGTCACGCGCTCGCCGGTGGCTGCGGCATCGCCACGCTCTGCGATTTCACCCTCTCCGTCCCCGAAGCGAAATTCGGTTACACCGAAGTAAAAATCGGATTTCTGCCCGCCATCGTTTCCGTTTTTCTTACCCGGCAGGTGGGTGAGAAGCGCGCTCGCGATCTGCTCCTCACGGGTCGGCTTGTGGAAGCGGCCGAAGCCAAGGAACTCGGGTTGATTAACGAGATTGTTCCCGCGGAAACTCTGATGGCGCGCGCTCACGAACTCGCGGAATCCATCCTTGCCGCCAGTCCCAGCAGCATCACCCGCGCCAAGCACCTCCTCGTTTCCGCAGCCGCTGCCAGCGTCGATCACGATCTCGAACGCGCCGTTCTCGAAAGCGCCCGGGTCCGCTGCACCCCCGACTTCAAAGAAGGCCTGGCCGCCTTCCTGGAAAAACGCAAACCCATCTGGCACAACTCCGCCAAACACTAACGAACATTGTTATCGGGAGGGGCGGCTTACGCCGCCCGCCTTGCTTTCGACCGACTACCGACTCCAGACGATTTTCCGGCATACTAAAAGCCGCCATGCTCACCCTTCACGATGTCACCCTACGTGTGCGCTACGCCGAAACCGACCAGATGGGCGTGGTTTACCATTCGAATTTTCTAATCTGGTTCGAAGTAGGCCGCGTCGAAATCATGCGTTCGTTGGGATTCGACTATAAGCGGATGGAGATTGAGGACGACTGCTATCTCGTCGTAGCTGACGTCCATTGCAGGTACCATCATCCGGCCCGCTACGACGAACTCATCATCGTCCGCACGCGTATCCTCGAAGCCAAAAACCGCATCCTCAAATTCGGCTACGAAGTCCTGCGCCAATCCGACGAACAACTCCTCGCCGCCGGCGATACCACCCACGTCGCCTGTACCCGCGCCGGGCACGTCCGCCAATTCCCCCAAAAGTACAAATCCGCCTTCCTCTCCCTGGTCGCCACGCTACCCACGCGCGAAGCCGACTCCGCCTCCACCCCAACCGGGAGCCATCACTAGTGCAACCGCATTGCTCCCAACCCGGTGGTGCCGGCTTGCCCCGAGCCAAGTGGGGCTTCCAGTTCACCCCAGAAGTGCCGCCGGCGAGTCTTTTCCCCGTGCTGGCGAAGCACGGCTACGCCCCATGTCCGCAAGTACCCAACACTCCAAGTATTGGTAACCCGGGTCAAAACGTGAGAACCCCTGTCCCCACGACAAACCCGCTTGTCATCCTGAGCGCGCCCTCTGCGCGAAGGATCTCAACCCTCCCGCCTGGGCCTCCAATCCTCCCTACGCTCCCTTGGTTTTCGTCCTCGCAACCGTCGACTGCTGACCGGGTCCTCTCGACTTACTTGCCTTTTCTTGCGTTTTCTGTGAGCTGTCAACTGTCGACGGTCAACGTCTCTTTGCTTCCCCCGAGCCCACAATGATCACTCTCACCGGCAACGAACTCACCTTCCTCCAACTCTACGCCGTCTCTCTCCACCACGAACCCGTCTCCCTCTCCCCCGATGCCCTCTCACGCATGCACGCCTCTCGCGCCGCGGTCGACAAACTGCTCGCCGCTGGCCACACGGCCTACGGCATCAACACCGGTTTCGGCAAACTCGCCAGCGTCCGCATTTCTACGGAGCAGGTCCGCCAACTGCAGTTCAATCTAGTTCGCTCGCATGCCTGCGGAGTCGGCACGCCGCTGTCTGTCCCCGAAACTCGCGCCATGATGCTGCTTCGCGCCAACGCCCTCGCCAAAGGACTCAGCGGCATTCGCCCCATCATCGTGGAAACTCTGTGCGCCATGCTGAACAACGGAGTCCACCCCATCATTCCCTCGCAAGGTTCTGTCGGCGCTTCCGGTGATCTCGCGCCCCTCGCCCATCTCGCCCAGGTGGTCATCGGCGAAGGCGAAGCCTTCTTCAAACACGAAAGACTCCCCGGCGGCGAATCCCTGAAACGCGCCGGCGTCCGGCCCGTCGCCCTCGAAGCCAAGGAAGGCCTCTCGCTGCTCAATGGCACGCAGGGCATGCTTGCCCTTCTTAGCCTCGCTTTGCGCGAAGCCGACATCCTCGCGGACACTGCCGATGTTTCCGCTTCACTCTCGCTCGATGCTCTTCGAGGCAGCCCCGGCGCCTTCGACGCGCGCATCATGCATGCCCGTGCTTATTCCGGAGCGGCCACTACGGCACGCAATCTCGCGCATCTCAACGATGGTAGCCAGATCCGCGAATCCCACCGTTCCCCCGACGCCGACAAGCGCGTGCAAGACGCCTACAGCCTCCGCTGCACCCCGCAAGTTCACGGCGCGGTCCGCGATTCCCTGCTCCAGGCCCGCGAAATGGCCGCCGTCGAACTGAACAGCGCGACCGACAATCCCCTCGTCTTCGTCACTCAGCACGGCGACGGCGACATCATCTCCGGCGGCAATTTCCACGGTCAGCCCCTCGCCATGGCGGCCGATCAAGTGGCGATCGCGCTCGCCACCCTCAGCGGCATTGCCGAACGCCGCATCGAGCAAATGACCAACCCGCTCACCAGCATGCTTCCCGCATTCCTCACGCCCGATCCCGGCCTGAATTCCGGTTTCATGATCGCGCAAGTCACCGCCGCCGCGCTCACCAGCGAAAATCGCGCGCTGGCCACTCCCTATTCGGTCGATTCGATTTCGACTTCAGGTAATCAGGAGGATTACGTCTCCATGGGCATGAGCGGCGCCCGCCGCCTCGAACGCATGCTCCACAATCTCCGTCACATCCTCGCCATCGAACTGCTCTGCGCCTGCCAGGGCATCGACCTGCTTGCCCCACTGCAAACCGGCGCGCTCGCTCAAAAAGCCCAAGCCGCCGTCCGCGCCATCTCCTCCAAACTCACCACCGACCGTCCCTTAGCCCCCGACATCAACGCCGTCGCAGCAGCCATCACCAATGCCACCATCGCCAACGTCCTCCACTAACCCCATCGTTAGCGCGCAGCCCTCCGCGCCCGGTGCGCTCTTTCTCTGCGTACTCTGCGTTAAAATTCCAACTAACCCCTACCGTGTATTATCCGTATTAAACCCCTGAAGTTCTCACTTCCGCCGCCCGCCCCAATATCGCCGCATAAACTTCGCGATCCACATTCGCGCCAGTCGCCACGAGCGCCACGCGTTTACCTCGCAATTCGTCCTTCTCCCTTAACCCCGCCGCCAACCCCGCCGCTCCCGCACCCTCCACCACGCAGTGTGCGTCTGCAAACATAACCTGCATCGCCCCTTCGACCTCGTCATCGCGCACGCGCACAATGCGCTCCACGTTTTCCAGCAGAATCGCCAACGCTCCCGCATCCGGCTTCCGGCACGCCAACCCATCCGCTACGCGCGTCGTGGCCGCCGCTTCCATCACCCTTCGCGCCGCGAACGACTCCGCATACGCCGGCGCGTGCTCCGAGACCACGCCAACGATCCGCGTCCTCAATCCCAAGCCATTCCGCACCGCTACCGCCGCGCAGATTCCCGATCCCATCCCGATGGGCACATATGCCACATCGATATCCTTCACGCTGGTGAACAATTCCAGCCAGTACGTCGCCACGCCCTTCACAATGTCGTAGTGAAACGGTGGCACCATGTGCCACCCGTTTTCCGCTGCCATTGCCTCCGCCTTCTCCCGCGCCTCCTGATAGTCTTCTCCATATTCGACGAGCGTCCCGCCTTGCGCACGCATTGCCGCATTTTTCTCCCGGCTATTTCCATAGGGCACCACTATCGTTGCCGGCAGCCCAAACCGCTTCGCCGCCAACGCCACCGACTGCCCATGATTCCCTCGCGTTGCTGTAACGAACCCCCGCGTCCCTGGTTCGCGCTTCATCACCGCATCCACATACACCACCGCGGTCCGTGCCTTGAACGCGCCCGTCGGCGTGTAGTTCTCGTGCTTCAACCACACCTCTGCCCCCACCCGCTCGCTCAGCAGTGGCCAGCAATATTGTGGCGTCGCCGGCATCAACGAGTACACCAGTTCCCCCGCCGCCTGCACTTCCTCAACCGACGGCAAGTTCGTGTTCACCGCTGCCGCAGCATTTCCGTCATTTTTCATGGCCACCATCTCAACGCACACCCGTACCCATAGCAACCGCCATTTTGGTTGTCTGCTGGCCATTAAATTTGGGTTTCGGATGACCCTAAATCGCGGCTTTCACGTCGGTCTTTCGAAAATCATTCCCTTTGAATAACAATTTGTCGCCAGTCGTTTTGGCTAATGCATAAGAGAAGCAGTCTCCCAGATTGAGCCCCGCTCGGTGCCGTCCTTTTCCAAATTCCGAATAGGCCTGCCGCGCCGCATAGGCTTGCTCCTCTGTGAATGGCTCGATGGTTATTTTCATGTTACGGAAAAACCTGTCGCACTCCAGGATTCCCACGTCTCCCGCGTGCGCCTCAACGACCGTACATAATTCAACGAATGTCGGCGCCGCGATCAGGCAAACATCTGCATCGCGAATTGCGGCGGCATAGGTTGCACCATCCTCGTCTGCGAACAAGATGGCTGCCACGGCGGAGGTGTCCAAGATCATTTTGGGAGTCCCCGTTCGTCGTATAAGAACTCCCCGTGATCCACGATGGGCCCCTTGATGTGCTTTCGAATGCGGCGGCCAATTGCCAGGATCTCCTCTACGGACATCTTCTTCTTCGCGCGCCCGTTTCGCACTCGTTTTAATCGGTCGCGTAACGCCTCCGTAACCGCGCGGGTCATGCTCTCCCCGGTTTCCTCTGCCAACTGTCGCGCCAACTTGTGCGCTTCCGGGGCCTTGATATTTAAGCTCATCTTCTACCTCAATACCATATATTCTACCATGGTAGACAGTCGGGAAATCAAAACGTTTCCGGTCTTCCTTCCTCCTCTCAACTCTCCGCGTCCTCTACGCTCTTCCTCTGCGTACTCTGCTCCCCCACTTCCTTTCCTACCCCAACGCCTCCAAAAAATACATGAACATCTGATACCCCGCGATATAACTGAACGGCGGCAGCTCCAGCGAATAATGCCCCACCGGCAATTCCATCGTTCGCGGCTCCGCTCCGTGATTCCGCAGCGCCCGCAGCATCTGCTGCGTCAACTCCGGCAAGAATGTCGGATCATATTTGCCATACACCATGAACGTGTTGCGGGTTGCGCCCATCCCGCGTTCCACATAAGGCATGGGGCTGATCGGCGCCCAATAACGTCGCAATTCCTCCACCGTCAGTTCCTGCCGCAGCGCTTCCCACACATGGTTGGTCGTCATCCCCTGGCTCACCACATCCGCGAAGTACGTCGACACATGAAAAAATCCGCCCGCGCGCACCCGCTTATCGTGCACCAGGGTGATGTAGCCCACCGACGATCCGATACTCGTCCCTAATATTCCCAGCCGGTCGTAGCCCTGCATTTCCAGCCACGTCAAGCAGGCCCTGGCGTCTTGTACCGCCTGCCGGTTTGATACCAGCGTCAGCCCGATATTCGGTCCCACCAACTGGTCCGCCCGTTCATGTCCCTTGGCCATGCGCCGGTCGTGATATGGCAGACTCATCTTCATCGCCGTAATTCCCACGCGTTGCAGCCAGCGAGCCAGCGGAATTTGTCCGCCCCATTTTGCATTCCAGTTCGGCAGAATCAGCACCGCGGGTCCGCCCTTGCGAGCCGGGAACAATTGCGCGTGCACTATATTGTTTTCCAAATATGGCGACTCCAACGGACTCGTAAACGTCAGCACGTTCGAATCATCCAACTGGTAATCACTCACGTCTGCCGTGGCGAACCAATCCTCGCTGCGCGCTATCGCTTCGCTGGCATACTCGGCCAGAAATAATCGAGGGTCATCGTGCCCCGGCCGTCCGCCCAGATGCTCCAGTCCCCAGTCAAACGGCCGCACCATGCGATTATCATCGGTCGTCCAGCGCCGATGCTCGTACCGGCGAATCCAATGTTCGTAACGACTCATGCCCATAAGTTATCCAGTGTAGCGCACCCCCTCGACCCTCTCGCCTCCGCTTCGAGCTCGCGGTTCCAACCCTGGCATCCCGCGCGCCCTCAGTTCCCATTCCGAACCTTCTCCCCCTATGGCTTTACGCCCACAAAAGCCGACGCCATTCCGAACGCCGTCCGAGAAATGGGGACCCGCCTTTTTTCGCATCTTCACTCCCCCGCCCGCCAGCCCTGAGCCGTAAAGAGCGCGTCGAGGGTAGCCCCCTGGCCCTCGTCTTGTCTGTGTCCACTGTCAACTGTCGACTTCGCTCTTCCCTGCGTCCTCGGCAAATCTCGCTTCGCTCCCCCGCGTCTCGCGAGTCCTGAACAGCAAAGAGTGCCTCTTCCCCTTTTCTGTCGGCTGTCGACTAGCGACTGGCCACTGACAGTGTCGACTTCCGTGACTCTCCCGACACTCCTCCTGTCCACTCACATTGAGCCTCCCCCGCGCCTGTGGCACATTCAAACAGTGATCTCGCTCTTCTTCTTTCTTTTCGGCATCGTCATCGGCTCTTTCCTGAATGTCTGCATCTCCCGCATTCCGGAGGGCCTTTCTGTTGTTTCCCCCGCCTCCCGCTGCCCTCGTTGTCAAACTCCCATTCGACCTTATGACAACATCCCGGTCCTGAGCTGGTTTCTCCTCGGCGGCAAATGCCGCACCTGCCACCTGCCCATCTCCCCAATGTACCCAGCGGTGGAATTCTTTACTGGGGTGCTCTTTGTCCTCACGTACTACAACTTCGGCATCACTCTGCCCACGTTCAAATTCCTCATCTTCTCTTGCCTGCTCGTCGTTCTGATCGTCACCGACATCGTCGCCCGCATTCTCCCCGACGCCGTCAACTGGTTCGGATTCGGCATTGCCCTCGCCTTCGCCACGCGTGTCCCCCCGGACGGCTTCTTCAGCGTGTGGTTCCACAATCGCGCGATCTCTCCCATGATCATCGGTGTTCTCGATGCCCTCCTCGGTGCAGCCTTCGGCAGCCTGCTTCTTCTCGGCGCTGCTCTCCTCTACAAACTGATCCGCAAACGCGAAGGTATGGGCATGGGTGACGTCAAAATGATGGCCATGGTCGGTGCCTTCCTTGGGATTCGCGGCGCCTTTCTCACCATTCTCATCGGCACTCTCCTCGGCAGCATCGTCGGAATCGCCCTGGTCTCCGCGCTCTATGTCTTTGGATGGCGCCGCAACGTTGCGGAACGTGCCCATCGCCGCAACCTGGGAAGTCTCCCCGTCCTTCGTTGGACTCTCTGCGCTGAATACCAACTCCCCCTAGGTACCTTCCTCGGCATAGCCGCGCTCGCCGTCGTCTACGCCCTTCCCCCCCTGGGCGTTCCGCTGCTGGCCCCGTTCAGCTATCGCCCGTAAGCCCGTTACCCTTACGCCCTCCAGCACCTCCCCCTCACCCGTTCTGGAGTAAACTATCCTCGGTCACAAGAATTGCGTCAGGAGCACTCCGCAAGCCCAATCCCGGGCGCGCTCCGGTGGAGGTCCAACATGCGTCTAGCCTGCCTGCTGCGCTTCGCCGCCCTATCGGCCATCCTCGGCTTCGCTGCCCTGGCGATGCCCGCTCAGGATCAGTCCTCCGACGACGTGGCGGCGGCGGCCCGTAAAGCGCGCGAAGCGCAAAAAAACGCCCCTAAACCGAAAAAAATTGTTACCAACGACGACTTCCCTGCCAGCAGCACCGCCACGCCCACGCCAGCGACCGCTTCCACAGATTCTGCCGCTCCCAAAAGCGATGCGCATCCAAACGCCGCTGCTGACGATAAAACTGCTGACAACGATCCCAAATCCGAAGCCTACTGGCGTAAGCGTTTCCAAAAACTTCACGACAAAATTGCCGACTCCCAGAAGGAACTGGATATCCTCCAGCGCGAACTCGAAAAAACTCAACTCCAGTACTATCCAGATCCGCAGCAGGCTTTGACCCAGCAACACGATCGCTCCGACATCAACGACAAAACCGCCAAGATTGACGCCAAGAAAAAGGAAATCGCAGATCTCAATCAGCAGCTCAGCGACCTCGAAGATGACTTACGCAAAGCGGGCGGAGACCCCGGCTGGGCCCGCTAGCGATAGCTAACTAGACTTCCCATTCCCAACTTCCATCCCTGGTCACTTTTGCCACTTGCAATGTCGCCTCGCCCCTTCGTATCCTCTACCCGCCCAAGCCCATGCGCCTCCTGCACTGCGAATCCACCGCCTTCCGCCTCGCGCTTCTCAAGAGCGAGCGCCTGCGCATCTACATCCTCTTCGTGGTGGTGGCCCTCGCACTATTCTTCCGCCTGATTCGCACACTCATCGCTTGGAACCCGGAAAACCAGATGGCCCTGCTCTGGCTCGGCCTTTCCGCTGCCATCTTCTTTGTCCTCGAATTCCTCGTGCTTCGCGCCATCGCCCGTGGCATCGCTTCCGACGGCAACATGCCCCACCCGGCCTGGCTCGGCAACATCCTCCTGGAAACCGCCATACCCGCTCTCCTGATTGCGTTCATCTCCAGCTCCACCATTCCGGTGGCCTATCGTCCACTCGTCAATCCGATATTCTGCCTGTACTTCGTTCTCATCACGCTCTCGACGCTTCGCCTGAATCCGGCCATCAGCTTTCTTTGTGGTCTCGCCTCCGCGCTCAGCTATATTTCTGCCGCCATGTACCACGGCTGGCGGCTCCGCTGGATCCTTGCGGAAGCTTCGCTCTACGCCCCTGAAAAAACGGTTTCCGCCTATGCCGTCGCGCTGCTCGTCTCCGGATTCGCGGCGGCGCTGGTGGCCCGGGAAATCCGCAAACAAGTCGACGCGGCCCTCCGGGAAGCCGAAACGCGTCGCCAGGTAGAACATCTACAGCACGATCTAGATGTGGCCCGCTCCATCCAGCAATCGCTTCTACCCAAATCCATGCCCACGATTGCCGGCTTCGACATCGCCGCATGGAACAAACCCGCCGATCAGACTGGCGGCGATTACTACGATTGGCAGGCTCTCCCCGATGGCCGTGTGGTCATCGGTCTGGCGGATGTCACGGGACACGGCATCGGCCCGGCCCTTCTTGCCTCGGTTTGCCGCGCCTATTCGCGCGCCACCTTCGGGCAGCACAAAGGTTTTCTGGAATCCATGGAGCGCATCAATTCCGCGGTGGCCACCGATGTGGGCGAAGGACGCTTCGTCACCTTCGTTGCCGCCATTCTCAGCGCCACTGATTCGCATTGTGAACTACTCTCTGCCGGACACGCTCCCCTGTTTGTGTACTGGCTGCAGCAGGATCGCTTCGACAAAATGGAAGCGCACGGACTTCCTCTCGGCATCTCGCCTGAGTTTGTCTCCGACCCTCCGAACGTCCTGTCGTTCAGCAGCGGCGACCTGCTGGTCCTCACCACCGATGGTTTTTTCGAATGGGCCAATTCGAGCACGGAACTCTTCGGCAGCGAGCGCCTGGAAAACAGCGTGCGCGCCCACCGCGACCGCAGCGCTGCGGAAATTATTGCCTGTTTATATGAGGACGTACTGCACTTTGCGGGAGGCACTCCGCAGATGGACGATCTCACCGCCATCGTAATCAAGCGCCTATAACCCCACGCCCCGCGTCCTATCCTCCGCGTTCTTCCTCTGCGTTAATTCCGGCTTTGCTCTTCTCCGGGTGTCCAACCTCACACACCACGACCCACGACCCAAACCTCTCCAAGGAAAATCCTACAAAGGAAAAAACACCCGCTCAATTCACCCAGCCGCCTTCCGGCAGCTCCAATTCCCCTGCTTCTAAAATCGCCAATCCTTCCGCCAGTATCTCCGTGCCCTTTTGCAGAGCCTTCCATGCCACGCGTTCCGATTCTTCCGCCACAAATTCCAGGCAGCCTCGCACGGCTTCCGCGTCTTCCAGAATCCGTGTATCCAACAGGGGCACCATGCTTTCCAGCGCTTTGTCCTGAATCTTCTGGAACGCCGTCTCTACCGGGACCTGCTCCATGCACAACCCGCACGCCAGTTCCACCAGCGTGTCTTCTAGCCGAATCCGTCGAATTCGACCCTTCAATTCGCTTTTGGCCGCCTGCGCCAATCCATTCCCGCTTGCCATGTGCGCGTCGCTCATGCCGGAGTCTCCCTCGCTCGGACTCTGCCACTCCGGTGAGACTATCGACTCCGCAGGTTCGCTACAATAAGTACTCCGTACCCGCCATTAACGAACTGCACACATTTCCTCGCGTCCCATTTCGACACGCGACCGAACGCAGCGAGATACCTCAACCACCGCGTCGTGACACCCACCTCCCTGCGCCACTCGCTCTAGGGGCGGCTTTACGCCGCCGCCTTCCATAACGCCGGTTTTTGCGGTTCTCTCAACGTTCAACTCTGACGCTTCAACCGCATCTCTCCCGCCGTTACTGGCAACGACCTTCCCCCTTCACACCCACGTGCAAAGCCACTGAGCCTAACGTCATCAACTGATAGCGCACGTCGCGATATCCCACGCCCCGCAGTACGGTTGCAAATTCCTCCGGCCGGAAGAATCGCGCCACGGACTTAGGCAGATACGCATACGCCGCCGAATCCCCGGAAATCCATCCACCGATCTTGGGCAGCACGGTTCGCGTATAAAATCGATACGCATCGCCCAACATTCCCGGCGCCGGCTCCGCAAATTCCAGGATTCCCAGGCTCCCACCCGGCTTCAGTACCCGCAAAATCTCCTGCAATCCTTCTTCGTAATTGGCCAAATTTCGAAATCCAAACGCCGCGGTCACCAGGTCAAACTGTTCACCCGCAAACGGCAAGCGCAACGCGTCCGCTTCCAGAAACGGCACCGTGTGTGCCCCATTCGCGCCAACGGCCTTCTGCCGCGCACGCATCAGCATGCTGTGCGAAAAATCCGCCCCCATCACCCGTGCCTTGGCCTTGCGCTGCAGCGCAAACGCCAAATCCCCGGTCCCACAACACAAGTCCAACACCGTGGCATCTTTCCCTTGCAGAATCGGCGCGAATTCTTTGGCGGTTCGCGCTCGCCACCAGCGGTCCATTTGTCCGGACAGCAGATGATTCAGCAGGTCGTACCGCGGTGCGATTCGCGTGAACATCTCTCGCACATGCCGCGAGGCCTGTTGCTCGTTGGCGGCGCCTTCTGGCTGAGCGCCCTTCGGCAGCGCGCCGGGCTCACTCATAACGTTTTCCCAGCGAATCTCTGAGAAACCGTGGCCCAAATCGCAACACCGAAATGGCCGCCTTCTGCGTGACGCCGTCATAGCAGTGCGCTTTCCCCAATCGCGGCGACAGCACAAAGCGCACTTTCCCGAATTTCGTTTTCTTGTCCGCCTTCATCAGCTCGAACAACTTCTCCGCCGCCACCTTTGGCCATTCCGGCAACGGCCCAATCCTCCGCACCAGGCCGATGATCCGCGCCACATCATCCGGCGGAGTCTTTATGGTTTCATGACCCAGCAACGCCGCGCACATCATTCCCCACGCCACCGCTTCGCCATGCTGAAATTTTCTGTAATCCGTCGCGGATTCCAATGCATGCGCGAACGTGTGCCCGTAGTTCAAAATTTCCCGCAGCCCCGTTTCGCGCTCGTCCCGGCCGACCACCCAAGCCTTAATCTCAATCGACCGGCGGATCACATATTCCAGCAGACTACGTTTTCGCGCCAGAATCCTGCTCATGTTCTCTTCCAGAAACCCGAACAACCGTGCATCCGCGATCACCCCATACTTGATCACTTCTGCGAGGCCACCACGAAATTCCCGCGGCGGCAAGCTACCCAACACCTCCGAGTCCACCAGCACCAACTTCGGTGGATAAAACGCTCCTACCAGATTCTTACCCTCCGGCAGATTCACGCCGGTCTTTCCGCCCACGGCGCTGTCCACCTGCGCCACGATGGTTGTTGGCACTTGCACGAATTGCACTCCCCGCAGGTACGAAGCGGCCACAAATCCCACTACGTCTCCCACCACTCCCCCGCCCACAGCAATCACCAACGATTTGCGATCCGCTCCGGCGCGCACCAATTTCCGGGCGATGCCCTCGACAGTCCCTAGGTTCTTCGCCCCCTCCGCATCCTCGAACAAGTGCACGTGCGCCTTTAACCGGCCTCCAAGGCCCCGCTGCACCAGTTTGCCGACCACCCCCCACACGCGCGGCGAACTCACCACATGTACACTCGAAAAGCTTCCAAGTTCCGCAACCTTCCGGCCAGCCTCGCGCAACACCCCCCGTCGGCAGACCACCACGTACTCTCCCGCGGCGGCGCGCACTCGAATCTCTTTTGTCTTGGCGTTTCTCATCTCAAAGGCAATTCCATCCAATGTAGCACAGCGCTCGAGCCAAGCATGGCCCTCGGATTCGGCGGCACAGGTCTCCACTTTTCCCGGTGTATACTCCCCCTGGTTATACCAAGCTCATCCATCAAGCCGCCTCTTCTTTCGCATCGTGCGCGGCGGAAAGCAACTCCATGGTATCCATTCCATCGTGGCGTTCGTTGGTTCCATCCCTGTGCCTCGCACTTCTCACCGTTCTTTCTCTCCACGCGGCTCCTCCCAATACGCGCCCGGGGTACTATCGTTACCCCGCCATTCACGGTGACATGCTTATCTTCACCGCTGAGGGCGACCTGTGGACCGTTAGCGTTAAAGGTGGCGCCGCACAGCGTCTCACCTCCAACCCCGGCCAGGAATTTCACGCCGTCATTTCTCCCGACGGCAAGACCGTGGCTTTCAGCGCGCAGTACGAAGGCCCTCTCGACATTTTCACCATGCCCGTCGACGGCGGCCTGCCCCAGCGCCGCACTTGGGACGGCACGGCCGTTCCCGCAGGCTGGACCCCCGACGGACGCCTGCTCTACTCCACGTTCCGCTACTCCACGTTGCCCAACGTTCAGCTCGCCACCCTCGATGCCCAGGGCCGCCGCGAAATGATTCCCCTGGCGCAAGCCGCGCAAGGCGATTACACGCTCGACGGCACCCTCTTCTTCACGCGCCTCGAGAAGCAGGGCAGCAACACCAAGCGCTACAAAGGCGGCACCGCCGAAAATATCTGGCGCTTCGATTCCGGTTCCGAAGCCGTTCCGCTCACCTCCGATTATCCCGGCACTTCCCGCAATCCCATGTTCTGGAGCGGCCGCGTCTACTTCCTCTCGGATCGCGACGGCACCATGAACGTCTTCTCCATGGATCCTCAGGGCCACGACGTGAAGCAACTCACCCATCATAGCGGGTTCGAGGTGCAAACCGCTTCGCTCTCCGAAGGCCGCATCGTCTACCAGTGCGGCGCTGACCTGTGGCTGCTCGATTTGAATACCAATCAGGACGCCGTCATCCCCATCACTCTTGTTTCCGATTTCGATCAGCTTCGTGATCACTGGGTCAAGAAGCCGCTCGACTATCTTTCCATGGCACACATTTCTCCCGACGGCGTCGCGGCGGTATTCACCGCCCGCGGCGAAGTGTTCACTCTTCCCGCGGTGGCCACCGGCCGCGTTGTCAAGGTTGCCGGAACTCCCGGCGTCCGCTATCGCGAAGCCCGCTACCTGCCCGACGGCAAAACCATCCTGGCGCTCTCCACGCAATCCGGCGAAACCGAATTCTGGAGTTATCCGGCCAACGGCGAGGGCAAGCCCGAGCAACTTACCCACGGCGCCACCATCCTCCGCTGGGACGGCGTTCCTTCGCCCGACAGCCACTGGCTCGCCCACCGCAACAAAAATCAGGAACTCTGGCTCTTCGATTTAAAAACCAAAACCGACAAAAAAATTGCCCAATCCATGAACGACGATTTCGACGACCTGTCCTGGTCGCCCGACTCCCAGTGGCTCGCCTTCACCGAAACCGCCGACAATACCTTCGTCCAAATCAAGGTGCTCAACGTCAACACCGGCGGCATTACGGTCCTCACCTCCGACCGCTACAACAGCATCAACCCCACGTGGAGTTCGGACGGCAAGTGGCTCTACTTCCTCTCCGACCGCATGCTTAAAACCGTAATTCGCTCCCCCTGGGGCCCACGCCAGCCCGATCCCTTCTTCGACCGCTCCATGAAAGTTTATGAGCTCGCCCTCACCCCCGGACTGCGTTCGCCCTTCGCGCCAGTCGACGAACTGCACCCCGACAAACCCGAAGATCAAAAGCCGGCAGAAGAAAAGAAATCCGCCGACGCGAAAAAAGTCGACGACAAGAAATCCAGCGACGAAAAGAAGCCCGAAGAGAAAAAGCCTGCCCCGGCCGTCAACATCGATTTCACCAATATCGCTTCCCGTCTCAACGAAGTGCCCGTGCCTCCCGGTACCTACCGCGCCCTTCAGGTCACCGATAAACGTCTCTGCTGGCTCAGCCGCACCACCGATACCGAACCCAAAAACAATCTCCAGTGCGTCGACATCGCCAATAAAGCCGAACCGCCCGAAACCGTCTGGCCGGAGATCAAGGCCTACGAAATCTCACTCGATCGCAAAAAACTTCTGGCCTGGAAAGGTGACGACTTCTTCATCGTTGATTCCGATGCCAAAGCCGCCACCATCGCGGATGCCAAAGTCATGGCCAAAGCTAAAATCGATATGTCCCATTGGGCCATCCTCACCAGCCCCAGCGCCGAATTTCACGAGATGTTCCTCGATGCCTGGCGCCTCGAACGCGACTACTTCTACGACAAAAACATGCACGGCCTTGACTGGAACTCCGTTCGCGACCACTACCTCCCGCTCGTCGATCGCGTCGCCGACCGCGAGGACCTCAACAATCTCATCGCTCAGATGGTCAGTGAACTGTCCGCGCTGCACATCTTTGTATGGGGTGGCGACGCGCGCAAGCCGGCTGATCAGATTGACCTTGCTTTCCTGGGTGCGGTTCTTCGTCGCGACGAGAAAGCCGCGGGCGATGTCGTCGAGCACATCTACCTTCACGATCCCGATCTTCCCGACCAGGCGCCTCCGTTCGCACGCCCCGATTCCTTGATCCGCGAAGGTGAGGTCATCACTAGCGTCGATGGAGACGACGTCCTCGGTGTTCCCGATGAGCGCTCGCTTCTTCGTGGCAAAGCCGGGCGCAAAGTCTTGTTACGAGTCAAAAATGCTTCCGGGCAAACCCGCGATGTTCTCGTCACTCCGGTGAACGATCAGTCCGAGCAGAACCTTCGCTACAACGAATGGGAATATTCCCGCCGCCTCAAAGTCGATTCCGATTCGCACGCGCAAATCGGCTACGTCCACCTCCGCGCCATGGGTTCCGGCGACATCGAGCAGTGGGTCCGCGACTTTTATCCGGTCTTCCATCGCCAAGGACTCATCATCGACGTGCGTCACAATGGCGGCGGTAACATCGATTCCTGGATTCTTGGAAAGCTCTTGCGCAAAGCCTGGTTCTACTGGCAGCCCCGCGTCGGCAATCCCACTTGGAACATGCAATATGCCTTTCGCGGCCACGTTGTTGTTCTTTGTGATGAGTATACCGGCTCCGACGGCGAAGCGTTTACCGAAGGCATTCGTCGCCTCGGAATCGGTAAAATTATCGGCACGCGCACCTGGGGCGGCGAAATTTGGCTCTCCGCCAGCAACCTCCTCGCTGACCAAGGGATCGCCACTGCCGCGGAAGTTGGCGTGTACGGGCCCGAAGGCAAATGGCTGATCGAAGGGCACGGCGTCGATCCCGACATGACCGTCGACAATCTTCCCCACGCCACCTTCACCGGCTCCGACGCGCAACTCGATGCCGCGACCAAGTTTCTCCAAGACGAAATCCAAAAAGATACGCGCGCCGTTCCGCCCGCGCCCACCCACCCGGTCAAATCCTTTCACTACGCCTGGTAACTTTGGACTGCGGCGGCTTGCCGCCGCTTTCACCAAATTCATTCGCTATACAATCCCGCACGGGCCTCCCGGTACCTCCAACTATCGACTGCTGTTTGGTGCTACCATACTCCCCGCCCGTGAGATCGGTCTCTCATGACTCTCTCCCGCAAGGTCTACCACGTCGACTACGCCGTCGTCGGCTCCGGCGTCGCCGGCGTTCGCGCGGCCATTGAACTCAGCCAGGCCGGTTCCGTCCTCGTCCTTGCCAAATCCTCCCTCAACGAATCCGCCACCGCGTATGCCCAGGGTGGCATCGCCGTGGCGCTCAGCGACGAAGACGAAATCGCCCTCCACGAGCAGGACACACTCACCTCTGGCGATGGCCTGTGCGATCCCGCCGCGGTGGCTCTCCTCGTCGAGGAAGGCCCAAACTACATTTCCCAACTCATCGAATGGGGGGCGGAATTCGATCGCGCCGGGACCAAACTCGTATTCACCCGCGAGGCCGCGCACAGCCGTTCCCGCGTACTCCACGCAGGCGGCGATTCCACTGGACGCGAAATTTCCCGCGCCCTCCTCGCTCGCGCTCATTCCATTTCGCATCTTCACCTTCGCCCGTACTCCTTCACCACCAGCCTCATCCTGGAAAAAGGTCGTGCCGTCGGCCTCCACTTCCTCGACGAATCCGATGGCTCGCGCCACGAACTTCGTGCCGGAGCCATCCTCCTGGCCACCGGAGGCCTCGGCCAACTCTTCCGCGAAACCACTAATCCGGATGTGGCCACCGGTGACGGCATGGCCATCGCCTACGAAGCCGGCGCACTTCTCTCCGACCTCGAATTCATCCAATTCCATCCGACCGTCCTGACCATCCAGGGCGCCCCTCACTTTCTGCTTAGCGAAGCGCTGCGTAGCGAAGGCGCGGTCCTCCGCAACATCCAGCTGGAACGCTTCATGAAGCGCTATCACGAAGCCCACGAACTCGCGCCGCGTGACGCCGTGGTCCGCGCCATCATCACCGAGATGCATCGCACCGACAGCAAGCATGTCTATCTGGACATGACTTTCAAATCGAAAGAGTTTTTCGAAAAGCGTTTCCCTCGGGTATACGAGAGTTGCGCCTGTTGTGGCGTCGATCTGGCCAGTGATCTGGTTCCCGTCAGTCCGGCCGCGCACTTCACCATCGGCGGTGTCAAAACTGATCTTTGGGGACGCACCTCCATTCCCGGCCTCTATGCCGCAGGGGAGACAGCGTCCACGGCCGTCCACGGTGCCGACCGCGTAGCCAGCAATTCCCTTCTGGAAGGGCTGGTGTTCGGCGCGCGAGCCGGAGCCGCAATGCTGAAAGACGCTCCAGGTTCGAATAGAACTTCCACTCATCTTCCCGGCCTGCTGGCGCCCAACGCGTGGAATAACTCCGACAAGCAATTAGACAAATCCAAGCAGAAACACGTGGCCCAGCCACTGGCGGGACTCCCAGCCGACGCTTCAGCCGTGCTCCAGCAACTGCGCGAGATCATGTGGAAGCGAGTCGGAATTTTACGAACAAAAAAGGAACTGCAATCTGCGGTGGAAGCTTTGGTTTCGGGGGGCCTGCCGCGAACCGACAAACTCACCCGCGGCCATCACGAATTGCACAATCTTCATCTGCTGGCTTTGTTGGTGGCCCGCAGCGCCCTGGCCCGCGAAGAAAGCCGCGGCTCTCATTACCGGTCCGACTTCCCTTACCGGGATGACGACACCTTCCAAAAACACTCGCAAATTTCCAAGCAACACCCGGAGCCCACCTTCCACCCCAACTCCCAACTAGCTCGCCACGCCTAGCCTGCTGTCGCCTTGCCTTGAGTCCCGGGGAACACCGATCTCCGTATCGGCTCTTCGGTTTTGCGTGCCTCACCCTCGCTTGCCCTGAGCCTCGAGGGGTCTTGGAGGGTGGGTCTTGCGTTATCTCTTTCAAAAAATACTTATCTCATTTCGAGCGCAGCGAGGAATCCCTCTTCAATTTGTCTTGGGTGGATACTTGCTGACTTCACCAGGCGCGAAAGCGCCACGTGCCGTTCTTGCGTGTGGCGCTTGGGTTTCTCCCCTAACTCTTCCCGTCACCCGCGCTTAACTCGCAACGCTCAACTTCCTTCCCTCCCCTGCAACTGTTTCACGGTTTCCAACAGCGTATGTCCCACAATCGCCAAACTCTTCGGACTCAACTTGTCCGGGGTATCCTGCGGCGTATGCCAGTAGCTCGCCGACGTCTCCAGGTTGATCAAGTCCACCGCCGGCACGCCGCGCGACAAGAACGACAAATGATCGTCGGAGATCGGCGTTTCCTGATCCACGAACACCTTCCCATACCCTAACCGCTGCCCCGTCTTCCACACCAGGTCCGTAAACGATTTGGTCGAATCCTGTTCCCTCATCAATCGCAAATTCTTGTTCCCCACCAGGTCCGCCAGCAGCATCACTTTGATCTTCTTCAAATCCCCGCTCGCGGCCATCTGTGCCGCCAGCTGCCGGCTCCCGTACCGGTTATCCGGATCCTTCCATTGGGGATTCACCGCTTCTTCCCCATCGAAAAATGCAATCCACACCGCGTACTTCTGGGCTTCTTTCTGCGCGCATAAGATCCGCGCGATCTCCAGCATTACCGCCGTCGACGACCCCGCATCATCCGCGCCCACGAAATTATCCAGCCGCTTCGTATCGTAGTGCGTCGCCAGCAAAATAATTCCCCCCTGCTTCCCTGGCAGTTTCACCACGATATTTTTCATCGGCAAGCGCCCCGCCGGAGTGTCTGCCGAAAACGAATCCGTATCCACGGGGCAACCATAGCTCTTCAATTCCGTCTGCAGGTAGTCCTGCAATTTCGCCAACGCCGGTGACCCCGCCGGGCGCGGCCCAAAACTCACCTGTTTCAGTACCTGGTCGTAGGCCCGCATCCCATCAAAGCCGTCCATCTTGTCGGCGGCTGGCGCCTGGTCCTCCGGAGCAATCGTCGGCGTACTCCTCGCTACCGCGCTCATAAACGGCGGTTCCCCTGTGGCGGTCTTCGAATCTCCAGACTTACAGCCCAGCGCCAACAGCACGCCGCATATCGCCAGCCCCAGCACTATTTGCGATCGCTCGCGATGCCGTCCGGTCATGGCAATTGCCCCGCTTTTTCCGCTGCCAGCGCCTTGTTCTTCCGCCGCACCACCGCCGCGGACACCGCGATGCCCACAAAATACAGCACCACCATCGGCAACATGAAAATCAACATGGTTTGCGCGTCCGGCGTCGGCGTGATAATCGCCGCGACCACTGCAATCAGCAATATCGCGTAGCGGAAGTTCTTCCACAAAAATTGCGGGGTCACAATATCAAAAAGCGATAAAAAGAAAATCAGGATCGGCAGTTCGAACACCAGCCCCAGTCCCAGCAATATCATCAGGATCAAATCGAAATACTCGTTAATACTGAGCAACGGCGCAACCGTTCCCCCAAATTGCTGGAAGCCCACCAAAAACTTCAGCACGTACGGCAGCGTCACGAAATACCCAAACGCAATTCCCGCCAAAAATAAAAATACCGTCGAAAACAGGAACCCCGTCACCGCGCTGCGCTCGTGCTTGTACAACGCCGGCGCCACAAACAGCCACAACTGGTACAGCACAATGGGCGACGCCAGCACCAGCCCGATGTACACACCCAGGGTAATCACCAGATTCAATGCGCCCGCCGGGTGGTTGTAATACAACTTCGATTCGAAGTGCGCATCCTTGAGCGCCTGCAGCATCGGCTGGTTAATGAACTTGATCACCTTCGGCGCTATATATACCCCCACGAACGCGCCAATGCCGATCGCGTACAACGAATTGATGATTCGCTTCCGGAGCTCCGACAGATGCTCGAAAAACGTCATCTGCCCCCCGGCGGCCTCCATCCGGGCTGCGATGGAACTGTCAGGCTGGCTGCTGTTGGTCATGGGAGGCTGGATTTTCCGCGGCGGGCTCTTTCTCTGGCTCGGTCTTGGCCGTTTCGGTTTCGGGCGCTGTCAATTCTCCGTTGCCACCTTCCAATCGGGGAACAGACTCCGCCACCGGATTCACGACCGGAAGATCTCCGGAATGGCTATGAGCTGCTGCTTCTGCCAGTGCGGTGGTCGCGGCGGACGAGGGTGGTGCAGGCCCCGGAGTTCCGCTGGTAACGCCCCGCATCGCGGCATCAGCCGCCGCATTAGCCTCGGCCACCTGCTTCTTCAACTCCGCGATGCGTGCCTGCCGCTCCAGGTCCCGCATCTCCTCTTCAAACGCATTCTTGAAGTCGTTGGACGCCTTCCGGAACTCCGCCATTAGTTTCCCGAAGCTCCGCGCCAATTCCGGCAGTTTCTGGGGGCCAAATACCACCAGAACCACCAGAAAAACCACGATCATGTGGGGAACACTCAGCATCGCTGAACCTGGTTTCTTCCGTTACCGCCCGGCTTTACAATTTGCGGAAATACTGCGCCGCCTGGTGGTCTCGCAGCTTCGTAGCAACGGCTTCTCGCCCTGAGCCTTGAAGGGTTACGCCGCTGCTCCGCTCCACATTGTTCGTCAGGGCACGGCTTTCGCCGTACCAGTGAACGTAGCAATCTGCGGCTTTAGCCGCTTGGGAGGGCTCCTGCTTCCTTCCGTTCCTTTACTTCCTTTACTTCCTCTACTTCGTTCACTCCATACTCACGAAACCGGCCCTGTCTGCATCATAGAAAGGGTCGCTAACAGAGTCAAACGACAGTTCGCTATCTCCATGTTATACTGGCTTTTTATCAATCGGCCGGGGGTATAAATGAATCCAGAACGCCGTGGGCTGATCCTTGTGGTCGTGGTACTTGTGTTATCCGCTATCCTGGGCGGTATCTACGGACCCTCCGTCCGCGCCACCACTTCGTCCTCCGACGATTTCCGCACTTCGGTCGAGAGCTTCACCTCCGTGCTTGACGTGGTGCAGTCCAACTACGCCGAGCCGGTTGACGTCGACAAGGCCGTTTACCAAGGGGCCATCCCCGGCATGCTCCGCATGCTCGATCCCCACTCCAATTTCTTCGACTCCCGCCAGTTTGCGCTTCTCCGCGAAGATCAGCGTGGCAAATATTACGGCGTCGGTATGGTCGTCGCTCCCCGCGATAATCACACCATCGTCGTCGCCCCCTATGTGGACGCGCCTGCCTTCAAAGCCGGCCTTCGCCCCGGTGACATCATCGCTAAAGTTGATGACAAGTCCACCGACGGCCTCTCCACCACCGAAGTCGCCGACATGCTCAAGGGTCCCAAGGGCACCCTCGTCAAGATTCAAGTCAGCCGCGAAGGTTGGAGCGATCCCCTCACTTTTAGTGTTACCCGTGACGAAATCCCTCGCCACTCCGTGGACATCGTCACCATACTCAAGCCCGGTATCGGTTATGTCCGCCTCACCCAGTTCAATGAAACCACCGACCGCGAAATTGCCGACGCCCTCAAGCAACTTGGCGCCAATTCCCTCGATGGCCTCATCCTCGATATGCGCAACAATCCCGGCGGCCTTCTCAACGAAGCCGTCGCCGTCGGCGATATCTTCCTCGAGAAGAATCAGCTTATCGTCTCCTATCACGGCCGCAGCGCCCCGGAGCGCCGCTTCTTTGCCATTCGCGGCAACCAGGGTATGACCGTGCCTCTGGTCATCCTGGTGAATAACAACTCCGCCTCCGCCGCGGAAATCGTTACGGGCGCCGTCCAGGATCACGATCGCGGCCTGGTCGTCGGCGAAACCACCTTCGGCAAGGGTCTTGTGCAGACCGTCACGCCGCTCTCTGAAAATACTGGCTTGGCGCTCACTACCGCTCGTTATTACACCCCCAGCGGCCGCCTGATTCAGCGCGATTACAAGTCCATCTCTCTCTATGAGTATCACTACGAGCGCAAAGTCCCCGAGCATCCCACGGAGATTCGCCAGACCGACAGCGGCCGCCAGGTGACCGGCGGTGGTGGCATCACGCCGGACATCGTCGTGGACATGCCCAAGTACACTAAGTTCCAGGAAGAGATGTTCCGCAACGATGTATTTTTCCCGCAGGAGCAAGGCGTGGGCGGCTTTACCCGTTATTTCCTTGGCACTCGCCCCTCCATCACCCACAGCTTCGAAGTTGACGACAAAGTGATGAAGGACTTCCGCGACTATCTTGCCAAGCACAATATCCGCTACACCGAACCCGAATTCGCCGAGAATCAGGATTGGGTCAAACGCAAAATTAAGCAGGAAGTCTTTATGTCCAACTACGGCACTCAGGAAGGATTCAAAGTTCTTCTCGACGCCGATCCCCAAGTACAGAAAGCCATCGACGCCATTCCGCAGGCCCGCGCCCTCTACGAGAACGCGCGAAAAGTCGTGGCCCAGAAAAATGGTTCCACCAACCGCCTATCGCAACCCTAACCTTGGGATGCCCAGGTTCTAACGTAGTGCCATGCTCCGCGGCTAATACGCCGCGCTGTATTCCATGGTGGTTTCTTCTGTAGGGGCGGCTTTGCGCTTTCCGCTGCCCGCCACGCTCTTCTTCTGACGGTGGGCGTGAACGTTGAGGACATCTCGCGGGCGCTTATCTCTGCGTAGGGGCGCAGCACCGTTTACCCTGAGCTTCGCCCCTCTACGAGGAATCGAGGAATCGGACTCTCTTTTCTTCTTTGCCCCCCTACGTTATCCTTTTATGCACAGTGGTTCTGCTGTGTGTCCTTCGATCCGCCCAGGGCATCCAACAACTGCTCGACGAGCGCTCAGGATGTTCGCAATGACTTTTGCCCTCAGGAAGAAGATCGCCATCCTCGCGGCGCTGGCTTGCCTTAGCCTCGGCGCTGTCTTGTGCGCGATTCCGGCCCGTGCGCAGCAGCCCCTTATCGCTGAGACCCATACCCCTCAGCTCGAACTCCCGAATGCTCCCATTCCCCATTCGCTGACCCCACAACAGCAAGAACAACAGCAGTTCGGCACCATCTCCGGCCGAGTCGTGGACCAATCCGGCGCCAACATTCCCGGAGTGCTTGTCAAACTCCTGCTCCCCGGTCAAGCGGCTGCCGAACAGACCTTTTCCAACGGTGATGGACTCTTCTCCTTCACCGGCGTTCCCCCTGGCCCGTTTCAACTCACAATTACCTCCGTGGGCTTGGCCCCTCAGGACTTTTCCGGCACACTTGCGCCCGGCCAAGCCTTTGTGACCCCACTGATCATGCTGAACGTTGCCACCCAACTCACGGAAGTTCACGTGGCGCTCACCCCGGACGAGCTCGCACAAGAACAGGTCAACGAGCAATTCCACCAGCGCGTGTTCGGCTTCATTCCCAATTTTTACGTCAGCTACGAACCCAATGCCGCTCCACTCCCGGCCAAATACAAGTTCAAGCTGGCTTGGAAGTCTGCCATTGATCCAGTCACCTTCGTCGCCGTCGGCGCGGTCGCCGGATTTGATCAGGCCGGAGATCGTTGGGGAGCCTATGGCCAAGGTGCCGAGGGCTATGCCAAGCGCTTCGGCGCCACCTACGCTGACGTCTTTGTCGGTACTTTTATTGGCGGCGCCGTACTTCCGTCAATTCTCAAACAGGATCCGCGTTATTTCTATAAGGGAACGGGCACCAAACGCTCGCGCATTCTTTATGCTTTGGCCAACTCCGTTATCTGTAAGGGAGACAACGGCCGCTGGCAGCCCAATTATTCCAACATCGGTGGCAATCTCGCGGCGGGCGCTATCTCCAATCTCTACTATCCGGCGAACGATCGCAGCGCCGCCAGCACCATTTTCGCTAACACTCTGATCCGCCTTGGGGAAACTGCCGTCGCCAACATCTTCCAGGAACTCGTTATCCCCAAGCTCACCCCGAATCTGCCCTCCCGCAGCCGCGCCCAACCCTGATTGGCCTCGCCATTCCGCCGGCATACTGCCGGCTCCAGAACGTCTACGTTGTTGGCAGCGCTGCGCCTGTAGGCCGGCATCTGGGGTTTCGTACCGACCTTCAATGAACTTCATACGTTAAAACTTTAAACTCTAAGCCTTTTCCGCTCTTGGGGTTTTCTTAAACTTCCTACTTTGAACTTTCAACTATTGACGTCCTTCCCTCACCTCATCGCCTCTTTACTTCTTTCCCTCACCGTAATGCACTGCACATTCGGAATCGCCTGCTCCGCTTTATTGCGCACCTTCACCACCAAATAGTACGGCGCCTCTCCCGTCAGCGCTCTCCCATCCACCGTATCCGCCACAATCGTTTTCCCCTGCCCATCCACGTCCGTTCCCGCAAGCATCAACATCTGACGCGTCCCAAAATCAATCTCGATACTTTCCCCGGGCACCCCAAGCGCCGTGTTCGACAGCAACTGCTCCAGCGCCACTCCTTCATACGCGTGCCGCTGTTTGGTCACCGGATCCGTTTCCGTCACCACCACGCGCGGCATTTTCCGCAAATCCGCAACGCGAAAGTAACGGTGATTTTTCTCCACCCGGATTTCCAGTAGTAATTGAGGGTTTTCGGCCAACGTGTACGGTCGCCCATATCGTTGGGCCATAGCCATAGCAGGTGTGCCCAGCAGCAGAACTATTACGAGACACTGCCGTCTCATCGCAGTACCTCGTCCCTATTCTACCACCACGCCGCCCACCCGGCTGCGCTTGGTACCGTACTCGCACGCCCCATGCTCGTCCCTGGGCCGCTTGTGCCCGCAATCTTCTCCGCGCCCTCTGCGTTTTCCTCTGGGCCCTCTGCGTAACTCCTGCCTTTCTCTTCTCCCACCCCGAGGCCACGTCTTCGATCTCCTCTTCAACTTCGAACTCTAAACTTCCTTCCCGGACCCTTCCTCCCGCCCCAGCGCCGACACAATGTATAGTAAAAACGCCATTCCGGCCCCGCTGAACGTACCTCTTCAGCCGGCGCCCCCAACAAGGATCGAACGCCGCCATGAACCTCCGAACCAACCAACTTCTTCGCCAGTTCGCTGTCTTCTGCGCCGTCGCGTTTCTACCCTGCCTCCTCCTCGCGCAGGACCAAACCGCTCCGCCTTCTCGCGTCGCCACGATTCTCGACGCCATGCCTCTCGCCAAACGCATCGGCGAGGTCGCGCTCTCTCCCGACGGTACCCGCGTCGCCTACATCGCCAACGGAAAACTCCAGATCATCCCCGCCACTGGCGGTACCGCGCAGACCATCTCCGTCGAGCACAATCTTTCTCTCCGGTCTGCCAGTTGGTCCGCTGACAGCAAGCGCCTCGCCTTCATCGCTGATCTCCCCGGCGACACGCCCGCCGCTCAACTCTGGACCGCTTCCCCCGACGGCTCTGCTCTCGCCAAACACGCCGATCTAAAGGGCAACATCGATGCGCCGCGCTTCTCCCCTGATGGCTCCAGGCTATCCATTCTCTACATTGAGGGCATTCCTCGCGTCGCCGGCCCCCTCGAGCCCATGATTCCCCTCGCCGGTGTCATCGATCAGAAAATCTACGAACAACGCGTCGCCGTCCTCGACTTGGCCACCGACCGCTTCGTCCAAGTCACTCCCAGCGATGTCTACGTCTACGAATACGAATGGACACCCGACGGCCAATCCTGGATCGCCACCGCCGCCCACGGTGCCGGCGACGCCAATTGGTACATCGCGCGTCTCTATTCCATTTCCGCACAGTCCGGCGAGCTCCACGAAATTTACAAACCGAAGCTCCAGATCGCCGATCCGCGCATCTCTCCCGACGGCCAGCACGTTGCTTTCATCGAGGGCTTGATGAGCGATGAAGGCTCCACCGGCGGCGACATCTACGTCGTCTCCATCACCGGAGGCGCCGCGCAAAATCTCACACCCAACCTCAAGGCTTCTCCCTCGGCGATCGCATGGACCACTCCTGACCGCATCACCTTCGCCGAAGACACCGACGGAAATTCCGGCTTCTCCACCGTCAGTCTTACCGGCAGCTCCGTCCACACGCTTTGGACCGGCGAAGAACTGGCTGTCCCAGCGGGCACCGCATGGCTTTCCGCTCAAGCGGTCAACGCGCCCGATACGCCCATCACCGCCATCGAACGCCAATCCGCCAGCACTCCACCGGAAGTTTGGGTCGGCCCCATCGGCACATGGAGGCAACTCAGTCATGTCAACGACGGCCTCAAGCCCGCTTGGGGCGAGGTGCACAATGTCCATTGGATGAACGGCCCCACCCGCGCGCAAGGTTGGCTCATGTCCCCTAAGGATTACGATCCCAGCAAGAAATATCCCCTCATCGTCACCGTTCACGGCGGCCCTTCCGCGGCTTGCAGAAACCGCTGGGATTCCCGTTTCTCCGGCCTCGCCTCCGCCCTCGGCTACTTTGCTCTCTGCCCCAATCCTCGCGGCAGTTATGGACAAGGCGAAGCCTTCACCCGTGCCAACGTCAAAGATTTCGGCGGCGGCGATTTTCGCGACATCATGGCCGGGGTTGACGACATTTCCCGCAAATTCCCCATCGACGCCAAGCGCCTCGGCATTTGCGGACACAGTTACGGCGGCTACATGACCATGTGGGCTGAAACCCACACGCAGCGTTTCGCCGCCGCTGTCGCGGGCGCCGGGCTCTCCGACTGGCTCAGCTATTACGGCCTCAACGATATCGATCAGTGGATGATTCCCTTTTTCGGCGCTTCCATCTACGACGATCCCGCCGTCTACGCCAAAAGTGATCCCATCCATTTCGTCAAGTCCGTCAAGACGCCCACGCTCCTCCTCGTCGGTGATCGCGACGGCGAAGTCCCCATGGAACAGTCCGTCGAGTGGTGGCACGCCCTCACCACCTTCCACGTCCCCACGCAACTCGTCGTCTATCCCAACGAAGGCCACGCCATCGGCAAGCCCGCCGACGCCCGCGACTACACCCTACGCACCTTCGAATGGTTCGACCACTGGTTCACCCAATCCGCGCATCCCTAACCCCGCCGTCCCGCTTCCCCACCCTCGGCACCGACTCCGCCCCCACCGTTGCTGCCGCCAGCTTGCCCTGAGCCCGAAGCGCAGCCCTGCCGACTTATGCACAGCATCCTGGCTGTAGGACGACGCATTGCGAAATTGACGCGGTGCGTTTGCCGGACCTGCACAGTCTCACCCGCACGAGCTATCATCCTCGCCCCGCGAAACACAAATTCCAGTTCGCCATCCAACAAACTAAAGGTCTTCTCGAAATCATGACGGTGCGGCGGCGGGCCTGCCGTATCCTTGCCCGACAACAGAATCGTGTTCGTATCGCCCACGACTCCAACGTGCGGAATCTTCCGATCGTCCCCCTGCGCCACCGCCAGCGGCCGCCGCAGATCGTCCGCCGGTATCGCCGCATCGCGGTTCTCCATAATGCGCTGCTCGCCTTCCTCGGGTCTCATGCCTGGCATTGCCACTTTGTTCCGTTTGGATTGCCGCGTACCTTCAGCAGCAGCGAATCACGTCTATGATGATAGCTACGAGGTGCCGCAATTCCACAGGTTCTCCGGAGACTCGTCATCTTCGCTCGGAAAAGAGAACTCATGTCCCTCTGCGTGCGCGTGGGCCTCCCTTCGCTCGTGCTTCTGTCGTGCATCTCACCCTTGTCAGGGCCGGTTTTTGCGGGGCAGGATCCAATCCGTGTGCAATCCGATGAGGTGCTCGTGCCCACCGTGGCATTCAACAAGGAGCTCTACGAACAATTGAACAAGATGAAGCCCCATCACCGGGACCTCTATGGCCACATTGTCACCAAGAACGAAAAACTTTGGGGCGATATCGTAGTGAAAAATCTCACCCTGAAGGATTTCCGTTTATTCGAAGACGGACAAGAACAGAGAATCCAAACGGTCAAACTGGAGCCGCCGGCTTTCCGCGTGGTGCAAGACAACCAGGGCAAGCACCCGGAGACCATCGGCACTGGCGGCGGGATATGGGCGTATCCCGACCGCCCGGCAACCGACCAGACCACTTGGCTCGCTTGGCCCCAGTATGTGCTCGCTTACGTTCCGCCGCGGTCGGCGCCCGGAAGTTGCCACCAGATCCAGGTCAAAGTTGCCAACGCGAAACTCGAGATTTGGACGCGCAGCGAGTATTGCAATACGCCGCATCCCGCCACAGACCCACTCAACGGCACGGAATTTGGGAACAAACTGGAAGCGGAGATGCACTCGGCTAAGGACGGCACGCTGGACTTGGCCGCGCACGTCGCAGCCTTCACGGATAGCACAGCGGGCGGCCGTGTTTACCTGTCGCTGACTTTTCCTTGGCAATCGCTAAAACACGAGTTTCGTGGCGGCACGCTTTACGCCACCATCGGATCGCTGATCATGGTGTACACCAAGGATGGCGCACTGGCCGCACGCTACACCGATTTCGCCTGTTGCGACTACGGAAAACAGGAAGCCTCCAACGAGGCCGCCACCAGGGATGCACAATCGGCGACACCGCTTTCCAGTGAATCCAGCGGGCTGATTCCCAACCGCTACCAAGCTCAGTTTGCACTCCCTGCTGGCGAGTACATGCTCCAAGTGGTCTTGAGCGACGGCACCAATTTTGGCGCACAACAATTACCGTTGACTGTCGATCCCTACGATCCGAACCGACTGACTCTGAGTGACGTCGTGCTATCGCGGCGTGTGCGTAAGCTCTCGACGGATGCATCCGAGGCGGCACAGCAAGTTTCCGGCAGTTACTCCCCGCTTGCCAGCAAAGGGGTGGAGTTCACGCCCACGGCCAACCCACAATACTGGCCAAGCGACACCCTATTCGCTTACTTCGAAATCAACGATCCCCTTGTAGGCCGGCAGCCTGGCACCACTGTGCAGGCTAACATGAAAATCGCCGACGCCCGGTCCGGCGCACTGCTAGATACTTTCGCCCCGGTGGACACGGCAACATACACCACCGCCGCCAGCCGACTCATTCCCGTGGGCCGCGGTGTGCTCCTCAATCGCCTGCCGCCCGGCGAGTATCGCCTGGAAGTTCAAGCCAGCAATTCCCATGGAACGAGCACGGGCTGGCGCTCGGCGCTCTTTACCGTCATGCAGGCGGAGCCACTTGGAATAACTGAACTGACGCCGGAGAAAAAAGGCCAAGTAATTTTGCGCGTCACCGCCCTGGACACCAGCAATCATCCCGTGACGGACTTGACCAGCGCGGATTTCCAGATTTTCGACGATGGCCAGGCGCGCCCTATCACTTCGCTCAAAGTAACGTCTCCGCGAAGAGAGCCCGGCACTCCCGCTCCTCTTATAGTGATTTTGTTTGATCTGCTGAATACCGTGCCGCGTCAACGGGAATATATCGCTGATCGCATAACCAAGGTGTTGGGGCCCTTGGAAACAGACGACGGCATTTATCTTTATTTGCTGACGAACTCCGGCGCTCTTTATCCCGTGCGTCCCAAAGGAACGATACAGGCAGCGGCGATTGCGCAAGGAAGCATTGGCGGAGGAAACAGCAGCACCACAGATGACACGCCGCCGTGGACCAAGCAAATCCGTCCATTGCTCGATCATGCCATCGATGAGGTGCATGGGTTCCGCGTGATGGATTACAGGGACGTAGCCATGTGCGCGGTGATCACTTTCGACCGGCTCGGGCAGATCGCTGAACAACTGGCGAGTATTCGCGGACCCAAGACGATTCTGTGGGTGACCAGCGGCGTGCCCAACTCCATCTCCTATCCTTACGGCGGCTGCCGGGATCAATCGTTCTCCGGCGTAGCGACCAGCTACCTGGCTGGAAAATGTGGCTGGGAGTGCCGACCCAATCCATCGCAGACCAAATGCCTCGACTACACACCGTTTCTCCAGCACTTCGCCGCGGAAACTGCGGCGTCGGACACCACAGTGTCGACCGTGCTGGTGGCAAACACTCCTCTGGTGGATTTCGCTAGCGGAACCGCCGCTGACTCCCTTCGTCAACTGGCGAATCTCACCGGCGGACAAGTGTATGTAGATACCAACAGTGAAGTGGAGGACGCCATCAACGATGCCCTGGCGTCCGTGAATGCGCGGTACCAGATTGCATTTGCACCCACAGCCAAAGACGCCAAATATCACAAGGTTCGCGTGTTGTGCACGCGACAAGCAGTGCACCTCGTCGCCACGCAAGGCTATTTCCCGCCGACACCCTGACCCGAATCGCGCTAACGCGGAGTACTTCAGGCGCTTGGTCAGCTCATCGCCGCGCACCCGTGCCACTTCTCGTCTTCGGCGTGGGCATCGCAGAACCACCCTCCGCACGTCGCGCAGTGCACCGTCGCCGGATGATCGCACCGCTCGCCCCTGGGCGATACGCCTTGGCACAGCCGCTCGAGATCCGGGCCCTCCGATTCATCCAATTCTTCTAGCATCGACCTTACCTCGGGGCAGTATTATACGCGCGTACGTCTGTCTTCCAAGTCGGTTCGCCTGGCGGGCCTGGCGGCTCTGGCGGCGCTCAGGTGAATCGCCACCGCGGATTTGATACTCTGCCGCTGGATTCGTTATGCCCGAACTCCCCGACATTTCCGCCTATCTCTCGGCCCTCGAATCGCGCATCCTTGCGCAACCATTGCTGCGCGTGCGCCTGGCAAGCCCCTTCCTCCTGCGCACCGCGCAACCGCCCCTGAGCGATGCCGAAGGCCGCACCGTTCGAGAACTGCGCCGCATCGGCAAGCGCATCGCCATCGGCGTCGACGCCGACCTCTGGCTCGTTCTTCATCTGATGATTGCCGGCCGCCTGCATTGGCGCCCTGTGCAAGCGCGCCTTGCCGGACGCCAATCCCTCGCCGCTTTCGATTTTCCCAACGGTTCCCTGGTTCTCACCGAAGCTGGCTCCAAGCGCCGTGCGTCGCTGCATGTGCTCCCCGGCGAAGCGGGATTACGTTCCATTGACCCGGGCGGCATCGATGTTCTCTCCAGTGATCTCGCGGCGTTTCGTTCCGCGCTCACCTCCGAGAATCGCACCCTGAAACGCGCGCTCACCGATCCACGCCTTCTCAGCGGAATCGGCAACACTTACTCCGACGAAATCCTGCACGGAGCGCGACTCTCCCCCATCGCGCTCACTCACAAATTAACCGAGGCCGAATGGGACCGCCTCTTCGCGGCCACGCGTCACACACTCACCTTTTGGGTCGATCGTCTTCGTGAAGAAGCTCTGCAGGCCTTCCCCGAGAAAGTCACTGCCTTTCGCGAAGGCATGGCCGTGCACGGGCGCTACGGCAAGCCTTGCCCGCAATGCGGCGAAAAAATACAGCGTATCCGCTATGCCGACAAGGAAACCAACTACTGTGCCCGTTGCCAGACCGCCGGAAAACTGCTCGCCGATCGCGCTCTTTCTCGCTTACTAGGTTCCGACTGGCCCCGCACTCTGGACGAACTCGAAGCCCTTAAACGGCACTGACACCAACACGCTGGAGCGGTTGCGAAGGCAAGTTGATTTTCCCTACAGCATTTCGCCGCGCTATGTACGCCTTTACCCGATTGTCACTCGCTGCCCCAGCGCGAAACTTTGCCTTACTGAGCCTCGAGGGCGCGATGGATCACAGGAGACGAAATGCCATTGCCGTATTTGTAATGTCGTTGCTCCTATTTGCCATGCAGGCTGGACTCTGGGTGCGAGCCACAAGTCATACGCACTCGGAAACCGACAAGCAGAATCGCGAGCAGCAGCACCCGCCCAACGAAATCCCGGGCATCCTGGGCATGACCTTGCTCATTGCCGCCGGCGTAATCGCCGGGGTCCCCCAGCAAGGCATCATCACCGAAGCACAATCTGTGATCTTGAGATGCTTTATTGTCTCGGGACTGCACGGCCTTTAGGGTTTGGGTTTGCTGGTTGTGGTGGCGGGCTTCGCGGAGGTCGCGCTGGTACCGCCTACGATGGTGGCGCTCTTGATGGTATCGAGTTTGGGGAATTTCCCGGCGATGTACGCTTCGCCACCCTTTTCCATGTTCGGTTGTTCGCCCACCCCCGCCGGATCAGGGTACTGATCGTAGAACATTTCGACCACGTTGATGCCGTTGCCATCGATGCTGCCGAAGGGCGCGAATCCTTGAGAATCAAGCCCGGTATTGTCTTTGAGATTGATAAAAATTTCCGTCGTGCGGGAATTGGGTAGTGACGTCTTCGCAAACGTGAGCGTGCCGCGAAGATTCTTCTGCGTAACGGGATCGTCCTTGAAGGTGGCCTTGGCCCATGCGGCATTCACAGCGGGATGCGCGTTGATGCCGAACTGCGCCACGAAGTTGGGGATCACCCGGTACACCCGCGCGCCGTCGTAATAGTGATGTTTTACAAGATTGTAGAAACGGTCAGCGCCGCTGGGAGACCAGTCGCGATGGACGGTGACCGTGAATTCGCCGCGGGTGGTGTCGAATTTTACCTGGTACGTGGCGGGTGCGGTGTCTTTGAGCAGCGCAGGCTTCAGCAGCGTCCGGTCGTACGGAGAAGCCGCGGATTTGTGGGTGGTCGTCGACGAGGATTTCGGTGCCGTGGACGTTTGAGCGAAGGTGCACGGTGCGAAAAGCAGAACGGCGAAACTGGCCAACAAACGGGCGATACGCATGGCGATAAAAGCCTCCGAAATGCGGTGAGCATCGATTACTGCGGATAGTTTAGCGCAAGACACTGGTGGATGTAGAGGAGGTGGCCACAGGGAGTTGCGAGATAAGACGCGAGAATCATCACCACCGAACGCACAAAACACGTCATTCCGAGTGTAGCTGATGCAAACGCAAGAGCAGCGGCCAGCCGCCGCAATCCAATTTACTTGTTTAGGTCGTGAGACACTCGTTGCACTTCGCTCAGCACCCGCAGCGTGTTTTCGCCCAGGATTTTGCGAATGTCGGAATCGGAATAGCCCCGCTGGACCAGCGCGTCCGTGATTTGCGGGAGATGTGTTACATCTTCCATGCCCATCGGCATGACCGCTCCATCAAAATCGGAGCCGAGGCCGACGTGATCGATACCCCCCACTTTTACGGCGTGATCGAGATGATCGACGATGGCCGTCCATTCCACTTTAGGGAGTTTGCCCTGGTTCATCATATCGCGGACGATTTGGTCGCCTGCCACGCCGCCGCAGGCTTCGTTTGTTCCGCAACGCTTCTTGATTTCCTCGTTGATTTCCTTCTCGACCTCCGGATGAGCGGCCTCAAAATCGCGGAATTGCTGGCTGAGAAAGCCGACGTGGTAATTGATCTGCACGACGCCTCCGTGTTTGGCAAGATCCCGAATCATGTCGTCGGTCATATTGCGGGCCGCATTACAGAGGGCGCGGCACGAGGAGTGCGAAGCGATGAGTGGCGCTTTGCTGACGGCGAGCGCGTCATAAAAGGTTTTGTCGGAGACGTGCGAAATGTCTACCATCATGCCAAGCCGATTCATTTCTAGAACAACTTGTTTGCCGAAATCGGTTAACCCGTTGTGCTCGGGCGTGGCGGTGGAAGAATCAGCCCATTCATTGTTGTGCATGTGCGTGAGGGTCATGTAGCGGACGCCGAGGGCGGCGAACGTGCGCAGGACTGCGAGGTCGTTACCCATCATGTGCCCGCCCTCTACACCCAGAAGTGCGGCGATTTTGTGCTGCTTCTTGGCTTCGCGAATGTCCTCGGCCGTCGTGGCGAGAATCATCTCGTTGGGATGCTTGCGCACGGTTTCGCGCACAGCGTCAATCTGATCGAGGGCTTGCTTAACGGCGGTGGGGCCGAGGATTTTGCCGTCGATCCAGATGGAGAAGAAGATGGCGGTGAGACCGCCGTCGCGCATGCGGGGAATATCAATGTTGCCGTCGCTGTGCGGCACGGCGATATCGAACTGGGGATCGAGGAGCCGCTGGGTGGTGTCGTCGTGCGTGTCCACGACAATCGACGAGAAATGCAGTTTCTTGGCCTTCTCGGTGACGGTGTCCGATTGCGCGGTGACGAGCATGGCAGTGGCCCCCAAGAGGCAGACGCATAGAAAGAGCAGTGAGCGGAACATCTGGGCTCCTCATGTGATCTTATAGCGTTGCTAGAGTAGCAGATTTGAACAGAGATGCCCGAAATCCGAATCCGACCCGTCCCGCCTGAATTTCTCCCGGAACCTCACCCTCCACCATTCCTAAAACAAAACTGTCGTTGCGAACGGAGACCGCGAAGTGAGGAATCCCTCTTCATCTCATTCTCGCTCATCGAGCGCGCCTCACCCTGGGGGTAGCCTGACGAGGCGTCTTGGGTTCTCCCGGGAACGCCCCTTCCCGCGCCTTTCGCGGGATGCATCCCCTCATGGGCGCCTCGCGGGTTGCGCTGACCTGCGAAGGGCTTTCATGCGAGCTTCCTCACGTGGCACAGGCACCCTGCTAGCCTTGCGCTTCGAAGGGCCTGTGCTCTTGGGTTTGGTGTCTCTCTGCTCACCGCCCTCCCGGCGACCCCGCCGCCGCCAACCGCCGCGCACGCAACCGCAACACTTTCCTCTGGTTCGACTCCAACACCTCAAACCGGTACCCCGCCAGATCAATGCGGTCCCCCGGTGCCGGTACTTTCCCCAACGCATGACTCAACAATCCCGCCACCGTCGTCACCGTCTCGTCCGACTGATCCCCAAATTGCAATCCCAGCAATTTCTCCACATCCGATATCGACATGCTCCCACGCAGCACCAAACTGCCATCCGCCTCACGCACCGCATCCGGCGCCGGCTGCGTGCTTCCCGAGCTGCTCTCCCCTACAATCTCTTCCACCAAATCTTCCACCGTGGCAATTCCCGCCACGGATCCATGCTCGTCGATCACCACCACCATCGACTGCCCCTTCTGCCGCATTTCCCGCAACAAGTCCGACCCTATCTTCGTCTCCGGCACAAACAGGATCGGCTTCAGCAACTCCCTCACCTTACGCTTCGGCAGGTCCGCGTCTGCCACCTGCAACAGGTCCTGCACCTGTACCACACCAATAATGTCGTCCGGGGATTTCTCATACACTGGCATCTTCGCGAATTTCGTCTCCTCGTACTTCGCGTGCATTTCTTCCAGCGAAGCCTCCGCCGGCAACGACACCACATCCGGCCGCGGCGTCATCACTTCGCGCACTCTCTTATCGCTGAACTCCACCACTTGCTCGATCAAATCCGCCTGCTCCGGCTCGATGATCCCTTCCTCTTCCGCCACTTCCACCAATGCCTCGATGCCCTCTTCCGTGCGCTGCTCCTCGGTACGCTCCATTTCCTGTTCCGAAATTCGCGCCAGCGATTCCGTGCCCTCCAGGAACACGCGAATCGGCCACACCAGCCACATGGCCGCCCGAATCAGCGGCAACAGTGGCACCAGCCATCTCCCCGTCGTGCGATACAACAGCATGTCCGGGATGAAGTGCATCAGGACCACCACTTCCAGGGTCAGGAACACCAGGAACTGCACGCCCGCTTCCCAGCGATTCGGCACCAAATACACCACGCCCCGCGTCGTTTCCAGCACCACAAACGCCAGCCAGAAGTGCCCCAGGATCCGGAACGTCCGTCCCCCGCTCCTGCGATTTATTTTTAACTTGGGCTCGATTTCCGCTTCGAAGATTTCTAGGTGCTCGTGCACCCGCCCCGTCGTCATCCGTCCCAGTTCACGGTAAATCAGCGTCAGGTACGAAAAAATCGGCAGGCCCAGGGCCAGCACCAGCAAACTACCGACATACGCCCAAAGGATCATCCGCCTAACCCCAAGCGTCGCCGCAACCGCGCTTCCACAACTTCCATCTCCCCGCTATCGCTCTCGTGATCATATCCCAGAAGGTGCAGCACCCCGTGCAGCATCAGCACGCAAAGTTCTTCTGCCGCCGTGCGGCCAAACGCTTTTGCATTCCGCCGCGCCACCTTCGGCGATATCGCAATGTCCCCCAGAAACACACCGCGCAGTTTCTTCGTTCGCGCCCGCAATCCTCGCGGCCGTGTGCGCGTCTCCGACGGAAACGCAAGCACATCCGTCGTTTTGTCTTTTTTCCGGAATTTCTGATTGAGTCGCTTCATCTCCGCATCGGTCACAAACCGCACAAACGCGGTCCCGTGCTGAAGCCCCAGTTCCCGGTTCAAACGTAACAGGAAACCTTCCGCGCCGGCCATATGCAAACGCACTTGCTTCTGGCAGTTTTCGATGGCCCGCCCATGGCCTTCCACTCCGAAGGCTTCTCGCTCAATCCGCTTAACTTCCATTGCGGATTACGATACAGGTTTCTCCGGCCCCGTCAATTCTTTCCCGCGCTCTTTCCCCGCGACTGCTGCCCCGTTCCCGCTCCTCGCCGGCTGCGTCGCATCGTGCTCTTCGTATGCGCGAATAATCTGTTGCACCAGGTTGTGCCGCACCACATCCTTCTCCCCAAACTGGATCACGCTGATTCCCGGGATCCGCCCGCAAATCTCCAGCGCTTCCACCAATCCCGATTTTTTTCCTGCCGGCAAATCGATCTGCGTGATATCGCCCGTAATCACCGCTTTCGAATTGAACCCTAGCCGCGTTAGGAACATCTTCATCTGCTCACTGGTGGTGTTCTGCGCTTCGTCCAGAATCACAAATGAATCATTCAGTGTGCGCCCGCGCATGAACGCTAGTGGTGCCACCTCGATGATGCCCTTCTCCAGAAAACGTTCCAGTTTGTCCGCGTCCAGCATGTCGTACAGCGCGTCGTACAACGGCCGCATATAAGGATCGATCTTTTGCTGCAGTGTCCCCGGCAAGAATCCCAGCCGTTCTCCCGCCTCCACCGCCGGCCGTGCCAGAATGATGCGATTCACTTGCTTGGTCAGCAACGCGCTCACCGCCATCGCCACCGCTAAGTACGTCTTCCCCGTGCCTCCCGGTCCAATCCCGAACGTCATGTCGTGGCTTTCGATCTCTTCCATGTATCCCCGCTGGCTGGCGTTCTTCGGCGTCACCGTCTTCTTCCCGAACGATCGCGTGCGCCCGTGTTCGAACATCCCTCGCGGCGAACTGTGCGGCTCTTCCGTCGCTACACGCATCAATGACTTAATCTCCGCTCCCGACAGCACCCGCCCGTGCCGCGTCAAGTGGTTGTATTCCTCCACGATGCGCACCGCCTGATCCACATTCTCCTGCGCGCCCTCAATCGTCAGACGCGTATCGTTCAAGTGCGTTCGCACTTGCAGAACCTCTTCCAGCATTCGTATGTTTTCGTCGAGAGTCCCGAAGAACGGTTCCAGTTTCCCGGAAATATGTATGGTTCGCTTCATCCAGTTGGTAGGTGGTTGCGTCGCGTCCCGCAATGGCTGGCCGATATCTCCTCCTGCAAGCCTCGCAGCGGCAGCCCCGCCGCCATAAGGAGCACTTAACTCTTCACGTAGCGCCGTGCATCAGGGCGGCACTCCGAGGAGGGGTCTTGGGTTCCCTTCTTTCAACCTAGCGCACCCCCGTGCAGCGGTCAAGTTACACTCCCATGACACCCATGACAATCCACGTCCTGCTTCAGCCCCACCATTAAACTAAACCCGTCATTCCGAAGGAGTCCGCGCAGCGAGGAACCTCCGTTCGATCTCAGTCGCGCACGCTCCCTCGGGTGCCCCCTGCCCCTCAACTCTTACTCCCCGTCGCCTCCTGAATCGCCTTCTCCGCCAGCGGAGCCATCACCGCATACCCCGCCGCGTTTGGATGCAACCCATCATCCGTCAGCCCGCGTTTCAAAAATCCATTCTCGTCCACCATCGCCGGAAAATAATCCAGGTACACGTCCCCCTGTTCCGCGGCATATTTCTTGATCCATTCGTTCAACGCCAAAATCTTTTCCGGCGGCCGCCGTATCGTCTGCACAATCTTCTTGCCTTCCGCATTCGTCAAATCCGCTACCGGCGTCAACGACGAAAGCACCACGCGAATCCCATGCACGTGCGCCAACTCGCTCATCGACGCCAGATTCCCTTCCGTCTCTTCCAGCGTCAACGGTCCGGTGTTCCCCGCGATGTCATTCGTTCCCGCCAGGATCACCACCACCTTCGGTTGCAGCGCGATCACATCGTCGCGAAAGCGCACCAGCATCTGTGGCGTGGTCTGTCCGCCGATTCCCCGATCCACGTACGGTTTGCCCGGAAAAAATCCCCCGAACGGCGGCTCCTGCCACGCATCGGTGATGGAATCGCCCATAAACACCACGCGCAACTCATCCTTCGACGGCGCGCGCAGCGAGGCGTTCGCCTCGCGATACCTCCCCAACCATGGCCAGTCCCTCAATCGCGCGTCCTGCGTGTCCACCGTCTTTTGCAACGCCGCCGCATCCCCGCAGTTTTCCACCGTCTTCCCCATCGCACCGCCTGCCGCTGTATTCCCCGCCGGCGATTGTTGCCCGCGCACTCCTCCCGCCATTCCTAAAATTCCTGCCAACAGCATCATCACCAGCATCTTTTTCATCGCGTCCTCGCTTCGTGAATTCTTCCCTGTACCTCCGGCCCGCAATTTCTCGCCTCGGACAGTATCGCAAGAACACTGTCCTTCTGGTACGCCAGACCTATAGACGCTAGCACTCGCTTCCTCGAAAATCGCTTCCATAGCACAGCGCATTTCTAAGCATTAGCAAGGTCTGAGGGAGGATGGTTCGATGCTCGTTAACACGAAATACCTGCTCATCGGTTCGGCGCTAGTGTTTTCCGCTCTGCCCGCCATTGCCACGGAAGAAACCCCCAACACTCCTGCGGTCGCCCCGGCCGCCGTTCCCACCGCCATTGTCAAGTGTCCCGGCGTTACCAGCATTCCCTTTACCGCCGACGCCGAGCAAGCCCTGCCCATGCGCATCGTTGGCTCGCTTGCTTGTGGCGATACCGTCGCAATCCTCTCCGATCGCGGAGGCTACACCGCGCAGATTCGTACCAAAGACGGTCAGGAAGGCTACGTCGCGCTCATATATCTCACCACCGAACGCCCCGCCGCCGCGGCGGTCCAGAAGCCGCAGCTCTCCTCCGCCACTCCCGTGAACGGCGTCGTGCGCTGGGCCGCTGGCGCTCCCGGTTGCGACGAGTTCCTCAGCCACGGCCGCCACGTGGAATCCATCACCGCCAACGGCGTCACCGTGCAAGTCTCCGTTCAGGACAGCGGCTGGAAGTATCGCACCAACATCGCCGTCTCCAATCAGTCCGGCGAAAAAGTGCTCGTGCTTCCCGGCATCATCACTCTCGACGAACTCCGTCCCAATCTCCACGCTCTTCTCGCCGCCACCCCGGAAAGCATCGCCCACAACACCACGCACCAGGTCCTGTGGACCCTCGTCGACGCCGTTCCCTCGCCGAGCGCCGTCTCCAATTATTCCGCCCGCGCCACGGAATCCGATCGCATGGCCAACCGCACTTCCCCCGCGCCAGACTATCTCAGCCCGCACATGGCTCTCGCTTCCGCCCATCACGGTGGTTTCGAACGCGAGGAATCCGTCGATGTTCAGTCCATCGCCCTCAAAACCAGCAATGTGCCTGCCGGACAGATTACCGCCGGCGTGATGTGGTTTGCTCGCGACAGCAGCGCGCGCGATCTCTCCCTTCGCGTTCCCGTCGGCAACACCGTTTACGATTTCGCCTTTTCCTTCGAACAGAAAAAATAATCTTCATTTCCACCAACAATAAAAATACTCCCCAAAACAGCAGCGGCCCGGCGCCACCCCACGCCGGGCCGCTGCTGTTTCCGTCCCAGTCTTTCGGTCTCTCTTACCTTTTTCATGTACCGCTGGCTTTCAAGCCAGCCGCGAAGGACGTTCATCCCAGCTCCGACGTCCTCCGCTTTCGTAGCGGCGGCTATTATGCCGCCATCTCTTTTTCAGCCGCCGTCATCCTGAGGAGCGCCTACCGCAACGAAGGACCTCAGCCCACCCGGCGCACGTGATCCCCCGCGAACGTCGCAGCACTAAACCAAGCCGGTCATTCCGCACGGAGTCCGCGAAGTGGTGGTCTTGGATTTCTCTCTTAGCTCTTTCCCGTCCGTGCACTCTTCCCTTCTCAATCCCCTCAATCCGCCCCCACTGCCCGATCTTTCGCCCAATCCCGGATCGCCCCAATTTCCTCCGCACGCGTCACGCTCAACGGTTGCGTCCCCTTAATCTCTCCCAGCAAAATCTCCGTCGAGAGCTGCTGCTTCTGGCTGAACGCCGTATAGAGCCCTGACACAATCGCCTGCTCGATCTCCGCACCGGAAAATCCTTCGCTCGCCGCAGCCAACCAATTCACATCAAACATCCCGGGGTCCCGTCCGCGTTTCTTCAAATGCAAGGCAAACAACGCCGCCCGGTTCGCGGTATTGGGCAAATCCACAAAAAAGATCTCGTCGAATCTTCCTTTGCGCAGCATTTCCGGCGGCAGCACGGAGATGTTGTTCGATGTCGCCGTTAGAAACACCCCGCTCTCCCGGTCCTGCATCCACGTCAACAACGTCGCCAGCAGTCGCTGCGACAGCCCCGCGTCCGCATCTCCACTCGCTCCCGCCGACGCAAACGCCTTCTCGATCTCGTCGATCCACAGCACCACCGGCGACAACTTCTGCGCCAACTGCAACGCCTTCCTTAACTTCTTCTCGCTCTCTCCCACAAATTTGTCGTACAGCGCCCCGGCGTCCAGTCGCACCAGGTCGTAGCCCCATTCCCCCGCCACCGCCCGCGCCGCCAAACTCTTCCCGCACCCTTGCACGCCCATAATCAAAATTCCCTTCGGTGCCACCAATCCAAACCGTAGCCCCTCCGGAGTCCACGCGCTCTTGCGCTTCGCAATCCACTCCCGCAACTTCTGCAGTCCCGCCACATCTCCAAACGACGCATCCCGTTTCACACTTTCCAGCAGCCCTTCGGTGTGCAGCGCCTGCCGCTTAGCTTCCGCCACGTCTTCCAGCAAACCCGCGTCCGCCTTTCCCCTCTTCAACGCGCACTGCCGTAGCACTCGCAGCGCTTCTTCCTCCGACAGTCCCGTTAGATTCTTCGACAATTGCCCCACGCCCGCCGCATCCAACGCGGTCACCAATCCTTGCGATGCGCTCATTTCCATCAACGTGCTTCTTATCGGGCCTTGCAGCTCTTCCGCCGTCGGCAATCTCAGCGTGAATTCCACCGCGTCCGCGCTTACCTCCGCCGGCAGGCTCAGCGCCGCACCCACCAACACAATCGACCGCCGCGCGGTTCGAAAGCCATCCGCCAGGTCCCGCAATTTCCTGCTGATTTTGTCGTTCTCGCAGTACCGCGCGAAATCCTTCAGCAGGAATATCCCGTCCCCCTGAACCGCACCGATATTCGCCAGTGCCTGCTCGGGCTCCTCGGAGTGATACAGCGCGGCGCCATTCGCTCGCGCCAACCCGGTCGTTACGCTCCAGGTGTACAAGGGAATCGCCAGTCGTTCCGCCACCCGTTCCAGTAGCGCCGAAAATCGCTGCTCCTCGCTCGTTTCCACCGTGATAATCGGATTCCGCGAGTTGATCAGCAGGCAAAGCTGGTCGCGCTTGGCGTCCAGCGCGTTCTCCGGCGCGGACGCCGCCAGCGAGACTGGCGGTTTGGGCATGGGCGTACTCAACGGCGTGCGTAGCCCTGGTTTTACGTCGTTTGACAAAGCCTACTCGCACCCTTCACACTCATAGTTTGAGAAAATCGCATAAGGAGCGACAGTTAGATGGCCCAAGGTCAGGCTACCAAAGTTAAGAAGAAGAAAAAGTCCGTTTTAAAGCGCGCGGTACAATCTCGTCAACGCGCCGAAGTGAATCGCGCCAACCGCACCCGCGTTCGCAGTGCCATGAAGCGTTTGCGCACCGCCATCGCCGCCGGGGACGCCACCGCGGCCGGCAATCTCCTCAATCCTACGCTCTCCGCCATCGACGCCGCCATCGCCAAAGGCGTCCTGCACGAGAACACCGGCAACCGCTACAAGTCTCGTCTCGCGTTGGCCTACAACGAAGTTAAAGCCAAGTCCGCCAAGTAACCTTTTTGCGCCGCAGGGCTCACCCCCATCCGGAGTGAGCTTTTTCGGACTGCGGCGGCTTGCCGCCGCTTTTACTAAGTCAAGCATTGCTCGGCACGAAGAAGTAACCACGATGGTCCAATTTCGCGTTTCCAGTTTCTATTTACGAATTTCTATTTTCCAATTTCTGTCTTGCGGGTGCCCCCCGTGCCGCCGTTGCACGCGGGTTCTGGTCTTTTCTTTCGTAGGGGCACAGCACGGTTTACCCTGAGCCACGAAGGGCGCGCGCCCTTATCTGCACGCTCGAAACCAACCAAAAGCCCGATCATCCCAACGAAGTGAGGAATCTCTGTTCGATCCGCGGCTCTTGCCTCGACCCCTCCGATGTTTACCGCCCCACCGCCACCGCATCCCCGCTCAATCGCCACACCAGGAACTCCATAATCGCGCGCACATCCTTGGCCCCGCCCTTCAACCGGTTATCCGCCTGCTGCAGCGCCCGAATCCCATCCAGCAAGCGCGCCTGGGGAATCTTCCGCGCGCAGCGAATCGCCAACTCGGCCTGCTCCGGTCGCATTCCCAACGCCTTCGCCGCCTGCCATCCATTCATCGCCCCGCGCACTTCGCTCGCTTGCACTAATTTCCGGTACATCCACGCCAGACCGCCCACCATCATGACCGGCTCTTCTCCTTCCCTCAGCAGCCGATCAATGAACTCCAGTGCCTTCCGCGGTTGGTGCGAAGCTAGCAAGTCCGCCACTTCCCAAATCGTTGTAGTCTTCTCCGAAATCACCAGCGCGTTCACATCCTCCCGCCGGATCGTTTTTCGCTCCCCGGCAAACGTCGCCAGCTTTTCCACTTCCGTCTTCAGACGCATCAAGTCCCCATTCACAAATTCCGCCAAATCCTCGGCAGCGCCTTTCTCAAACGCAACGTCGCGCTCCTTTGCCATCGCCTTGCCCAGAACTTCCGCCGCGCCGATTCTCTCCTCTGCCCTATCTCCCAGCCCCACTTCTACCACCAGCGCCAGCTCCGCCAGTTTCTTCCCCAGAACCATGCGCATATCCAGCTTTTCCGCTTCGATCACAAATACCGTGAACGGCGCCGCATCCCCCAGATACGCTACCAGCCGTTCCACCGCGTCCTCTCGCGCCTTCTCTCCCAACTTCTCGATCACTTCCGCCTCTTCCAGAAACACCACTTGCCGCGACGACAACATCGGCATCGTCTGGCACTGGTCCAGTGCCGCCGTGGTCTCTCCACGGTCCGCCGAAAACCGCGACACCGCCCACGTCCGCGCCGCCTCTGGCACGTATTTTTCAATCAGCAAAGCCCGGCAAGCGTCCCGCAAATATGGCTCGTCCCCCAGCAGCAACAGCGCCGCAATGGCTTTGTCCTTCTCCAGCCGCTCTTTCAATTGCCCCAGCGTTACCCGCGCCATCAATAATTCTCCGTCACTGCCGCCACCAGCCGCTGCGCAAAGTCCCGCGCCATCCGGTCGAACGCCGGATCGCTTTCCTGGAAGAACGTCTCCACGCTCGCCTGCGCTTCTGCGGGTGTCTGCGAAGTCTGGCCCAAGGTCGCCAACTGGTACTCGTTGCGAAATACAAAATCGCTTGTGTGATACAGCACTTTCGCGCTGTCTCTCTCCGTCAGCGTCACTTCGCACCGCATCGTCACCATCATCGCCGTCGCTTGCGCTACCGACGTGCTCGAATTCGGACTGGCGCTTTGAAATAGCAGTGGCACGATTTCCACGCTCAGCACTTTCCCCGTCAGCACCGCATCCCCGGCATTCGGGTCGGACACCACTTTGTATCTTGTCTTCGCCAGAAATTCATGAACGGTCGCGGCCGTTAGCTTCTGCTCGATCTTGAACTGCGTGGTCTTGTTCTCCAGCGCCGGCACCGCAATGACATGAATCGTCTTCGGCAGCGCATCCGTCCCGTGACCCGCCACGTGGTAGCCGCAGCCCACACCTATCAGGCTCAACACTAAACCGCCCGCGAAAAACAACGCCCCGCGAACCCTCATCCTTCCAACCATTCCGCCAGTTTGCAGCCATTCCACGCCGGCACTCGCAAATTATCCGCCGCTCCCCACACCCACCAGCTTCCCTTCCGCAAACTATCCGCCTCCGGCGCCCTCAGAAACACGCCTGTTTCTCCCGCTACGCTTACATTGCTCGGCCCTGCTTCCATTCCCGGGACCAGCGTGAATCCCGCCTCCTGGCATGCATCGATCAGCCGCGCCACCTCCACGCTTTCCTCCACCTCGGCGCAGGCGCTGAACGTCATCCCGTAAAATACTGGCGCGTGCACCAGGTTCACCGCAATCTTGCCGTCTTCTTCCGCGTTCCCCAGCGCTCCGCTGATCTCCGCGCGCAGTTTCAACAACCTTTGATGCAGGTCCTGGCGGCTCCCGCTCCCATACCTCGGCAGCAGATTGAACGCCGCCTGGATCCCAAACACCGGTGTCCCAATATTCTGAAAGGACAGCAACTGCGACGTTTGCGTTTCCAGCTCCTCGACTCCTTCCCGCCCTGCTTCCGACACGGGTTCGAACACCAGCGCCGTCAGTCTCCGCAATCCCGTTCGCCGCAGCGCCATCGACAATCCCGCAATTGCCGTCGCTCCTGGCGAGCACACCAAATAGATTTTCGCGTTTTTATCCAGGCCCTTCCCGCTCAACGCATCAATGCGCGGGAACCATGGCTCCGCATCCGGCTCCGCTAAACTTGCTCCGGACAAATCAATGACTCTCGCTCCCGCTTCCCGCGCTGGTCCCAAACATCGCCTCCCAAACGCACTCGACCCGGTCAGGAACGCATACCGCGCTCCTCGAAACGAATCCTCGTCGATGCTTTGGATTACCGTCGCTTCGCCCGCTGCCTCGGTTAACGTTCCTGCCGCTATCTCTTCGTCCACCAGCCGCAAGTCCCAGCCCGCAAAGCGGCTCTCTTCCAGCACGGACTTCACTTCGCTTCCCAGCAGCGACGACGCGCCCGCAATCACAATTTTTTCGCTTCGCCGGTCCACGCCCATAGCTCAGGCGGTCCTCGGAACCGGCCGCCGCCGGAACACCCGCAGGAGGTGCAAGATGATTCCCGCCACCGCATACGTTCCCGCAACGATTACCAGTACATACTCCGAATAGCGCCAGATAATTCCCACCAGCATCACCACCAGAATGATCGTCACCGACGGCTGCTTCCGCGCCCACGGAATATCCTTGAAACTGTAGTATCGCACCGTGCTGGTCATCAACGCTCCCAGCACCGGCAGCAGCAGAAACCATGCGTACGCCCACCGCTCATCCGTGATTGGCCCCAGCCAGTGGCACGCATGTATGATCGCCGCCACCACTCCCGCGGCCGCCGGCGTTGGCATGCCCACAAAATTCTTGTTCCCGCCGGGTTCCATGCCTTTCACATTGAATCGCGCCAGCCGCCACGCCGAACAAATCAGAAACGCCAGGCAACACAGCCACGAAAATCGCCCCAGAAACGTGTCCCCGTACCCTGCGGTCACGCTGTGATAGCCCCATGCGTACGCCAGGATCGCCGGCGCGATTCCGAAACTAACCACATCCGCCAGCGAATCGAACTGCACCCCAAATTCCGTGTTCGTTCCGGTCAATCGCGCGATGCGCCCGTCCAGCGCGTCAAACAAAATTGCCACGCCGATCGCTTTCGCCGCGTGGTCAAAATCTTCCCGTCCCCCGGTGATCGCCGCCACCGACGCGTAATATCCGCACAGCAGGTTCGCCCCCGTCATCAGGCTGGGTAACAGAAAAATTCCCCGCCGCAATCGTCGCGTCCGCATCTTGCCTTCGGGAAATGGCATGCTTTGTTGTTCGATGACGTCCATCTCGATTCCCTCTGCGCTACCACAGAGTACTACGAGCGCACCTCATCCGGCAGTGTTTGCTAGTCGTGCAGTTCGAAATTGTCAGCGAACTTCCAGGGTGTATACCCAAGGGGGTAGTTGAATGCGACTTTAAAATTCTCGAAGAACCCAGCTTGTCCCCACAGTCCGATTCCGTGTTGGTCCATTCCCGTTGTAAATCCAGCATAGCTCTCAAACTGACTGACCCTCAGCTCAAGCGTTACCTTGCCATAGTGCGCGGGCACATTTGTGCTACCAACTCCAGCGGTCGTCTCAACTGGAGCCGTTAGGCCTAGGCCCCGAGCTTGCACAAATGATCGCGGGAACGCGCAATGGTCCGCGCCAGAGTCAACGATGGTGTAACAGTTCAGATTCTTTTGCCCATTGCGGAGCTTCACAACTAAAACCGGCCGCTTAATTAGACGGCCCGAGGGAAATGCGGATGACGGTGGAGCTTGAATCTGCCGGTACCTGACAGGATAGATGGGCAACAGTGTCCCCAGAAAAGCAGAGTTGCCGTCTCGGCGTCGGGCACGCGTGTGATGATCGGGTCATCCTCACCAGCTTCTTTCGCTTGGCGCAATACTTCCTGTAATTCCGCCGCATATGCAATCACACGCTCTTCGTCTTTCGATAGCGCCACCCATGCCCCTAGTTTCGATATGTCCTTTGCAGCCAAGCATGGCGTATCTCCTAACCGGCGCTCGTTTTTGCCGGACTCTAGCCTACATTATCCCACCGCGGGCAATAGAACTCACAAAAACGTGACCATTTGCAGCGACACATTACACAACAATGCTTACCTCTAATCCACTCGCGGCACTGGCACGCGCGCCACTACGCTCGATCCGCCCTTCACATTTTCTCCGACCTTCACCACAATCTCTGCTTCTTCCGGCAGCCACAAATCCATTCGCGAACCAAACCGCACTAACCCGATCCTCTCCCCGCGCGCTACCTCGTCCCCCGCTTTCTTCCAGGACACGACCCGCCGCGCCACCCATCCGGCAATCTGCTTGTACGTAATTTCCCCGTGTTCGGTCGTCTGCGTAAATACGTTCTGTTCGTTTTGCAACGACGCGTTCTCGTCCCAAGCCGCCAGAAATTTCCCCGGCTTGTACTCCAGCGCGGTGATCTTTCCCGCCGTGGGAGCCCGGTTCACGTGCACATTCCAGATCGCTAGGAAAATACTAATGCGATGGCCCGGACGCCCTCGCTCGCTCTCCTCTTTCACCACCACCACCCGACCATCCGCCGGCGCCACAATCAGCCCTGGCTCCCCCGGTATGGCCCGCTGCGGATTACGAAAAAAACTGAACACAAACAATCCCAGACACACCAGCACCACGCCCGCGCCCATCATCCATCCGAGCGCCAACAACACCACTCCTGTCAACAGCGGGGGCATCCCGAACCAATACCCTTCCCGGACCATAAACTCCCTTCCTCCGCCACGGCTACGCGCCGCCGAAGGGTTCAGGTCATTTTACGCTACTTCTTTCTGCCGGGAGGGCTCGCAAACGGCGGGTCAATGCGTGTGTCTAGCGCGCGCACTGTGGAAATGCGCAGCAATGCGCTCCATTTCATCCTTTACGTGTAGCTTCAACTTTTTCAATCGGATTTCTTCGATCAGGTCTTCGGAATTCAGGTAGGGCGACCGCGAGAGCTTCTGAAGTTCTTCATCGTACTGCCTGTGCTTTTCGGCCAGACGCTGGTACTCGGCGTCTGATTCGAAAATTACGTCCCGAGGACTCCGCTGTGCTGTTGCCATGCGTGTCTCCTCACGACTTGGATTGTGAATACTACATGAACGCAGACTAACACCGGGGTTTACCCCGTCAAGAGCAATTTAGTACCTCCTCTGTGGATTTTTGCAGCCAGCACTGCGTAGGGGGCCAGCATGCTGGCCCCCATCTTGGCACCCAACTTTTGCCCGTGGCATCGAAACTCTACTCCCCGACTCTGCGTCAACCTTCCTTCTTCCACGCCAATATCACCGCGTCCTCTACCGGCTCCCGGTAATAGCCCGCACGCTCTCCTGCCCTCCCAAAGCCCAACTCCGTGTAGAACCCGATGGCCCTGGCATTCGATTCACGCACCTCAAGAAACACTCTATCCACTCCCCCCTCGCCCCATCGCTCCAGTAGACCCAGCACCAGCCTCTTGCCTACTCCGCGACGACGCCAACCCGGGGCCACCGCCAGGTTTAGAATCTCGCCCTCCTCCAGGACCTGCCGTCCCACGATGAACCCTACGATTTTTTCCCCGTGCTCAGCCGCTAGGAACTCCCTCGGATGCGCCCGTAAACTCTCTTCCAGCGCCGCATCCGTCCACCTGGCCGCTTCTGGGCTAGCTGCTAGAATTTCTCGCACCCACCCCAAATCCTCCTCTCGTGCCACTCGTAGCCGCGGCCTTCCGCCGCTGTCCTGTGTCTCACGAATCTCCGGTGCCGGCTTCCCGCCGTCCTCCCCCTCAACGTACACGCGCCGACCATTCCTTCCAGAAGACCTCCGCGTCTGACCGCCTCACATAATTCGCATCCAAGACCAACGGATCGCTGAATAATCCCGCACCCGCCCGCTCTTCTCCCAGTGCTCCAATTACCGGCGCCAGTTCCCGCGTCCCATTCACGATCATGTCGCCCTGCGCCAAGCGCTTCTCCATCCCACGCACATTCCTCAGCAACTCCGCGTCGAGCGACACCCACGTTACCGCTTCGTCTCCCGCTTGCCCGCTTACCAACTCTATGAATTCCTCCGGCGCTACCACCACCTCAACTCCAATCCGCTCCACCTTGCCCGTTTCGTTTCGATACAGGGCTCCAAACACGTGACCTCTCTGCGCATCATAGGATGCGGCTACCCGCCCAGCCCACGCCTCCTCCGAACACGCCAGCGCCTCCAGTCGCGACACCCCGGCCACTCTGATCCCGTATACCTCCGCCCACGCCTTTACCGTCGTCAGCCCTATACGCACCCCAGTGAACGAACCCGGTCCTGTCGCCACCGCCAGCAACTCCACCTGTTCCATTTTGATCCCGGCTTCCCCCATCACCGCACCCGCCGCCGGCAGCAGCCAGCCTGAATAGTCCGACCGGTCCTCATGGAGCCGCTGCGCCACGGTCACCCCGCCCACTCGCAGCGCTACACTCCCCCTCGCTTCACTCGTATCAATCGCCAACGTAATCACAATGGAAAGTTCCTTCGAATCGCCCTTACCCTTTCAATCTCAATGTCTTGCGTCTTCGAAATGTCTCCACAGCGTCTCGGACCTTACTCCGTCCCTCGGCCCACTACAGCACTTCCCGCACTAAAAATGCAGCTCCTCGCCAGCAATTCAAGGGCCAAATTTCAACCCCACTCTCCCTATCTCCCTCATTTTACTGGATATATCTTGACTCTTGCAGCACACTTATCTACACTCCTCTTATCTTCTTGGGGGCCACCGCATCTATGGAATACAAGATCGGCGACAAAGTCGTTTATCCTAACCATGGCGTAGGGGTTGTAGAACAAATAAGTTACGGCATACTCAACGGTCGTACCGAACGTTATTTCATGATTCGTATCATCTCCAGCGGCTTGCGCGTTATGGTTCCTTCCTCCAACGCTCCGGCTGTTGGTCTTCGTTCTGTCATTCGCTCCAACGATGCCGTCAAGGTGCTCGGCTTCCTCGAAAGAGGCAAGCTCAATTCGCATCATGACTGGAAACATCGTTTCAAGGAGAACTCCGAGCGCATGCGCACGGGTTCTCTCCTGGAAGTGGCTGTTGTTCTCAAAAGCCTCGTCTCCCTCAGCCGCAGCAAGCCCCTCTCCTTCCGCGAAAAGAAAATGCTCGAGCGCGCCAAGTATCTCCTCGTTAGCGAGATGGCCACTGCCCGTAATCTTACTGCGGAAAACGCCGAGGGTCTCGTCGTCAAGTCGCTGGCCAAAGCCAAGCTGCAATTCCCGGTAATGCAAGAGAAAGTGGACTAATAACTCAAGGTGGACTAACTCCGTCCACTGATTCTTGCAAATCTTCAATCTAGGGGCGGCTTTACGCCGCCCTTTTTCGCGTCACAACTCACATCTGGATCACAAAAAACCACCAAATCCCGGCGTGCGGCCCAATTCCTACATTTCCACCCGCGTTGCCAACTTCTTTGTTTCCACTGTAGGGGGCCGCCCTCTTCCATCCCCTTTTCCGCCACACACACTCCTTCCGAAAACTGTTCGCTGTAACCTCTCAACTGTAAACTTCCCTCAGCCCAACGGCATACTCGCCACCGCGTTCAACCCCTCATCCGCGAACAATCCCCGCGCATACCGCGCATGCGCCGCCGCCGCAATCATCGCCGCATTGTCGGTAGACAACGTCCGGCTCGGAAAATAAATTTTCAACCCGCGCCTCGCCGCCCGCTCCTCAAACGTCACCCGCAACTGGCTGTTCGCCGCCACTCCCCCCGACACCAAAACCGTCCCCACGCCGCACTCTTTCGCAGCCAGCATCGTCCGTTCCACCAAATCCCGCACTACCGCGTTCTGGAATTCACGCACCAGTCCCATCGTTGCCGGACAGCACAGCTTCATCAACTCCTCGAACGTGCGCTGCCCCCCGCGCAATGCTTCTTGGCGTGCCAGGATCTCCTCCTCATATTCCGGATGCTCGCGCACGTGATACAGCACGGCCGTCTTCAATCCGCTGAAGCTGAAGTCCAGCGCATTGCCTCGCGTCTTCGTTGGCCCGAACGTCGTTGGCGCCTTCACATGACTCGCCGCAGCCGCCGTCGCCAGCCGGTCCAGGATTGGTCCACCTGGATACCCCAGCCCCAGCAGTTTCGCCACCTTGTCGTACGCTTCGCCTGCGGCATCATCGCGCGTTTGCCCCAGCTTCCGGTAAGCAAACGCCTCCGGCCCCTCGCTCGCTTTCACCTCGTACAACACCGTGTGTCCGCCGGACACAATCAAGCACACCGCTGGCAAGTTCGGCTCATCTCCGTGCTGGTACGCTTCCAGAAACGCCGCGTGAATGTGTCCTTCCAGGTGATTCACCGCGATCAACGGTTTCCCCAGCGCCTTCGCCAGCGTCTTCCCGTACGTGATTCCCACCAGCAGCGATCCCACCAATCCCGGACCCTGCGTCACTCCAATCGCATCCAATTGCCGGAATTCCAATCCCGATTGCTCCATTGCTTCGCGCACTACCGGTACGATCTGCCGCAGATGTTCCCGCGAAGCCAACTCCGGCACCACCCCGCCATACTTCCTGTGGATGTCGATTTGCGACGCCACCACGCTGGACAAGATTCTCCGTCCGTCCGCCACCACCGCGGCGGCCGTTTCGTCGCACGACGACTCAATCCCCAAAACGCGCGTCTGTTTTCTCAATCTCTTATCCATCGCGATCTAATTTTCATGCTAGCACATCGCTTCCTTACCCTTTACCAATTGGCCCAAGTCCTATTGCCCCGCGCTCGCTTCTTCCCCAAATTGGTACAAGCAAATCGCCATGCCCACCACGCTACTCGATCCCCGCGCCGAGGCCTTACGACAACCAATGTTTGGTGGCGCTCCCGGTGATGCTCCGGAACTGCAAAATCACCCCACGCAAAGTGCCACCACCATCGACGGTTGGAAATCCTTCCTGTTCGGCATACCCTTCCTGGCTTGCGGCCTTTTCATCCTCGCTGGCGCTCTCCACCTTTTGCCCAGTCACAAAAACGCCCCCAACTGGCTCCTCGCCCTGTTTGGTTGCTTCTTTGTTTTAGGCGGTGTTTTCTTCTCCCTCCACGGACTCCTCGGCGTCCTTCGCAAAGCCGCCTACAACCGCAACGCTGTCGCCAATCCTGGGCAACCTTGGCTCGCCGATCATCACTGGCACAAGGAAGGTATTTCGTTCTCCGCCTTCTACGCCATGCTGGGCCGCCTGATGAGCGCCATCCTCTGGAACGCCTTTCTCGTTCCTTTCTTCTGGGTAGGCTGGCACGTCCCCGGCATGGGGCGCATATTTCTCATCGCCGCTTCCCTTTTCGCTCTGATCGGTCTCATCTTCTGGGCGCGCTGGCTCAGCATGTTCGGCGAACTCATCCGCTACGGCAATAGTTTCCTCGCCTACGATTCTTTCCCCTATTTTCTGGGCTCTCCCTTCCAAGCGCGCCTTCGCGTTTCGCGCCCCCTCGATTCGCTCGAGGCGCTCACCGTCACGCTCCGCTGTGTTCAGGAAAAATACGTCACCCGAGGCGTGGGCAAAAACCGCAACACTCAAGTGGTCTGCTGCGAACTCTACCAGGATGCCGCCACCTTCACTCGCGAACAACTCGCCGGCGCCGCCTCATCCTACTTGCCCATTTCCTTCCGTCTTCCCGACAATCAGCCAGCCACCCGCCTCGTCGACACGCCTCCTACCTACTGGGAAATCGAGGCCCGTGGCGCATCGCGCTCCTCCAGCTTCGAGGCGTACTTCCTCATCCCCGTCTATCGCCCGCAATAAGCCTCGCAAATCCCAGCGCTTTCGCAGAGTGCCAGTACTAATTTCCTACAGCGCTCTACGGTCTTTCGTTCGATTGACAAAACTCGTCCGCGGCGGCTACTGTGCCAAGGGAGCACAATTTTGCATCTTCGCACTGAACCCTCGATGATCGACGAACGCAATCCCTCCACCACAAAGATCGCGCCCCATCGCAAAGTTCGCAAAGCCGTCCTGCCCGCTGCGGGACTCGGCACTCGTTTTCTTCCCGCCACCAAAGCGCAACCCAAAGAAATGCTCACGGTGGTCGACAAGCCGCAAATTCAATACGTCGTTGAAGAATGCGTCGCCTCCGGCATCGAGCACGTCATCATCGTCACCGGCAAAGGCAAAAATTCCATCGAAGATCATTTCGATTATTCGCCGGTCCTCGAGCGTTTCCTCGAGGAAAAAGGCAAGACCGAGCAAGCCGAAATGGTTCGCCACATCAGTGACATGGTTCAGGTCAGCTACACCCGCCAGAAAGAACCACTCGGCCTCGGTCACGCCGTGCTCGTTGCCAAAGATCTTGTCGGTGACGAACCCTTCGCCGTTCTTCTCGGCGACGTGCTCATCCCCGGACCCAATCCCGCCACCAAGCAACTCATAGACGTTTACGAAGCTACCGGCACCGGTGCCATCGCCGTCGAAGAAGTCCCCCGGGACAAAACCCATCTCTATGGCATCGTCGACGGCGAACCTGCTCCGCAGCCTCCTTTTGGCGAACGCCTTCTCCGCATTCGCGACCTCGTCGAAAAACCCGAGCCCGATCAGGCTCCTTCCAATCTGGCCATCACCGGTCGCTACGTCCTTCCCTCCGCCATCTTCGAGTGCCTCGAACGCACCAAGCCCGGCGCTGGCGGCGAAATTCAACTCACCGACGGCTTGCGTTTGCTCGCCAAGGAACAAGGCCTGTGGGCCCTCATTTATGATGGAATTTCCTACGATGCGGGCGAAAAACTCGGCTTCCTCAAAGCCACCGTCGAGCTAGCCCTCCAAAACAAAGAATTCGGCCCCGCCTTCCGCAGCTACCTCAAATCCCTAAAACTCTAATCGACCGAATACCTTCTAGGGACGGCCTTCCACTTACCCTCAGCTGCGAAGGGAGGCCGTCGCCCGGCTGTACCGACGTCCGCATCGGCTCTTGGTTTTTCCTTCTTCTGTAGGGACGGCTTCCGAGGCCGTCCGTTCCTTTAACCGGGCGTTCCTCGCGCCCACTTTGAGGCGTCCGTCCACCAAAAAAAAACCCCCGTCATTCCGAACGGAGTCCGCGCAGTGAGGAATCTCTCTCGAACTTACAACTTACAACTCCCTTCTCCCCGCTACTTCTTCTCCCCCTTCCCCTTCTTCCCTTCCTTTGCCGCAGGCTCCTTCCCGCTTTCCTTCCCGCTTTCCTTCCCCGCCTCCTTCGCCGCTTCCTTCCCCGTTTCTTTCTCCCCGTCTTTCCCCTCGCTCCCCGACGCCTTCTTCCCTGCGTAATCCGTCACGTACCATCCCGCGCCCTTAAACTGGATCGCCGGCGCCGAAATCACCGATTCTACTTTTCCGCCACAATGCGGGCACTTCTTCAAATGCGGTCCCGCCACACTCTCGATCTTCTCCGTCTTCTTGTGACACTTCGTGCACTCGTACTCGTACAGCGGCACAGTCGCCCTCCTGCATCCATTCGAAAAATTCGATTATAGCATGCGCCACTGGCCCCTCCGCGCCATGCTAAACTGACTCCCTGCACTCCCATGACGGAAATGCCATCTTCCTCACAGCCGCGCCTGGGCCGCCTCTACCTCGTCGCCACGCCCATCGGCAACCTCGAAGACATCACCTTGCGCGCCCTCCGCGTTCTCAAGGAAGTCGACCAGATCGCCTGCGAAGATACCCGCCACACGCTCAAACTCCTCAATCATTTCGAAATTGAAAAGCCCTTGGTCAGCTATCACGAACACAACGAAATCACCCGCGCCCCCGAACTCGTTCTGGCCATGGAACGCGGCGCCAACGTCGCTCTGGTCAGCGATGCCGGCATGCCCCTCGTCTCCGATCCCGGCCATCGCCTCGTCACTCTCGCCATTCGACACCACATCCCCGTCGTGCCCATCCCCGGACCCGCCGCGCTCCTCGCGGCCCTTTCCGCCTCCGGCTTGCCCACCGAAGAATTTTTATTTTTAGGGTTTCTGCCTGCGCGCAGCGGTGAACGTCAACGTGCCCTCGAGCGCTTGCGCATCGAAGATCGCACCCTCGTCCTCTATGAAGCCCCTCATCGCATCCACGACACCATCGCCGACGCCGTCGCCATCCTCGGCGATCGTCCCGCCTGCCTTGCCCGCGAAGTCACTAAACTCCACGAAGAATTTCGCCGCGGCAAGCTCACCGATATTTTTCAGACTCTCAACGAACATCCCGCCAAAGGCGAAATCACCCTGGTCATCGGCCCCGCCGAAAAAGGCGCCCCGGGCGCCAACATCGACACCGCGCAATCCTTAGCCGCCCGCGTCGACGAACTCATGCACCAGGCCAAGCTCGATCGCAAGGAAGCCCTCAAGCTAGCCGCCAAAGAACGCGGCATGTCCAAACGCGATGCCTATCGCCAACTCCTCGACGAAAGCCCTCCCCCCACCGACTAACTAGGCAAGGGCTTCGCCCTTGATATCCCTTCGGGATATGGAAGTCAGGAGTCCGAAGCCAGAATCGCATTTGTATAGGCGTTGAGTAAGCGGCTGACTTGCTCGAGTGAAGTTGTGAGACTGCTGGTGTCACCGTATCCAAGATCTTGCGCCAGGATCAAGTAATAGCGACTCTCCTCCAGGGAAGCCTCGGCCATATTCATATAGCGAGCTTTGTCAGCTTTCCCACGCCGACGAAATCCTTCCGCGATGTTGGCAGGGACGGAGACCGCAGCCCGTCGCATTTGCAACGCCAAGCCGTAAGTTTCCTGCTTCGGAAAGGCCGCTGTGAACGAGTACACCGCTAGCCATCGGGAAAGACGACCGTTGGCATCTGGAAATGAAGCGACGCTGGGTGGAACAATACAACTTCTACGTCCAGGACTCCCGTTGGGCTTTCAACAGTGTGCCAACGCTTTCTTGCAGTGTTCCGATCCGGAAACCCTTCAGAAACTCGCCGATTCCCTCACCGCCGATGAGATGATCACCTGTGCTCAGAAATGGTTGACTCGCTTCACCCCCTTTTTCACTTCCGAGGAGAGAAAGCACGCCTGCGTTCAGCACCGGCTGTTTTTTGCGCAGGTAGAGTACTGCGACAATCTGCTCTTCCGTCGTCGTGCCGCCGTCGATGCCCTCGAGCAACGACTGCTCGACGCCAATCGCACCATCGGTCAACCCAACAAACTTACCCTCATCTTCGGTCGTCGCATCACGCGGTATCATGGCGGCAAGCTCCAGACCGTGATCGAGGATCTCAACCTGCCCAATCCCGTGATTCGCAGCCACTACCGCAAGGGCTTCCTCAAACAATACGTCCGCGATCGTTTCATCCTGCGCACAGAAACGGCCACCAACAATATCTCCACCGATTACGGCATCGGCAAGGCCGTGGACAATCTTCCTCAATTACGCCAGACGTTAAGCGGCATCATCGACCGCTATCTGGAGGTGCAGCAAGATATTCTGGAAACCTTCGTGGACCGTGAGCAACTTCACCATCTCACGCAGCCTACGATTCTTCCCAACGGCAGGCGCATCCCTGGTCTGAAGCTGGATCAGCCTCGACAGTTGGCCGTCATGCACTCCCTGGTGCGCTTCTGCTACCTCGCCGCCGAAGGCACCTTCACCACCCGCGACTTGTATCCACAAACCCTGCAGGCCCTGCACATGACACCGGAACAGTACAAACTTGCCTCCCTCCGTTATGACCTCTGGAAGCTGCGCGCCAAGGGCTTAGTCGAAAAGATCCCTCATTCCCGCCGCTACCGGCTCCTCGCGCACGGCTATCAGATCTGCCTGATTTTCCTGAAGCTTTATGAAAAGATTTATGCCCCACTGACGGCCGGCATCCTGCAGCCCTTTGCCGCGGACCAGTCCATTCCCAGAGAAAAGATTACCGCCCTCGACCAACGATATACCGCAGTGATTCAGGCTCTGGACGACCTCGTCGATGTTATCGGTTTGAAAGCAGCCTAGAAACGTAACCGCCGCGAGAACGGAATTCTCGTTTGGGGCCCTATAAGTAGCTAAGTACGCGCACTCCACTTGCCGTTTGGATTTGTATCGTCCCGATGGGGCCCGGCACTTCGCTGCTCAGGGCAAACGACGAATCTGCATTGTAGGCACGGCTTCTTGCCCGGAGCCCACACCAAGAAAAAAGGACTCCGTCATTCCGGACGGAGTCCGCGCAGCGAGGAATCTTAGAACTTAGAACTCTTATGGTCTTACCCTGCCAACCGACGACTTCCTTCACGCCGCCGATTCCGGCCGGAACATCCTCTGAAACCGCGGCCCCACAAACTGCACGCCCACCACGCGCTCGCCATCCGGCTGCGACTCGCTCACATGCACTACCCGCCCTTTGGTCTCGAAGTCCGTTTCCTCGCGCCGCATCGTCGTCCCGTGCAGCGGGATGCGGATCTGCAAACTCGAGCCAATGGCCACATCAAACCGGGTCCGGAACGCGGCCCCACCCCGGCACAAATTTTCACTGGCGGTATCTTCTTCGAAGCTGAACCCCCGCGCGTCTTTCCCCTTCACGCGCAACGGCAACCGCACCGATATCCTACGTTCGGCTCGCTGCTGGGCTGTCCTCTCGCTGCTCTGGCTCATGGGCTGTATCCCCCCCAACGGCCGCTTTTCGCTCGAAGAAGCGTTCCACGTTCTCCACCACTTCCCCCGGCGTGCGCGCCTGATGCACAATTCTACGCAGCTCGCCGCCATTCCCCACCCCATGGGTAAACCAGCAGGCGAACTGCTTCATTTTTCCCATGCTATCCGGGGCTCCGGAGTTAAGAATTTGCCGGTAGTAGCCAGAAAGTAAACGGTGGCGATCCTCTTCACTCGGTATCCGGTACCGCCCGGTCTCCCGAAACTCCTGCATCTGCGCAAAAATCCACGGATTCGTCGCCGCCGCGCGCCCAATCATCACCGCGTCGCATCCCGTTTCCTGCACCATCCGCGCTGCGTCTTCCGGGCACTGAATATCCCCATTCCCGATAATGGGAATCTTCGCGCTTTGCTTCAGTTCCGCAATGATCTTCCAGTCTGCCTTCCCTGCATACCCTTGCAAACGCGTCCGCGGGTGAATCGCCGCCGCTTGCACTCCGGCCTGCTCTGCCATCTTCACCACTTCCTTGGCCACAATGGAATTCTCGTCCCAACCCGCGCGCAATTTGATCGTCAGCGGTATGTTCACCGCCGCGCGCACTCTCCGGAAAATCTCCTGCAATAAGGGCAATTCCCGCAACAATCCAGACCCGCCGCACTTCACCACTTTCTTTGCCGGGCATCCCAGATTAATGTCCACTGCGTCGTAGCCCAGGTCTTCCACCATCCGCGCCGCATCCGCCATCACTTGCGGACTGGCCCCAAACAACTGCGCTGCAATCGGATGCTCATCTTCCTCGAAGTACAAATACTTCTCGGCCTTCTTCGCGCTCCGGGTAATCCCCTCGGAGCTCGTGAACTCCGTCATTAATAATCCGCACCCGCCCTGCCCGCGAATCACTCGCCGAAACAGCGTGTCCGTCACCCCCGCCATGGGCGCCAGCACCGTCGCCGGACGAATACACAAATCCCGCACGCGATATTCCGCAGGGATCATCGCGGAATATGTCGCGTCCCTCGGCGGCGCTCCCCTTCCCAGCAGTTCCCGCGCCCGCTCCGTAAATTGTGCATTCTCGCAGTTAATGATCGCCTCGTCCGGGCACGGCTTCAGCCGTGCGGTTATCCCTAATCGGCTCATACGGCTTCAGCCGCTGAGGTTTTCTTCACCAACGCCCAACCTCGTAGCGCCTTGAGGCCGGCACGCCGACTTTAGCAACGCGGGTGCCCCACGTGCCGTTTCCGGCCGCCCCCGATCACCGCCTTACCCCTTCTTCTCTTCCTCCAACGGCCCCCGCCAAATACCGTTCCAATCTCAGAAACTTCCGCCCCAACGCCCCACTATACGCGGACCACTCCTCTTCCCCGCTCTCCACCGCCAACGCCGACCGCACCGCTGCCACCTTCGAATCCATATCATCCAGGTAATGAAACACCAACGCTTCGCGAATCATCGGCAACTTCGGCGAACCAAACTCATATTGCCCGTGGTGGCTGATCAATATATGCAACACCACCGCCTTCAGTTTCGCCGGGAATCCCTCAATCCCGTCCATCGCTTTCGACACCGTTTCCAATTCCATAACGATGTGCCCCAGCAATTGCCCCTCAACGGTGTACGCCACCGACCGCTCGTAGCACAATTCATCCAGCTTGCCCACGTCGTGCAGCATCGCCGCGGTCAGTAACAGATCCACATCCAGCTCCGGGTAATGCAGGGCCACCAGCTTGGCCAGCCCGCATAGCCCCACGACATGTTCTAGCAATCCTCCCAAATACGCGTGGTGCATCACCTTCGCTGCCGGCGCTCGCTTGTACCGCGCGGCCATCTCCGGGTCCTGTAAAATCTTCAGCGCCAACTGCTGCAGCCACGGATTCTTGATGCCTTCCGCATCCGACAGCAACTGCCGGTACAACTGCTCCACGTCAAACCGCGTGTGCGCCAGGAAATCGGCAATATCAATTTCGTCCGGCTTCGCCAGGCGGAACTGCTGCAACGACAATTGCGTTTTGTTTCTGTAAATCTCAACCCGCGCCTGCACCTTGATGAAATCGTCGCGGTTCACCGCTTTCGCGCAGTTCTCAAACTGCTCCCACATCCGCGCTTCCACCGTGCCGCTGCGGTCCCCCAGTTCCATCCGCAGATACGGCTTCCCCGTATTGGTGTTGCGAACTTCTTTCTCATGCACCAGGAAAAACCCGGTTATCACCTGATCCGCCGTCAGGTCCTTCACGAAAGGGCTCTTCATGATTTCGGCTCGGTCGTCTTCCCAAACAACAAATACTTCTTGTGGCCTTTCTTTTGCTTTTCGTTCTCTGGTGTTGCGCTCACTTCTTCAATCTCTGAATTGCCCCCGCCCGCCATGTCCTGGTAGCCCGGTTTCACCACCACGTAACTCTGCTCCCGCAGCGTCTTCAAATATTCCCGCAATGCCGGTTCCATTCTCTCGTTGTACAGCCGCTCCTGAATTTCGTTTTCGACCTTCTCGAACGGCTGCTGCCCTTCGTCGTAATGCTCCAGCACCTTCAGCAACAGGAATCCCTGCTTCGTTTCAATTACGTCCGTCATCTCGTTCTTCTTCATCTTGAACACGATGTCTTCCAGTTCCTTGGAAAGCTCACCGCGTTTATACACGCCCAGATAGCCGCCTTGTTGCGCCGTCGCGCCATCCGAGAAGCGCTTCGCCAGTTCCCCAAAATCCTCGCCATCCTTCACGCGATCCCGCAGCTTTTGCGCCTTGGCTTTCAATTCCGGTATTTCCGACTCCTTCTTCCCCTCCGTCTTGATCTCGATCGCGCTCAACGCCACCTGTTCCGGCCGCACAAAATCCTTCTTGTGCTCCTCGTAGTACTTCACCTCGTCGTCGTGCCCGATATTGATGTGCGATCCCACTTCCCTGCGGATCACTTCCTGCGTCAGGATGTGGTTCTTTATGTTGTTCTTGAAGTCGTCCCAATTCATTCCCGGTTGCGAAGACACCGCCTTTTCCAACTCATCCATATCCTTCAACTTGTTCTGCTGCCGGATTTGATCCAACTCCTTCACCACGTCGGGCTCCACGTTAATGTCCATGTCCTTGCCGCGTTGCGCCAGCAGCGACTGGTCGATCAGGTCGCGCAGCGCGTACTTCTGCGCGTCTTCCACCGCCATCTGTAGTTGTTCGGGCGTGCATCGCCCGCTGCATTGGTCTCGCGCGCTGTCGCCATCGGATACTTTGGCCTTCTCCAATTCCGAACTGGTAATAATTTCGTTGTTCACCCGCGCGATAATCTCTTCCACCACTTTCCCTTCACCCGACGTTTTTTTCACCGCAACTTTCGGTGCGGGCGTTGTGCTTGGCAAATCGCCCTTCTTCGGCGCGGTCTTCGGCGTTACCGTATCCGGCTCCGGCGCGGCTTCGGGCGGCGCCTCCATTTGCGGCTTTTCCAGCGCGGGTGGCTCTGGTGCTGGAGGGTTTTGCGGCTGCGACGAACTCTCTCCTGGCGCCTGCGCCGGTGGGTTCTGTGGTGGTGGATTTTGCGCCGGCGGATTCTGCGCCAGCACCGGCCATGCCAGCAATATTCCCGCGAAAACTACGGCAATTCTCATCGATTTCCCCATCCCCGAAGTTTAGCTTGCTTTCCCGGCCCTGTCAGCCTTGGCCTTGCCCGCTCAACCCCGCCAACACCTTCTTCAACGCACCCAACCCCGGCTCGCCCCGTTCCACTTCCATCCAAAGCACCCCGCTCGGATCGAGCTTAATCCCCTTCCGCGACCGCACCACTTTGACCACTGCCGCAGGCTCCAGCGTGGTCTCCGGATGGAACCGCAACGCTATCTTGCTGCCCTGCCTCTCCACCGCCGCGATCCGCAGGCGTTCACACATGGATTTGAGCACCGCGAACTCCAGAAGGTTTTCTACCGCTTTGGGTACCGCCCCAAACCGGTCCTCCAGTTCCTTGTGTACGTCCTGCTTCTCCGATGCGCTCGCCACCGTCGAAATCCGCTTATACGTCCGCAACCTCAGGTTCTCGCTTGGAATGTATTCCGGCGGAATCCGCACGTCGATCCCCAAACTGATGGTCGTGCGCAGCTCCGGCGCCGCTTCTTCGCCCTTCAGCTTGGCCACCGCTCGCTCCAACATCTGCACATACATGTCGAACCCGATCGCCTCAATGTGCCCGTGCTGCTGGCGTCCCAGCATGTTCCCGGCCCCCCGCAACTCCAAATCCAGCGCCGCGATCCGGAAGCCTGCCCCCAGTTCGCTGAACTCCTTCATCGCGGCCAGCCGTTTCCGCGCCACATCGCTCAGAATCCGTTCCGGGGGCACTAGCAAATACGCATAAGCGCGTTGACTCGACCGCCCCACTCGCCCACGCAACTGGTACAGCTCTGCCAGCCCCAGCCGGTCTGCTCGATTGATCAGAATCGTATTTGCCCGCGGTATATCCAGCCCGTTCTCCACAATCGTCGTGGCCACCAGCACATCCGCTTCATCGCGAATGAACTTCAGCATCACCTGTTCCAGTTCCTTCTCCCCCAACTGCCCGTGCCCCACCACCACCCGCGCCTTGGGCACCAGTTTCTGCACCAGATTCCCCAGCGAATAAATGGACTCCACCCGGTTATGAATGAAATACACCTGTCCATCCCGCGCCAACTCATTCTCAATGGCCTTCTTCACGATCTCTTCGTTGAACGCGGACACCACCGTCTGTATCGCCAGGCGGTCTCGCGGCGGCGTTTCAATCACCGACATATCCCGCAGGCCCACCAGCGACATGTGCAATGTCCGCGGGATGGGCGTCGCGGAAAGCGCCAGCGCGTGCACGTTCTTCCGCATCTCTTTCAATCGCTCTTTATGTGCCACACCGAAGCGCTGCTCTTCATCCACGACCAGTAAACCCAAATCCTGGAACTTCACGTCCTTCGACAGCAGCCGGTGCGTCCCAATCACAATGTCGACTTTGCCCATCTCCAGTTCCGCCAGAATCGCCTTCTGCTCCGCCGCGCTCCGGAACCGGCTCAACATTTCAATGCGCGCCGGAAACGCCGCAAACCGCTTCTTGAACGTTTCGAAATGCTGAAACGCCAGCACCGTCGTGGGCGTCAGCACCGCCACCTGCTTGTTCTCGCTGACCGCCTTGAACGCCGCGCGCATCGCCACTTCCGTTTTCCCGTAGCCCACATCTCCGCACAGCAGCCGGTCCATCGGCGACGGCTTTTCCAGATCCTGCTTGACCTCCTTGATCGCGTTCAGTTGGTCCGGCGTCTCTTCAAACTCAAACGCATCCTCAAACTCCCGCTGCCACGCGCCATCCGCCGAAAATGCGAATCCCTGCGCGGTTTTTCTTTCCGCATACAGCACCAGCAGCTTGTCCGCCATGTCCTCCAGCGATTTGCGTACCCGCGTCTTCCGCGCGTTCCACGCCGTTCCCCCGAGCTTGTCCAATGTCGGACTCGCTCCCTCCACCACGCGGTAGCTCTGCACCAGGTCCATGCGTTCCAGCGGCACGTATAGACGCGAATCTTCCGCGTAACGCAGCAGCATGAATTCGCCCCGCCGCCCATCCGATTCAATCAGCCGCAATCCTTCGAACTGCCCGATCCCGTGGTCCACGTGCACCACAAAATCACCCGGCTTCAATTCCGCAAAATCCGCGAAAAATCCCGAAGTGCGAATCTTCCGGCTGGGTCGCTCCACCGCCGGGGCCACGTCGAACAAATCCCCATTCCCGTACAGCGTCAGCTTCGCTTCCGGAAACGACACGCCCGCGGCAAATGGCGCACGCACCAGCAGCAGCCGCGCCGTTTCCGACGCGCTTTCCGCGGTGAACCCCGCCGCGGCCTCTTCCGTCTCTCCCAGCACGTACGGCACTTCATACTCGCGGCAAATATCCGCGTACCGTTCCAGTTCCCCGGTGCTCGCCGCCGTAAGAAATACCGTGCCGCCCTCCGCTGTCTGCGAACGTACATCCCCCAGGCAGGCCACCACATCCCCGTGGAATCGCGTGCTCGGCCGCGCAATCAGCTCAAACCGCCGCCCTTCCGATTGCGCCAGATGCAACTGCTCCAGCTCAATCCGTGAAGTTTTGTGCAGCGCCTTCTCCCACCCTTCTTCGCTCCAGAAAAAGTCGCCCACCAGCGGCGCGTTAGCTTGCCCGTGCCGTTCGTAATTCTCCGTCGCCGCTTCCAGTATCGCTTTCCGCGTCTCCCGCAAGGTTTCCGGTTCGTCCAAAAACACCAGCGGCTTCAGCGAACTTTCCGCCAATTCGAACAGCGCGCTTCCCCCCGCATCCTTCGTATTTGCGAACCAGCCGCCCGGCTCCCACTCCTCCGCTTCCCGGCTCCCCGGGGCCGGCACGCTCCATTCCGTCAGCGGCAGAATCGTCGTCTTCACCACCGGTGCGATGGACCGCTGCGTACGCGCATCAAATTCCCTCACCGACTCCACCGTATCGCCTAGCAACTCAAGGCGCACCGGCCGCGCCGCTTCCGGCGAAAACACATCAATAATTCCGCCGCGCACCGCAAACTGTCCCGGCAACTCCACCATTTCCGTTCGCGCGTAACCTATGCTCGCCAGATGCGTTATCAACTCTTCATGATTCGCTTCCGTATCTTTCGCCAGCGTCCGTGCCAGCGTCAGGTACACATACGGATCCTGATAGCGCCACAGCGCCGCTGCCACCGGCGCCAGCACCACAGACACCTCGCCATTCGCCAGTCGATACAGCGTGGCTGCTCGTCTTTCCAGAATATCCGCGTGAGGAGTCTGTGGGTCCCAAGGAAGGCTATCGAACGCTGGCAGTACCGCGATGCCGCCCGCCGGCCCGGGAAAAATTTGCGCGAAGAATCGCAGCGTCTCCGCCAGTTCTTCCGCCCGCCGGTTATTTTCCGTCACAAAAAACCCTGGCCGCCGCAGTTCGTGCACCACATACGCTGCCACCAACGCTTTCGCTACGTCCTGCAGCCCGGAGAGCCCCACCCGGTTCGCGCCCGCGCGCAGTTCTCCCACCACGCCTTCCATCGCAGGGTGGCGCAGGAGCCCTTCCAGTCGTTCTCTCACCGCCGGCAGTATCATCTAGTCCCGAATTCAGTCCCTGGTGGCACCGGCACTCCTGCCGGTGCTGACCTGCCCGCGCTCCAATCCTTTCAACGTTGCTTCCCTCAACCCGTTATATAAAAACCACCCGTCATTCCGAGCGTAGCGAGGAATCCCTCTTCGCTCATCCCGTCGTGCAGGATCTTCCCGCCTCATTCTTGTCCCTTGCCTCATTTACGTCCCGAACTTCATCCACTTCCTGTCCTTCGAATCCTCTCCAAAATCTCCGTAGTCGAATATCCCGCCACCACGTCAACTAACACCACTCTTCCTCCCGCTGCTTCCACCTCTTCCCGCCCCACAATCTGATTTCCCGGCCAATCACTCCCCTTCACCAACACATCCGGCAGCAGTGCTGCCACCACCTTCTGCGGCGTCAACTCGGCAAAAATCATCACGCCATCCACACACTCCAAGCTCGCCAGAATCTCCGCGCGTTCCTGCTCCGGAATCAGCGGCCGTCCTTCCCCCTTCAACACCCGCACGCTCTCGTCGCTGTTAATTCCCACCACCAAAAAATCTCCGAGCGCCCGCGCCGCTTCCAGGCTGTGAATGTGCCCCGGATGCAGGAGGTCGAAACACCCGTTCGTGAACACAACCCGCTTCCCGTTGCGTTTCTCCCGTCCAAATCGCACAATCATTTCTTCCAGTGTCAGTACCGCTGCGTGCAAAGGTGCTCCATGTTCGTTGAATCGCTGGCAAACACAAACACTCAGTTTACCACGCCGCACCACTTCGCTTTTTTCGGGAGCCTCTCGCTTGACTAAGAAAAATCAGGTCTTTCAAGCCGTTGCCGGTATCCTGTGCCTGGTCGTCGGAGCGCTTCTGGCCTTTTATCCCACGCGCCGTTACACCGAGCACCGCTACATCGTCGACGCGGCCGCCTGCCGCATGCACCTGGTCGAACTTCACCGCACCGACTACCCCGCCAGCCCGGAAACCGGCTCCGTCGTTCTCCTCCACGGACTCTCCGCTAACGGCGTCATCATGCAGTACCTCGCCCGCTCCTTCGCCGAACTTGGCCTCCGCGTCTTCATCCCCGATCTTCCTGGCCACGGCCAATCCCCCGGCCCGTTCACGCCAGAGCAGGCCGAAACCTGCACCGTTTCTCTCCTCCGTGGACTCTCCGCGCGCGGCATGATCGTTCCCGGTCGCACCATCATTGCCGGCCACTCCCTTGGCGGAGCCATCGCCCTGCGCGTCGCCTCCAAATTTCGTCCCGCAGGCGTCATCGCGATTTCCCCTGCGCCCATGATCCCGGCGCACGGCGTCTCCAGCGAAAATCTCCTCTTTCACACCCTCCCGATTCTCGTCGCCAACACCCGTATCATCGTCGGCCGCTTCGAACCCGCGGGCCTCCGCGAAAATGCCGCCGACCTCGCCGCGCACGATCCCAACGACGTGAAATTCTCCGTCGTCCCCTGCAATACTCACGTCACCGTACTCTTCTCTCCCACCGTCGCCCGCGAATCCCAAGCCTGGGCCGCCCGCATTCTCTCTGTTCCAGACCATGCGTCCCTCCCCACCCGCTCCAATATTCTTGGCTGCCTCCTCGGCATCGCCGGCCTCCTCCTCATCGCCGGCCCCTTCCTCCGCGAAATGGTCGGCCCAAGAGAAACCCACCCCGAAACCACCTCCACCCCTGGTGCTGTCCCCGGTAACGCCGGCATCTTGCCGGCGGAAACCGCCGCCCCCATCTCCCCTTTCCGTGCCGCCCTCGAACTCTCCCTCTTCTCCATCGTCGCCCTCCAAATCCTCCCCTATTGGATGCCTCTTCGCTTCCTCCACCTCTGGGAAGGCGACTATCTCGCCAGCTTCTTCCTCATCGTCGGCGTCGGCATCCTCTTCCTGCACTTCCATTCCGCTCGCCAAGGTTTCCGTATCCGCCCCGCCCCGCTTCTCGGTGCCGCCGTCGCTGGTTTCCTCCTCCACTTTCTCATCACCGGCTGGTTCGAACTCACCGTAACCGGCTCGTGGCTCACCCTCCAACGCTGGGCGCACTTTCCGGTCTTTGTCATCGTCGCTTTTCTTTTCCTCTACGCCCTCGAACTCCTCGCCGGTCCTGTCATCCATCCGAGCCGCCGCTACGCGTTCTGGTTTGCCCTGGCCCTTTTGGCCTGGCTGTTCCTCGCCGTGGGCGTCCTGTACCTCAAATCCGGCGTAATCCTGCCGGTCCTTTTATCCCCTTTCTTCGCGCTCGAGTTTCTCCTCTCCGGCCTGGGTATTCAATTGGTACGCCGCGAAACAGCCTCCCCCGCAGCCGCTGCTCTGTTCGGTGCTATACTTCTCGCAGGGTTTTGTCTGGTGCTCTTTCCATTAGCTTGAGAAGGCGCTGGGCTCCCGAATTGTGGGCCATCCTTCCTGCGCCGGAGATGGGAACAACTGAAATTCGCGGTTACGTATGGCGAACTATGTCATTGTCGGTGGTGGTCCTTCGGGTGCCATGTGCGGCGAGCAGCTTGCCCGCGCCGGCCACTCCGTCGATATTGTCGACGAGCATCTCGCCTGGGAGAAACCTTGTGGCGGTGGCCTGACCTACAAAGCCACCCAGTGCTTTCCCTTTCTTCTCGATAATCCGCTGCCCAAAAAACTCATTCAACGAGTGGAAATCATCAGCGCCGAAAATCAGCGCGCTTCCCTCGACCTCCAGCATCCCATCGTCATCTACTCCCGCACCATTCTGAACGGCTTGCTGCTCGATCGCGCGCGCGACGCCGGCTGCCGCATTCATCACTCTCGCGTACAAAGCGTCGACACATCTTCGGATCGTCCCCGCTACTCCGTCGATGGCCAATGGTGCGATTCCGATTTCGTGGTCCTCGCCGGCGGCGCCCGTAACCAATTTCTCCCTGGCACTCGAGCTCTCGCTCGTGATGAACTGGAAATGACCCAGGGCTATTTCGTCCCACAAACCGCCGAACAAATTCTCATCAAGTTTCTTCCGGAGTTTGAAGGCTACATCTGGTCCTTCCCGCGCGCCGACCATCTCTCTCTCGGCATCTGCGGCAGCATGGAAGCCCACACCAGCACGGAATTGCGCACCCACCTTCACCAGTTCGCCGGCTCCGAAAAAATCGAAACCGCCAACGCCAAATTCTATAGCCACGTGCTGCCTTCCCCTCAAGTCCGCACGCTTTCCGATCGCGCTGTCATTGGCCGCAATTGGGCGCTCTGCGGAGACGCCGCCGCTTGGGTCGATCCGCTCACCGGCGAAGGCCTCTTCTACGCCATGCGCTCGGGCGAAATCCTTGGCCGCTCCCTCGCCGAAGGTTGCCCGGAAAAGTATCCTTCCCGCGTCCGTGCTTCCTTTTCTTTGGAATTGGAATTTGCCGCGCGCATTGTCCGCCGCTTCTATCGCGGCTCGTTCCTGGGCACCGCCGTCACCACCCGCATGGTGCAGTTCCTGCAGCGCAACGCCGTCTTCCGCCAACTGCTCTCCGATTTATTCTGTGGCACCCAGGATTACACCAGCCTGAAGCAGCGTGTCCTCAGCCATCTCGGTGGCACTCTCAGCCAGTTCGTCAACAGCGTCTTGCACTTCGATCATCCCGCCGCCAAGACCCGCGCCTCCGACGCCGCCGACTGAACCAACTCCTCCACGGGGGGTCTTCTGTTCTCTTCACTCCCAGACAAAACGAGAGTCCTTCCTGAGCGCGGCGAAGGCTGGCCCTGAGCTTCGAAGGGACCTCGCCCTACAACGCAACTCAACCTTGCTACTTCGTTACTTCGTTTTCCTTCGCGCCCTTCACTTCCTGACCCACCACACTCCTCATTTTCTCCACCGCCCAATCAATCTCCTCGCGCTGAATCACTAGCGGCGGCGCAATCCGAATCGTCCGCTCATGCGTCTCCTTGCACAACACCCCCTCGTCCTTCAGCGCCTCGCAATACTTCCTCGCCGCCTCGTGCAACTCCACGCCAATCCACAATCCCCGCCCCCTCACCTCTTTAATCAACGCGCTCCGCAGCACGCGCAATTTCGCCAGGAAATATCCGCCCAACTCCGCCGACCGCTCCGCCAGCTTCTCGTCCTTTATCACCCGCAACGCCGCTCGCGCCACCGCGCATCCCAGCGGATTCCCGCCAAACGTGCTTCCATGGTCGCCGGGACCAAACACACCCAGCACTTCCTTCGACGCCAACACCGCCGACACCGGGTAGTACCCGCCCGCCAGCGCCTTCCCCACAATCAGCACATCCGGCCGCACTCCTTCATGTTCACACGCGAACATCTTCCCCGTGCGCCCCAGCCCAGACTGAATCTCGTCCGCCATCAACAGCACGCGATTCTCCCGGCAAATCGCGGCAGCCTCTCGCAAATACCCGTCCGGCGGAATCACAATGCCGGCCTCGCCTTGAATCGGTTCCACCAGAAACGCGCACGTGTTCGGAGTGATCGCCTCCCGCAGTGCTTGCGCATCCCCAAACGGAATGATGCGAAACCCCGGCGTCAGCGGTCCAAACCCCTTGCGGTATTGCTCCTCGCTCGAAAAACTGATCACCGTCACCGTACGCCCGTGAAAATTTCCCGCGCAAACGATAATCTCCGCCTTACCGTCTGCAATTCCCTTCTTCGAATAGCCCCACCGCCGCGCCGCTTTGATCGCCGTTTCCACCGCTTCGGCGCCAGAGTTCATCAGCAGCGCCATTTCCATCCCCGTCAACTCGTGCAAATCCCGGTACAGCAATGGCAACTGCGCATTGCGAAACGCCCGCGAAGTCAGCGTCACTTTGCGCGCCTGCTCGACCAGCGCCCCCAGAATCCGCGGGTGGCAATGACCTTGATTCAACGCCGAATAGGACGCCAGGCAATCCAGGTAGCGCTTCCCTGCCACGTCATACACCCAACAACCCTCCGCCCGTTCCACCACTACATCCAGCGGATGGTAGTTGTGCGCTCCGTAAGCCTCTTCCAGCCCAATCAATTCCTGCGCGTTCATCACTTCTTCTTGCGTGAGTGCCATAGCATCACCCTGCTTCCGTCCTTCGCAGTTCCCGTAGGGGTCCAGCATGGCTCGCCCCCATGTCCGCACAACGTCAGCCTCTTCCGCTGTTATTCTCGTAACGCTGCCTTCGTAGAACGCCTGCCTTCGGGTAGCGCGCGGCTTCATCATCCGATCGCAGCAAGGACCCCGGTGTGTAGTGGCCGGACTTTAGACCGGCCATGCTCGCACGACCGTCAATCTCAACACTGCCCGCCTGCACTTCCGCTCACTGCCGCAAAATGCGCGCAGGTCCCAAATCCGTGGAGCGAGGGAACAAATCAGCGGCGCCTCAATTCAGCTCCGCCATACGGAAGGATGCTACCCAAATCATGGCACTTCCCCCACAACCCGCGCAACACCCGCCGTTGCTTCCTAGCGCCCCAGTTTCCCAACCTGCGCACTTCTATTGCAGGGACCGCTTGTTCACCCTGATCCAGAGCGAACGGCCGAGGCGGTCCATTCCCAATCTGAATTAACAATCAAGTCGAGCCCGGAGCACTACGCTCTCGCAACACCGTACAACCCTGTATCAATCTTTCCTCACCGCGCGTCTAACTATAGAAACACCGCATCTCCCGCGAATCGCGCCCATGACACCCCTCGCTCGCTTCTTCCTTCAACCCGAACGTGGCCCCGCCGGCATTCTCTTCGTCCGTCTCGCCGTCGGCCTGATTTTCTTCACCCAAGGCATCCTCAAATTCACCGACCCCCACATGGGTATCGACCGCTTCGCCCGCATCGGCTTCTCTCATCCCGGCCTCACCGCGCATTTCGTCGGTGCCTTCGAAATCGTCTGCAGCCTACTCGTCCTCGTCGGACTCTTCACGCGCGCCGCTTCCCTTCCTCTACTCATCATTATCACCACCGCCATCGTCACCACCAAACTGCCCGAACTCTCCCGCCCCGCCCAAGGTTTCTGGTTCATGGTCAGCGACGCCCGCACCGATTTTGCTATGCTCTGCTCGCTAATCTTCCTAATGCTGGTCGGACCCGGCACCGCCTCCCTGGATGCCAATAGGAACCCCCCGATTTTGTAGGAACAAGCTCACGTGTTACCCGAGTGTAGCGAGGAATCTGCTTTTCTTCCTAGCTGCGGGTTGAGAGGATAATCGGCCGGACCTTACGTCAGAGTACGGCTTTAGCCGTGCCGCCAGCATGGCCCACAAATCGGGGCTTCAGCCCCTGAGGGAATACCCACGAAAGCGAGGCTCAGCATGCCAACTATCTCCGCATCCCGCCGCCACTTCCTCCGTACCTCCGGCCTCGCCGCCGGCGCCTATCTACTCCACCGCTCACTCCCCGCCATCGCCGAAGCTTCCGCCGACTACACTCTTCACATCAAGAACTCCCCCGTCGAAATCGCCCCTAAACGCATCGTCGGCGTCACCACCTACAACGGCCAATTCCCCGGCCCGCTCCTCCGCTTCAAAGAAGGCCAACCCGTCACCATCGATCTTTTCAACGACACCGACACTCCCGAACAACTCCACTGGCACGGCCAAAAAGTTTCCACCGACGTCGACGGCGCCGCCGAAGAAGGCACGCCCTACATTCCCGCTCACGGCATTCGCCGCATCAGCTTCACTCCCAATCCCGCCGGACTCCGCTTCTACCACACTCACAATCGCGCCGGCGCCGATCTCGCTGCCGGCCAATATTCCGGCCAGGTCGGTCCCGTTTACATTGAGCCCAAATCCTCTCCCGGAAATTTCGATCGCGAAGTTTTCCTCACTCTCAAGGAATTTGAGCCCACCTTCAGCCGCGGCGGAGACATGGCTATGGATTTTCTTACTCCCGCCGCGCCCGACAAAGCCCTCAAAGATTCCGGCGAATCAGCCATGAAAGCTTCCCTCGCCAAAGGCATGCCCCACGGCTTCGAAGTTGGCTACGGCTCGTTCACCATCAACGGCCGCATGCTCGGCCATGGCGATCCCATTCGCGTGAAATCTGGCGAACGCATCCTCTTTCACATCCTCAACGGCAGCGCTACCGAAATTCGCAGCCTCGCCCTTCCCGGCCACACTTTCCAGGTCCTCGCGCTCGACGGCAATCCCGTCCCCAATTCCGCCAAAGTCCCGGTCCTCTGGCTCGGCACCGCCGAACGCATTTCCGCCATTGTCGAAATGAATCATCCTGGCGTGTGGATTCTTGGCGATCTCGACAACGGCGACCGCCGCCACGGCATGGGCATCGTCGTCGAATACGCCAATCACCAAGGCGCGCCCGCCTGGCTCGCTCCTCCACCCTTCAAGTGGAATTACACCCGCTTCAGTAGCGCCGCGCCTTCAGGCCGGCACTCCGACGCCGCCTCCACCGCGCCCGCTCCCGACGAAACTTTCGAAATGACTTTCGCCAAAGACAATGCCGCCCACGAAGGATTCAATCTCTGGACCATCAACGGCACCGCTTACCCCATGACCGAAGGCGTTGTCCCCGCGTCCTTCCATCTCAAACAGGGCAAGCGCTACCGCCTCAAAATGCGCAACGCCAGCGACGATATTCACCCCCTCCATCTCCACCGCCACAGCTTCGAACTCACTAGCATCGCCGGACTCCCCACCGCCGGCATCCTCAAGGATGTGGTCATGGTCAACGGCTATCAGGAAGTTCACGTGGATTTCGTCGCCGACAATCCCGGCCTCACCCTCTTGCACTGCCACCAGCAACTCCATATGGACTTCGGCTTCATGACCCTCTTCGACTACATCTAATCCAGGCCCATTTGCCGCCACAAAAAAATTGATAACCCGACTGTACTGGTTCCGTGTGTGCACTCCAGCCGCGGGATCAACGCGCCCGGCGCACCATCAGTGCACGGTACTATGACTGCTTTCTGCCCATTCAGTCACTACTCCAACCGTTTTTCCCTTTGGTATTCCGCTTTCCCTTCCTATAATTTCCTTTATTCGTTGCGTAGGCGTTGGTTCGTTGAAGAGTACGATGTACGAAGAGTTCTTCAACTTCATGGGCCTTCGTGAGGACCCCTTTCACGTCTCTCCCGATCCTCGTTTCTACTACTACACTCCCGCCCACGAATCGGCTTTGTCCGAGCTTCTTTTTGGTATTGAGACCCGTCAAGGCTTTCTCGTTCTCACCGGCGAAGCGGGTACCGGGAAGACTAGCCTTCTGAATCTGATCATCGACTGGCTGCACCGCCGCGGCCGCTCCACGGCCTATATCTTTCACACCCATTTGGAACCCGTTGGGCTTTTGCGTTTCATCTTGAACGACTTCGGCGTGCCCTGCGAATCCAAGTGTAAGAGCGTGCTGGTCGCTGCCCTCCACTCTTGGCTCCTTAGCCGCCACGCCGCACAGGATCTCCCCGTCCTCATTCTCGATGAAGCCCAGGGGCTCCCGGTGCAGACCCTCGATGAGCTTCGGCTCCTCCTCAATCTCGAAATTCCTGGCGGCAAGCTCCTGCAAATCATCCTCTCCGGCCAGCCGGAATTGGAACGCAAACTTCACCTTCCCGAGCTTCGCCAGTCGCGCCAGCGCGTGATGTTCCATTCCCGCCTCCCAGCTCTCACCCACCAGGAGACCGCTGCCTATATCCGCAGTCGTTTGGCTACCGCCGGGTGTACCGGTTCTTCGCTCTTTCCCGAAGACACCGTGCAGGACATCTATGAAACCTCCCGTGGCATCCCACGCATCATCAATCTTCTCTGCGAACATGCCATCATCTCCGCCTGCGCCGAGCGTCAGCGCGTCGTCACCCGCGAGATGATCCAGCGCATTTCTGCGGATTTTGATCTGCTAGCCGCTCCTCCAGCTTTCGCCGGCATCGAACTGCAGCCACGGGTCATACGTTTCGCGCCGTTTCCTGTCGTCGAGACCGCCGCCCCTCCACCTGTCCCAGCCCGGGCCTTCGCTGCCGCTGCTGCCGCCACCGGCACCGCCGTTGCTGTCGGCTTCGAGCCTTCCCCCGCTCTTGGCCAAACCCCAGCAAATCCACTTCCAGCGGTTACGCCAACTCCACTCGCCCCCGCGGTTGCGGCCGTTCCTCCTCCCGCCGCGGAGCCTGAAATCGGTTGGCGCCGCCGTCCCGCGCGTTCCGGCATCACTGCCTTCACGCACAACTTCGCCAAAGCCGTCCAGCGCTACTGGTTTGGTTTCACTCATGCCTCGGTCACCTATGCGCGCTCTGCCTGTCGCGCTCTCTCCGCCGCCATCGCGAAGCCCCAGAACCATGGGCTGCCCAACCAGCCATCTTCCGCCAATTTGTGGTCGCAGATCGACTTTAGCGTCGACAAGGATCCGCTCGCCGCCGTCGACGAGTTCGTTCAGGTTGCCACCAAACCCGCTTCGCTCCCGGTAGATCCACCCTCGACGGACCCTGTTCCGATGGATCCGCTTCCTGCCGTTCCCTCGGTGCTGGAGCCTCCAAGCGTTCCGCGGCGGCGTCCATTCCCTTCCACCATCGCCGCATCCGCTGGCAATATCGAGGCAGCCCTGCAGCGTGCTTGGTTTGTGTCCACCGATCCCTTAGTCAACTACTCCCGCTCCGTTTATCGTTCCTTTGTTCACGACTGCCGTCTGTGGTTCCGTGGGCTCTCTCTCCCCCTGCCCGCTCTACAGATCGTTTCTTCTCCCCAAGACGAAAACGGGAAATCGTCGGGGCAACGCAGTCTCCTCGCTCCCATCGTTAATTGGTTACAGCAGCCGTTCTCTCCGGGAAATCATTCCACCCCGCGTTCGGCGCCGCGTTCGTTCCATCGCAAACAATAATCTCGTTCCGGTAAGCGTTATTAAGGCCGGCCCCCAAACCTGGCGTGTTATCTTCCCGCCGTGGACTTCTACTTAGGCGTTTGGTCAATTTCCACGACAACTCGCCAGCGCCCCTTCGCATCCAACCGCCAGCGAACCACGGGCAAGCACAAGGAGCATTCCCATGCCCAACAACGTCCGCGCTTCTGCGATGGTTCTGGTTCTGGCATTCTCTGCTCTGGCTTACCCTCTCCTAGCTTTCCCTCAGGAGCAAAGCACTCCAGAGAAAAGTACCCAAGACAAAGGCGCTTCAGAGCGGGCTGCACAGGGCAACTCCTTCCAGAGCCAGGTCGATCTCGTCTCCGTCTACTTCACCGTCCGCGACGACAAAAAGCGCCTCGTCAGCGATCTCGCCCAAGACAGTTTCACGGTCTCCGAAGACGGCCAGCCCCAAGCCATCAGGTTCTTCGCTCACCACGGTGACGTGGTCCTCAACGTCGGCATCCTCCTCGACACCGGTACGCGCATGCCCTGGCTTCTCGGCGAAGAAGCCCAAGCCTCCGGGGCCTTCCTACGCCACGTCGTGCGCCACACCGACCTCGGCTTCGTGGTCAGCTACGCTTCGCGCGTCGAAACTGTGCAACTCCCCACCTCCGACATCGCCCTCCTTCACCAGGCTACCGAAAGCATCGGTAGCGGCCAAGCTGCCATCGGTTTGCCCGGCGACGACGGCGGCCTGGAACCACGCGTTTCCCTTCCCGGCGGTGGCACCGTCGGCATCAACGGCCGCCACATCGACCAGAACCGCTCAGCCCACCTCTACGACGCCATCCGCGTTTCCACGCATCGCTACCTCGAAGGCGAAGTAGGACGCAAGGCCATCGTCGTCGTGGCCCTCTCCGGCGATGCCCAGAGCGAATCCACCATGGCCGATGCCCTCGAAACCCTGCTCCAAAATGACGTGATTGCTTATGTTCTTCAGATTTACGATGGCCCCAAGCACGACAATTGCGACGTGCGTCACATCTATGACCGTGACAGCAGCGGCGAATTCCTCCTCAAAAAACTCGCCGAAGCTACGGGCGGCCGCATGCTTGAAGTTCACGGCATTGACAAACTCGACGCCGCCCTCGACGAAATCGCCGACGAACTGCACCACCAGTACAGCCTCGGCTACTACCCCGAAAATAAAAATTGGGACGGCAAGTTCCGCAAAATCCAAATCTCCGCCGCCCCCAAAGACTTCAGGGTCTACGCCCGCAAAGGCTACTACGCCAAGCACCCCACCCCCAACGCCGCCGCCAACAACTAGCATGAATACAAAAAGAAGCCGTCATTTCGAGCGCAGCGAGAAACCTCTCTTCGATTTTGTCTAGGCCGACACCCCGACTTGCCAGCGCCGCGCCTTTAGGTCGGCACTCCGACGGCGCCCCAACTTTGCTAGCGCCATTTTTCTCTTTTCTTTAGGGAGCCGGGGTTTTCAGCTCCGGCGTAACGCCCACGTTAGGAATTGGGGCTTTCGCCCCTGAAGACTCGGCGCTTGTTCAATTTATTTAGAGAGACGCAACACTGTTCGCACCCTTCAGACCCGCACCCGCCTTCCCGCTTCCTGCCGCACCAAACCGATATGTAACCGCAGATTATAAAGTTGCGGCCTGAGAGACGGCGGCACCCACAAACGGCTGGCGCGCTCTTCCAGCCGGTCCAATCGCTCCCCAAAATCTTCGTCCTCTTTCGCCGACCCCGCTGACGCCAACTCCTTTTCCACCGACCTCAATTCGTTGTACAGCCTGTACACCCGGCGCGTCTGCATGGACATAAAGACTTGCGGCGAAACTCGCGCCAGCGGATATAATACCCCCACCACCGGGAGCAGCAGCACCAGGAGTTGCTGCACCAGCACCGCCAGCCAGAACGGCAGATTCCGCTGCAGAAACGGCGGTCCCGTCTTATAGAACTGCCGCGCATGACTGCTGATCGGCAGGTCCACGGACTCCGCGGCCGGAAATTCGTTGGCCTTCTGGAACACCCCGGGTCCGGAATGCACCTGCGATGCCGCTTCCAGCAACAAATACTGAATCGCGGGATGAAGATCCTTGCGCACGATCAGGCTGGCCTTCGGCGCGATCAACGGCACATCCGTTGGCGGACGATTCGTCGCCATATCCGCCACTCCCGCGGGCAACACCAACTTGTTCAGGAACGGGTACAACGCCACAAACGCATCGGCACGCCGAATCCCCACCAGTTCAACGTCCTTGGCCACCAAAAGCTGTTGCACCACCGGCGTTTCCCACGCGCCCATCACCACCGCCGCGTCAATTTCCCCGTTCCGTAGTTTCGCGGCAGACTCCTCTGGTGGGAGCGAAAGCAACGTGGCGTCTTGCCCGATGATCCCCACGCGCGCCAGAAACTCCATCGCCAGCTTATGACTGGCACTCCCCTCCGGACCGATCGAGATGCGCAGGTTGCGCAGTTGTTCGTGGTGCTGCAGATGTTCCCCGTGGGTGAACATCCACAGTGGGTCGTAGTACAGCGTACCGAGCGACTCCAAGTCCGTTGACTTTTCCCGGTCCACGATGCCGCCTGGAATGATCGCGATCTTTATGCCCGCCTTCTTATCCTCCATGCGCGCCAGGCTCTGTACCGCTCCCGCCGTCGGCACCAGCCTCAGATCGATTCCGTCCTTCGCAAAGATCTCGCGGTAACGTTTGCCCACTTCTGCGCTGAAACCGCCTTCCGGGTCCACTGCCATTTCCACCATATGCGGTGGCGTCGGACGCAACAACTTGAACGCCACCCAAATCCCCACCGCCGTCAGCAACACCACAACGATCCCGGCAATCACAAGGATCCGCCGATTCACCTGCTCATTGTTCCAGATATTCATTGCGTTTTTTCGGGAGGTTGCTCTCTCCCGCCTTCTGCGTGCGGCGATTCAAGACTCGTGGAGCGGGCCCAGTAAGTACAGCCCGTTATTCCCAGCAAAGTCCACGAAGCGGAGTTTCTTGGGAACGCCGATCTCCGTATCGGCGGGTGCTTCTCTCCTCCTCAGTTGTTTACCTTCAGCAAAAAGTCACCGTCATTCCGACCGCAGCGACCCGGCATCTACTTTCGCGCTTTCCAGCGCGTCGCGCCGCGGAGGAATCCCTCTTCATCCCAACGCTCTCCTCGCCGTCCCCGTGCACTCTGTGGCCTGGGCACCATTAAAGTCACACCTCAAGGACCGCTCAGGTGGACCAGTTCGAAAACGCCGGAGCCAAGTCTAGACCTTCAGCGCGCAATGCACGCGGTCTTTCTCTATTGTTGTGCGGCCTTCGGTTCTTGTGGCGGCAACGTCAGCGACTTCGACAACGCGAACGTCAGTGCCGTTTCTGCGGGAATCTCAATCTGCTTGTTTCCGGTCAGCGCGCCGCCCACGAATCCGGCCCCGGCACCCACCAACGCGCCGATTCCCGCTCCTTTTCCTCCACCAGCGATTCCGCCAATCAGCGCTCCGCCTGCGGCGCCTCCACCGGTAGTCACTGCGGTCCTCTTGCCTTTGCCTTTCACCGTGCTGTCCAGCGAGCCCGTCGAAATCGTGTAGTTTTGCCCACGGATCGTGATGCTCTTGAGGGTTAACGATAGCTCCCCTTCCCCCTTAATCTTGCCTTTCGACTTGGCCGTCAACACTTTCCCCGTCACGCTCGATCCCTTCGGGATCGCCGTCACTCCGTCCACCGACACCGGCCGCGCCAAAGTCGCCAAAAACGTCTGCCCCGCTTGGCTGCTCTTCGAACTCAGCGCTTGGTCCACTGTGACCACCAAGTCCGTTCCCGCCGGCACTACGACGGGCTTCGGTGGCTCCGGTGCCGGAGCCGGGGCTGGCACGGGTGCTGCCGCAGGCGCATTCGCGGCCTGGTCCGCCAGGGGACCCGGCACCACCACGGTCTCATCGTTCACACCCGTGGCGCCCTCTTCTTCCCGCGCGATTTGCTCCACTCTCTGTTGCGTGGCCGTGTCCTTTACTGTCCCTTTGACCGTCACCTTGCCGTCGTTCGCCGTGACTGTTACCGCGGAATCCTTGGTGACCGGGTCCGCCGCCACTTTGTTTTGCACATCTTGCGCAATGGTCTGGTCACTGGGACGCTTCGAACATCCCGCAAACACCACTATTCCACCTGCCAATACCGCTACCATTGCTCTTTTTGAAAACGTCACCATAACTCCTCCGGTTTTCCATCCCATTCTGAGTCGGTCCTCCACTCTCAACTTGGCCCGACTTACAGCAGCCCGTTCCACCGCCATCGGACATACAGCGTATATGCCCCCGTCCAACAACGGTTCCTAAACTTGACACATGGGATGTGCTTCGCAGACGGCCTCGATCGGCATCGCCTCATTGGCCGGTCCTGCGCGCCCTCAAGTTAACTACTTCGCCTTCCACTTGTCCAGCGATGCCACTTGCCACACTTGCCACCCACTGCTGCGCCCCATTTCAGCAAAATCACCAGCAACACGTCATCCCGAACGCAGTGAGGGATCCCTCTTCGCGATTGCTCCTCAGACAACATTGCTAGCGCCGGCATCCCGCAGGCTCCTCCCCTTTGTGGGAAGGCTGTTCCGTTGCTTGCGTAGCTTTCTTCCCCGTAAGGACCGCCTTCCGAGCTGGTCACGTCCGTCATGCAATAACCAACGTTATCCTGCAGGGGCGGTTTTACGGGGCGTATTTGATGGCGGGAGCCTCATTGCGCTTCTTATGATTGGATTGACGGGTGCGGAGAAACCGCTTGTGGCTTGGCAGTCAACGCTGGAAGCAATCGTGGCTCCCATCGACCCCGCCCTGTAGCTCACCACTTCAGGAATGAGTCCTTCCCACGAATCGAGCCGTTCTTTTTCCCCTACAAATTAAACGCCGAGAGCAGTAGTCGCGTAATAAACAAATCCACAATCAACACCGCCACCGACGCCACCACAAACGCATTGATCGTCGCCCGCCCTACTCCCTCGGTTCCGCCTTCCACGCGAAATCCTTTATAACAACCCACCGTCGCCACGATAAACCCGAAAACCACCGGCTTCGTGAAGCCAATCACCAGGTCCCCAAACACCAGCACATTAATCGCGTGCGACATGAACACCTCCGCGCCAATGTGCAAAATCAGATGCGCCACCAGGAATCCCCCAATCAGGCCCGCGACATCCCCCACCGCTACCAGCAGCGGCAGCGTCAACACCGTCGCCAGCACCCGCGGCGTCATCAACTTTCGGATCGGGTCAATCCCGAACGCCCGGATCGCGTCCACCTGGTCGGTCACCACCATCGACCCTAACTCCGATGCCATCGCCGTCGCGTTCCGCCCCGCCACCAGCAGCGCCGTGAACACCGGCCCCAGTTCCCTCAGCAGCGCCAGCGACACCGCGTCCCCGGTCAACACCGTTTCCCCGAATCGCGCAAATTGCGACGCTGCGTTCAACACCACCACCCCTCCCACGCAAAACAACGCCACCACCACAATCAGCGACGACCCCACTCCTATCTTGTCCATCTGTTCCGTCAGTTCCGTAAAATACTTTTTTTTGGCAAAGACATTTCGCACCGCCTTGAAGGCCAGCAGCGAGTAGTCCTGCAGGGCAAAGGTCCACATCTTCAATCTGCTGTCGATGACGGAAGAAAACGTTTCCGAGTTCATTGATCGAACCTTTCTTGAAAGGTTTGGCGCGCGACCGTGCTGGAAGCTTATAACGACACCTAGCCCTGGGGACAATCGTCACTATTACCAATCCCTGTTCTGGTTAACTCCTCCACGACCGGCCCACCAACACCCACACACTTCGCCAGTACTCCCGCCGCAAATTGACATATGATGATGCAACCTCGGAGGGACCCATGGTCAATCACGCTCCCCATCTGCACCCATACAAAACGTGCGGTGCGCCCGGCGCGCTATTTTTTTTCTTCCTGCTCGCCCTATTCCTGGCGCCCCGCGCCCACGCCAAGCTCAACGTCGATTTCAACCCCAATCTCGATTTCTCCAAGTACAAGACCTTCGCCTATATCGGTGGCGTCGAACACCTGGTCATGCTGCAGCTCAACCCCGACGAAATCCGCAACAATATCCACGACATGGTGGCGCGCGAATTGACCAAGCGCGGCCTCAAGGAAGTCAAACGCAGCGAGAATCCCGATCTCGTTGTTCGCTATTTCGCCAACAGTCAATCGGACGTGAACTTCGCCGCCACCGGGGATTGGGGCGGCTTCGATCCTTTTATCGTCGATTACTGGGCCTATACCTACGACCTGTGGACCGCCAGCACCACCCGCGAAGGCTCTTTGATGATCGACCTCATCGACGTCGCCAGAAAAGACCTGGCCTGGCGCTTGCTCCTCGAACAGAAAATTCTCAACGTCGATAAAGTTTGGCAAAAAGTGAATCAGGAAGTTACCAAAGGTTTTGAGAGTTACCCGCCCACCGAAAAAGAAAAGGAAGAAAAGCGCAAGGAGCGCGCCGAGCACCCACCCAAGCAGCAAAAACCACAATTCCAGTAACTGCGCCTATCTCCCCGGGACCGCTATGGCCATAGCGGCTCTTGGGTTTGGGTGCCCCACCCGCGTCTCCTGAGCGAGGGTCTTGGGGTTGGGATAGAGCTCGGGCGCGCCGGCCTGGAAGGTGGAGGGTTACCGTCCTCGCCCTTTCGGTGTGCGAGGCGGGTTCACAATTCCACCAAGGCTGCGTTTCCCGAGGCCCCCCTATAATGCCGGACAACCGCATTTCACAGGTCCGGTTTGAAGCCTTGGCATTTCGTCCATGAGCCTTCCCCTTCGTCCCGAGGTTCAAGCGCTGGTGCGCATACGCCCCGTCGTCGAATGGTTTGCTCATAGCTTCGTCCCTGGCCCTGGCTGCGGTTGAGATGCTCGGTTTTATCAAGCCGAGCCCGCGCCCGTCGTAGGAACCACCAAGTGCCCAGAGTCCCTTTGCCTGATGTCGGCGTTACCTCCATCAGGGAGACGTATTGCCGCCTCCTCCGAGGACATTACTCCTCGGTCTTCGCTCTTACGGACTCATGCGTCAATCCCGTGTGGCTCTTCCCTACTTCGGCTTTTGGCCTCGTTCGAGAAGTCTTCGCAGGTTGCTACCAGCCCCTGCTGCTACCGGGATTCTCCCGACGTTATTCTGAGAATCTTTCTTCAGATGCCTGAGCCCCTACCCCGGCGGTTTGCTGAGTGCGTTTGCCTGGTTCTTCCCCAGCATTCATCGGCCTTCCCCAGAGATAAATCGGGTCGGCGTCCCGCTGTTCCCCGCGAACACGATTTTCCGCGGATTTGCTTTCGAGGCTGCAGCTATTTCTTTATGTTCAGGCCTCCGAGATTGCTTGCCCCCCAGATCGTTCCCACCGCTGCAAATCTGCAGGGCGGCCGAGGCTTTTACGTCCGAGCAGAACGTGCGTCGTTGCCTTCGCACGCATCGGATATACTATCCGCCTGACTACAGGCAATTGGCGGAACGAGGACTTTCACCTCGCTAGATTCTCAGCATTGTCGGCTGCTCCTTATCCCTTTCAAAAAAAAGTATAACCAACGTCGTTCCGAGCACAGCGAGGAATCTCTTTTTCTTGCAGCGCCCGTTATTCCCGTACCTGCGGCTATCTCGCGTTCGCCCAATCCGTTTCCACCGGCGGTGGCTGCACCAGCGTCTGCATCACCACGCAATACTGTTCCGTCTTCTCTCGCAAACTTCGCAACTGCTCCGGCGTCGCCTGCGGCGCATCAATGTCGAAGCGCACCCGGATTTTGCTGAACCCTACCGGCACATCCTTCGCGATTCCCAACGTCCCTCGCAAATCCAAATCCCCTTCCACCGTCACTTCGATTCGCTCGGTCGGCACGCCCATGGCCGCCGCCACCATCTGGCAGGTTATCTGCGCGCATGCCGACAACGCCCCCAGCAGCATATCCCCAGAGCAGGCCGCGGTTCCCGCGCCTCCCACTCCGACGTGCGCTTGCGCGCTATAAATCGCCCGCCCAATCGCCACCGAACACGCAATGGGCGTCTCCGTTTCCCCGCCCTTGGCCTTCAGCGTAATCTGCGAAGCCGACGCATCCTGCCGGTATTGATCCTTCAACGGTTTTTGCACGGATTTCAGATCCACAGCAGCCTCCCTGCGACACGCAACGTCGCGGTATTGTAGCAAGTCCCCGGGCTTGCTAGCATTCCCCCGACGGAGGGTCACATGCCCAAGTTTGTCATCGAGCGCGAAATCCCCGGTGCCGGCAACCTTACCGAGACGGAACTTCGCGAAATCTCCAAAAAGTCCGTGGCCGTTCTCAGAGCCATTGGCCCGGAAATCCAGTGGCTGCAAAGCTACGTCACCGGCGACAAGGTCTATTGCGTGTACCTAGCGCCAGACGAGGCCACCATCAAGGAGCACGCCAAACGCTGTGGCATCCCCGCCAATCGCATCTCCGCCGTGCGCCGCATGATCGATCCCAGCACTGCGGAATAAGCTTGCTCAATCGGCCATTTCGCCCGCGCCCGGCGCCGCGCGCAACAACTCTTCTATCGTCTTCTCAATGGGCATCACCCAACCTTCGAGCCACGCGTTCCTTCCTTTTTCCGTGGGCAGCGCGTGCCGTGCCACTTCCAGGCTGCGTTCCAGCTTGCCTCGTTCCGCCGACACCAGCGGCGCGCCTATGCTTTGGCGCAGCGCAGCGGCGGCGCCGGCCAGTCGCAACGCTCGCTCTGCTTCCGATTGTTCTGCCGCGGAACACGCGAACGACTCCAACAGTCGCGCGATCCCCCGCTTATGCTCCAGCTTCCGAAAGATTCCCAGGCTCTCCCGGTACAGCGCGTCCGCCGTGCGGTAATCCTTCTGTTCCCTCGCCAGGTTTCCCAAATCCGCCAGCGATCCGCCCACGCCCCAGGCATCGTTTAGTTCCCGGAAGGTCGCTAAGCTCTGTTCGTACAGAATCCGCGCGGCCACGCAATCCCCCTGCTCGCGAGCTACGTCCCCTTGATGATTCATGGCCCACGCATACCCGGCGCGATCACCCACTTCGCTGAAGATCGACAGGCATTCCTGGTACAGCGCTCCCGCATAGGTGAAATCACCCTGCAGCTTCACCACGTTCGCCAGATTGCTCAGCGCCCGCGCCACCGCCATCAAATCCTGCTGCTCTCTCCACAGCCCCAGGCTTTCTTCGAACAGTGCCCGCGCCCCCGGCAAGTCGCAGCAGTCCCGCATCGTCACCGCCAACGCGTTGAGCGCCACCGCAACGCTCTGCGTGTCCCCTGCCTGGCGAGCGCTTTCTAAACTCTCCTTCAACAGCGCGTCCGATGGCACGAAGTCTCCCTGAGCCCCGGCCAGAACTCCCGCGGCGAACAGCGCTCGCAACCGCACTTTCTCGGTAGCCCCGCCGCTTGGCAATTTCAGCAGTTTGCCCAGCCGGTCCCGCCCTTCGCTCAAGTATTCGCGCCTTTCCCAAAAGCGAAACAGCGCCACCCCCAACCGCAGCCCCCACTCCACATGCCCCGTGTCCGTCAGCCACTCCAGAGCCGCCAGAAAGTTGTCGTGTTCCCGTTCGAACCGTTCCAGCCATCCCGACAGCTTCGTCCCGTTATCTGCCGCCGCGCCTTCCTCCGCCAGCACCAGGCAGTACGCCGCATGCGCTCGCCGCGCCAACGATTCTTCTCCGCACGCCGCCAGTTTTTCCAAAGCATACTCGCGAAGCGTTTCCAGCATCACAAACCGCGGCTCCCCATCCGCCTCCTCCATCTGGCGCATCAGGCTCTTGTCCACCATCGAAGACATGCCATCCAGCACATCCACGCCCAGATCTTCTTTCGTGTCACAGACCGCTTCCACCCCCTCGAGCGTGCAGCCTCCCACAAACACCGACAGCCTCCGGAACAGCCTTTGCTCCGCCTCGCTCAGCAGGTCGTAGCTCCAATCGATCGCTTGCCGCAGCGTCTGCTGTCTCGCCGGCAAGTCTCGCGCACCTCCCGTCAACAATTGCAGCCGACTCGCCAGCCTGGTACGCATCGCCGACACCGACAGCAGCTTCACCCGCGCCGCCGCCAGTTCGATCGCCAAGGGCAACCCATCCAGCCGCGCGCAAATCTCCGCCACAATTCCGGCGTTCTCTTCGTTGAGTTTGAAATCAGGTTTCACCCCCGCCGCACGTTGTACGAATAGCGCGATCGCCGGGAACTCTGCCAGTTCGCTGGGCGACGCTGCCGATTTCGCGTCCGGCAACGCGAGCGGCGGCACCGGAAATTCCTGCTCGTTGGACACATGCAGCGCCGCCCGGCTCGTCACCACCACCTTCAAACTCGGCGCCAGCGCCAGCACTTCCGTAAGCACCGGCGCGGCTTCCACCACCTGCTCGAAATTGTCGATCAGCAGCAGCGTCGGCGCGCCTTCTGCATTGCGAAAATACTCCTTCAACGTATCCATCGGCGCCTGCCCGCTCGTCTCCCGTAGCCCCATCGTCTGCGTAATCGCCAGGATCACCAGCCCCGGCTCGCTCACCGCCGCCAGCGGCACGAAATACACACCGGAAGCGAACTCGTCGGCCACTTCGCGCGCCACCTCAATCGCCAGCCGCGACTTCCCGATTCCCCCAGGCCCCGTCACGGTCACCAGCCGCACATCCGGGCGCAGCAACAACTGTTTCACCGCCTCCACTTCTTTCTCGCGGCCCACTAGCACAGTTGTCGGCACCGGCACGTTACTCGGACGCGCGTCTTGCCGGCCGGATTGCAGATCCCACAGGCGGTCGCGGATCGCCGTCAAATCCCTCAGCAAGTCGCGCGTTGAGAAATAGCGTTTCTGCGGATCTTTGGCCAGGCACCGCTCAATCACCCAGCACAATGGCGGCGGTACTTGCGCATTTACCGAGCTGATCGATTTGGCCTCTTCCTGCACGATCGCCATCAGCGTCTGCGCTGGCGTCGCCTTCCGGAACGGGTGCTTCCCGGTCACCAGCTCATACACCACCACCCCGAACGAGAATTGATCCGAGCGAAAATCCAGCGTTCGTCCCCTGGCTTGTTCGGGAGACATATACCGCGGCGTCCCGGTAAGACCGCCCTCCTCCGTGAACGCCGTTTCGCTCGCGTTGCTATCGGCCAGCTCTTCGTCCTCCAGCCGCAGTTTCGCCAAGCCAAAATCCAGGATCTTCACCGCGTCTGGGGAAACGATGATGTTCTCGGGTTTTAAGTCCCGATGGATAATTCCCGCTTCGTGCGCTTTCGCCAGTCCTTCCGCAATTTGCACCGCAATCGCGATGGCCTCACGCGTCGGAGGGATGCCGGCGTGTAGGATTTCCCGTAGCGTTTTGCCTTCCACGAATTCCAGCACCAGATAGTCGATGCCTTCGTGGTGCCCGATGTCGTGCAGCGTGCAGATGTTTGGGTGAGAAAGTTTCGAGACGGTCCGCGCTTCGTGTTCCAGGCGCTGGCGCAGCTCCACATTTTGCGAAAGACGTTCCGGCAACACCTTGATCGCCACCGTCCGCCCCAGCCGGCTGTCTCGCGCCCGGTACACTTCCCCCATCCCGCCTGCACCCAGCGGTTTCACAATCTCATACGGTCCGAGCCTGGTACCGGAAGCGAGCGGCATAAGTTTAAGGATTATAGCCTCAGAACCCGTCCCTGCCCGCTGTCTTCGTGAAAATTGCTGGTCGTCCCATCGAAAAACGCCCCGTCATTCCGCGCGCAGCGAGGGATCTCCCTTTCGTTCAACCCTCAACTTTAAACTTCCAACTGCGGCCCCACATGCCGCCTTTGCATGTGGGCTCTTGGGTTTCCCCGGGAACGCCGATCTCCGTATCGTCTTGGGTTTGGGTGCCCCACCCTCGCACTTTGAGGGTGGGGCTTGGGGTTCCTCTCTTCCTTCCTCCATGTAGTACTGGCTTTCACGCCAGTACCTGTGCCCCAACAAGATCCCAACCCCAGCCCCCCCTCCTCGTCCCCGCGTACTCTCCTTTCCCACTCCCGCATCGAACAAGGTATTCTCCCAAGTGACTCCCTAAGGACTCCATGGCCACCACCGCCACTACGGCAACCGCTGCCCCCACCGCAGCCGCCATCGAAAAGAAGAAAAAGATCAATTGGCAATCCCTGCCCGAAATCTGGGCCTTACTCCGTCCTCGTCGCGGTCTCCTCCTCCTCGGCCTCGCTCTGGTCGCCATCAACCGCGTTTCCGGTCTGGTCCTTCCCGGCTCCAGCAAATATCTCTTCGACAATGTCATCGACAAGCACCAGGTCAACCTTCTGATTCCCATCGTCCTTGCCGTCGTCGGCGCCACCCTTCTCCAGGGCATCACCTCTTTCACCCTCACGCAGCTTCTCTCCAAATCCGCGCAGCGCATGATCACCGACATGCGCAAACAGGTACAAGCGCACATCGGCCGCTTGCCCATTGCCTATTACGACGCCAACAAAACCGGCGTCCTTGTCTCTCGTATCATGAGTGACGTCGAAGGTATCCGAAATCTCATCGGTACCGGCTTGGTGGAGTTCGTCGGTGGACTGCTGACCGCCGTCCTCGCGCTCATCATTCTTTTGCGCACCAGCGCCACCATGACGCTCGTCGCCTTTGCTATCCTCGTCGGCTTCGCACTCTTCCTCAACAAAGCCTTCGCCGCCATCCGCCCCATCTTTCGCGCCCGCCCCAAAATTAACGCCGAGGTCACCGGTCGTCTCACCGAATCTCTCGGCGGCGTCCGCGTGGTCAAGGGCTATCACGCCGAAGATCGCGAAGCACAAGTCTTCGGCAGCGGCGCGCAACGTCTCCTCGACAATATCCTCAAAACCCTCACCACTACTTCCCTCATGAGCCTCTCCGGCGCCGGGCTCATGGGCATTGTCAGCGCCATCATCATGTATCTCGGCGCGCGCCAGGTCTTGGCCGGCTCCATGACCAAGGGTGACCTCATCGCCTACTCCGCTTATCTCGTGCTAATGGTCGCGCCTGTTTTTCAGATCGTGAACATCGGCACGCAGATCACCGAAGCCATCACCGGGCTCGAGCGCACCCGCGAAGTCTTGAACGAAGCCAAAGAAGATCAGGACCCCAACCGCACCGTCACCCTCGATCGCATCGAAGGCCGCGTCGAATTCGACAACGTGCACTTTTCTTACGAACCCAACAAAGAAGTCCTGCACGGCATCGGCTTTGTTTCCCAGCCCGGAACCGTCACCGCTCTGGTGGGACCGTCTGGCTCCGGCAAATCCACCATCATCGGTTTGATTTCCGCCTTCTACGTCCCCACCCAGGGCCGCATTTTGGTCGATGGCGTCGATATCGCCACCGTGCGTTTAAGCTCCTACCGCACGCAGCTCGGTGTCGTTTTGCAGGAAACGTTTCTGTTCGACGGCACCATCCGCGAGAACGTCGCCTATGCCAAGCCCGATGCCAGCGAAGAAGAAATCATGGCTGCGTGCCGCATCGCCCGGGTCGACGAGTTTGCCGAAAATTTCGAGAAAAAATACGACACCATAGTCGGCGAGCGCGGCGTTCGCCTTTCCGGAGGCCAGAAGCAACGCGTCTCCATTGCCCGCGCCATCCTCGCCGATCCTCGTATCCTCATCCTCGACGAAGCCACCTCCAGCCTCGATTCCGAATCCGAAGCTTTGATCCAGGAAGGGCTGAAATACCTCATGCGCGGCCGCACCACCTTCGTCATCGCCCACCGCTTGTCCACCATTCGCCGCGCCGAGCAGATCCTCGTCATACAGGACGGCCGCATTCTCGAACGCGGCAACCACCAAAGTTTGTACGCCGCGCAGGGCCGCTATTTCGAGCTTTACAACAAGCAGCACGCCGTCGAATCGAATCTCTTCCTAGCTCCCGGCGAAGGCGACAAGCCCGATACCGACGCCGCCGACACCAACGGCAACCGCACCTCCTCCGCCCTCCCCGAAGCCATCCGCATCATCCGCACCTCCAACTCCTGATCCAGCCCACGGTGCTGGCGAGACAGCCCCCCTCGCCCCACACAGCGTCTGGCTTTTTTTGGAGCGCGGCGGCTTGCCGCCGCTTTTACAACCCCAACCCAACCTCCATTTGCGATCCTGGCGAGCGAAGTCCGCGCGGCCAGCAATCCCTCTTTGTTCTTGGGGTTCCCAGGGAACGCCGATCTCCGTATCGGCTCTTGGGTTTACGTGCTCTACCCTCGCCTCCTAGGGGTGGGTCTTGGGCCATCTCTTTCGAAAAAACAACGCCCGTCCTTCTGAGCGGAGTCCGCGCAGCGAGCAATCCCTCTTCCATTTGTCCAGGGGAACAATCCCACCAAGCGTTCGTAGGGACCGCCTTCTGAGGCGGTCCTCCGCTCCACACGCAACCGCACTCCCACTACAGCGAAGGCCGCCGCACAACCGCTTTCTTTGTAGCCGCCGCCTGCACCGGCAACAGCGTCGCCATCTTCCGGATCATTGCCAGCACCAACCGCTTGTCGCCCTCGGACAGCGTGGTGCTGTACTTCTTAATCTCCGCCAGAAACCGTATCTCGTCCTGCGAAAGTTCCCCCAGCATCTTCTGGGTCTCTTTGTCCCGCGGCGTCTCCGTCCCCGGAAAGAAATCCGCCAGCGAAATCTCCATGGCTTCGGCGATCTTGGCAAGCGTCTCGAGCGAAGGAACCGTGTGCCCATTCTCCACGCGCGAAAGATAGCAGCGCAGCAAACCGGTGCGTCGCTCGATGTCCCCCTGCGACAGCCCTCGCTGGCTCCGGTACGTTTTAATCACTTCGCCGATATTGACTTGTGGTTTCTCTTTAGGCACGGGTTCCTCCAACGCAAACAGTAGCTTAGTGGCTAACAGTGGCACTGGCAAGCGCGAAACGATGGCGAAAGGTTCTTAATAGTAACGGCCAATGCCCCTCGTTGCCGGCGCTTTATAGGTTTGTGGTTTTGTCTTGATTTTGTACGGAGGGCTTGCCCACACCGTGAGGTGGCCCGCAACCGCTAGCAACTCCACACACCGCGCACGTCATTCCGAGCCCCGTGAGGAATCCCTCTGCGATTTGTCCAGGGGAACGCACTGGCAGGGACGGCCGTCCGCTCTATGCCCGCGTTGGGGGCGCAGCATGCTGCGCCCCAGTTTAGCAAAACCTAAACGACAAACGACTCACCTCAGTGCCCAGGCGTAGCCGTCGCCGGCGCCACATTGTATCCATCCAACTCCACCACCGGCGCCTTCCCTTCCGCATCGCTCAAACCGTACGTCGCGCTCACCGACTTATCTTCTCCCGGCAACAGCGAAAAATAATTGTCCTCCCAGAAGATCGGCACAAGGTCCTCCCCGTCTTTCTCCTTGGTCACCCGCAGATGTACCTCGAACGCCACGCTCGCACTGGGATTCTTCACCTTCACCGAAATAATGCCCTGCCCCTGTTCTTCGCGCGCCGTCGAACTCCACTCCAGCTTCACGGGCGGCAGCGTATCCAGTCCGGTCAGGTCCGCAAACTCTTTCTGCGGCGTGTACACCGTATCGCGCTTTTTCGTCCAGTCCAGGGTGTCCACTTTCGTGGACAGCCAGTAGAAATTGTCGCTCACCAGCTTTCCGGACGCGTCATGCAGATACAGCTTGAGGAAGTACGTCTTCGACAAATTTGCCGGCTTGGGCAAATCGAAAGCCTTGGCCACGCCGTCCGCCGGTAGCTCCACCTTGCTATTCTTCGACTCAATCTCTCTCCCATCAATGTTGAACAGCCGCGCGGTAACCTCCAACCCTCCGATCGGCTCATACGTCCCGTTAATCACCGACACCGAATCGTGGTCGTAGTCATACTGCACATGCACAATTTCCTGCGCCTTCTTGGTGCCAAAGTACCCGCCCGCTGGCACCAGATAGTAATCATACAAATGCCAGATCAGCGAAGGCCACGCATTGTCCAGCATCCACTGAATAACGCCCGTCGACGTGTACTTGTTTCGCGCGTACGCCTCGAACATCGAGCGCTCATTGTCGTACGCCATCGCTTGCGCTTTGCGCTCGTAATCGTCCAGCGAAGTCGCCGTCCCATACCGTTTGTTCAACGCTTCCGTGAACACATGAACGTCCGCGAAACGGTCGCGGCCCGCATGGAAATTCCAGTATTCATCAATGGGCCACAGATGCTCCTTGGGAATGAACCTCTCCAGGCTTTCCTTCGGCGGAATCGCCGGCCCTGGACTGGTCTCCGTGTTGTAGCTGTACGCCCCGCCCGCCTGCGTGTCCGCCAGCCAGTACACCGGCGGCACGTATTCATACGGCCCGGTCATCTTCACGCCGGATTTTCCGGTGACGGTCGTGGACTGTTCGCTGGCGGAGGACACCGTAGGATTCGGCCATTCCAGGTCCTTCAGAATTCCCAGATACATATTCTCGATATCCGGTGGCGGCGGGTTGTCGCTGCCATACAGCCACACGAACACGCTGGGATGATTGCGCAGCCGCGAAATCTGATCCGTCAGCGAGGCCGCGGCGATATTCTTCGTTTCCGGTGTCCAGTGCTTCCAACGTTCCCAGGCATCGCAGCAAATCCAGCCCGGCATCACCAGGATGCCCATTTGGTCCGTCTTATCGAAAAATTCATCGCGATCGGTCTTGCCTTCCAGGCGAATCGAATTCAGCCCCATGTGCTTCACGTAATTCAGGTCCGCGTCCAGCCGCTTGGACGACCAGCGCAGCATCATGTCCGGCGCCCACGCCGCGCCACGAATCAACACATTTTTCCCATTGATCTTAAACAGTCGCCCGCCGCTCGGCGTCAATTCGGACGTCACCTGGCGTACGCCAAATTCCATGTTCGAGCTGTCCGACTCGCCTCCCTTCGAAACCACTCGAAACTTCGCGCTATACAGATACGGCTCGCCCATCTGGTACGGCCACCACAGATGCGCCTTCGGCAATTGCAGTTGCGAAAACTGCTCAGGCGTAAGGCGCACCGTCTTCGATTCTTTTGCCGCCAGCTCCACCGCCTGGCTCACCTTCACTCCCGCCAGTTCCACTTCCAACGTTGTTTTCACCACATGATCCGTCAAATTCGTAAGCACCGCGCTGGGTGTCAGCTCCGCCGATTTGTAATCCGGGCCCAGTTTGGCCAGAACAAACGGCCGCCGCAGCGAAACGTCACCGCTCTCTGAAAGAAACACTTCCCGCCAGATGCCCATATCCTTATCCGGCGGTGTGGGATTCCAATCCACCCACGTCAGCCCCAGATCGTTTTTCTCCGGCGCGAACACTTCCACCGCCAGCGCATTCGCCCCGCTTCTCTTCAGCACATCGTCGACTCGAAATTCAAAGGTGCGATACGCTCCCGCTACGTCCGCGCGATCCGCGATTTTCTTCCCGTTCAGCCAGACGTTCGCGCGGTAATTGATGCCCAGAAAGTGCAGCCACGTCGCCTTCTTGACCGCATCACCCGGAGTTGAAAATTCCGTGCGGAACCAGAACGAACACCGGTACGGACTATCCGCCGGCATGTCCCTCGTGGCAAACAGCCCTTTCGTCTCCGCCACAAATCCGGGAAATTTCTTCAGGTTCATTCCATAGTCCGGGTCCGGAAGCACCTTGTCCGTTACTTGCGCCCCCACCACCGTTCCAGGTACTTCCGCTTCCAGCCACTTGGACGCGTCAAATCCGGCGACAGAAATGACCTCGCCACTGCTGTGATCGGTGCACGACGATTGCATGCGCCATATCCCGTGCAGGTCCTGGCGAGTCGCGGGCGTTTGCGCCCTCAAACTTGCCGCAAGAAAAATACCCACGACCACAACCCATACGAATCCAATCGCGCGCCGTGCAAACATAAAGTTCCTCGCAACAATCTGTGTAGGAATTGTCATGATCCGGAACAACTGGCGCCAGTTTACATTAAATCGTTTCAATCAAGGAATCGAAACTTGCCTCATCCTTATCCTTGCGCCCCAGCGGCCGTTGTGGAATCTTCTTTATCCGTTGCAGCACGCGGATTTCTTCCGGCCTCTTAAATGTCTTTGCCGGATGTCGCGCTGAAATCGCAGGCGAGGGGAGGAAAGAGATGAAGAACGCTGGTGTCGTGGTGGCGTTTGTCGTGGTCACGTTGTTGGGAGGTGCCTCGGTGCGTGCACAGGACTTGCAGTTGCTCCCCGGCCGTGCCGCCGCGGAAGCCCGTCATGAAGATCCTTCGGCGGAACCGCGCACCATCGCTCTCTGGGACGGCAAGGCGCCCGGCGCTTTGGGCGACGCGGAGGAAGATCGCCCAACACTCACATGGTACGCCCCGTTTGACGCCAAACCACCCACCGCCGCGGTCATCGTCATGCCCGGCGGCGGCTACGGCTGGCTCGCCACCAATCACGAAGGCCGCCAAATCGCCAACTATTTCAACGCTATGGGCATCTCCGCGTTTGTTCTGCGCTATCGCCTCGGCCCGAAATATCACCACCCCATCGAACTGGGCGACGCGCAGCGCGCGGTTCGTTTGGTGCGCGCCCATGCCAAGGAATTTACCGTGCGACCCGACCAGATCGGCGTCATGGGCTTTTCGGCCGGCGGCCATCTGGCCTCCACTGCGGAAACGCACTTTGACGCCGGCAATCCCGCCGCGCCGGATGCCATCGATCGCGCCAGTTGCCGTCCCGACTTCGCGATTCTTGCCTATGCGGTCATCTCGCTGATCGCCCCCCACACCCACGGAGGTTCCCGCGACAATTTACTCGGCAAGGATGCCCCGCCAGAACTGCTAAAAGAGTTGTCCAACGAGCTGCGGGTCACTCCGCAAACTCCACCCACTTTTCTGTGGACCAGCAGCACCGATGATGCCGTTCCGCCCGAGAACAGCGTCGCATTTTACCTCGCCTTGCACAAAGCAGGTGTGCCTGCGGAGTTGCACGTCTTCGCCCAGGCTCCCCACGGCGTAGGATTGGATCTGCAGAACGAAAGCGTAGGCGAGTGGAGCCGCCTCCTACGCAACTGGCTACAAGCCACTCTTGCCGGTCAGTAGGGGCGCAGCACGGCGGCGCCCCATTTCAGCAAAATCAACAACAGCGGGTCATCCCGAACGCAGTGAGAGATCTGTTTTTTTCCTTTCTTTTGTCCGGTTTTTCGTTAAGGCAAGCACCGACGGGTGGATCTCAACGCACAACACAACTCACGCTGCCCTTCTTGCCCGGAATCGCGAAGGGCTACGCCGGCTGCCTTTTCTAACCCACCCTCAAATCCCGCGTCGGGCACCCACCTCAATTCGCCGACGCCAGCACGTCGTCGTAATAATTGAGCAGCGCGCGCCGCGGCGCGTTCTTCATCCCTGGGAGCGGCACTTTTTGCTGGATGGTGGTGTTGCCCATCAGATGCGCTCGCCCGAGGTTCAGCATTTTGCCATCTGGTAGTTCCAGATAAATAGGCACCAGCATTTTGAACTTATCGTCCACGCCCGACTGCGTGATTTTAAAGTTGAAGACCGTCCCGCCGCCGGGATCCCCGTCGAAGGTGTACTCCAGTTTGTACGCGGGCAGCGCGGTGCCATACACGTATTCGTTGAAGAACCAATCCATCTTGTGATTGCCGTCCAGATCCATTTCCCGGGTCATATGCTTTTCCACCACCGCCTTGAACTCCTCGGTGGTCGCGGGTTTCCCTCGATAGGTATTCACGAAATCCTGCATCATCGCCTTGAACTCCGCGTCGCCCGTGCGATTGTCGAACAGCATCATGCGCAACATGTGCAGCACGTACGCGCCCTTGGGATAGATCAGCCGCCGCGTGATCCCCGACCCCGTCCGGGAATTGTTGGCGCGATACCCCATGGTCAGCGGACCAACATCGATGGCCCGAAACCCTTGCGCATCCCTCTCCAGAAGGATTTCCCGTTCATCGTTCCAGAACGTGATGAACTTCTTCGGGTCCTTGTCGGTGTACAGCAAATAGAGCGACGCGGACATATCCGCAAACCCTTCGCTCATCCATTGATCGCGCCCCGAACTGAATCCCACCGTGTGCCCCCACCACTGATGCGCCACCTCGTGAGGCGTCACCACTTTCCAATACCCGCGATCCCCCCCATCCAGTCCGAGTTGATGGCGTACCGTGGTGTCGAAGTAATAGCAAATGGGAATCCACACCAGCGCGGGCCACGACTGTCCAAAATTGCACGCCGTTTGCTGCGTGATGTGGATCTCGGAAAATAGCGACGGGCCGAAATAGTCGCTGTATATCTGCGTCGCAATCTCGCTTTCCCCCAGCGCCTTCTTGTTCAACGCGGTGGTGTTCATGGTGCCGAGGGAGACCCCGGGGATCGCCGACTGCCCGGGAAGCGTGCCACCTGCGGCATTCTGCAAATTCTGCACCCACGCGGGAGGATTCTCGTTGGCATACGACTGAATGGAAATGGCAGGCTTCGTGAGTTTCCCTTCTTCGACCTTAAAGCGCCCGAAATTGAAACCGGCAACCGTTTGCGGGGCTTCACTTTTCCAGACCGTCACGTTCTGATTCCCGTCGTTGGATTCACTGACCAGCTTGCCGGTCGCCGCCATTTTTAAGCCCTTTGGGATGTGGAAGGTCATGTCGTACGTGGCATACTCGCCAAAACCTGCCGCCACGCTGTTGGGATACCAGTCCTGCCGCGCGATGGGAAAGTAGTTGTCGCCTCCTTCGTTCGAAACCGCGTCTTTGCCGGAGTACGCGGTCGTGAACGTGAACTTTTCCCCCGCCGGCAGCGGCTTCGGAAGAATAATGGCGAAGTCCGCGTCGTCGTGCTTGTCTTCCTGAATGAACGAGAGTGCCTGCCCATCGGACGACGTCACCGACTGCACGCGCAGCGTGGGAAACAACGAGAGCGGAACCACCCGCAACCCGTCCCGCCTCGACACCAACGTCGTGCTGGCCTTTCCGATCAACTCCCCGCTCTTTTCCAGCGTGGTGTCCAGCGTGTGGTGCTCCATGCGGATTGTGCGCCCCACAGTCCCTTTCGCATGCGGCTGCGTAAAGTTGAACGACGCCCACTCCCCCCACTTGTTTTCGTCATAAGTAAAGAACTCCACCTGATCCACGTCCTGGTTAGGGTCCAATTCGAAAATTTCCTTGTCGTTGTAGCTCTTCCCGTGAATGAACGCTACGAACAGCGGCCGCGGATTGGGGCTCAGGATTTCCGCCAGGATATCGATCTCCAGGTTGTGCTTAATATGATGACGCGTAACGTTCTGCGAATCCTTGAAAATGTTGGCATCGCAAGAGGGTGTGGCCGAGGTTCCAGCTTTCTTTAGCTCGTCATACGTAGAATCGGTGAACCGAAACAGCGCGCGTTCGAAGTGCTCGGTGAATTCCGATTCCTTCGAAAGGTATTGCAAGCTCCTGCGTTCGGACTCGGAAGGCGGGCTTAGCAGGAACATCCCGTCGCCTACAAAAATCGCGCCGGTCACCTGGTTGTTCACCGGCGCTAGGAAACACACCATGCCGGAGCGCATCCGGAAGGTACCGGCGTCGCGCTTGAGATCGTAATTGGAAACGCTAACCGCTTCCAAGCCAATGGTCAGATTCCGCAGCGCCATGTAGGTGCCGTCAGCATTGGGACCGGATTGCGCCGAAGCCAGCGCGGGAACGCCGAGAGACACCAGTAGAACGAAGTGATACAGAAAGCTGGGGCGGCGCGCCATGAGGGCTCCGGATAACGTGCATTGACGAGAGCGTGCACTCCAAAATAGCACAGAAATGACGCGGCGCAGGAAACGTGCCTTTACCGTTACGAGCCAGGCGCTCCGTCCTCGGATGCTACCGCTGCTCTCCCGGCTGGCCCCGGTATCCCCCGCGATTGGCCGCCATCCGTTTCCCGGCGGCGCGGATGATCCACGGCGCGAAGCGTTCGATGGCCACCAGAATTTTCCCGTGCCCGGTGATCACCGCTTCGCGTTTCCCGCTCGCGATGGCGCGTAGAATCTGCCGCACGGCCTTGTCCGTCGGCACCACGATCCACTCGGGAATAGGCTCCTTGGCCCCGTCGTGAAACGTTCCTTTATTGTCCACCCGCCGGATGTTGCTGGCCACAAAGCCGGGACTGATCAACGTGACCTGCACTCCCGCGAGCGCCAGCTCCGGCGTAATCGAATTCGCAAGCGCCCGCACCGCGAATTTGCTCATCGCATATGGCGAAGCTCCAGGCGTCGCGCCCCAACCCGCAACGCTGCCCATCAGCACAATATTCCCTCGCGCCTGTTCCACCGCCGGAAGGGCCACCTGCACCGTGCGCAGCAGCCCGAAAACATTCGTCTCGAATTGCCGCCGGTAATCTTCCAGCGTCAATTTCTTGAATGGCCCCACCACTCCGAACCCCGCATTGGCGATGACAATATCCAGTTTCCCGTGAACGCGCATCGTCTCCGAAACCGCTTGGGGCATATCCGCGTCTTGCGTCACATCCGCCGCGATCACCAGCGGCGAAGGCTTGCCCGCGTCTGTGATGCGTCGTGCCAGCGCCTCCAGCAGTTCCCTTCTCCGCGCCGTAAGCGTCAGCCGCGCATCCAGCTGCGCGAGTTGCCAAGACAATTCTTCGCCAATCCCCGACGACGCGCCCGTGATCAGTACAGTTTTGTTTTGATAGAAATTGTGAACCGACATGGGGAGATAATACGACAGGAGTGCGATTCGTAGTGGCCGTTCTTCAGATCGGCCAAGCCAAACACCGCAACACCGCAACACCACTACGCCCAGGAATACCCCGATTTCGCCAATGGCAGCGTCCGCACGCGGCTCCCCGTCGCCGCATAAATCGCATTGCACACCGCCGGCAACACCGGTGGCAACGCGGGTTCCCCCAATCCCGTCGGCGGATTATCCGTCTTCAGGAAATGCACTTCGATCACCGGCGGCACCTGGTTGATGCGCACCGGTTCGTATTCATGGAAATTGCTTTGCATCGCCCGGCCCTTGTCCATGGTGATTTCGTAGGACATCACCGAACTCAGCGCTTCAATCACCGCCCCCTGGCACTCGTTCTCCGCCGCGCCAGGATTGATGATCTGGCTGCCAATGTCTCCGGCAACCCACACATGTTCAACCTTCACTTGCTTCTCCGCGCTTACCTTGAGCTGCACCACTTCCGCGAAATACCCGCGATGCGAAAATTGGAACGCCACGCCCATGCCCGAGCCGTTCGGAAGTTTCTGTTTACCCCAATTGGATTTTTCCGCAGCTAGTTTCACCACCCCCGCGGCCCGCGAAGGATTGAACGCCGGATCCCCCGGTTTGTATTCCGGATTGTTTACCACCGGAAGACTCAGAATATCCAGACGGAATTGCACCGGGTCCTTCCCTGCCGCGTGCGCCAGTTCATCAATAAATGACTGAAACACCCACGAAAAGGCATTACTCCCCGGAGCGCGCAACGCATATGTGGGAATCCCGATCGGCAGAAGCGACGCCCCAAAATAAAAATTGGGCAGCAGCGTCCCGGGGAATTGATCCCCATTGATCCCCGCCGATGGCGCAAAGTTCTTCCCTTCGCCAAAACTGACAAAATGATTGTGCCAGGCCACCAGTTTGCCCGAGGAATCCAACCCACCTTTCAGGAAGTGATATCCGGCGGGCCGGTAGTGATCGTGATGGAAATCGTCTTCGCGCGTCCACAGCAGCTTGATGGGCAAGCCCGCTTGCTTGGAGATGGCCGCGGATTCCAGCATGTAATCGTTCGTCAGCCGCCGCCCGAATCCCCCCCCGGTGCGCATCATGTGCACCGTGATGTTCGACGCCGGAATGTCCAGAACCTTCGCCACCAGTTCGCGCCCGCGCTCCGGTGTTTGCGAAGGCGACCAGAATTCCACCTTCCGGTCGTAATAGTGCGCCAGGCAGTTCTCCGGTTCCATCGGCGCGTGCGCGATGAACGGGTACACATACGCCCCCTCCACCGTTTTGTACGCGCTCTTTAGCACGGTTTCCGCATCGCCATCTTTACGAAGCGTAAGCGTCGGCGTTTGTGTCGACAGCTGCTGCGCTTGCTGCAAGAACCCGGCGCTCGATTGCTGCGCGGTGGTCCCTTCGTCCCAAACCACTTTTAATTTGTCGCGCGCCGTCTTCGCTTGCCACCACGAATCGGCCACCACGGCAATCCCCGGCATCAGTCCCAGCACATCGCTGGTCCCCGGCAGGATGAACACCTGACGCACCCCGGGGCACGCTTTCACTTCCTCCAGATTCGCGCTGACCACTTTCCCACCGAATACCGGGCATTTTTCGTAGACCGCCCACAGCATCCCGGGCACTCGAAAATCAATCGAGTAGATCGGCTTGCCCGCGACGATTTGCGGCGTGTCGTAACCCAGCGTCGTGTGGCCGATAATTTTGTAATCCTTCGGATCTTTCAGCGTCACCGATTTTAGGTCCGGAGGCGTCAGCGTGGCGGCTTTATCGGCCAGCGAGCCATATGTGGCTTTGCGATTCGATGCGGCATGCAGCACGCATCCCGCCGACGTGCGTAGTTCCGATTCCGGCACCGACCACGTTTGCGCGGCGGCCGTCACGAATAACGCGCGGCACGCGGCGCCCACCCGTCTAAGCGGATCCCAGTTCACAGGAGTCGATGTGCTGCCGCCCGCCACCTGCCGGCCATACTTCGTTTCATCCAGGTCGGCTTGCTGGATGCGCACCGACGCCCACTCCACATCCAGTTCCTCGGCAATCAGCATCGGCAGCATGGTCTTGACGCCCTGCCCGGTTTCCGGATTCTTCGCCGTGATGGTCACGATATTGTCCGGCGAAACGTGCACGAACGCACTCGCTACATAACTTTGCGTCGGTGGTATTTGTGTGGTGACTTGCGCGAACAGTTCCAGCCGGTCCCCGTGCAACGCGATCAGAATTCCGCCCGAGGCGGCGGTCGATAGTTTCAGAAAACTGCGGCGAGACAAAAGCGTGGCGGTTGACATACGTACTCCTTCGGGCCGGGAGGCGTAGGGACACGATTGTAGCGCGAAAATACTCCCCCCGGGGAGCCGTTATCCGGAAGCGGGCGCACCACATAGAACTGAGAAGAACGGCGTAAGAATAAGGTCGTAAGAAAAGTCTTACGGCTTATAGCCGTAAGGATAAGCCTGGTTGTCCGTGTGCCAGCAACCCCGACGCCCGCCACGGCCCCCACAAAAGCCCGCCTCTGCGCTTCCGCATCGCGCGCTAACAAATCGTGAAAGCTAGGAAATATTAAAGTGCCGCCGACCCCCGCACTCACCCAGCGAAAGAGTACCTTCGGCCTATATACGCCGCACCTAACCCCAGAATTGCATGACGACGGAGAGTCTCCCATGGTGTCGCGACGACGTGTCTGGTGGCGCGGTTTGATGCTCAGCATGTGGTCGTTCTCCATCGCACACGCTCAAGCGCAGGAGGTTCCTGCCATCCCCGATCCCCACACTTCGCAAGTCGGCATCGTGGCGAAGCCTACGCACAAGGCGGATCAGGTGTTGACCAGTGATCCGATCGCCCTACTGGCAGTGCGCCATGCACCGGTCAGCGGGACCGACTTGCTGCCCGGCAACACCGGCCACGTCAACCCGCTGATCGCCGACGAAACCGCGCGCAAGGCCGCCGAGCTCGCCTCCCTGGAACAGCAGATTGGCGATAACCAGAAAAGGATTGTGCTGCTGCTGCGCTTGTTTGTCGACGATGAGCGCGCGTTTCTGAACGATCCCGCCAATACCAACGTGAATCCGGCCGTCGCCGAGCGCCGCCGTTACGAACAGGACGAGCTCCGCTGGGAGACCGCCGAATTGGCGCGCCTCAAAGCGAAATTGCGCCTGCTCACCGGTAGCCACTAGTGGCGTCACCACGAAACAAGGCTCAAAGAAAGTCTTCGACCACCTTACCCCAGCTGCAACATACATTCCGCTGAAAATGTGGGGCCCAGCCTTGCGAGATTTGAAGACCGGAACTGGACCCCGGCGGGGAGCCTGTGCATAGCGACGGAGAGGAGTTCGGGCGTGGACTAACCCTGCGTTAGCGGCTGGCGCTCTTCGCCGATTCGCCGTGATGCTCGGCGTGAAGCTTGGCTGCTTCTGCGGCGTGATGCGTGGCGTGATGATGATGGCCGTTGGCCACGTGGGCGTGATGCGCGGCCAAGTGGTGATCTCCGGCTTCGTGGTGCCGCGCGGCTTCGCGATGATGACGCGCCGCGTGGTCATGATGTTCGGCTGCTTTTTGGTGATGCTCAGCTGCTTGCTTGGACATTTCGTCCTCCTTAAGGTTTTCCGAGGGAAGTCCTGCGGGCGGAGGCACTAGGCTGAACCCCCATCATTACACCGCGATGAATAAACCATGACAGTTCCTCGGGACGCCCAGCCCCAGCCGCTCCTGGCCGTATGTTTTCGCGGGTGCCCCACCTGCCCTGGCCCTGAGTCTCGAAGGGTGTCCTGAGGGTGGGCCTTGGGGTTATCTCTTTCAGAAAAATTACCAGCTCATTCCGAGCGGAGAGAGCAATCGCTCTTTCTTTGAACTTCTAATTTTGAACTTTCCACAGCGGGTGCCCCACATGCCGCCGTTGCATGTGGGCTCTGGGGGTTTCCTGGGAACGCCGCTCTCCGTATCGGCCCTTGGGGGTTTCCGCCGTCAGGTCAGATGCTCTTGGCGTACCGTAATGCTCGCGATGCGATCCATCCGTGGGGTGAACCCGATACCGGCCCCTCGCGGTACCTGGATTGTTCCTTCCGCCGTGACCGTGACTTCCGGCGTGATGACATCCTCGTGCCAGTAGCGCTTGCTGGCTGTGACATCGCCGGGCAACGAAAAATTTGGCAATGTGGACATGGCAATGTTTTGTGCCCGTGCAATCCCCGACTCCAGCATGCCCCCGCACCACACCGGAACGTTGTGGCGTTGGCAGAGATCGTGAATGCGTTTCGCCTGCAGCAAGCCGCCCACGCGCCCCAGCTTGATGTTGATGATTTTGCAAGCGCCAAGCGCAATCGCCGCCTCCGCTTGTTCGTACGTGTGGATGCACTCGTCCAGGCAAATCGGCGTTTGCAGGTTCTTCTGAACCTCCACGTGACCGAATAGGTCGTCCCAGCCTAGCGGCTGCTCGATCATCATCAGGTAGTAGGCGTCGAGCTGCTTCAGCAGCGGCAAATCCTCGTGCCGGTACGCTGAGTTGGCGTCCACCATCAATTTGATTCGCGGAAAATCCTGCCGCAGCCGCTGTACCGGCGCGAGATCTTTCCCTGGCTTAATTTTGATCTTGATGCGCTGGTAACCGGCGTCCAGCTCTTTTTTTACCGTGGAGGAAAGTTCGTCCAGCGATTCTTTGATCCCGATGGATACGCCGCACGGAATTTCCTGGCGTTCCCCGCCAATCAAGCTCCACAGAGGAATATTTTTGAGCTTCGCCTCCGCGTCCCACACCGCGGTTTCCACCGTGGCCTTGGCCATGTTGTGTCCGCGAATTTGTCCGAGCAGCGGCCAGACGTCCCCGGCACACGATAGTTCCCTGCCGCTGAGCCGCGGCCAAATAAAATTCCTCAGGATGTGCCACGCCGTTTCTGTGTCTTCTGGGCAGTAATAAGGAGTTTCCCCAGCGGTGCATTCGCCCCAGCCCGATACTCCGTCGACGTGCGCTTCCGCCAGAATGATGCGGCGTTCCGTCACGCGATCCATCGAAGTTTCGAATGGCGCTACCAGCTGGAGATGAATTTCCCGAAGAGTGAGGGCCTGCAGGCGCATGGTAGATTCCTAATAACTTAACAGCTTTCCGTTTTGCTTGCAGCTCAGCACGGCTCTTCCTCCGCGCTAAAAGTCCGAGTACGGCGCCAGGCAGTAGTCTACTCCCGCACGCGATGTGCGCACTCCCACGGTTGCATAACCTTTGGCGAACCATTGTGCGAACTCATCCCGCAACCGCGTTTGCAATGGGACCAGCGGATCGCTCCGGTCCGTGGCCCCCCCTTGCGCCGTCGCCGCCATCACGGAATTGGGCAGATGGATTTGCGCCGGGCACCCGCGCGGTTCCGCGGTGAGCTGGTTGATCGCCGCAACGACGCGCGGCGAGTCCAGGTGCCATTCCACCAGCAACCGGTCCGTGGGCATTCCCCGGTGCAGCGGGCTCGTGGTGATGCCGTAAAAATTTGGAATATACCGCCGGGAAATAGCGCCCAGCCGGTTCAAATTGAAATACGCATTCTTGGTTTCGAGTGGGTCGAATGTCCACTCCACCAGCCGAATGCCACGCCGCAGAGCATCTTCGCGCTGCGCCAGTTTCAGTTGGCGCCCAATGTGCCGGTCACGATGAGATGGCAGAACCGCGGCCATGTGCGAGTGGAAGTACGGCGTGTGGTCGTGCAGCCCCACATACGCTTTTGTGAAGCCCACCATGCGGTCGCCTTCGAACGCCCCCAGCACCTGCCCGCCGGTGTGATCCGCAATGACGTAAGTAACGTGCGGCTCGGTGTCCAGTTCCCCGTCGCCCCAAACTTCGCGCGCAATTTGCACGCAGCCGTGAAACTCCTCAAGCGAGTGCAACGTACGCACAGTAATATCAGCCATGGCTGTAGGGGCGGCTATATGCTTCATAGGGTCACGCCTTTGCCCGTTCCTCTGTAGGGGCGGCTTTACGCCGCCTGCCTGTTCCGGTTCATATTACCCCCTCCGCGAAACCGCGCCGCAGGAGGTGAAGATGGTAGCGGCGGCTTCCTGCCCTGAGCTTCGACCTTTGCCCCTTCCTCTGTGGGAGCGGCTTTACGCCGCCCTTCTTTCCGTTCCTCTCACGGCCTACCTTGGCGCCGAATCCCGTTCCTGAAACTTCACCCGATCCCACAAGGATTCCATTTCCGGCCGCGGAATCTTCGCCAACGTCGTGCCTTGTTCTGACGCGATCCGTTCCATTTCCCGAAAACGCCGCGAAAACTTATTGCTGGCCTTCTTCAACGCGATTTCCGGATCAAGATTCAGGAAACGCGCCAAATTAACCGCTACAAAAAGAATATCGCCAAGCTCCGATTCCAGCGACGCTGAGGCGATTGCAGACGAAGGTCCGGCTGCGGCCTTGGAGGATTCCCCCGGCCCTGCGCGAGAGCTTTTTCTGCCTCGGGCACGCGATGGACCGGAACTACTCGCACTTGCCAACGCCGTTTTCAGCTCCTGCGTTTCCTCGCTCAATTTCTCAAAGATCCCGTCAACATCGTGCCAGTCGAACCCGATACGCGCCGCCTTGCGCGTCAACTGCAGCGCCTCCACCAGCGCCGGCAATGCCCGTGGGACCCCATCCAAAACCGACGCAGAGGAAGTAAAGAAGGTGGAGGAAGTAGAGGATGCAGCGGAGGCGGGAGACTTTGTCTTGTCCTTTACCCCCTTCCCATCCTTTTCCTCCTTTACTTCCTTTCCTTCCTTCCTCTCCTGCTGCTTGATCTGCTCCCAATTGTGCAGCACTTCGGCCGCGGTGTTGGCTCGGGCCGTTCCAAATACATGCGGGTGCCGACGAATCATCTTTTCGTAGATTTCCCGGATTACGTCGGAAATGTCGAACCGATTCCCCTCGTACGCGATTTGCGCGTGGAACAGCACCTGCAGCAGCAGATCGCCCAACTCTTCCGCGAACTTGGCGTCGTCCGTGGATTCCAGCGCGTCCAGCACCTCGTACGCTTCTTCAATCAGATAAGTGCGCAGCGTCGCGTGCGTCTGCTCGCGGTCCCACGGGCAGCCCCCGGGAGAGCGCAGCCACGCCATCACATTCACCAGCTTTTGGAACGCCCCTCCAACCTTGGGCGCGCGGAACGATTTGTTCTTCTTCTTGGCGCGGCGCTCGGCTTTCTTTCTCGGCATGGGAAAAGAGTACCGGGTGGACCTACGCATTTACAAGCCGCGCAAGAGATAAGTGCAGAATCAACCAGGGAAAAAACCAGTGGAGCAACCACCGGTTGAGTGCGGCCATTTCCTGCAGGGTCCTCTAGCCCAGCCGGGTACTGCCCAGTTCCGCCACCCGCCGTTCGTAGATCATTTCGCACCGTCCGCGGTGGTTGTAGAACCGGAACACGATGCGATGTCCGGATTCGATCTTGGCGCGCGATTTCAGCACCGCGCTTTTCAGTTCCACCCAACTGCCGGCCACCAGGTATTCGCCTTCCCGGCCTTGCAGTTCAAACTTGCCATCGCTCTTCAGATTCAGTGGCGCCGCCGTGCACGGCACCGTCTTCCCCGCCACGCGCGCTTCCGTGCACACATATTCGCCCGCCACTTCGACCGACTGGGCTTTCACGAATCCTGCCGAGCAAAATAGGAACACCACCGCTGCGAGCGCCCTTGCCAACACTTCTGCCTTGCCGTCCCTTCGCATCGGGTACCTCCTGGGCCTAAGGAAACTCGACCGCAGTTCCAATGAAATCCTGAACCGGTTAGGAGCTGCAACTCGCATGCCAGTCGCCCTCCCCGCATCCGGTTGATAGCTGCCTACTTAGCGCCGCAATCCGGCATCACCACGGTCGCCGGTGGGAACATTACTTCCCTGCTGGGCCCATCGGCGGGATCCCTTTACCGCCCCGGCGCAGAACCAACCACGCTCGCCTCATTGTATTTATTAGTTAGTTAATTAGTATCAGCAGGACTTCAGCGATCGCAGCGCCGTCTTTCCGCGGGTCGGACGCGCCATAGTTCACCCCGCTCGCGAAGTCGCGCAGCACCACCTGCCCACCGCCCACTTCCGCCGAAAACGTCCCGAGCACCCTGATCTTGTGCCCTTTTGCGGTCAATTCGTCGCGCGTTTTCCCCGAAATGCGATTCTCCATCATCACGTCGCAGCCTTCAAACGTCCGTTTCGTGAAGCGCGGCGCTTCCAGCGCGGCCTGGATATTCATTTTGTAATCCGCAATATCAGCAATGAACTGCGCGTGTGCCTGCGACTGGTTCCAGCCGCCCATGATCCCGAACGCCATCCGCGTGTCGCCCTTTTGCGCGAACCCGGGAATAATCGTGTGCAACGGCCGCTTGCGTCCCGCCAAAGCGTTGGGCGACGCAGGATCGAGGTTAAACAGCGCCCCACGATTCTGCAGCGCAAACCCGGTTCCCTCCGCAACAATTCCCGACCCGAAGGCGCCGTAGTTGCTCTGAATTAACGAAACCATGTTGCCGTCGCGATCCACCACCGTCAGGTACGTGGTGTCTCCCCCGCCGGGCAACGTGCCCGCCACAACATCGCAGTTCGCGTGATCGGGATCGATCAGTTTGGCCCGCTCGGCAGCGCGCTCTTTCGAAAGCAGCGTTTTCACCGGAAGCGACTGCCCCCGCGGATCGCCAATATATTTCACCAGATCGGCATACGCCAGTTTCTTGGACTCGATCATGGCGTGCAGCGCTCGGCTCGAACCGAAGTTGTAATCCTTCTGGCCCATCGGGAAAGTTTCCATCAGGTTGAGCATCAGCAGCGCCGCCAGTCCCTGTCCATTCGGCGGCATTTCGTACACCGTCCAATCGCGGTACGTGGTCGAGATCGGCTCGACCCACTCCGCGGAAAATTCCGCGAGATCCGCCGCGGTCATGTTGCCGCCGTGGCGCTTGATGGTTTCCAGCACGCGCTTCCCGATTTCCCCTTTGTAATACGCGTCCCGGCCATGCTCGGCGATTTGCTGCAACGACCATGCCAGATCGGGGTTGCGAAAAATCTCTCCCGTCTTCGGCGGCCGGTCGTGCGGCAGGTACACTTTCACGGCCTGCTCGTCGCCGCGCAGGTAGTCCGTCTCCGTGGCCCAATACGCCGCCACCCATTCCGTCACCGGGTAACCCTTCTGCGCGGTTTGCACCGCCGGCGCCAAATCCTCCGCAAGGTTCTTGCGGCCGAACTTGTCCGCCAGCTTCTGCCAACCTTCCACCGCCCCCGGCACCGTGATGGTGTTCACTCCGGCTTGCGGCATCTCCCGCAGCCCTTGCTTGTGCAGAAATTCGATGGTCAGTGCTTTGGGCGCCCAGCCGCTGGCGTTCAGCCCGTATAGCTTGCCAGCCTTCGCATCGTACACAATTGCGAAAAGATCACCGCCGATCCCGTTCATCATCGGCGACACCGCTCCCATCATGGCATTCGTAGCGATCGCCGCGTCCACGGCGTTCCCGCCCGACTCCAGAATGCGCACTCCCGCTTGCGCTGCTAGCGGCGATTCCGCCGCCACGATGCCGTTCTGCGAAATAACCATCGATCGCATTTGCGAGCGATCCTGCGGCCATGCGGGGTCCATCATCACCAGGGAAGTCCCCATAACAATAACGGCAGCGACAGCGGAGCGAATCCGGGCGGACACAAGTTTCTCCCTTCCCGTAAAGACATAGCGCCCTCAAAAAATTTCACGAGGCACTGGCACTGTACCACAGCGCGGTGCCCCGCCCCTCGCTTGCCCTGAGCCTCGAAGGGCCTGTGCTCTTGCGGTTCCCCCGGGAACGCCGATCTCCGCATCGGCTCGTCTCTTCCCTCCTCATGTGACGCTGACTTCATGTCCGGAGCAGGTGCGCGTATCCCACCCTTGCACTCTGAGCGTGGGTCTTGGGTTCTCTCCCCGTTTCCCTCGCGCTGCGTTACCTTTTCCGCATTGTCCTTTCGTTTCTGTAACCTTTGTACTTACCGCGCCTCTAATCTTTTGTTGGAGACCATTTGTGCGCGCCAAATCGCTCCCGTTCGCGTTCGTTTTCCTCCTCGCTCTGCTCGCCTCTCTCTTCGCTACCTCGCGCTGGCCTATGCGCTCCTCTGCCTCCAACACCGATTCCGTTTCACCCAGGCAGCCCGTCATCGTCGAGCTCTTCACCTCCGAAGGCTGCTCCAGTTGCCCGCCCGCCGACACGCTCTTGAAAAAACTTAGCGACGAGCAACCCTTCGACAACATCGAAATCCTCGCCCTCGAGGAACATGTCGATTACTGGAACAGCGTCGGCTGGAATGACCCCTTTTCCTCCGTCGATTTCTCTCGTCGCCAGGAACAATACGCCGTCACTCTTCCCGACGGCGGCGTCTACACCCCGCAAATGATCGTCGATGGCTCTGCGCAATTCGTCGGCAATCGCACCCGCGAAGCCCGCGACCAGATTCGCTGGGCCGCCGCCCGCCCCAAAGCCCGCCTGCAACTCACCGCCATCTCCAACTCCAACCCCCGCAACCGCACCTTCCAACTAACCTTATCCGCCGCAACAGACTCCGCCATTTCGAGTGAAACGAGAAATCCCTCTTCTGTACCCGCGCCGGGTGCCCCACATGCCGCCTTTGCATGTGGGTTCTTGGGTTTATTGCCCACGACCCACATCTCCATCGCCTCGCGACCCGACCAATCGCACCTCGCCCTTACCTCCGAATCATCCACCCAGGATTTATGGATTGCCCTAACGGAGAAAAATCTCAGCTCCCACGTCACCGGCGGCGAAAATTCCGGTGAACTCCTTCAGCACGCCCCCGTCGTCCGCCTGCTCCGCAAAGAAAAATCCGTCGCCCTCAACTCCTCCACACCCCTCACTATCACCATCGATCTCAATGAAAAGTGGAACCCTGTCAACCTCACCGTAATTGCCTTCCGCTCCAACTCCAAATCCCACCAAATCACCGCCGCCGGCTCTCTCCCCCTCCAGCCTTAGTAGCCACCGATTCTCCATCTCCGCTGGAGCGTTTCTCCCCAATAAACCAGCGACCGAATTCCCCCTGTAGGGGCGGCTTTACTCTCAATTCATAGCGCCGGCTTCCAGTCGACTCTAGCTGCTAGGGTTCCACAACAGCGATCTCGCTGGGTGACCCGCTCGTCTTGTGAGGGCCGGTGCTGGGTTTCATCACTCCCCGCATACTTCATCCGCTCCACCACCACTTCCGCGGGCTTTCCACACCCGGAAAACGCCCGCGGCGGCGACCGCAATTCCACCTCCCCAACCCCACGCATCAATTCCATCAACCGCATCACCGAAATCGCAAACTGTAAAGTCTTTCCTTTCCACACTTCCGCCGCAATCATCTTTCTCATGCCTGTCCCTCCTGAAAACAAATCGACTATATACGCATATATAAACTATTATTGTATGTGTATTATATTACTGATACATACAACCCACAATGTTGTCCATCACAGATTTCTGCAGAATCATTTCTGCGGAATTCTGCTTTGCGTAATTTCTTCGCCTCCCCCGGAACTTCTGCTCCCTTCTTTGCGTATCATGATCCAGTGCACGCTACCTCAGGAGGCTCCATGCCCACGCTTCTTCCGCGCCTCTCGCTCTCCGCTTTCGCCATGCTCGCCCTTTGCTTTCTCCCCTCTCCCGCTCCCGCGCAAGACCAAAAAGGTGCTGGCATCACCATGTCTGGGGACGCCGATTCCAAAGACATCGGCCTTCCTCTCTACCCCGGCTCTCGCCGCCACAAAGACAAGGACGAAGACTCCCCCGGCCTCAATTTCGGCCTCTGGGGCAGCGGTTCCGGCGTCAAATTAGCGCTTTTGAAATTGGAGTCGGACGACTCCATGCAGAAAATCGCGGACTACTACAAAAAGAAGCTGGCCAAGTACGGCCCGGTCCTCGACTGCTCCCATCCCACCTCAACCGATGCCGCAAAAGACGGCAAGGACAGCGATTCCGACAAGTCCAGCAGGCTGACCTGTGGCGACGATAAGCCCGACAAAGGCGGCATGCTCTTCAAATCCGGCTCCAAGTCCGACCAGCACATCGTCTCCATCCAGCCCGCCCCCAGCGGCTCGCTGTTCCAACTAGTCCACGTAGCCCACTGGGAAAAGTAAAAACAAGTGTAGTAGCCGGTCTTTAGATTTAGACTGGCCATCTCTGGAGCGCGGCGGCTTGCCGCCGCTTTTCTTCCCTCATCCCCGCAACGATTCCCCCATCGGCACTGTAGAGGTAGCTTCTTGCCCTCAGCTTCGAAAGGTCGCACCGCCACGACCCCAACTGCGGGTGCCCACATGCCGCCGTTGCATGTGGGCTGTTGGGGTCCTCCCGGGAACGCCAATCTCCGCATCGGCTCTTGGGTTACCCTATCCGCTTCTCCCACCCATCCTCGACGCCAGAGCCTCCCTGTACTCCGCGACCTCCAAGCAACTCTGAGCTGTTAACTTCCTTACTTCCTTCACTTCTTTACGTCCTCGCTTTCACAAATTCCATAAATCCTCGCACCCTCCCCATTCCCCACCCACCACTTCGCCCACGCTCCATACTGCTCCGCTGGAGGATCGCTCTTCCCATCCCCCTCCGTTCGGTGCGTCAACTCCTTCAACGACTCCACCACCAGCTTCCCCAACTCCGCATCCGCCCCCTTCAGCGTCTCCACCAACACCGGCACCGCCGCCCGGCTCCCGGTGACGCCCAATCCCGCCACACCGTTCGCCCGTGCATTCGCGTCCGCGCTGCTCGCCATCGCCTTCAGAAACGGCACGGCTTCATCTCCGCCCAATTCCGCCGCCGCCACCACGTAATCCCTCGACTCTTTCGGGTCCTGCCGTTTCGCCAATTCCATGAGCAACGGAAAATACTTTTTATCCCCCATCTGTCCCAGGTAACTCGCCGCCATCACATTCACTGGTGTCGCCTCCGCCGTGTTCTGCAGAATCTTCGCTAACTCCTCGCGCGAGCGCTCCGTATTCAGATTTCGCAACCCCCGCAGCGCAAATTCCCGCGATGTGTACCGCCGCACCATCCCCACAATCGTTTCTTCCAACCACGCTGGCGCCCCACTCACAATCGCGCGTTCCGCCTCCCGCTGTATCTCGTCATCCGGCGATTTCAGATTCGTCACGTACGACTGGTAAATTCGCTTTAGCAACTCTGGATCCGCTTTCAATACCTCGATCTTCAACCGCGCCTCTACCTTAAATTCCTGAGCCAACGGCGTTCCCGGCGCCGCGTCTCCCAGCGGCCCATACTTCACCACGCGCATCGCGTGAATCTCATAATTCCCTGGCGTCGCCACCGAATGCGCGTAATTCACCAAAAGGTTCTGCCGCAACCTTGCGCCCGGGGCCAGCAATTGATTCGATACCGTGCATTCCTCGTCGGCCCCCAACGCCAACCCGCAACTCCCGCGCTCCGCTTCTGGCCCGGTCCCGCCCGAAACTTCCATCCAGTACCCACCGCACCGCTCATACGGATCGCCTGCCGCATACTCCACCGCATCCGTCCCCGTATTCGTCACTTCAAAGTGCACATAGATCGGCTCTCCCGCCACATACACATCCTTCGCCGTCGAAATCTGCCCCGCCAACTGTCCCCACGCCGTCGAAGCCCCCAAGCACCCCGCCAGCACCAGCACCACCGCCGCACTTCCCATCCCCCCGCGTCTCATTTCCGCACGATCCAATCTCGCTGCTTGCCTTGCTGCCGCTCAACATCCCCGGAACATTTCACTCTTTCTCCGCGCCTCGGTCTTCTCTGTGCTCTCTGTGTCTTCTGTGTTGAATTCCTCTTGAGCGCTTCAACGTTCGACTTCCGGCCGATTTGCTCTAAAACTAGGCTAACGGCTGTGGACTCCCAACTCCCGACTTCATCTCAAATTCTCACTCTCATAAAATTGCCCCAACGGAATCCGGTAATCAAACACCATCCATCGTCCATCCGGTGTGATGCTCGCCTGCTGCGAGTTCAGCAGCGCCCCGTCCTGATTGCTGGCCTTGAATTCGTACCACGTCTCCCGCTTCTCGTTTCTTAAATCCATTTTGTCAATCCGGATCGACGTCGAACCAAACACCCTCGTGAACAAATGATTCGCCTCCGTCGACCATTCCACCGGCGCTTCTCCGACTCCCAGTGCCCGCAATTTCTTCTCGCTCCCATCCCGGATCGATCGCTGCACCAACCTCCCATCCACCAGCAGTAATAACGACTCACCATCCGGAGTCACATCGGCCCACAAGGGCGCAGTCTTCACCAACACCTTTGGCGCTGTTCCCCCACGATCCGTCTCGTACAATCCCAACGGTTGTCCCGCCGGATTCCCGACTAGCAAAATGTGCTGCCCGTCCGGAAACCAGTTCGCCGCACTCACCTGGAATCCCTCCCAATGCAGCGTCTGCGTTTCTCCCGCTCCTACCGGCACCAGCTGCACTTTCCCTTCGCCCGGCATCACAATCAGCACAAACTTCCCATCGTTGCTGATGTCCGACGCGTACCCGCCTCCTCCGATGCGCACTGCCGTCCCGTTGTCCTCCATCTTCTTCAAGTACACTCCATAATCTTTTCCACCACGCTCCGACGCGTCCGTGTACACGAGTTCCTTGCCGTCCGGCGTCAGCCGTGGTTCCAGTCCCAAGCCCACTCCGCTTACATAGTTCTCCACTTTCAACGCGTGCTCCACCATGACCATCGTGAAGCGGTCTATATCCGAAGACACCAGCGCCCGCCCCGCCGGGGAAATATCGTGCAGGCGCGTCCCCGACGTCCCGCAATACACCGTACTCTCTTGGCCCTTCTCATTGCTCGCCCGTACGCAATAGGAATCCCCCGATTCCGCCGCCGAATACCACACTTCTTTCCCGTCCGGCGTCCATGCCATTCCCTCCAGCGCTTCCCACTCCGTCGAGATCACTTTCTGTTTGCCCTCGCGGTCCAGCAGCACCACATACCCGCGGTCATCCAGCGATGCCGGCGGGTGCCGGAACAGCGTCACCTGTTTTCCATTCGGCGATACCCGCAAATCCGAAATCCAATTCTCCGTCTCCCACAACACCTTCCCTATGGGATATTCCACTTGCCATTTATCATTCTTCCGCACAACCACCGCCATCTCGCTTCCGTCCGGCGACCAGTCCGCTTCGTACACATCCTCCAGCAACTCCCGCGGCGTGCTTCCTCCCACCGGCACCGTCGCTAGCGTCCCCCCCCACTGAAACTGTCCGTACGGATGCGGTCGCACCAGCACCGCCATCTGATCCTGCTTGGAAATCGCCAGCACCAGCGCCCCATGCAATCCCGCAGGCACCGACGTCGGATAATCTTCTCGAATCACATACGTGTCCGGCACGCCCTCATTCAACACTCCGCTATACACCACCGCCTTTCCATCCGAAGCGAATCGCCCGTGCAACAGCGTCCCGCGCTCAAACGAAACCCGCTGGAACGTTGCCATCGGCCGCGCTCCCGGCCGCAAACTCCACGCGATCCCCGCTCCCACCGCCGCGCACGCCAACCCGCCCGCTGCCAGCCCCAACCACCGCGGCGTTCTTCCCTTCTCGCTGTCCTTCACCGCGGCCGCCGCTACGCTGTGCGTCGCGCCCGTTCCGCTCAAGGCCTCGATCGCAAACGCCAGATCGCTGGCCGACTGAAACCGCCGCGCCGGATCCTTCTCCAAACACCGCGACAAAATCCTCTGCAGCCCCACCGGACCTTGCCAGCCCGTCTCCGTCAACTCCGGCGGCTCTTCCCGCAGGATCGCCGTCATCGTTTCCACTGAGGTGTCCCGCCTGAACGCGCGCTTCCCCGTCAACATTTCGTACAACACCGTCCCAAAACTGAAAATGTCCGACCGCGCGTCGCTCGGCTCGCCCCGCACCTGTTCCGGCGACATGTACCCGACCGTGCCCATCACCATCCCTGGCATCGTCGTCGGGCTCGTCAACGTCATCGCCGTTTCCAGGCTGTGCTCCTCGCGCACCAGCTTCGCCAATCCAAAGTCCAGGATCTTCACGCGTCCGTCCCGCGTGATGAACGTGTTCTCCGGCTTCAAATCGCGGTGCACCACGCCTTTGTCATGCGCCGCCGCCAACCCATGCGCAATCCCCAACGCGTACTCCACCGCTCGCCGCACCGGTATCGGTCCCGCCTCGATCTTCTGCCGCAGCGTCTCGCCTTCCAGTAATTCGCTCACCAGGAAGGGCGCGCCTTCGTACGTTCCTATGTCGTGGAGTCCCAGAATATTCGGATGGTTCAGCGTCGCAATCGTCTTGGCTTCCTGCTCGAATCGCCGCAACCGCTCGCCATCATTCGCCAGAGAAGTGGGCAATACCTTGATCGCCACATCCCTCCCCAGCCGTGCATCCGTGGCTCGATACACTTCGCCCATCCCGCCGGCTCCCACCGGCGCCACAATTTCATACGGCCCCAACTTGGTTCCCGGATTCAGTCCCATGCTCGCCAGGCGATTATACCTGTAGCTCGGCGCTTTCCGCAGAACTTAACCCGCGCGGTCCGGCATGCGAATTTCTTTCTTCTCGATGCAGTCGACTCTATTGCGTCAACACGCTGATGCGGACCGATTGCTGCATCGTCCCGGATATGCCCGTCACAATAACCGCATATGTGCTCGGCCCTTGTGTCGTGTTACTGCCATTGCTGACACGGGTGCCGCCGCCTCCGCACGCCACTGGCAGCATCGTCACTGCCAGGAAAAATCCCAAATACGTCACGTACTGCCATCCCCTCTTCCGTCTTCTAACAAGACACAATCCCATCACCGGCACCAGCCACCATGCCGCATACACGCTCTGTTTTCTTCGCCCATCGCCCTCGCGCCGCGCCATCCCTCCGCCATTCGGCGCCGACACTGTCATCACCGCCGTGATCGGGCTCGCTCCTGGGGTCACGGACCCTGGCGATATAACGCAACTCGGCATCGGTGGTGGCCCCGATACCCCGCACGAAAGCTCCACGGCCGTGTCCCACGCTCCATTCAACGGCGCCACTGTAATTGTGTCTGTCGCTTGCCCTCCCGCCGTCACCGTCAGATTCCCAGAGGCCGACGACAGCGAGAACCCCGTCTGGCCCGTGGGGCTCAACTGAAAATCGTCGGTCAATTCGTAATCATCTCGAACATCCCCTCTCCCGGTGAACACCGTCTGCATGGTGACTTCCAATAAGTTTTGTCCGCCTGGCCCCCACCACCAAGTGCCCCTGCATGTATTCCGTTTCGCCCGTGTGGTTCAAGGTCACTTGGAATCCAACTCCCGCGGAAGAGTTCGCGCTGCCGCTGAATTGCAACGCCGCGGACGCTCCCCAGTCGCAATAGTTCGGGACGCATGAACCATACGGGTGCACTTCCAACGTGCTTCCACTCTCGGCGATAATCACCTGCGCCACTCCCCCATCCGTCTTCGTATTCACCCATGCGCCGGTCAACCCGCCGCTCGTAGCCACCGCGGGCCCCGTCGTCCCTGCCCCGCCCGAACCAACTTGAAAATCCTCGGTCACTTCGTAACTGTTTCTCGGGTTTCTCGGGTCGGGTCGCCACTGGCGAATCCTCTTTGTGTGGTAATCTCCAACACGGTCTGCCCCGACGCCGATTTCACTAAGTGCCCTTGCATGTAGCCGGTTTCCGACGTCCCCGGAATGCTTACTTCGAATCCCACTGCATCGAACGACTCTACGTTGTTGCTGAACCGCAGCGCCGGCTGTGTACCCCAGTCACATTTGCAAGCTGTCGGTTGTCGGCTCCCCACTTCTTCCACCCTTACTCTTCCAACACGCCAGTACTTCCGTACAGGTGCCCCCTTCCACCGCACATGCTAAAAACACTTAAAGGGGAATACCTGTATGAAGCGACTCTTTCTCGCTCTCGGCGCCGCGTGCTTGTTCACCGCCTTTGGCCCTCTTCCGGTCGTCTCCGCGCACATGCACTGGCCGTGGCATCACTCCAAGTCCAGCGCTTCCACCGCGTCCACCGCGTCCACCGCGAACGCCAACGCCGCGAGCCTCAATCCCGCACCTAAAAAGTCAAAAACCCCCAAAGCCCACAAAGAGAAGCACCAGAAGGGCGACCAGCCTCAGCACCTCTGGGCCAGCCCCAAGTCCGTAGGCTGGTTCCACAAGTCTCCAGGTCCCATGGGCGCAGGCTCCGGCCAAAAGTAACCCACATCGGTAGTGCTCCGCCCGGTTGCTGCCTTTACAGAAACCACTCACACTCGCCCACCGCGAAAACGAAAGCCCCGAACTCTTCGCACAAAAGTTCGGGGCGGTTTCACTCGACTTCTCCTTCCACGATTACTTCGGCATCACTTCTCGGGCTAACTTACTGGCTACTACTTCGCGCGTCTCACTGCGCTTCTTTCCCGCTTCGATCATCGCCTCTCGCGAACCGTAGTGCTTCGCCGCAATGGTAGCGGCTTTTGAGTCCACTGCATCGAGCGCCGCGTAGTTCGGGAACAGGATTCCCACAGCGACGTCCCAATCGCCCGGGTGATCGCTCGTGTCGTTCAACCACATCTTGTAATCCGCAATTAAGCCTTCTTTTTTGAAGTCAGCATACACGGGTTTGAAATTCTCCCGAATATCTTTCCAAAAGGCCTCCGATTGTCCTGGCTTGATGTGATAGTACGTGACCCGCCACACCGGCCCAACTTCATAATTGGGACTTTGCGCATACATGGGGAGTGCGCTCAGCACCATCACCACAAACAGACTGGCCCACAAGGCTTTTTTCATTCATTCCTCCTCAACTGTTGAAACGGATTTACTTTGACCCGGGTCCGTGCCCCTTTCGGTTCTTCAGAGGCAGAAGTGAGTATAGATACCCCTTCTCTGGAGCGTCAACTCAGACGGATCGGTCGACCCTGTGGAACGCGATCCCGTCGCAAGCCTGCCGCATTCCCGTCATGTTGGGGATTGCTGGCTCTTTCATTTCGAGATACTTTTTCTCCAGGATGCGCCAAAGGAATTCAGCGAAGTTGCTCTTCTTCTGCGGGAAGATGGCGGCAGGTAAGTCCACTCTCGCAAGAACTTTGGCCGATCGAGAACATGCTGTCCTCCTGGTGCAAGACGATTTCTTGCATGCCTTGTTTCCTGGCGAGATCACTGACATTTCGGGATTCGTCAAATACTCTTCTCGATTGCAGAACGCGCTCACGCCACTCGTTTGCGCTTTTTTGTCGAAGGGCATTTCCGTCGTGCTCGATTTTCCCGCTAACACCAAAATGCAGCGTGCCTGGTTTCGCGAACTGATCGAGCGCGCACATGTTGAGCACGAGTTGCATTTCGTGGAGGCATCCGACGCCTTGTGCAAGAGTCAGCTTCGTCAGCGAAGCGCTGGTCTACCTCCTGGCGCTCTGTGGACCCGCGACGCCGATTTTGATGCCATTACCGCGTATTTTCAGCCTCCGTCGGAGGACGAACATTTCCACGTCGTCCGTCATGAGCGCGCTTAGTACATCGGAAACCCAGAGTATCGGGCTGGACTGTTCCGATTACCGGTGCACTTCTTCCTGTCGCTCTTAAGCCCCATCCGTCCGCTGGAGATGTGGGTAGCGAGACCGACTTTTCCGTGAGCGCGTCAGTCCAGAGCTTCGGGAACAAATCAGTATCCTCGGTGACGGCCTCGTTCGATCCGGAAATATGTTCGAAACGGAAAGCTAGCGAAAGTTTTTCATGAGCATCACGTAAGATTCGTTAAGTTCGTTCTGGCCAAAGAGAAGCGCTTTGCCATCGGGAGAGAGGGCCAGACCACCATACAAAGAGGCGGGTTTGTCGAGCGTCAGAATCGGAGTGGGCGAGTTCTGCAAAGCGGCTCAGTTTCTCTGCTGCGTCGGGGTTCACCGAAGTATCGGGCCGTTTCCCGGTCTCCTGAATGGTATGCTCTCGGTACCCGCTAAGTCCTATAATAAGCATCACTCGGCTCCTTTCCTCCGAGCCTTGGTCGAATCACCTTCGCCAAGTCTACTCGGTCGAGGGGAGCCGACGACGTTATCCAATCAATTTTCCGGCTGCTCGGGGGCTGACCGTCACAAGAAGTACCCCTGCCCTGTGCTAGCCTTCATCCCGGTGGCGCAAGCCGGACTCCCGCGCCGAGCAATTTAAGACACTAGGCAAGGAATCCTCATGGTTTTCATTTATAGATATCTTTTCCCTGCGATGTGGCTGGGTTATTCGGCCTATTGGTGGATGATGTCGCGCGACGTCAAGGTAACGGAACGCAGCGAATCCGGGTTTTCGCGCTTTGCACGCCTGCTTGCGATTATCTGCGCTGCTGCACTCCTTTTGCTCCCCGGCGTTCCGCTGCCATTTCTGACCAAGAGATTTCTGCCGCTTGGCGACTGGTGTTTCTGGTGCGGCGCGGTGATTACTGCCACGGGTCTACTCTTTTCGATTTGGGCTCGCCGTCATCTTGGAAGAAATTGGAGCCAAGCCGTCACCGTGAAACAAGGTCACGAACTCATCACCAGTGGCCCCTATGCCGTAGTCCGCCACCCCATCTATACTGGCCTTCTGCTGGGATTCTTAGGCTCCGCTGTGGCCCGCGGCGAATGGCGCGGGATTCTTGCGGTCGCCCTCGTCTTCGCTGTTCTTTGCTTTAAATTACGGATCGAGGAGAAATGGATGCGCGCACAATTCGGTGAATTGTATACAGCCTACTCCCGGAAGGTGGCAGCCTTGCTGCCCTATATCATCTAGGCCACGCATAGAAGCCGTCGCAGCACTCGCTATCCTTCGTGAGTCCAGTCAACGCGCTAGCCCGCCAGGCACTGCGAGCCAAGTTACCGCTAACCGGGTTGGCGGAAACAACTGCGCCGTAGGATTCGAGGAGACGCGCCTTGGTCGAGACCCGTAAAGGAATCCTGAGTAAGGCGAAGCTTGCGCTTCGTCCGATGACCATCTTGGCGAGCCTTACGCGGCGTCAAGAGTCTTCGATAAACGTCCCGCTTCGCGGGGCCGCCCTTGACTCCGCCCCAGCTCGCAGCACTGGAGGTCTGTCTCGAGCTGTATGAAAAAGTTCTTGACGACGCCGACGACGTCATACACGGGACTTAACCAATTGACAGAACGAATACGCCAATGTACGTTCTCCCGAATCCTTCGTTCGTATGGCGCAAACGGGAGAACACAGAAATGGCCAGGCGCAGATTCTTGTCACAGTTGCTCGGTCTTCCTTTTCTAGCACTGGGGGCGCAGGCCCAGGAATCGAAAAAAACGCTGAACGTCATGATGAGAAGTTCCTGGGGAACCGACGACCCGACCCGAGCCTCCTTTGTGTTTGCACATGCGCTCGCGTTGTCCGACGCGGGTCACCAAGTGCAGATATTCCTGACTGCCGACGCCACGTATCTCATGCGTAAGGCCACGTCCGATGCCGTGATTCCGATTGGCTGGCCACCACTCAGTGAATTGCGCCAGAAAATCGTCGCCAAACACATCCCTGTGTTTTCTTGAGGAGCTTGCTCCCGAGCCCGTGGGGTTTCGGAAAATGATCTTGCCAATTGGAGTGCCCAGTTCGGTAGCCCAACCACCTTTGTTTCTCTAGTTGAGTGGGCCGATCGCATAATCTCCGAATAGCGCCGCATTGCCGCAAGCCTCCAAAACGTGCTTTTCTCCGCTTTCCGCGATCCCCAGGGCCACCACCAGCACCTGACCGCCAAAGTGGATGCCATCGATCATCAGCACCACCAGGTTCAGATCTTCCAGGCGCCGTTCACACAGTACCCGCAGTTGATTGCTACTGGCCGCTGCGAACTGCCGCCTCACGCTGCTCTCCTCTATCCCGTAGCCTTCCAAAACACTCCCCACTGCTCGCCGATAGTTCCGGGTGGACAGCCCGGCCACCATGCGTTCCTGCACCGCTCGTTGCAGCTCCCGTCTAGTTGCAACTGCGACTGCTGTGGATGGCTGGCTTCGGGACGACTTTGCGCTCTGGTGGCTGGCGCGATCGCGGCCGGCGAACACCTGAAACCGACCGCAAGCGATGCGGTGATAGTTCTCAAAGTTCCCTCCTGAGAGGCGTGTCTGCTTGATTTGAATGGCCGTTCGGGCCCGTCACAACTTGCGGCTCAAGGGGCTTCACTTCTGAAGTCGCTACCGAGAAAAGCCTGTAATCTTCCCTGCGACAATCGTCCAGACCTCGTGAACGGATAGAACGGCTTGGAGCCTGATGCCGAGCCGCTGTACCGCAAAAGCAGGTTCGGTGCTCAAGTTACCGGTTCGTCCGAACTCACCAGGAATCGTCGTGAAACTCAAACAGAATCGCGATCTCTCGCTTCTGATTGCGTCTAAGATAGCCGTAGAATTCAAGACGCAGGAGAAATCTCTTCATTCGAGGATATATAGCCTATGACAGACTGGTTCGCGCGTCCCGTACTACACGTGACGGACGTCGAAGCCTCGCTCCGCTTTTACGTTGACAAGCTCGGCTTCACCAGCCCCTGGCGCCACCAGGAGGACGGCAAAGCGCGCGTTGCACAGGTCGAGCGGCAGGGCTGCGCGCTTATTCTGGCCGACACGTGGCCGGAGAAAATTGGCAAGGGGCTGATGTTCATTTCTTTGAACGTCGAACAGCCGACGTGCGAGGCCGCGATCCGCGCGGTGGATGTTCTGCGCACGGAACTCGAAGCCAACGGCGTTTCGGTCAAGCAGGGTTGGTGGGGCTACCGACTCTTGGTGGTCGATGATCCCGATGGTAATCAACTCTTCTTCAACTATCCGAACGAGGCTGCGTAGCCATTAATCCAATCGCATGGAGATGCAGGTCGCAGTACGAACATGTCTGGTTCTACCGGTCAAATCAGGAGCCATTGAACCTTTCACTCCAAATCGTTACTATTTAAACTCATAAGTCTGGAAATCCTTCGATGGATCTCGTACCACTTGACGAGCAACGTCAGCTATTTATTTCCCCGTCTATCGATGACTGGAAGCCGATTGAGGATCATGGAATTACTGCGGTGATAGATCTGGACGGCAATCTCGACTTGGGCATTCCAAACATTCCCAATCACATGCTGTACGTCTACTTTCCCATCTTTGATGAGGACCTGCCGGATTTGAACAAGCTGCACGCGCTGGCCAAGCTCGGGGCTCGATTGGTGGCCACCGGCGAGAAGGTTCTGGCGCACTGTGGCATGGGTTTCAACCGGTCGGCTCTGGTCGCGGGATTGGTGCTGACCTATCTCGGGATGAAAGGTGAGGATGCCGTGGCGCTTCTCCGGGAAAAACGGCCCGGCGCCTTGTTCAACGAGAACTTCGCCGCCTACCTCGCCGCGCTGCCGCCCAACACCAGTCCACCGGGCCCGTCCTAGATCTTGACTTGTCCGCTTGTCCGACTTACCACGCAGGGTTGCATAAACTGGTGTAACATCCCGGCGAATGGTTGAGAAGAAACGCATCGGAACCGAACTGTGGTACAGAGCAGGTGCTTGGAACGCCGTGCTCTTTGCCATTGCTTGGTTGGGTCCGCTGTCCCTAATTGCACTTTTCCTTAGAACGATCCACGTCAACACCGCGATCATCCTTTTTCTTATGATGCCTTCGGTGTTCCTCGGATTGACGATGTTGGCGCGCCCCGATTGGGTTGAGCGCATGAGGCGAGTTATTGACCGGGAGTCAGCGCGGGTCGGTGAGGGTCTCGAAAGACGTCCTCCGACGGGGCTTCCGTAGCGGTCGGCATTGAATCAAGACCCTTGGCTAAAGTCGGAATCTTTGTGAGACTCTTTTCCGCGATTGAAGTTGACCAAAACACTTAGGGGGAGACTCACTCATGAAACGCGTGACTGGCATTGGCGGAATCTTTTTTCAGTCTGAGAGCCCGGAGCACTTGTATGACTGGTATGAGAAGCATCTGGGCATTAAGCGCGAGCCGCACGGACAGGGCGCTACATTTGAGTGGCGCGAGTTGCAGGCGCCGGACGGAAGTGCGCCGGGCGCGATGGGGGCCACGGCTTGGTCGATCTTTCCGCGAAGCGCGAAGTATTTTGGGGCGAGCAAAGCCAGCTTCATGGTGAACTATCGTGTGGATGATCTGGACGCGTTGCTGGAGGAGTTGAACAAGGCAGGCGTTGAGATTGATCCGAAGCGCGAGAACGCCGAATACGGACGGTTTGCGTGGATCATGGATCCCGATGGAAACCGGATTGAATTGTGGGAACCGCCGAAGGAGCAATGAATCGGCGCTACGAGGTTGACTTTCCGCCTCGCTCCCCTGCTTGCCCACGCACGGCTGAACACGCCTCTCTACCTTTAGCTAAGAAGTTAAGCTGCCGCCATCCGACTCGGTCGCTATCAGAATGCCCGCGAAAAGATGTGACGACGCCACGGCCAGAATTTGTGCCTTCTCACCGTTCCTGCCACGCATTGCCGATGAACCGGAGAAGTTGCTTTTCGGTTAGGCGTTGGGACGAGTACAATGCAGAGCGGTATGAAGGTCGAAATCGTTCACTGTCCCACGTGACAGAACAATAGCGCCAAGGTCGCGAGTCTCGTGACCCAGATCAAACAGCGGCTAAACATTGATGCTGTCTGTACACCTGGCAAGACTGGCCAGTTCGACGTGATAGCGGACGGCGAGAGAATTGCCGAGCGTGGCGGAAACTGGCTCACGCGGAGCTTTGGCGCCGGTTATCCCGACCTTGAGGAAATAATCGAGCAACTCCTCGAAAAGAACCGTGCGCGGTCTGCTAGGTCCTGATTTCGGATCCTCAGCTCGCAAGAACACTGTCCCAATGCCCGTCGCTTTTTCCATTTATTGTTCCTCCTGCGATCCCATCAGGAACAGTAGCCCCCGCAGGGGGAGCGCGGACCTTTGGCGATACGGCTGTCTGCGCAGCGATGCCCAGTTGGTTCCGGCTCCAGAGGAAGCTCGACCCAAAAGCAAATGACAGGGTCCGCAGCAGTTGGCGTCTTTGAAAACGCGTCCCATCTTCTTTTCGAAACGTCGGGGCCTACACCCTGGCCTTTTGATTTATGTGGTCATGACTGCGGGAGCGGCGGTGCGTTCGACAGGGGCTTTACGGCGGAGGATGGTAGCGGAGATGAGAGTAATGATAAGGCCGACGGGCTGGGGCTCCGTGAAGGTGTAGGCCATATTGACGAAGGGGTTTTGGTAAGCTGCTGAGAGCGTTGTATGGCAGCGACCTGCGCGGCGGGGGTGCCGGGGTCAAGTCCGGAGGACTGGATCTTGTGAATCTGCGCGGCGAAGTAGCTGTACATACAGTGCGGCATGTTGAAGTAGAGACCTCCCACATGGCGACGTAGCACAGACTGCAGAATCACGCTGGCTTGGGTCTCGATGACGCATTCCATCACCATCCTGCCGATGGAGTTCAGCACAGCATCGAAATGCTTTCCTTGTGTACATCCATGCCGACATATTTAGCACTAATCATAAAGGCGTTCCTCCTCTGGAGCGGTTGAGCTAGCACCCAAAACCCTACCCCAAAAAGAGCGACCCTGCGTCGACAAATCAGGAGACAGGCCCCTTCGACGCGGTGTAGACTCTGGGCTCATCGCGAAAAAACAGCGCGACCTGAAGCGTCATACACTCCGCTTCCGCTACCACATTCGGCTTCTCGTCAAATTGAAGGCTCAAGATGAACGATCAACAAAGGAAGGACCAGTATTCTGCAGCGCGAGATCAACAAATCCGTGCAGCACTCGATCAGCATTGGGCAGCCTCCGATGCCAACGATTTTGAAACTGAGCACCTCATCTATCACGAGGACGCGGTTCTAGAATACCCGCAGTCAGGCGAGCGAACCCGCGGTCGACGCAACATACAAAATCAACGCGCGAGTCAGCCCAGCAAAAAGCGGTTTACCGTTCGGCGAATCATTGGCGGCGGTGATCTTTGGGTCACCGAATTCATCCTGACCTATGACGGCAAGCCATCCTACACCGTGAGCATCATGGAGTTCAGGGCCGACAAGGTTGCGCGGGAAACACAGTACTTTGCGGATCCATTCGTGGCTCCGGCATCGCGCGCTCAATGGGTCGAACGCATGGACACATAATCTCAAGCCGCCAGAATTCGCCAACGGTATCTCCCTACGGGGTATCGTTGCAGCACATGCTCCGATGGAGGGACAACAGATGGATTGGAAACGGTTGGTCCAGATTGCGCTGCTGGGTAACGGTGATTTGGAACAGTATGCCATCCTGCTGGTACGCGTTTCGATTGGGCTGTTCTTCGCCATCTCCGGGGCAAACAAATTGTTTGTCGCCGGCGGCACGAAACCTGTTTACGAAACGCTCGTTCAGGCCAAAGTTCCGTTTCCCCACCTGATGGCTTATTTTGTGTCGGGCGTCGAGTTCGTTGGCGGATCCTTGGTGACCGTGGGCTTTCTTTCCAGCCCGGCCTGCGTGGCTTTGTTGATCGATATGATTGTCGCCACTATGACCAGCGCGGTTTCCACCTTGCCTAAAGGACTTTCGCCTCTTAGCTGGCTCGACGATTTCCTCTACCTTCCGGAAGTCCTGTACGTGCTCTTCTTTATCTGGCTGATCTGCTCTGGTCCGGGAAAGTTCAGTGTCGATTACTGGCTCGTCGGCAACTTACTGCGGTGATCGATCCGAAAAAGCAGCTTGTTGCTACACAAGAGCTTCATGGTCCTTAATGCCAGTGATGCGCACCTCCGAAATCCTTGCAAATTTTTGACGACGGAGTCGAAGTGCCCATCCATCAATCAGTGTGGAAAAAGGGGCTACCATTTAGACTGTTCCTGCACCCGAGAGGCTTTTGGGGAGGACCGGGCATAACGGACAAAAGTACCCTGACAGACTCCTCCATCTCCATCAGCAAGTTGCCATCGAAGCTCCGTCAAGGTTGACCGGAGACACAGTATAGTCTTCGCCCCTAGTCCGTATTGCAACATAAAGGATCCACTCTCCGACCCGTTGAGGCAGACGGAAATTGACAACAAGCTACTTGAGTCCGCAAATTCAACAAAAAATCTCGATCTCCCTATGTCGATGCAAGCGCTCGTCGGCCAGCGAATCCGCTAAACAGCTATTGGCAAGGAATCCACCTCCAGACTTCCATCGTGATTTTGGGACTTGTCTTCGATCGAGAGGGCACGCTCGCTGTGCGGTTCAGTGACGCTGCGTGCCTTCCTGGCGAGGAAAATTACTATGTGGGACCCCTTCCAATACCAGCTTGGGGAAAAGAAAGTTTTGAGCACGCAGTGATTCCGAGCGGTTACCAAACACAGGTGGACCTGAAGCCAGGAGCCTACCAGGTGGAGCTTCTCCTTACAGATGGAGATAAATTCGGCAGAGCGAGTGCCCCGGCCAGTTTGAACTTTCGGGAGTCCTTTCATGAATATTTTACACTTTTTTGCTGACTCCTGGCATCCAATGCGCTGCAGTCCTCCCTATGAGGGCACGCGAATGCGCTGCAGTCCTGCCTATGAGGGCGCGCGGAGGTATTCAAATGGCCCGGAACGTAGCAGATCTACTGTGGGAAATGCTTCAAAGGGCTGGAGTGAAACGCTGCTATGGCATTGTGGGGGACGCTCTCAATCCCGTCATCGATGCGCTCCGCCGCAACGGAAATATTGACTTCGTTCATGTGCGGAATGAAGAGTACGGTGTCTTCGCCGCAGTAGCAGAGGCCTACTTCACGGGAAACCCCGTTGCGGTGTGCGGCACCGCCGGCCCTGGCGTGACTCACCTGTTTAACGGCCTGATGGACGCGAGGAAAGAAGGTGCCTCGGTTATCTGCATTGCCGGCGACGTCGAAACCAAGCTCATCGATACCGCTGCCCTTGAGGAGTTGAATCCTTACAAGTTTTTCGACGCTGCGGCACTCTATATAGGTCGTCTCATCAACCCGGAGCAGGCCCGTGCGGTGATCAACACCGCCATCACCACCGCCATCGGCGATCGCGGTCCCACGGTGATTTCGCTTCCCGGCGACGTCGCCGCGTCCGAAGCGCGGCAGGAAACGCACTCCGTCGCGATTCCTCCCAAGCCAGTCTTGCGCCCTGCCGACACGGAATTGGAAAAGCTCGCGCGCTTGATCAACGATGCAAGGACGGTTGCCATCTTCGGCGGCGAAGGCTGCCGCGACGCGCGCAAACTCCTGGCTCTCGCCGCCAAGTTGAAAGCTCCCGTCGGCTACTCCTTTCGCGGCAAGCAGTGGCTCGAGCACGATAATCCTAACGCCACGGGCATGACCGGTCTCCTTGGCTACGGCGGAACGTACAACGCGATTCACGGCGCCGATCTGCTTCTGCTGCTGGGGACAGATTTTCCGTTTTCCGAGTTTTTACCCAACGGCAACGTGAAAAAGATCCAGATTGACGTGAACCCGAAGCACCTCGGCCGCAGGACCCCGCTCGATTTGGGGCTCATCGGAGACGTGCAGGCGACGCTCGCGGCCGTGCTGCCAAAGGTGAACGAGAAAAAGGACGCGAGCTTCCTCGAAAAGCACCTTGCCCAAACGCGCACGTTCGAAGCGCTGCTCAGCCATTACGTCGACAAAGGCCCGGGCATCAAGCCGATTCGTCCGGAGTACCTCGCCGCGACGTTAAGCGCGCTGGCTTCTGACGACGCCATGTTTTTCGCCGACACCGGAACCGCCTGCATCTGGATGGCGCGGCACATCAAGGGCGGCCCCAATCGCCGGCTCTTTGGGTCTTTTTCATGGGCGTCCATGGCCAACGCCGTGCCGAACGCCTTCGGCGCACAGTTGGCCTACCCCGGCCGCCAGACCATTGCCCTCTGCGGCGACGGCGGTTTTACCATGCTCGCACTCGGCGACCTGCCGACCCTGGTGCAACGCAAGGCGCGCGTTGTCCACATCATCCTCAACAATGAATCGCTCGACTTCGTGAAAATTGAGCAGCAGGAAGCCGGCATTGTTCCCTATGGAGTGGATTTCAAGAATCCGAATTTCGCGCGCGTGGCCGAAGCGATTGGCGCGAAAGGTATCCGTCTCGAGGAACCGGGCGACGTGAAAGAGGCTCTCACGGAAGCTCTGGCCTACAAGGACGGACCGGTTGTCGTCGATGCCGTCGTCGACCCCTACGCGCTTTCGTTGCCGTCGCACGTCCCGTTCCACACGGCAGAGGGTTACACACTGAGTCTCGCCAAGCAGGTGCTTGCAGGGCGCTTCGACGACGTGATCAAGACCATGGAACGCAACGTCCGTTTGGTTTGAGCCATGATCCTTGAGCTGCTGGTTACGCCGCGGACGTGTTTCGCGAGTACTTCACGGCTGCTACCCGTCTCATAAATGTCACCCACGAGGGCTCGGCTTTCGCCGTGCCGAAAAGGACGCGTAGAATCTGGGGCTTTAACCCCTGAGGGGATGACTTCTCTTCCTCAGAGTATCTGTGAGATGGCTTGGCTTCTAGTCCCGCGCAAGGAGAATCCTGGATATGACCAAACCCATTCTGGTGGTCACCAGCCGTTATCCGAAGGAAGTTGAAGACCGTATCGACCGCGACTACACCGCCCGGCGGAATCCCAACCAGTTTCCCTTCACCAAGCAGCAGTTGCTCTCCGCAGCCGAAGGAGCCGACGCTCTGCTCATCACCCCGGCAGACCGCTTGGACTCTGGCTTTTTCCAGCAAGTCTCGCCAACCATAAAAATCATCGCCACGTACTCGGTCGGTTTTGAGCATATCGATCTGGAAGCCGCCGCTCGCAGGAAAATTTCCGTCGCTTACACCCCAGGTGTCAACCATGATGCAACGGCCGACATTGCCATGCTGCTTTTACTCGGCGCGTCGCGCCGCGCTTACGAGGCCCAAGAACTGGTTCGCGCCGGAGCCTGGAAACCCTTGAGTCCCGACATGCTCTTGGGCTGGCAACTTGGCGGCAAGGTCCTCGGCATTTTCGGAATGGGGCGCGTGGGTCAAGCCCTGGCACGTCGCGCGCGAGGATTCGGAATGAAAATTCACTATGGCAACACTTCGGAGTTACCCGCGGAAATAGCGGGAGATGCCGTCTACCACAAAGATCCCTCTGATCTGCTTCGCGTAAGCCAGTTCTTGAGCCTGCACGCCCCGGAAACTCCTCGGACCCACCATTTCCTCAACTCCAAAGCCATTAGCCTCCTGCCTCCCGGGGCCATCGTGGTGAACACCGCCCGTGGCGGATTGGTGGTCGATGACGACCTCATCGCTGCTCTCAAAAGCGGACGCGTTGCCGCCGTCGGACTCGACGTATTTGAAGGCGAGCCAAAACTTAACCCCGAATATGTTTCGCTGAAAAATACATTTCTCTTGCCGCATATCGGCAGCGCCACCATCGAAACCCGCACAGCCATGGGCGTGCTGGCCCTGGACAATGTGGACGCGGTCCTGCACGGCAGGTCTGCGCCCACCCTCGTCCAGCCCTAGTCCCATCTCGACCTCTCATAAGCGTATCCGCACGATCTACCGGCGCGGATGACTGAGTTCCGCGAGTTTCCATGGGTCGCATTCTCCGTCAATAAAGAGCGAACACCCCATTGTGCCTTGGCGACGACGATCTCGAAGGCTCCTTCTAAAATGACGTAGATCGGCTTCCAATACACTCCTGTACTCTCCATCGCTACATGAGTGCAACCTTCCGACAGCAACCATTCGCGTAGGCTCATCAGCTCACGCGTGGTCGCGCCAAACGTTTGCTCTTGCTTCTGGACTTTCCCGTTCTTCAAAACGATTAACAAGCAGGGCACGACGGTGGCCTGATGTACATCCATCCCACAACCACGTTCGACCAGAGTTTGCATAGCACCTCCTGCGGAGGCGATTGCTGCGCCGTAGGTCTATTACAGACACTGCTATACGTCTTTCCCAATTTCTGGGTGCGACAAAAGGTGGTACCTTTGCTGGCGCGGGTCAGTCTAACCGACGGGATCACTGTTCTCACAGACGTTTCCCGACCTCCAAGCAATCGCCATCCAGCTTTGCTTGTACCACAGACTGACCCGTCACCACGGACCAGCCCGCTGAACTTTATTTTCGAGCCTGGTGGGGCGCCTTAAAGGCGCATGAATTCTAACCGGCAAAGTAACTCACACTACCCATAACTGTGTCCAAAGGGCAACTCAAGCATCCAATCCCAATGAGGAACGATCGAGAGCTGCCGCCGGCTTGAGCGCTTCAGCACACACTCGGCTCTCGTCTGCTGGTGGCGGAAGAATGACACAACTAGACGAATCCCCATGATGATCCCGTTGGCAGTCGGCATAATTACTTTCGTAGCAACGATGTTCGTCCACGTGCTGCCTCTAAGCGCGACGGTCACCATTGTGCGCCGTGAGAAAAAGCTTGGTCCAGCGGGAGTGAGCTTCTGGAGCGAGTTTGCACTCGTTGCGTTGATGATCTTATTCGCGCTCATGGCACACCTGATGGAGATCGCCTTGTGGGCGGCAATGTTTATGCTCTGCGGAGAATTTCACGCCTTCGGCATCGCCTACTATCACTCCGCGGTCAACTACACAACCCTCGGTTACGGTGACCTGATCATGTCGCCGAAGTGGAGATTGCTGGGGCCGCTGGAAGCCGCAAACGGAATTCTGATGTTCGGCGTTTCGACCGCTATGATTTTTACCCTCATTCTATCGTTGACTCGGGCGAGGTTTGTTGATCTCAAGGACTGAGTGCCTGCAGCAGGTACCGTGGACGCGGTCCTAAACGGCCGGCCTGCGCCCACCCTGGTCCAGCCCTAGTCGCAGCTCGACACGCTCATAATCCTATCCGAACGATGCAGGTGGTGCTTCCTGGCAAGGTCAATCCTCCAGCTGTTCGGGCGCCCCTCTATGGGATGAGGCTTGGGTTTGTCTCTTAACTTTTCCATGTAGCGCGGGATTTCATGCTAACCCTGATGTTCTCGCGAGTTGACACGGATTTCCTCCTGGGTGTAGTGATGCGTCATGGCACCAAGGAATCCTGCTCCTGCCTTGATTCGTCTGGGCCCTGCGAAGAGAGAAACTTGTGAAACCAATGCTAAGAAAAGCTCGCGCTTGCGCTCCCCTTCGCCTCGTTCTTGTGCTGCTCGCTGCTTTATTGTTTGCCGCGCAGCGCTCCGCACAAACGCCTGCGGCTTCCTCAACTCCACGGAACCAACAAGGAGTTCTTCTGGAGCAGCTCTCATGGGACGAAGCGGAGCACATCTTGACTCCGGATCGCATCGTGGTCATACCGCTCGGTGCGGAATCGAAGGAACACGGAAGGCACTTACCGCTCAATAACGATTGGGTCATGGCGGAATATTTGAAACAACGCGTGCTCGCTGCTGCCCCGGTCGTCATCGCACCCACCATCAATTACAGTTACTATCCCGCTTTCCTGGAATATCCCGGGTCAACCTCGTTAAAACGGGAGACCGCGCGCGACGTGATCCTGGACATTTGCCATTCGCTCGCCTCCTACGGTCCCCGCCGCTTCTACATTCTCAACACCGGAATTTCGACGATCACGCCACTTTCCGATGCGGCGAAAGTGCTCGCCTCCGAAGGTGTAACGCTACGGTATTTCGACTGGGACGAGATGGCTGCCGTAATCAAGAAAGTCCAACAGGAAGCCGGAGGCACGCACGCTGACGAGATCGAAACTTCGATAATGCTCTACATCGCTCCGCAAACGGTTCGCATGTCGCGCGCTGCTAAAGATCTGCATCCTGACCGTCCCGGACCACTCACGCGCAACCCGAAAGCCACCGTAGGGACCTATTCCCCGACGGGCACCTGGGGCGACCCGACGCTTGCAACCAAAGAAAAAGGCCAGATTTTGGTAGAAGCGACTGTACAAACCATTCTCGGCGATATTGACGCTTTGCGAAAAGTCCCGTTGGACCATCCTTCGCCCTAGCTGCTGGCTAAGGTGCGCTGCGGCCGCAGCGCTCGGAGCCTTCCTATCCACCCACTGCGCTGTTACAATGCGCACCTTCCCCAATCACCGCGGAGGATTTCAAGATGACCGAGCGCACCGGCTCCAGCCCGGAACACATCATGCAGGTGGGATTGGGATTTTGGGCTTCCAAGACCTTGCTAAGCGCCGTGGAAATGGAGGTCTTTACCGAACTTGCAAAGCGCGCCGAGGACTTGGCTACGCTTCAGGGTCGTCTTGGGATCCATCCGCGAGCTGGGCGCGATTTTTTCGATGCTTTGGTGGCGCTGGGTTTCTTGCGTCGTGTGGACGCCAAGTATGCCAATACACCCGAGACTGATTTATATCTCGACAAGCACAAGCCCACTTACATTGGCGGCATGCTGGTAATGGCGAACCAGCGCCTCTATGAACACTGGAGCCACCTCACTGTGGCGCTCCGAACCGGCAAGCAACAGAATGAAGCCAAAGAGGGAGGAACGGATTCGCCTTTCGAGGCGCTCTACGCAGACCCTGCTCGGCTTAAAACCTTCCTCGCAGCCATGACCGGCATCAGCCGCGGTGCCAACCAGATGATCGCCAAGAAAGGTCCGTGGCCACCGTACCGAACATTCGCCGACGTGGGAACCGCGCAAGGCGACTTGGCGGTGCAGATCGCGCTGGCGAATCCCCACCTAAAAGGCTTCGGTTTCGACCTTCCGGAAGTGGGCCCAATCTTCGAGGAATACGTGGAGCAAAACAAACTCAACGGCCGTCTCCGTTTTCACGGGGGCAGCTTTTTCAAGGACCCGCTTCCCAACGTCGATGTCATCACTATGGGTCATATCCTGCACGACTGGAATCTGGACGAGAAAAAAATGCTCCTTCGCAAAGCATATGACGCGCTCAATCCCGGCGGCGCCGTCGTGATCTACGAATCGATCATTGACGATGATCGCTCCCAGAATGCCTTCGGTTTGCTCATGAGCCTTAACATGTTGATTGAAACCCCCGGCGGTTTCGACTACACCGGCGAGGATTGCATCGGTTGGATGAAGGAAGTTGGGTTCCGCGAGGCTCGTACGGAACACTTGATCGGCCCGGAATCGATGGTGATTGGCGTCAAGTAGCCGGCGTTGAATTCCCCATCCGCGCCCCCGGCTTCTCTCCGTCTCGCCGGGTGCCCCAGCTTCACTGCTCTCACTGCGCCGCTTTCACTTCCAACGCCCACCAGATTCCGCACCCCGCGCGCCGGCCGTTTATCCTCCGTCACCAGCAACCGCAACGGTCCCGACCGCGCATCCAGTGGCTTTCCATCCATCGTGTCCGCCACCAGCACATCCCCAGGATGAAAACTTGGGTCCACTTCCGCCAACGAAAACACCACCGTATATCCGTCCGATCCCGTCGCCACCACGTAATTCGCCAGCGCCGCCCCGCGCAACTCCTTCCCGAGCGGCGCACCATACTTCGCTAGCAAATCCGCCAACTCCACGCCCACATACGTTTCGTCCGCATTAGCGTGGGCATTGTGTATTGTCACCGTCTTTCGCAGCAGACGCTTCAACTCCTCCGCTTGGATCAAAAAATTCCTACCAAACATTGCGATGGAAATCCGCAAGGTATCTTTCTCTTGCCGCTCCGCAGGGGCCGAAACGGTCGTGGGTCGGCGGAGCGAGGAATCTCTCCCTGCTATCTATTATCCGTCAGCACTCTTTCGATTTCCTTCAAAAATACGTCAACCTCCGCCGCGTCACCGTAGTGTGCGCCTCATCGCCAATCTGCATCGTCCTTTTCCGTTCCGTCCAGTTCCCGCGCTCGTCATACCCCACATACTCGTACTTGTACACGCGTGCCTTCTCAAAAATCTCCGCAGGAAACGTCCGTTGCTTCTCACCGTCTTCCGCATTGGGTACCAGCGTCCCGTTCTCGTCGATTCTCGCGCCGCCTAAAGGAATCGCAAGGTTTGGCTCGAACGTCACACGTGCTTCGTTCCGCTCCCCATGTTCGTTGTACGTAATCTTCGTGGTCACCTCGAATAGGTAGTTGCGCTGCAGCACGTGAACCAAGCGCCCCGCTTCGTCGTACTGAAACCAAAACCCAATTCCTCTTCTTCCCCACAACACCTTTGTCATGATCCTTTTCACTTCCTCGAATTTTTCCTCCATATCCTCCGGCATCTTCTCGGTAGCGACGAATTGCTGACCGAACAGTTCTGCCGCGACTTCCACAGAAGGCTTCTCCTCCACAATTCTCCCCTTCTCGTCGTACCGCTTCACGGTTCTCTCCATCAGCCGCGCCTGGGGATCGAATGTCTCCACCACCGCCGTAAGTCCCGCGTCGTCATACTCGACCTTCACACTTCCACAAATTGGTCCCGTGATCTCCCCTGGCACCTCAGGCCATTCCTCGTTCATCGCCACGGCCGTACCGCCCTTGACCAACTCCTCCCTACCCACCGACTTGATTTCCTTCACCCTCCCTCGATCGTCATACGTATAAAACTCCTCCGACTTCACTTCCGCGCCTTCCCCCGAACGAATGTGCACCAACCGCTCGCTCTCGTCGTAAGTCCGTGTACTGATCCATTCTGGCGAACTAGGATAAAACGTCCGCGTTGTGAGCAGTCTTCACGCAACATCGAATGTCCGCTCAAGCGAGTGTCCAACCACGCCGCGGTGCTCATGCTCTTCCACGCAACTCCGCAACGGCCCCCGCAGGCCAATTCGCGCTCTCCCATTCATCCCCGGCTCGCCTTTCTTCTCCCCGCGAGGTGCCCCACGCCCATCAAAGAGCCCGTCATTCCGAGCGGAATCTGCGGAGCGAGGAATCTCTCTTTCTGTTATCCGCTAGCTGTCGGCTGTTGACTTTCAACTTCCAACTATTAACTTCTAGATCTTCGCCCCCTCACTTCCCCCAATGCAAAACCACCGTCATCGGCTGCACATCTCCGCCCTTCACCAACGTATTCACCAACACCCTCTGCCCGCTCGGGTCCACGTCATAGATATACTGTTCCGACGTCGCCAGCGTCTCTTTCGGGTTGGTCTGGAACAGCGCCACTGGCACTCCCGGATCAAACCCTTCCCCACTCTTCACCGGCACCGCCATAATCTTAGCGTCCGGCGATAAATAAAACAGTTCCTTCCCATCCCCTCGCCACCGCGACTGCTCTCCTCCCCCGTGCGACACCTGCCACTTCCCTCGCGCCTCCGGAAACGACGTCACGTACACTTCCCACTTTCCAGTTTCGTTCGAATCGTACGCCACCCACTTCCCATCCGGCGAAAACTGTGCGTCTTTCAACGTCGCCGGCCCTTTCAAAAACGGCGTGCTCTTCATCTCCGGCACCGTCAGGTACATCAGCTCCAGCCCTTCCTGATACAAAATATATTTCCCATCGCGCGACCACGAGTTCGGATACTTATCCATCTCCGTTTCGCAAATCGCCTTCTCCTCCTGCGCCCCATTCGCCTCTTTCAAGAACAGGTTGAACGCGGTTCCCCGGCTCGACGTAAACACCACTTTGCTCTCGTCCGGACTCCACACCGGCGTGGCATCCAGCGCCGGATCAAACGTCAGACGTTTCGCTTCCCCGCGCTGCACGTCATAGGTCCAAATGTCCGTGTTCTGGCTTTCCGTATCCGTCTGGTCCACGACCACCTGCTGCCCATTCGAGGTGATCTTCGGATTCGCATACACCTGCGGCTCTCCGATGGTCCCCAGTTCCTTCCCTTCGCGGCTAAACCAGATCAACCGCGATAGCGACACGTTGCCGCCCTTTTGGAACAGCAGCGCTCCGGTGTCCACCGCCGAGTACGTCACTCGCAGAATTCGCGGCAAGAACTGCGGATCTCTCGCCACCACCACGGGTTCCCCGGTCACCTTGAATGTCTTCAAGTCCAGGTGTTGCGCCATAATCGTCCGCTCTCGCAAATACAGTAAGTAGCCCGGCGCCGCATATAATGCCGGCCCTTCCGTGTTCATCACCAACTGGTATTCCTTGGAGTCCAGGCTGCCTACATACACTCCGTCATTGTGGCCATACGACGCCACCGTCGCCGATAAAAACAAAAAATGTTTCCCGTCAGGCAAAAACTGCGGCCACCTCTGGCTGCCTCCGCCCAGTCCCGGGTCATGCCCCACTTGCAGCGCCGGCGCTCCCCCGGACGCAGGCACGCGCAAGATCTGGCTCTGCAATCTTCCCGTCGGCGTAAAAATAATGACTCCGTCCTGGTTCCAGCTTCCTCCGCGCCCGGCAGGCGCGTCCGCCAACACTTGCACCGGCCCGCTCGGCAAATCGATCCTCTTCAACTTTCCATCCGCAAAAAATCCAATGGCCTTCCCATCCGGGGACCAGAACGGAAAATTCCCTCCTTCCGTTCCCGGCAGGCTCCGCGCATCCTCTGATCCGATTTCATAGATCCAAATCAGCCCTTTCTTCGCTCCTTCTTGATGCGCCGCCACCGCCACCGTGCGCCCGTCAGGCCCCATGGCCATATCTCGCACCGAAAACGGCAGCGGCGCCGTGAATACCATCGGCCGTTCCATGCTCGCTTTTCCCCCGCGCCATATCGCTCCCGCCAACAATCCCAGCCCCACCGCTGCTCCCAACGCCACCCCCAACATCCATCCCGTCGCGCGTTTCTTCTTCAGCGATACCGCTGGCGCTTCCGTCTGACTCGCGCTCCCGCCCTTCCCAATCCAGTTCAACTCCATCGCCAGATCGCGTGCCGCCTGCCACCGTTCTTCTGGGTCCTTAGCCAAACAGCGCTGAATCGCATGCTCCAGTGCCGGCGGCGTCACTGGTTTCGCATCGCGAATTGGCGCCGGTTCACGCTCCAGAATCGACGACGCCACGCTCAACTGCGTCTTGCCCTCGAACGCGCGCTTCCCCGTCACCATTTCGTACAGCACCGCGCCCAGCGAAAAGATATCGCTGCGCCCATCCAGCGGTTTTCCTTCCACCTGCTCCGGCGACATGTACTGAAACGTCCCCACAATTGTTCCCTGCTGCGTCACCGGCGACACCGGACTCGATCCTGTCACCGTCACCAGACTCGCCAGCCCCGCCGCCTCTTTCGCCAATCCGAAATCAAGCAGCTTCGCTCCCGTCGCGGTCAGCATCACGTTGCCCGGCTTCAAGTCGCGATGCACAACCCCGCTGCGATGCGCCTTGTCTAGCGCTTCCGCGATCTGCGCCCCATACTTCAGCACCTGCTCCAGCGGCAGCGGCCCTTTGTCCAGCCGCTTCGCCAGCGTCTCTCCCTCCACCAATTCCATCACCAGGTAGTCCACGCCATCCTGATGGCCCACGTCGTACAGCACACAGATGTTCGGATGATTTAATCCAGAAATGGTCTTCGCTTCGCGATCAAATCGCGCCTTCGCTCCCGCATCCGCGGTGAACGAAGCGGGCAACACCTTGATCGCCACGTCGCGCCCCAACCGCGTATCCCGCGCGCGATGCACTTCCCCCATCCCGCCGGCCCCCAGCGGCCCCACCACCTCATACGGCCCCAGCTTCGTCCCCGCAGCAATCGTCACAAGGTGTCCCCGTCGTCAGGTCAGAATCGTCCGCGATTATACCCATATCGGACACTATTGGAGGGACCGCTGGGTGCCGGGTGGCCCCTCGTGCCACCATTGCATGTGGGTCTTGGGTTCTGTCCTTCGCAACCAAAAAACCACGTCATTCCGAGCGCAGTGAGGAACCTCTCTTCGTTCGCGGTCATCCTGAAGCGATGCGATGAGCATCGCTTCAGGACCTCACCCCCTGCGTCTTGCCAACCAACCTCTTCTCTTCGTCTTTACTTTCAACTTCAAACTATTGACTTCCTACTCTTCCCACTTCGTCCCTACCTCTTCAACTCCACCATCCAATCCGTCAGAAAATTCAACGGTGCCTGCGATCCTTCTCCCGTAACCTGGATCACAAAACTCTGCCCATCCGGTGCCACGTCATACAACGTCCCCATCGGCGCGATATTTGGCTTGAACATCAATTTTGGCGTTCCCATCTGCAGTTCATTCCCGTTTTCCCCGATTTCCGTGGCGTACAGATCTCCCCCCACCGACAAGTAAAACAGCTCTTTGCTGTCCCGCCTCCACACCGCCGCCGTCGCGTTTCCGTTTGACACTTGCCACTTTCCTTCCCCTTTCGGAAACGGTGCCACGTACACTTCATAAGTCCCGCTCTCCCCCGAGGTATACGCAATCCACTTCCCGTTCGGCGACACGCTGAATACCGGCAAGGTCACCTGCAATCCCGGCGTGTTCAACACTGGGATCGGCTCGCCTCCGGCAAGGGGTTGCGCCATGATCCCCGCCGCGCCCACACCCTGCACGCGCAAGTACACCATGTATTTCCCGTCCGGTGAATACTGCGGAAAGTCCACCGTGTAGTCTTTCTCGTCCACCAGCGTCTGCTCCGCCCCCGTGCCATTTGCTGGCTTGCTGCGAATTACCGCTTTTTGTCCCCCCAACCTAGCCAGATACGCTATGGTCTTCCCGTCCGGCGACCACGTCGGCTTCGTCTTTACGGTTGGGTCAAAGGTGATGCGTTCCCGGTTGCCTCGCTCCAAATCGAGGATCCACACGTTCCACAGTGGATCCCCGGTCAGAAACGCCAGCTTCTTCCCGTCGGGTGAATACGTCGGGTCCATGTACGACCCTGTCTCTCCGATCACCTTCAGCACTTTTCCACTGCGATCGTATTTCACCAATTGCGTTCCCACCGCGGACTCCCCACCCGTGAAATACGCGATGCGCCCGTTGTGCGCTACGGTGAACAGAGCGCGCCACACTCCGGTATCGAATTTCACTTTGTCCAGGATGGCCACGGCTTCTCCACTCACCTTCCCGCTCCCGGCGTCAAATGCCTGCGCCATCAGTGTCGGCTGCGTGTGATACAACAGGTACTTGCCCGCAACCTCCGCCCCTCCGTCGCTCACCACCACCTGGTGTACCTCTTGGCCGTCCAGCCCTGCGTAGTAAATTCCGTTTTCCGCCGGTGTGCCACCTTGGTGATTTGTCGCCAGGTAAATAAAATGTTGTCCGTCCGGCAGACACCACGGCCACCGGTGTGTGCTGTGCTTCGTGCCGTCCAGCCGCGTCGCCTCGCTTGCCGCTCCTCCGTTGGCACTCACCTTCATCAATCCCGATTGGAAACTCGCCGCATACACGATCACGTCGCCGCTGCACCACGTTCCCCCGCGCGGATTATCCGCCTCCGCCAGCGCGATCACCGGCCCACCCGCCGCCAGCACCTTGTTCAACTTTCCTTTCGCGAAAAATCCTATGTACCGTCCGTCCGGCGACCAGAACGGATGCGCTGCCTCGTCTGTTCCTTCCAGCCGCTGTGCCGCAAAACTATCCAGCGACCGCACCCACAGCGCCTTCCGGCTGTTCTCCCCTTCTGCCGAAAAGGCCAGCTTGCTTCCGTCCGGCGACAATACCGGCATTCCTCCAAAATCCCCGGTATCCACAAACTTCATCTTGTCCGGCGCGGTGATCTGCACGCGCAGTACTCCGCCTTCGTGCTTCCTTCCACCGACGAGATATCCGGCCAACCCCGCCGCCAACAATCCCAACGCGCCCACACCCACCAGAATATTCCGTAGCCGCCCATCGATTCCCTTCTTCGCCACGGGCGCCGCAATCCCTGCACTGGATGTCCACCCCGCGCTTCGCGGGTCCAGCCCGCGCAACTGCAACTTCACATCGTGCGCTGACGCAATCCTTTCCTCCGGATCCTTCGCCAGACAATTCCTCACAATCTCGTCCAGCGCTCTCGGTGCCACCGGCTGCAAGCTGCTCACCAGCGGCGGCTCGTTCTCCAGAATCGCCGTGAACACACTCAACTGGCTTTTCCCTTCGAACGCCCGCTTCCCCGTGGCCATCTCAAACAGCACACAACCCAAACTGAAAATGTCGCTCCGCGCGTCCGCTTCTTTCCCCTGCAGCACTTCCGGCGCGATGTACTGGAAAGTCCCAACAATCATTCCCCTCTGCGTCAACGGCGAACTCGCCGACGTCAACGCCGCCACGCTCATCGTTGGCCCGCTTGGCGTCATCAAATCGCTTGCCGCCGTCATCCCCATCGACGGCTTCGCCAACCCAAAGTCCATAAGCTTCGCGCCACTTTTCGTCATCATCACATTCGCCGGTTTCAGGTCGCGATGCACAATCCCCTGCCGGTGCGCTTTCTCCAGCGCATCCGCAATCTCAATCCCAATTCGCTGCACCTCCTCCACCTTGAGCGGACCCCTCAACAATCGCGAAGCCAGCGTCTCCCCTTCCAGGTACTCCATCACCAGATATTCCACGCCGTTCTGCGAGCCCACGTCGAACAGCGTGCAAATATTGATGTGGCTCAGGCTGGACACCGCCTTCGCCTCTCGCTCAAACCTGAGTTTCGCCTCGGAATTTTCCGCCAAATGAGTGGGCAGCACCTTGATCGCTACATCGCGCCCCAGCCGTGTATCCCGCGCGCGATACACCTCCCCCATCCCGCCAGCCCCCAGCGGCCCCACCACCTCATACGGCCCCAGCTTCGTCCCCGCAGTAATCGTCATGTACTCGTTTTTCCCCGCACCATGTGGAGTGTTGGATAGCCTGCGCCGACGAGGCAGGCGAGCCGCCTGCGCCCCAACCGCGTTCCGCTCACAAGCGTCCCGCGATTATACTCAAATCCCGTCACTCTCGCAGGGACCGCCTTCCGAGGCGGTTTCCCTGGGGTGCCTCACATGCTGCCGTTGCATGTGAGCTCTTGGGCTCCCGCGAACGCCGATCTCCGTATCGGCTCTTTTTTTTGGTGTCTGCCACCAAACCAAAATAAACCCGTCATTACGAATGGAGTCCGCGCAGTGAGGAACCTCTCTTCGATCGCTGTCATCCTGAAGCAATGCGATGAGCGTCGCGGAAGGACCTCACCCCCAGGGTCTTGCCGACCCTACTCTTTCCATCATCTTAACTTTCAACTCCCGACCTCGAACCCTTCCCAACTCCTTCACTTCCCCCCAACCGCCGTTCCACTTCCCGCCGGTACCGCCGGCTCAACCGCAACCGTGTCCCCGTCGTCAGCACCACGTCCGCGCCGCCATCTTCTCCCATCGCCATCCCCCGCACCCGCTCCAGATTCACAATCGCCGACCGGTGAATCCTGCAAAATTGCCCGGCAGCCAGCTCCGCTTGCACATCCGCCATGCTTCGCCGCAACAAATGATTCCGCGCGCCCACGTGCAGGCAAACGTAATAATCCGCCGCTTCAATCCAATCAATCTCCGCAATTTTCAGGAACAGCACTTCCCCGGCATTCTTGATCGCTACGCGCTCCACGTGACGCCGCGGCTTCTCCGCGCCAATTTTCTCCTTCGCCCGCTGCAGCGCCCGCGCAAACCGCGCATTGTCGAACGGCTTCAGCAAATAATCCAGCGCACCCGCCTCAAACGCCTGCAGCGCATACTGGTCGTACGCGGTCACAAACACCAGCGCTGGCGGCAAGTCCGCGCCCAACTGTTCCAGCACGTCGAACCCATCGCACTCCGGCATTTGCACATCCAGAAACACCAGTTCCGGCTTTTTCTTGCGAATTTCCCGCAGCGCTTCCGTCCCGCTCCCGCACTCGCTCACTAACTCCACATCCGGGTCCCGCCCCAGCAACACTTTCAGATTACTCCGCGCCAGCGGCTCATCATCCACCACCGCCACCCGTATTTTCCCCCGTCCCGGCGTCAATCGCCCCTCCACCTGTGGGCGGCTTTACGCCGCCTGCTTTTTCACTCGTTGATTAACCACCGTCACCCTGAGCGCAGCGAAGGACCTCACCACGGCCTCTTGCCTTCACTTCTCCGCTAGCTCCGTTAAACTCTGTGTCCTCTGATCCGTCATTTATTCTCTTCGCCCACTTCTTCCCACGGCACCGCAATCGTCACTACCGCTCCGGACCGCCCCGAGTTCCCCACTCGCAACTCTCCCGCCTCCCCATACAAACTCACCAACCGTTCCCGCACATTCTCCAACCCAATCCCGCCGCGTTTCGCTTCCCACCCGACCGGAAATCCCGGCCCATCGTTTCGCACCCTCACCGTCAACGTCCCATTCACCCGCGACGCCGCAATTTCAATCACGCCACCCTGCACCCGCGCGGCAATCCCGTGTTTCACCGCATTCTCCACAATCGGCTGCAGAATCAAACTCGGCACCCGTGCCCGCCGCAACTCCTCCGGCACATCCACCTTCACCTGCAAGCGCTCCGCGAACCGCGCCTTCTCAATGTCCAGATACACATTCACGACGTCCAACTCTTCCCCCAACGCCACCTGCTGCGCGTCCGTAGTCTTCAACGTCCGCCGCAACAAGTCGCTCAACCCCACGATCATGTCCACCGCCGCATCGTTTTTCCCTCCGCGCACCAGCCCCGCAATGGTGTTCATGGTGTTGAACAAAAAGTGCGGCTCAACCTGCTGTCGCAACGCGCTCAACTGCGCCTTCGCCAACTGCTCGCTTAACTGCGCCGCCTCCCTCTGCTGACGCGCCAGCCGTGCCCGCGATTCCACCATCCAGCACACCAGCAAAATCGCGGCATACAAAAACAGTGATTCCACAAACAGGTTTCCAAACTTCTGCCTCCACAGCGTCACGAAATCCGGCGACACCTTATCGGGGGCCCACGGATTCCACAGCACGTCCAGTCCCGCATTCCATCCCGACGTGCCCGCCCAAATCACCAGCCACAATCCCGCGTGCCGCAGCCACCCGCCCAGCGAACTCCCATGAAACAGCGGATAGTCACGTCCCAATCGCAACACCATAGGCGCGGCCACTGCCCACGGCACCCACCCCAACAAAACCGTGAAAAACAATTCCGTCCACGCGTGGTGCATGCCCTCCGCGCGCATCATCACCACCGTTTGCGTAGCCTCAAACAGCCCCACCCCGCCGCAAATCGCCCCAGCCCACATCCAATCCCTCGCCAGCTTCATGTCGTCTCCGTGAACTCTGCGGACCCTCTGTGCTCTCTGTGGTGAACTCTATCCTTCACGAGCCTCAAACAAAAAAGGTGACGCGCCATCCTGAGCGCGCCTTTCGCGCGAAGGACCTCAATTCCCCCGTCTTGCCTTCCCAACAAAAAATCACCGTCATTCCAGCGAAGCGACCCGGCATTTTCTCCCGCGCGGTTTTTCAGCGCGCCGGGTCGCGCAGCGGAGGAATCTCTCGTCGATTCCCCCGCCGTCTCCGTGAACTCTGTGGTGAACTCTTTTCTTCTTCTTCCTCCTGAACTCTGCGCCTTTCACGAGAGCATCTTACTCCCCGTCCCGCGCCTGCACCCCAAATTTGCAGCCAACCACCCTCTCCCTGCAGCCAACGGTCTTCCCATTCCCGCGTCCCCGCGCGAAACTCTCACCCCATGGACACCAAACCTTTACTGCTCATCGCCGCACCGTTCGCCTTGGCCGCATCTCTCGCGTTCCCCCAAGCCCCAGCGCCTACTCCCGCGCCCGCCGACGCGCCCTCCTACACCGCCGACGACGAACTAAGAGCGCCCACCAACTACCGCGAATGGGTGTACCTCTCCACCGGTTTCGACATGAGCTACAACCCCGCCATGTCCATGGACCACCACATGTTCGACAATGTCTTTGTGAATCCCGAAGCCTACCAGGCGTTCCTGAAGACCGGCAGGTGGCCGGATAAAACCATGCTCGTCCTCGAAGTCCGCGGCGCCAAGAATAGAGGTTCCATCAACCAGGACGGACAATTCCAGGACACCGACGTCATGGGTATGGAGGTCCACGTCAAAGACGAATCCCGCTTCCACGCCCAAGGCAACTGGGCCTTCTTCGGCTTCGATTCCGACAAGCCCTCCAAAATGACCCCCACCTCCGCCTCTTGCTACTCCTGCCACGCCCAGCACGCCGCCGTCGACACAACCTTCGTCCAGTTCTACCCCACGCTCCTCCCCATCGCCCGGTCCCACTCCACCCTAAGCCCCAACTACACCAAAGAATCCGCCAGCCCTCCCGCCAAAGAATAGAGCGCGTCGCCCCCTAAACCGTTCAACCTGCGCTTGCGGCCGAGGCGGCTATCTACTGTTCCCTCATTCTTTCTTTTATCCATGCGACAATGTGTTCATGACCAACACAAAAAATACCACCTTCAGCATTCGCTTGAAGTGCACCACCAAAAAACGCCTGGCCCAGCTCGCCAAACGATCTGGCCGCAGCGCAAATTTTCTCGTCGCCGATGCCGTGGAATCCTATCTCGGCGACCAGGAACGCCTGCACTCCGAGCTCCGGCTCGCGGACCGGCAACTCCAATCCGGCCATTACATTCGCAACGAAGACATGAAAGCCTGGCTGCTTTCCTGGGGCACGAAGCACGAGTTGCCTCCGCCCAAGTGCGTTTGTGGCAAAACCCACAACGACACACCGTGACTCGCAAGGCGTCGTCCGCCAAAGGGTCACAGCTTGAAGTTGTCTGGTCTCCTTTGGCCCTGGCACGCCTTCGCGAGATCCGTGCCTACAGTTCGCTCGATAATCCCACCGCCGCTGAGCGCCTCGCCACGCGCATCATCGCTCTCGTCGAAGCGCTTAAGCTCCAGCCCCGTCTCGGCCATCGCGTCGGCCAATCGCTTCATCGCGAACTCATCATCAGCGGCACACCCTACATCCTCTTCTACCGCCTCCGCCGCGAACAAATCCTAATCACCACCATTCACCACTCAGCCCAACAAAAATAATCCAGCTTCACGACTACGCTGTTGCCTCCCCCACGAACTCTGCGCGCTTCCTCTGCGCCCTCTGCGTTAGTCTTTTCGGTCCTTCCTTCATTTTCTCCCCACAAACCGCAATCTGGCCGTAAACGCTCTTCCCTGCCCGCCCGTGAACGTTCCATAATTCGGCGCATCCACATTATTCACCACCACGTCCGGGTTCTCCCGGTCCAGAATATTGATCGCCGACAAACGCACCGCAAAAATCCGGTCGTGGAACGTGAACTTCTTCTCCAGCCCGATCGATAAGCTGACATATGTCGGAAAGCGCAGCGAGTTCGGCGCCCCCACCAAAAACTGCTGCTGGTTGATCGCGCTGTACGGATACCCCGAGTGGAATTCAATAAAGTACGTAAACAGAATTCCCCAGATCGGCGTGGGAATGCTGCCCCACGTCAACACCCGATTTGGCGCATCCCAACTCAACGGCCCCGGCTGCTGCGGCGCAAAATACAATGATCCCAGAACCGGATCGAGCGCCTGGTCCGTGCTGGCCTTCGACCGCGTGTAACTCCCGAACAATTCCGCCGAATTCTTGAACGTGTGCCGCGCCGAAACTGTCACCGCACGATATTTATCTCGCCGCGAACTCCGCAGCAGAAACTCCGACCCAATCTGCCCGGGCGACACGGTCTCCCACACCAGCCCGTGGTGCTGGTCGCGCGCCAGCAATTCCACGCTCACCAGCGTATTTTCTCCAAAACGTTCCTGCCAGCCCGCGCTGGCGATATCGAAATACGGCTGCTGCAGACTCTGCAGTCCCCCGCCTGGCAACACAAACGCGCTCGTCGCCGGACCCGTCACTGGAATTTTTCCTGTCGGGTCGTACAGCGTGTCCACCTCCTGCTGGTCGTAGGTCTGCCCGATCACCGACAGGTTCAGCGGAATGTCGTACATGCCCCAGCCAACCGAAAACTTCGCCCGATTATTTTTGAAGGGCATGTAATTGACGGCCGCGCGCGGCTGCACCAGCGCCGCCGCGAACAGCCGGTCCCAATCCGCGCGCACCCCCGCCGACACCACCAAGTGCTGGTTCGGCGACCAGGAATCCTGCATGAATCCCCCGGCCAAGGTATTCGCCACGTGAAAATCCGCGTTGCCCACAAAAGTAGTCAGCCGGTCCAGGGTTAAATTCGCGCGCAGTGCTTGGATCTCCCCGCGTGTCGACGACTGGTCCAGGCTCACTCCAGACCAATTCGCGCCCACCGACAGCGTGTGGGTCCCAAACCACTTCACCGGCCCGCGGATCGCATCGGTGAAAAACTGGTAGCGCCGCGCATTCTGCGACTGTGCCTGAAAATAATTCCCTTCCGCCCCATTCACCAGCAGCACATACGGCGCCGTGCCTTGTGGCCTCGCGTCCAGCAGCGAATCCTCCACACCAACGCCAACTTCAAACACCGTCTTCTCAAAGTAGCTCTGCTCCTTCACGAATCCAAACAGCTCTCGCGACGCGTTATCCGTGGTTACGCTCTGCGGGTGCAACGCATCCAGCCCCACGTTTCCATCCGAATTCACATTCGCCAGGAATCCCACATGCAAGCTATTGTTCGTGGACATCTTCCACAGCAACCGCGACCACGTGTCGCCACCCCAGGATTGCTGCTCGTTCGGTTGTCCGGGTGGCAGCCCGTTCTTCACCGACAATGTGTGCAGCAGGTCGAACGATTCCGAAAACCACAAATTATCCTTAATAATCGGCCCGGAAAATGTCACCCGTGGATAGAAATTCCCGAACTGCACGCCGTCCTGCACATTAATCCCGGGAATAAAATCGGTGGCATTGAATCGCCAGTGGTCGTCGCCCTCGCGCGTTTCGTAATTCAGAATCGCTCCACCTGAATGCGCGTACTCGGCGCCAAACCGCGAAGTTTGCACCTCCGCCGTGCGCACCGCCTCCACAATCATGCGCGAGGTCTGCCCGTTACTCGCCGGGTCGCCCACTTCCACGCCATCGAGCAGATACTGCACGTCGGTATTCCGCGCGCCCGCGATGTGCAGCAGATCGTTGTTATCCCGCAGCACCTGTGGCATGGCCACCAGGCTCTGCAGCAAGTCGTGCGAACTCGCCACCGGAACATCGATGATTTCCTTGTTGCTCAGCGATTCCGTGCTCGGCGTGCTGGCCGGATCGATGCGGTTCTCCGGCACCGTCACATCCACCTTCTCGCGGACTTCCTCCACGTGGTTGATGGTGAACGTAAATTCCGCGGCCTCCCCGTTCAGCTCGATCTTTTGATTCGCCAGCAAAAAGAATCCGACTCGCTCGATGCGCACGTTGTAGGTGCCTTCGGGCAGATTCGCCAGAACAACGTATCCGGCATCGTCGCTCACCCCATGGAAAGTAGCGGCGACAGCGCCGCTCGGCGGTCCAGACGAAATCTGCGCCGAACCCCCGCCTTGGCCGGAGTTTGTTTGCGTCGGGGAGGTACTCGCGGGAGGAGTTTGCGATGCAGTAGTCGTGGGTGGTATGGAGCTGGCAGGATTGCCGGCATGGGTCGGCGCGCCGACAAATTCAAGCTGTACTTGAGCGCCACCGACAGGCAGTCCATTCTCGTCAATGACGCGGCCCTTCACTGCAGCGGCGGGCCTATCCCGCCCTTCCGCCGTAGCAGCGGGGTTGTCTTGCTGCTGTGAAGATCCAACCGAACCTTGGCCATCGGCCCGTGCATCGGCCGCAGGCATCGGCGGAATGGCGCTGCGACACGGTCGCGCAGTATCCGCAGCGACGCCAACACTCATCGATAGAAAGAGCGCAACCGGCACCGCAACTCTTAAGCGAAGTCTCTTCACCAAAGCTCCCCCACCGAGCCGGGAATGACTTCAAGTTCTACTTCATGCAAACTTCAACGGACACTCGAATATAGTTTGTATCGCACCACAGTCGAAATTCCTGGTTCAGCCGCCGGCTCGTTTCCTGTGACACGTGTAGTGGCCAGTCTTTAGACTGGCCAGCGCTGGCCGATCTAGAATTCGGCCACTACAAAGCCCGCTGGTCGGCGCGCCGACATTTTGAAGTGCAGCGACTCGCAGCCGCTTTCACTGCCACAACAAATCCACCCACCCGTCGATCGATTCCTCGTAGGGGGTCCAGCAATGCTGGACCCCCTCCAGGCAAAATCAAACGAAGCTTCTCCAAACAATCCCCGAGGTCATCGATCGCGCGGACGTGGGGCGCAGCAACGCTGCGCCCCTACGCAAAAGCCATCCGTCATTTCGAGCGAAGCGAGGGCTTCTGCCTACTTCCGCGCCTTTAGCGGACAGGATCTCCCTTGGATCGATCGAAGAGAGATTCCTTACTTCGCAGACTCCGTTCGGAATGACGAATCATCTCGGTAGCGCTGGTTCGCCCTGATCCTTGGAGGGCATCCGTGCCGCCCCCCTGTAGCCGCGGCTTTACGCCGCTGCCCCTTCTGAGCCAGCGCCGCGGCGGGAAAGGCCCCAACGCTACTTCTTCTTCCCCTTCGCGGCTTTCTGCTTTTCTTCCACCACCGCTTGCGCGGCCGCCAACCGCGAAATCGGAACGCGGAAGGGCGAAGCGCTCACGTAGTCCATATCGACCTGGTGGCAGAATTTCACGCTTTCAGCATCGCCGCCATGCTCGCCGCAAATGCCCACCTTGAGCTTTGGACGCGTCGAGCGGCCCTTTTCGATGCCCCACTTGATCAGCATCCCCACGCCCTTCTGGTCCAGTGTCTGGAACGGATCGCCGTGGAATACTCCGGCCTTCTTCTCGTCCACATAGTCCGGCAGGAAGCGTCCCGCGTCGTCACGGGACAGCCCCATCGTCGTTTGCGTCAGATCGTTGGTACCGAACGAGAAGAACTCCGCCACTTCCGCGATCTCATTCGCAAGCAACGCCGCGCGCGGCAACTCGATCATGGTTCCCACCAGGTAAGGCAGTTTTACGCCCGCCTTCTTGATGAGTTCGTCCGCCACGCGCCGGGTAGCATCGGTCAGGATGCCAAGTTCTTTTTTATCGAGTGTGAGCGGAATCATGATCTCAGGTAACACTTTAACTTTGTTTTTCTGACATTCAATCGCCGCTTCGGTAATTGCCCTCACCTGCATCTCCAGAATTTCCGGATAGGTGATCGACAAACGGCAGCCGCGATGCCCGAGCATGGGATTCGCCTCGTGCAATTGCTCCACGCGGCGCGCCACAACGTCTGCGGAGATGCCCAGCTCCTTGGCCAACTCTTCCTGCTTTTTGCGATCGTGCGGCACAAACTCGTGCAGCGGCGGATCGATCAGGCGAATCGTTACCGGGAAGCCGTCCATGGCTTTGAAGATGCCGATGAAGTCGCGCCGCTGGAACGGCAGCAACTTGTCCAGCGCCTTCACGCGTTTCTCTTTGTCATCCGCCAGGATCATTTCCTGAATGGCCCGCTGTCGATCGGCGCTCTTCTCCGGGAATTCAAAGTCGGTGAAGAACATGTGCTCGGTGCGGCACAGCCCGATGCCTTCCGCGCCGAACTCGATGGCCTTGCGCGCGTCTTGCGGCGTGTCCGCATTGGTGCGCACGCGCATTCGACGGATTTCATCTACCCAGTTCATGATGGTCTGATAGGCCTTGGGAAATTCCGGCGTCACCAGCGTGAGCTGATCGACGTAGACCACGCCTTCGCTGCCATCCAGGGTAAGCCACTCCCCTTCTTTCACCACCTTGCCGCTCTTGCCATCTTTCATGGACTTGGATTTGTAGTCTATGTCCAGCGATTCCGCGCCCACGATGCAGCACTTGCCCCATCCGCGCGCAACAACAGCGGCGTGTGAAGTTTTGCCTCCGGTGGCGGTGAGGATGCCCTGGGCCACGGCCATGCCGCCTACATCTTCGGGGCTGGTTTCGCGCCGCACCAGAATCACCTTCTCGCCCTTCTTGGCCCACTCTTCCGCATCCGCTGCATTGAACACTACCTTGCCAACGGCTGCGCCGGGCACCGCATCGATGCCGTGCGTCAGGATCTTTGCCTGCAGCGTCTTTTTGTCGAACTTGCTATCGATCACCGGATAGAACAGACGCTCGATGTCCGCCGGCTGAATGCGCAACACCGCTTGTTCCTTGGTGATCAGCTTTTCATTAGCCATGTCCATGGCGATCTTGAACGCTGCGGCGGGCGTGCGCTTCCCCGTGCGCGTCTGCAACATGTAGAGCTTCCCGTCTTCGACGGTGAACTCCATGTCCTGCATGTCCTTGTAGTGCTTCTCAAGTGTTACTCGAACCTTCTCGAGCTGCGCGTACGCCTTGGGCATGAGCTTCGCGAACTCGGTGAGATGTACAGGCGTGCGAATGCCCGCCACCACATCTTCGCCCTGCGCATTCGTTAGATAGTCGCCGTAGAAAACTTTCTCGCCGGTGCTAGGGTCACGCGTGAAGCACACGCCGGTTCCGGAATTGTCGCCGGTATTGCCGAAGACCATCTGCACTACGTTGACGGCGGTGCCGAGCAGTCCGGTAATCTTCTCCACGCGGCGATAGGTGACGGCCTTCTCCGCCATCCACGAACCGAACACCGCACCGATGGCTCCCCACAACTGCTCCATCGGATCGTCAGGGAATTCTTTGCCGGCATGCTCTTTGAAGTACGCTTTATATTCCTTCACCAACTCTTTCCAACCATCGGCCGGAACATCCGTGTCGAGCTTCACGCCGCGGCGCTGCTTCATGTCGCGCAGGCGGTGCTCCAGATCTTCTTTAGAGAGTCCCATCACCACCGTGGAGTACATCTGCACGAAGCGACGGTATGCATCGTAGGCGAAGCGCTCGTTGCCGGTGGCTCCCGCCAGGCCCTGCACGGACTTGTCGTTCAAGCCCAGATTCAGAATCGTTTCCATCATGCCGGGCATGGAGCGCGCCGAGCCCGAACGCACGCTGACCAACAGCGGATTCTTGGGATCGCCGAGCTTCTTCTTGGTGACTTTCTCCAGCTTGGCGACGTTATCCTTCACCTGCTTTGCGAGTTCCGCGGGATACTTTTTATTGTTCTTGTAAAAGTAATCGCACGTTTCCGTGGAGATGGTAAAACCGGCGGGCACAGGGAGGCCGATCTTGGTCATCTCCGCCAGCCCGGCGCCCTTTCCGCCGAGCAGATCACGCCACTCGCCGTCTCCTTCTGCTTTGCCTGCTCCAAAAAAATAGACCCACTTTTTCACGGTATGCCTCTCTTATGTTTTGCCCCGTAGCTCTGGCCTTAAGCCTGAGGATCTTCTTGTCTCCGCGGAAGAGCGGTAGCGGCGGGTTTATCCCGCCAGGCAGCGGCGTAAAGCCACTGCTACCCGGAACAAGAAAATCCCCACCCCTCGAAGGGGTGAGCTACATGCTTTCCTCGCGCCGCCAATTTCCCCTCAGTTGGGTTTGGAGGGAAATCTTGGTCGGCGCGCCGACATTTTCCCGAAGAAAACTGCCGCCAAAGCCGTTGCCAAATGTAGCGGCGGGGTTTATCCCGCCGGCTTGTTACCTTCAAGCAAAACTCGATGTAGCAGCGCCCGCCACAAATCCCGGCCATGGTCACCACATCATTCCGACCGCGGCGAGGAATCTCTCTTCGCGATCGATCCAAGAGGGATCCCTCACTCCGCTCGGGATGATGATGACGCCGGGAAGGTGCACCGCCGATGTCGGCGCGCCGACCAAATTCCACTGCACAAAAACCAGTCGGCACGGGCCGATATTCCTGATTCCATGTAGCAGCGACTTTATGCCGCTGCCTGCGGCGGGAAAACCCGCCGCTACTTCTCCTCGCCGGCCAACTCCGAGAAATCCGCGATGGTGGTGAACTCGCGCAACAACTCCGCGAGCAGCGCCAGGCGATTGTTGCGCACCGCTTCATCCTCGGCCATGACCATCACGTCCACGAAGAACTGGTCCACCACTTTACGCAGCCCTGCGATTTCCTCCAGCGCTTCCTGATACTTTCCGGCGCGCTTATCATCCACAACCTTGCCCGCGGCTTTGCGCACTGCCGCGTACAGTTCCCTTTCCGCATCTTTCTCAAAAAGTTTCTCATCCACTGGCCGCACTTCCGCGCCGAGGTTGGCCTTCTCCAGAATGCGGCGAATGCGCTTGAACGACACCGCCAGCGGCTCAAAGTTCTTGGACTTGCGAATCGCTTTGAGCGCCTTCAGCCGCTTCTCGACATCGACGAGGTCGTCGCTGCCTGCGCGCAACACCGCGTTCACTTCGTCGTACGCGTAGCCGGATTTCTCGCGCAACACAAACCGCGCACGCTCCAGGAGAAACTCTAGCACCTGCTTCTCCTGTTGTTCTGTGATCTGCTTCTTGGGCGGATGCGCCAGCAGCGCTTTGCCCGCCGCGCCTATAAATAAGGACAGAGAAACGTACAGCCTCTTCTCCAAAATAATTTTCACGATGCCGAGCGCCGCGCGCCGCAACGCATACGGATCGCTGGAGCCGGTGGGCGCCACGCCGACGGAAAAGCAGCCTACGATGGAGTCGAGTCTATCCGCCAGCGCCACGGCGCAGCCCGTAAGGTTGCGCGGGATAGGGTCGTCGAGGCCCACGGGCCGGTAGTGATCGTAGACCGCGTCGGCCACTTCTTCGGATTCGCCTTGCGCCCTGGCGTACAAGCCTCCGACGATACCCTGAAGCTCGGTGAACTCGCGCACCATTTCCGTGGCCAGGTCGCACTTGGCCAACTCCGCGGCACGGTCGGCGTCAGCCACGTGCGCGTGCGTATCGCCCAGGTTATACCAGCCTTCGGCGAGCCAGCGGGCGATGGCGCGCACGCGTTCGACCTTATCGAAGTAGCTGCCGAGTCGCGACTCGTAGGTAACCTTCCGCAACTTGGGAAGAATGTCGGCAAGTTTTACCTTTTGGTCAGACTCCCAGAAGAAGCGTGCATCCGCGAAGCGCGCACGCAGCACGCGCTCGTGCCCGGCGCGCACCAGGCCCTTGGCGTCTTTCGCAAGATTGATGACCGCCAGGAAATGGGGCGCCAGTTCCCCGCCCCGCTTCTCTACCGCGAAGTATTTCTGGTGACCGCGCATGACGGTGATCAGGATTTCGTCGGGCAGTTCTAGGAAAGAGGGATCGAAGTCGCCCTCAATCACGCTGGGAAATTCGTTCAGATAGGTGACCAGTTCCAGCAGGTGCGTGTGTTCGTGAATGTGGTAGTTGGTGCGCTTGGCGTGCGTCTCCAGTTCGTGCACGATTTTCTCGCGGCGTTGTTCCGGGCGCACGATGACGCCATTGGCGCGCAGCTTCTTTTCGTAATCGGCGAAGTTGCTGACGCGGATATGCGCCTGGCCGAGGAAGCGATGGCCGGATGTGGTATCGCCCGCAGTGACGCCGCCGTAGGAGAACTTGAGCGGCTTGGCATCGAGCAGCGCAACGATCCAGCGGATGGGGCGAATGAAGCGCGCGCCCTTCAGGCCGGTCCAGGTCATGGTCTTGGGCCAGCTCAGGTCGTGAATCACGCGAGGCAAGATCTCGTAGAGTAAGTCGAAGGAAGTGCGGCCGCGCTTGGTGACCCTGGCGGCGATGAACTCGCCTTTAGCGGTCTGCACGGCGATGAGTTCGTGTAGCGGCACGCCTTGCTTCTCCGCGAAGCTGACGGCTGCCCTGGTCGGCGCGCCGACATTATCATAGGCCACGGACTTGGGCGGGCCCGTGACTTCCATGTCCAGATCGGCCTGCTTGGCGATGATCCCGCGGGCGACAGCGGTGAGCCGCCGCGGGCCACCGAAGGTTTCGACGGTGGCGCCCTCCATGAGGTTCTCGGCGGTGAGGTGCTTCTCGAGAATGGTTCTTAGTTCCCCGACGGCATGGGGGAGCATGCCGGCCGGAATTTCTTCGGCGCCAATTTCGAACAGGAGTTCGACGCGCGCGGGTGTCTTGGTAGGCGCGCCGACCAAATTTGGGGCGCCGGCGGCCCCGCGGGCCTTCGCTTTCGAACGAGCAGCGGAACCGGTTCCAGCCTTAAAAGACTTGGCGTCGGCTTTCGCACCGCTCGCGGCAGCTTTGTTCCCAGTTGCTTTCGAACGCTTCACGGGGCTTCCCTTCTTCGCGGAACTCATGCGGCCACCTCGCGGGTGGCGTTCCAATTTGGGACTCCCGGATGCCGCGGGGTCACCCCGCCGCTACACGCTACGTGATGCTCATCCCATTTGGTCGGCGCGCCGACCAAATGTGGAACCACCGTGACGGCGATCATGAGCGCACCTCGGGGATGGGGCGCCCGCCGGGTAGGGGCGGCCGGGCGCCGGATTTGGTCGGCACGCCGACATTTTCTTTGCCGCCGCTGCTTTGGTCGAGGTACGCGGCGGCCGTGCGGCAAGCTAAGGCGCGCACGCGCTGCATGAGCGCGGCGCGCTCGGTGGTTGAGATGACCCCGCGGGCGTCCATCAGATTAAAGAGGTGCGAGCACTTGAGGCAGTGGTCGTAGGCCGCAAGCAAGGGGTAGCGTGAGCGTGTTTTTGTCGGCGCGCCGACATTCCGGGCCCCAGATTCCGCACCCCTCTGTAGCGGCGAGTTTATCCCGCCGCCTTGCGCGTGTGACCCACTGGGCGGCGGCGCAGAGCCGCTGCTGCTTCCCTTGGTCGGCGCGCCGACAAAAACTTTCCAGCCATCCAGCAGATCCTTGGCTTCCTTTTCGTGCAACTCGAACTCAGCGCGCAGGGCTTTGGCGTCACTTCTGTCGAAACTGTACTCGGAAAGCTGCTGCTCTTCGGCCAGGCGGATCTGGCCGTAGGTCATGTTGTTGGTCCAGCGAATGTCGTAGACACTCTCGACGTTTTGCAGGAACGCGCAGATGCGCTCCAAGCCATACGTGATCTCCACGGAGATAGGGTCGAGGTCGATACCGCCGCTCTGCTGGAAGTAGGTGAACTGGGTAATCTCCAAGCCGTCGAGCAGAACCTGCCAGCCAATCCCCCAAGCACCGAGCGTGGGCGATTCCCAATTGTCTTCCTCGAAACGAATGTCGTGGACGCGCAAATCGATGCCGATGGCTTCGAGGCTACGCAGGTACAAATCTTGGATGTCGGTGGGTGAGGGCTTGAGGATGACCTGATACTGAAAATGTTTGTAAAGGCGATTGGGATTTTCGCCGTAACGTCCGTCGGCGGGCCGACGAGAAGGCTGGACGTACGCGACGCGATAAGGCGAGGAGCCGAGGACGCGAAGGAAGGTTTCCGGGTGCATGGTACCGGCACCGACCTCTGTGTCGTAGGGTTGCTGGAGGACGCAGCCTTGACGATCCCAGTAGCCCATCAACTTAAGGATTAACTCTTGGAAGGTGAGGCCCAGGGTGCTGGGCATAGATTCAAGTTTTACTTTAGCTGACACGTGCACTCCTCAAGTCCTTCTTTTCTGACTGCGCCGAAATTTGGCTTCTAGTCTCGCGTGATTGTTGAACTGGCCCGCTCCTCATTCTGCAAATCTAAAGTCTTACCTTAACCACAAGAAAACCTCTTCTGACTCAGCTAGCCGCTTAATCATGTTTTACCTTAAGGACCCCACCAACAAGCTTAAGTATCACCTCACGCAAACTCGTTTGGCCTTGCGACAGAGTCGCAGGCGCACCATGTTTTACTTTAAACATGCCCGGCCATGTCTTGCGCCCATCCCGGCCGTCAAGAGCAAAACTCGCTTCGGAACGGCGACCTAAACTCTTACTTCACATTGCGGCGGCCGGCTAAAATGTCGGCGCGTCGACCAAGATTCTGTAGCGGGGGTTTATCCCGCCGAGAGTGTGCCATCGCGGATGTCCTTTGCGCTAACCGCGGGCAGCGACTTGAAGTCGCTGCCACCTCCAGCCCACAAAATCAAGTCTGCGTTGCGGCGGTCCGCGCCCCGAAAAGTCGAACCAGCGCCACGGCACCACCGGACCGGCCAGTCTCAAGACGTGCCACTGCGCTCGAAGCGGGCAGCAAACCGGCGCAACCTTTACGATTCGAGGAGGGCGCGGCTGGCGAGCTTGCGTTCTGTGTGATGCTCGATCCAGTTGAGTCCTGCCTCGCGCAATTCGCTTACTCCGGGAAGTGCGGTGAGCACTTCATCGAGTTGCTCCAGGCGCTGCTTGGTGAAGACCTCCGCCAAGTCGCGCGCTTCGCCGGAAACCGGCTTCATGCCTGGGCGGCGATGTTCCGCGTCGTACAAGCCGGGATGAAAGCGATCGTGGTACGCGCTTCCCTTCCCGAAGGGCTTGCCGCACTGGGCACAAACATCGAAGCGCGGTAGCCAACCGGCCAGGCGAACGGTCCAGAACGCGAAGTAACTGAGCGCCAGGGCGGTGGCGCCGCGACGTTCGATTTCTTTAGCGGTGAGCACGATGAGGCGGAACATCGCTTCGTTCACTTCGTGCTCCGGCAAAACCTGCTCGACCACTTCGCTGACCAGCGCGAGACCGGTGCTGAGGCTGTAATCGCTCTGAGCCCTGTGAAAGGATTCGAGCAGTTCGGCCTGATGGATGCGCACGAGGTCACGCGTTTCGCGCTCGACGTACCAAATCTGCACGTGAGACAGCAGCTCCAGCGTGGAGCCGTAGCGATTCTTCAGGCGACGCGCGCCGGCAGCTACACCGCGCATGCGTCCTGAGGCGCGGCCCAGAAAACTGACCAGGCGATCGGCCTCACCCAGGGGAAACGTCTTCAGGATGATGGCTTCCGTTTCGCGGGCAGGCATGCGCAATGTCGGCGCGCCGAACGCGACGCGGGAAAAACTACGACGGTTCCCTGCGTAAAACGAGCGCGCGTGCAGAAACTAATTACTTACCACACGCGGTGAGGCGACGCAATGACGGCGTACGGGAAACTGTGGAGAATTGAAGGCCAGCGCGGCGCGCGGGGCTGCCTTCATCGAAGAGAGACTCCTCGCTTCGATGACTCCGCTCGGAATGATGTGGGTTTTGTATTGGGATAGTCGGCGCGCCGACTAAGCATCCACGTTGCGTGTCGTAGGGTCCGCCTTCTGAGGCGGGCCGCTTGTTGGAGTTAATTAGGCGGGGCAAGAACACCCCGAAATTGAGGACGGTTTACCTGGCGGACGACCTTGGAAGGCCGTCCCTGCACGCACATCGATGCCTGTCGCTCAAAACTGGGCAGTACGGTGAAACGGGCGCCGAGGAATGCCATTGTGAGTGTGCAAGCGGCGGCGGGCCGCCGCACTGCAAAATGTCGGCGGGCCGACAATTTCCACAGGGTGCATGGAGGTGGCGCGATTTCAGTAGGTTCGGAGCTGTCTTAGATTCTGTTAACCAGGACTCTTGGCTGAAATTATTATGGGACGCGCTTCGTGACATTTCCCTGCTGCGACTGGGCGGACGTGCGTGCGAAAAAACTGCTGCGCAGCCGGCAGGATGTGGTGCACACCAGCAGAGGTGGAGGTCAGCGGCCTTATGCCGCTGCCTCTTCGGTTCAGGGGGGGCCAACGCATGCTGAATTTTGGGTTTGAGATTTTGGACGATTCGCAGTAGCGTGCTGCTGCTTTCCGCCCGCCGTTGCCGCCCGCCGGAAGATCAATTCGGGAGAATCTCATGCCTAGCCACGGAGGAGATTGCGGGTCTGCGGACGGCCTCGCAAGGCCGTCGCTACAAAGGCTGGGACGGGTGGCGTTGGTGTTGGCGGTGGCGCTCTTGGGCGCACGAGGTGCGTGGGCGCAGCAGACGATCAGTTGTTCATCGGATGATGGGAAGAGACATTATTGCAACGCCGGGACCCGGACCGGAGTGCAGATGGTGAAGCAGCGCAGCAGCTCGCCGTGCATCCAGATCAGACCTGGGGGCTATGACCATCGAGGGATCTGGGTGGACCGCGGGTGCCGCGCGGACTTTCTGCTGGCGGGGAACGCCGGAACAGGCTATGGAGGGGGGCAGACGGTGACGCGCTCCTCGAATGACGGTAAGCGGCAACGATGCCCGGCCATGACGAACTACGGAGTGCAGATGAGCCGGCAGATCAGCGGGTCGCCGTGCATTCAAGGACAGACGTGGGGGTTCGACCAGAGCGAGATCTGGGTAGATAAAGGATGCCGCGCGGATTTTACGGTGGGTGGAAACGGAAATGGCCATGGCAATGGGAACGGTTATGGCAACCAGCCGGTGTCCCGCCGGACGATTCGCTGCTCGTCGGACAATGGAAAGCGGAATTATTGCAACGTGGATACGAGCAACTCGCGCATTCAGATGGCAAAGCAGGTGAGCGGGTCGTCGTGCGTTGAGGGCACCACGTGGGGATTCGATTCGCGGGGAATTTGGGTCGATAAAGGATGCCGGGCGGACTTTGCGGTGGAAACCGGCGGCGGGTATGGCGCTAGGTATGATGATGCGGCGCAGGGTAGGACGTGCGTGCAGGCGGTGGGAGCGCAGCGGGCGAATCAGTTGGCGCAACAGTGCCTGCAGGTATCTCCGGCGACGCATCCGCCGTGCAATGCGCGGAACACGTGCAAGATGATTACGAATGAGATCAAGCGGAGCTGCAAGATTTTGGGGTATAACGCGCCGGGGTTCTGCGACGAGTACTAGTGAGGGAGGCAGTTGATCGCCGTTAGTTGACAGCCTACAGCTAGAGCGCTGAGAGATGACTCACTGCGGGCAGCGGCGCAAAGCCGCTGCTACCTTGGGTTGGTCGGCGCGCCGACATTTTGGGAGACACGAGAGAGGCGCCGCACTTGATTGTTTCATCGCGGCGATCCAAGAAATTCCTCACTCCGCCGACTTCGTTCGCAATGACGAGTCTTTATTACGAGCAGGGTGAAGGCGAGCGACTAGCCTGGGACCACGTCTCGACCGGAAAAGCGGCGGCAGGACGCCACGCTCCAAGGTACACTGGCGGTGGTCAGGAATGCACGCAGGCTGGGCGTTTATGGAATTGGCCGGCCGTTCACGGAAATCAGTTTGCGTGCAGTTACAGAAAAGCCCCACCCCTGAAGGGGTGAGCTACAGGTGATGTCGGCACAAAGCCGGCGCTTCCGACTCCATGATTCCAATAAAGGATGACAATCCTACGCGAACGTTTCCGTTCGTGAATTACGCGTTGATCGCGATCAACGTGGTGGTGTTCTTTTACCAGGTGACGCTGCCGCCACACGCGGCGAAGGCGTTCCTGATGTCGCACGCCACGGTGCCGACGCGGATTCCGGCGGCGCTGGCCGGGTACCTGGGATTCAAGATGGCGTTCTATCCCATGTTCACCAGCATGTTTCTGCATGGGGGGCTGATGCACCTGCTGGGGAACATGCTGTTCCTGTACGTGTTCGGGGACAACGTGGAGGATTATTTCGGGCATGTGGGGTACCTGATTTTTTATTTGTTTTGCGGAGTGACGTCGGGGTTCATCCACGTGCTGTTCAACCTGCACAGTTCCCTGCCCGCGATTGGAGCGAGCGGGGCGATCAGCGGCGTGATGGGTGCGTACGCGGTGCTGTATCCGCGGGCGAATGTGTTGATGCTGTTTTTTGTCTTCCTGATTCCGATTCCGGCGTTGTTGGTGTTGGGGTATTGGTTTGTGCTGCAGTTTTTGGAGGGGATTGGGGAATTTGGGGCGTCGGCGACGGGCGGGGTGGCGTGGTGGGCGCACATTGGAGGATTTTTGGTGGGGGTGCTGGTGGCGCTGGTGCTGAAGAGGAACAGTCGGTAGTGCGAAGCTCGGAGCTTCTAGCCGACAGCCGTTAGTCTACAGCTACCAGCTCAAGTGGAGGAAAGAGATGGGAAGTATGTCGCGCCTACGGCGCTCCCGTCCGTTGTCTCGACCCAGCGCTTACGCGCCGGGCTAATGTTTGGCCCGCCTCCGGCGCTGGTCGGCGCCCGTGCGGGATCGGACCAGCAAGATTACCGCGGACGCAGAGTTGCTGTAGAGAAAACGACGAGCTCACGGGGAGCTCGCGTCCCTCCTTCAAGTGATACACGAGATAGCGAAGCCACCAAGTTTTGACTGTCGGCTGGTTGACGACTCCTGACCGCGGGCACGACCTTAGGTAAGTCATGAATGTTTTGGAGATGGAGTTAGTTGGCCGCTCGAAGACTTCATGTATTTGTTTAGGACTTGGAAGGCGCACATCATGGATTACTTTAAAATAATCGACGTTGAGCTGACCGACGTAGCTGCGCGATGTGAATCGAGCAAGGTGGCATAAGCACGGGCAGGAGTCCCTGTGTCACGGGCGGCGGCGTATAGCCGCCGCTACGACAAATGCGTTTGGCCACATCGGAAGCAACGTGTACGGGGTCAGGCGAGAGATTCGAGGAGGGATTCCATTTCGGAGCGGGCGTGTGGGTTGTTGGAGCGGGTGGCGGCTTGGATGCCCTGGGTAAGGATGGATCTGGCTTCGTCGGGACGATTGTTCTGGGCTAGGGTTTGCGCGTACATCTGATAGCCGGGGACGTAATCGGGATGGGAACGGATGAGGGTGCGAAAGTAAGACTCGGCGGACGCGAAATCGGCGCTGTTGAGGCATTCGAGAGCCAGACCGTACAGGGTGAAGGCGTCGGTGGGATTCTGCACCAGGAATTCTTCGAGTTTTTGGCGGCGGGTTTTCTTTTGGCCGGTCATGGGAACGTCTCGTATTATACGTGGGGATAGGAAGCAGCCAAAGCACAGGGAAAAGAGGAGAGCGATGCCACGATATGGCAAAGGAATGACGGCAGGGTTTCGCGAAGAGCCAATGAAGGGAAAGCCGGTGAGCGCCTCGGCATCGGAGATGGCGGAAGTGGTGCTGCCGGCGCAAACGAATGCATTGGGAAAATTGCTGGGCGGGCACGTGATGCATCTGGTGGATATTGTGGCGGCGATGGCGGCCAGCCGGCACGCGAACAGTTACATGGTGACGGCGTCGGTGGATTACATCGATTTCCGGAATCCGGTGAACCTGGGAGAAATTGTGATCCTGAAATCGCATGTAAACCGGGTGTTTCATACTTCCCTGGAGATCGGCGTGGATGTGTACTCCGAGGACATTTTGACCGGGGAACGCAAGCACACCACAACGGCGTTTGTGACGTTTGTGGCCATCGACGAGAACACGCGGAAGCCGAAGGCGGTGCCGCCATTGATTTTGAAGACGGCGGAAGAGAAGCGGCGGTGGAAAGAGGCGGCGAAACGGCGAGAGATCCGGTTGGCACACCGTTTGAGGGAGACGCGCTAGCCCGGATGGCGCGAGGCTGGCAGAAAAGGGGGCTTTCACCGCTGGTATGGAGTGGAGACGTGCGATCGAAGAGAGATTCCTCGCTACCAAGACTCCGCTCGGAATGACGTGGTTGGACGGTTTTCCGCAATAGGAATGATTATGGGCGCGCCGGGTGCGGCGGTTTTTCAGGAACAAAGCGAACAAGTTAAGGCTGCCAATACGCGGCTGGCTTGGGGTATCGGGGCTTTGGGCTTCCTGCTGCAAATGGCGTTCAACGGACGCTACGGTTATTTCCGCGACGAACTGTATTACATCGCGTGCAGCAATCACCTGGCATTTGGATACGTGGATTTTGCGCCGCTGGTTGCCTGGCTGGCGCGCGGGTTTCGTGCGATCTTTGGGGATTCGCTGCATGCGATCCGGCTGCTTCCGGCGCTGGCGTACGGCGCGGAAATTGCGCTGAGCGGCGTCATCACGCGAGAGCTGGGAGGGAAACGCTGGGCGATTTTCCTGGCGTGCATCGCGGTGCTGTTTGCTCCAGTGATTGCGGGGAATGGAACGCGGCTGGCGATGAATCCCATCGAACCGCTGTTCTGGATGGGATGCGTCTATGTTTTGCTGCTGGCGCTGAATCAGGAGCGGCCGCAACTGCTGGTGTGGTGCGGGGTGCTGTTGGGATTTGGATTGCTGAACAAGCACTCGACGGTGTTTTTTATAGGAGCGCTGGTAGCAGGATTGGCGATTTCGCCGCAGCGGCGGGTGCTGACAACGAAATGGTTCTGGATCGCGGCGGCAGTGGCGTTCTGCATCGCACTGCCGAATGTACTTTGGCAATACGCGCATCACTTCCCTACCCTGGAGGACCTGCACAACGTAAAAGCAACGCATAAAAATGTGGAACTGCCGCCGCTGGCGTTGGTGCTCCAGCAGATCGCGATGTTGAATCCGTACAGCTCGTTTGTATGGATCAGCGGGCTGTTGTACTTGCTGTTGCATCCGGGCGCGAAACGGTACCGGTTTGTGGGTTATACGTATGTGGTGTTTCTGGCGGTGATGATGGCGCTGCACGGGAAGGATTATTATCTGGCGCCGATTTATCCCATGCTGTTTGCTGGCGGCGCGGTGTTGTGGGAACTGGTGATCGCCTCGTATGCGCGACTGCGGTGGCTGCGCCACGCGACTCCGGCGATTGTGATTGCCTCCGGGATTGTGGCCGCACCGCTGGCGATGCCGATCCTGCCGGCGGAGAAGATTCCGGCTTATATGAATGCGTTGGGTATCAAGATGACGCGCACGGAGAATGACATGGTTAGCCCGCTGCCGCAGCATTTTGCGGATGAATTTGGGTGGCCGGAGATGGTGGAGAAGGTGGCGGCGGTGTATCACGCGCTACCTCCTGAGCAGCGCGCGCAAACGGCAATCCTGGCGGGAAATTATGGAGGCGCGGGGGCCATCGACTTTTTCGGAGGGCGCTACGGATTGCCCAAAGCCATCAGTGCTCATCAAAATTATTACTATTGGGGGCCGCGCGAATACACGGGAGAAAGCGTGATCCTGCTGGAATGGAGTTTAAAGGATGCGCAGTACTGGTGCGGGAGCGTGGCCGTTGGGCCGCGAAACGACCCGGCGCTGGGGATGGGATGGGAACATTACAATATCCTGCTTTGCCGGGACTTCCAGGAGCCGTTGCCGGAGGCGTGGCCGAGATTGAAGAGGTGGAATTGAAGGAGCGCTGCTGCGACCGAGGTCGTTTGCGATATGGCTGGACGAGCCAAGGGATACAGTGGAAGAGCGGAGGAGGTACTCCTAACAGTGGATTGATGTTGGGACGATAACGGTAATACTGTGAAGTGTGTATGGTTCAAAAAAATAAGAGAGGGATCATCGCGGTGTTTTTGTTCTGCGCGGCGTTTACCGCTCTGTTGGCGCTAGCGGCGGTGGGGCAGGCGAGGCTCTCGCAGGCAAAGCCGCAGGGCGACGTGGCGCGGGGTAAATACCTGGTGGAGGAAGTGGCGAAGTGCTCGGAGTGCCACACCCCGCGGGACGCTGATGGAAATTTGGATCCCCACGCGTATCTGCAGGGGGCGCCGATCTGGATCATGCCGGTGAAACACATTGCCAACTGGGCGGATCGCGCACCAGCGCTGGCGGGCTTGCCGAGCTTCACGGAACGGCAAATGGAAAATGTGCTGGAAAAAGGAACCGGGCCGGAAGGCGAAGTGCTGCGGCCGCCGATGCACATTTACCGCATGAATGACGCGGACGCGAAAGCGATCATCGCGTACTTGAATTCGTTGCCGGTGGAAAAGCACTGAGAGCGCAGTCCAGGGCGGCGCGTTGGTTGCCAAGATGCGGGGAGCGAAGAGAGATCCCTCGCTTTGCCCGGATTCCGTGCAGTTTTTTTGTGCGCGAAGAAAAAACCCTTTGTGGGCTCGTTCGTCATTGATGACGAATCGAGGTTGAGTTAGCGGTTGCAAAAGCGGTGGCTGGCCGCCGCACTCCAGAAAAGTCACAGGCTCTCAGGTTCATCCGAAATCCGCGGATGGCGCAGAGGTGGCGTTTACGGCGAGTGACAAACGCTGCGAGAACAGAGGTCGCGCAATCTCCCGCAAAATGAGGGACTGCAGGACGCTAAGCTTTTTGCGCCAGCGCATCTAGGGCGACGGGGGTATTGGCGGGGGTTGGTGATGCACTTACCGTGAACGAGGGCAATCGAAAACACGGTCCGCCCAAAACAGGCAAAAATGACAAGAGGTGAATGATGAAAGACAACACGCTCAGGGAATTGTTTGTTGATGAGCTGCGCGATCTTTATGATGATGCCGAAAACCGGTTGGTGAAGACGCTGCCGAAGATGGCGAAAGCGGCCAACTCTGACGACCTGCGATCTGGCATCGAGCAGCATCTTGGAGCAGACGAAGGAGCACGTCGAGCGGCTGAAGCAGGTGCTGAGGTCCCTGGAGGAGAAGCCATCCGGAAAGAAGTGCCCGGGCATGGTGGGAATCCTGCAAGAGGGCGAAGAGATGATGGGGGAAGACTACGAGGGAGCAGTGATGGACGCAGCGTTGATTTCGGCGGCGCAACGGGTGGAGCACTATGAAATCGCGGCGTATGGCTGCGTGCACACCTGGGCGCAGGAACTGGGCGAGGATGATGCCGCAGAGTTACTGGAAATGACGCTGAACGAGGAAAAAGAAACGGACGCCAAGCTCACGGACCTCGCCCAGCAGATTAACGCGTCGGCAAGGAAGGAGCGGAAGAGCTGGACGAAGGGGAGGAAAAAACAGAAGAGCCGGAAGTCTCCACGCGGAAGAGCAAGTCTCCTAGCGCAAACGCCTAAGACTAATGTACCCGAACAGCCGGCGCCAGGCGTTTGTCGCCGGCTGTTTCTCCGCCCCGGGGGCAAAAACGGCCCGTGGGGCATGCGCCACAGAAAAAAGAGATTGCTCACTTCGCGGACTCCGTTCGGAATAATGTCGCGCGTACCATGGAAGTGTACGACTACGATTTTGAGAAGTATGCGGAAGAAGAGTTAGCGCTCGTGCGCTAATGAGTGATAGCGGTGTGCCCCGAAGTAACCAGCCAAGACGGGTCAGGGGTGTTGCTCGATGAATTTGCCCAGGACGGCGGCGGCGTTTTCGCAGAGTTTGCAGTCGTCGGGACCGAAAGCGGCGAGGAAATGGGAATCGATGTCGAGTTCGCCGATGACTTTGCCGTGGGCGAAGACGGGAACGACGATTTCAGATTTGGTTTCGAGGGAGCAAGCGAGATAGCGGGAGTCGGCGTTGACGTCGTCGACGACCACGGTCTTTCCGGTGGAGGCAGCGGCGCCGCAGATGCCCTGGTTCAGGGGGATGCGGGTGTGGGGAGTCATGGTGCCTTTAAAGGGCCCGAGCACGAGGACGTCGCCGGAGGGATTGTGCTCGAGCATGTAGAATCCCACCCAGTTGTAGCGGGTGAGTTTTTCGTGGAGCAGGGCAACGATGGCTTTCATGAGGGCATCGGCGTTCGCGGAAGAGCGGGCGAGGCCGTCGAGAGCCGGAATGAGGTCGGTAGATTTCGTTTGCGGTGTGGTCATGGAGAATAGTCGACCATAAAGTGGAGGCGGAGGGCAACAGGGTGGGGCGGGTGCGGTCCTGTGAGGTTAACGGCGGGGAGGCACCCGCGGACACGGAAGTCAGCGCTACGCCGAACAGTTAGGAAAGAACCAAAATACCCACGTGCAAGAACGGCACGCGGGGCACCCGCCACAGAGAAGAGAGATTCCTCACTTCGAGGACTCCGTTCGGAATGACGGGTTTCTTTTGATTGATGTGAATACTTGGTTGGTAGAGGTTGCTCGCGGTGAACGGCCTCACGCCGGAAGGCGTGAGCTACAGGGCGTAGGCTACAGGGAGCCGACAGGGATGCCGGCGCCACTAATCAAACCGTGGGCGTTAGAGGCGGACGCGTTAGAGGTGGGAGCGGAAGAAGGAGAGGGTGCGTTCGCGGCCTTGGGAGGCGGCTTTGGCGTTGTAGTCGGGGCGCTGATCGCAGTTGAAGCCGTGGCCGGCGTCTTCGTAGATGTGCATGGGAATGTCCGGATGGTCCTGCTGGATTTTCTGGACATCTGCGGCAGGAATGTGTTTGTCTTTTGCGCCGAAGTGCAGCATGACGGCACACTTCGGTTTTTCCGCAACGAACCTGGTGATTTGACCGCCATAATAGCCCACGGCTGCGGCGGGATTGAGGCGGGTGGCGGCGAGCCATGCGAGTGTGCCTCCCCAACAAAAACCAACGACGCCGACTTTGCGGGTGTTGGCTTTAGCGGCGTGATTGATGGTGGCGGCAATGTCGAGGAGGGGTTTCTCCACGCCGATTTGCGTGGCGATTTGCATGCCGCGGGAGGCATCGGCGGAATTGTAGTTAAGTTGAATCCCGGGCTGGACGCGGTCGAAAAGGCCGGGGGCGATGGCGATGAAGCCTTGGGAAGCGTAATCGTCGGTGACCGCGCGAATGTGGCGGTTCACTCCGAAGATTTCCTGGATAACGATGACGACAGAGTTGGAGGGACTGCGGGGTTCGGAGAGGTACGCGTCGAAGCGGTGGCCGTCGGATGCGGTCAGTTGCAGATGAGCGCCCATACAAGATAGATGTTACAACGGGCAGGAAGTTTTCGGGGCCGGACGAAAAGAAAAAATAAGGGAAGGAAGCGCAGGGCCCACCTCAGTCTACGAGGCGGGGGCGCTCGCGAAAGAGCGGACTGCCTCATAAGGCGGTCCCTACACTAGAAGACGCTGACTTCGGGAATTACCGGAACCAGTTGTGGGACATCAATTTTTATTTTGGTGCCCTGGCCTTGGTGGCTGGAAATGTCGAGATGGAAGTCCGTGCCATAGAGGACGCGAAGGCGCTCGCGCACGTTGCTGAGGCCGATACCTTCGACATAGACGTGAGGCATTTTTTCTTCGGAGATGCCGACGCCATTATCTTCGATTTCGATGTGCAGGCGGCCGTCGCGGTTGGAGGTGCGCAGGAGGATGCGGCCTCCTTCCAGCTTGGGAGCCAGACCGTGCTTGAGGCTGTTTTCCACGATGGGCTGAAGCAGCATGCTGGGGATAAAGGTTTCGAGAGTGTCCTCGCCGATTTCCTTGACGATGTCGAGATTGTCCTCGCCGAAGCGGGCGACTTCGATGTCGAGATAGTCGTCGATGAAGGAGAGCTCTTCGCGCAAGGGAACAAAGGTTTCGTGCTTGCGCAGCAGGCGGCGAAGAATATTGCTGAGCTTGAGAACCACCCCGCGGGCCGTATCGGGATCCATGCGGATCAAGGAGGAGACGGTGTTGAGGGTGTTGAACAAGAAGTGGGGATTGATCTGACTGGAAAGCGCATCGAGGCGGGCGCGCAGGAGGAGCTGCTCGTGACGCTCGAGTTTCATTTCGTTGCGCGTGTTATTCCAGATTTTGAGCGGGGCGGCCACGGACATGAGCGTGCCGAGCACGCACAGGCATAGAATCCAGTTCCATCCGTTATCGAGGGCGAATAGCCACTTTGGATTGGTGGCCATGACCAAGGCGACGCGTCCCAATTCGAGGCCTACGCAGGCGAAAAGTGGCAACATTTCCCACATCACGTCGGCGTCCCGGATGAGACGCATGACGGCTTTGGGAATATTGAGGAAGGTGAAGGGGCCGAAGTTCCACAGATCTTCTTTGTCGGGGATGAGCTGGCGGATGAGGCCGCCGAGGAGTCCGGCGGTGGCGGCGGCGGGCATGGCGAGCCACTCGTGGGCCATCAGCGCGGGGATGGTGATGATGGCGCCACCGATGGGACCGACGACGCGGCCACCGAGAAGACCCATGAGGAAGGCGCCTTCGAGAGAGAGGTCGGCGAATTGATAGGAGGCGGGCCGGTAGAGACGAAGGATAACGCCGACGATTAAGGCGGGGACCAAGAAGAGCATGAGTTTCAGCTTCTGGTCGGCATCGCGTTCCTCGGTGAAGAGGACGCGACGGAAGGTGTTCCAACGGGCGAGCAGAGCGGCGATGGAGGAAGCCACGCCCACCTTGAGGAGGAGGGTGAAGAGGAGTTCGCGGATGGTGAGGGTGGTGGTTTCCATCGGTGGTGGATTCGGATAATGCTAAGAGGGGTTCCTCACTTCGAAGACTCCGTTCGGAATGTCGGGCATACGTTGTTCCCAAGCGAACGCTCGTTCCTATTGTAAAGAAAGAGCGGGAAAAGCAGCAGGATTGTTGCGTGCCGGTTTCGGGGGGCGAGTTCCCTGCCCTGCTATACTGAACGACAATATGGCGAAGAAAAAATCGGTAGATAGAACTGCGGTGCGAAAGAAAAGCGAGGCGGAGTTGGTGGCGCGGGCCGAGCTGCCGACGCGGTATGGGCGATTTGGAATCTATGGATTTCGCGGGCACAGGCCGGAGGAAGAAGCGGTGGCGCTGGTGCGCGGGAAATTGAATGGGCGGGTGGCGCCGCTGGTGCGAGTGCACTCGCAATGTTTGACGGGGGACGTGCTGACTTCGCTGCGGTGCGATTGCCGCGCGCAATTGGAACTTTCCTTGAAGAAGATTGGGCAGGCACCCGCGGGAATTTTGCTGTATCTACCGCAGGAAGGGCGCGGGATTGGATTGATGAATAAGCTGCGGGCTTATGAATTGCAGGACCGGGGGATGGATACGGTGGAGGCGAATGAGTCGCTGGGATTCGCGGCGGATGCGCGGGAATATGAATTTCCGGCGAGGATTTTGAAGAAATTGGGCGCCCGGAAGATTCGGTTGCTTTCAAATAATCCGGATAAGGTGCGGCAATTGGAATCGGCTGGGGTGGAGGTGGTGGAACGGGTGCCGTGCCAGCCACGGATTTCGAAGATTTCGCGGCGGTATATGGAAACGAAGAAACGGAAGATGGGGCATTTGTTGGAAGGGGTCTAGGCGCGGCGGGAAAAGCGGGTCTCTCGCTGCGGTCGGGATGACATGCTTTTTTTTGGCGTTTGCGTTGACAGTTAGGAGAAACCCAAGAGCCCACATGCTGGCGGCCTGTGGGGCACCCGGTCCCTCAGCGGCGGAAGCCGTGCCCTGACGCAAGAAGCGTTGAGCGATGGCGGGAGCAGGGCTCCCGCAGTCCAAAAGGAACTAGCCACCACCTACGAATTGGACGATTTCCAGACGGTCGCCGTTGGCGACTTGGGTGTGGTCCCATTCGGTTTTGGGAAGGATTTGGAGATTGTATTCGACAGCGACGCGGCCGCTGTTGAGTCCGAGTTGCGCGAGAAGAGTGGAGATGGTGGTGCCCTGGTGAGTCTCGCGGGTCTCGCCGTTAACCTGAATGGTGACGGGATTAGCCATATACTTAGCTCAGGCTACGCGAGGTTTGGCGCGTAGCGCAAATCGGAGATGGCCGTTGCCGGTGGAATCGAGCGCAGTAATAACGAGCGCGGCATTCGGGTTGGTAATCTTGGGCATCTCGAATTCGATTTGGGCGTCGCCAGCGGGACCGGATTGCGCGTGAAAAAGACTCCCGTTGTCGCTCCCTTCCACTTGCACGGTGATCTGCGCGCCGGCTACGGGATCGCCACCTTGTTCGCGAACGGAGAGTTGGAGTTTGGCGTGTTTGCCGGAGAGCCAGGATTTTGCGTTGGTGAGTTCGAGAAGCAGGGCGCGCGGTGGAGGCGCGGGTGCCGGAGTTTGGTTGGGAGTGGGAACGGGAGGCGGAGCGTCGTGGGCGGCCTCGGGAATTGCCGGCAAGGCGAGATGCAAGGCACCGGATTGCATTTCTTCGATGACGGTGTGGTGCTGATCGTCGACGCGGAGCTTAAGGGCCTGCCGGCGATCGTCGTCAAGAGGGAGCAGGTCGTAATAATTGTTGGTGCGGCGATGAAGGACGCGACCGTGGAAATACACGGTGGTGTCAATGAGACCGTGAGATACACCGCGATCTTCGGTTTGCACGTGAACAGTGACGTTGCCCAGCTTGAGGTTGGTGTTGTGGCCGAAGACCATGAGCCGAATTGCTCCTAAGCGGCAACGGGTGCGCGATGCGCGCAAAGGCCTACCGCGAGCGACCGGCCCGGAACTTCCGGAGCATTTGACCGGTAGGGCCTCTGTCGATATTATAACTCTTCGACTATGACCTCCTCCGGCCTGCATGCGTACGTTCCCCTACTGATACACCTGCTGGTGGCAGCGTTTTTGGCAGGGGCGTTGATCGCGGTGTCCACATTTATTGGCTGGCGGCGTCCGAACAAGGCAAAACAACAGCCGTACGAATGCGGAATCACGCCGACGGGAGACGCACGGGAGCCGTTCTCGGTGAAGTTTTATCTGGTGGCAATGGTTTTCATTCTCTTTGATGTGGAAGCAATATTTCTGTATCCGTGGGCATACATATTTAAAGATCTAGCTAGAAATGTAGAAACACGCTGGTTCGGCTTCCTAGAAATGATGTTCTATGTGGCCATCCTGCTGGTCGGATATGTCTATCTCTGGAAAAAGGGCGCGCTGGACTGGAATAAATCAAAGAAGTAACGCCCTTTCGAGGATCACAATCACGTGCCCGAGGTTGCCAAAGCAAACGCTGATGTTGTAGTCGAAGCGCTACGCACCTGGAACGCGCAGGCGGTGACGCAGGTGCTGGAACAGCGGGGCGAAACGACTATCGTGGTGCCGCGGGAGCTGTTGCGAGCGACGGCCCTGCAATGCCGAGACAATCCCGCGCTGAAATACAATCTTCTGAGTGATGCCACGTGCGTTGATCGTTTCCCGATTGAGCCACGATTTGATTTGAATTACTCGCTGGTATCGCTGGACCGGGGCGAGCGGTTGAGGTTACGAACCAGGGTGAGCGGGCAGCAGCCGATTGTGGAATCGCTGGTGCCAGTTTGGCCGGGAGCCAACTGGATGGAACGCGAGATTTTCGATTTGTTCGGTATCAAGTTTGCGGGGCATCCGGATTTGCGGCGGATTCTGCTGCCGGACGGATTCGAAGGATTCCCGTTGCGAAGGGATTTTCCTGTCGAAGGGAAACGGTAGCGGCGGCGCGAGTTCTGTGTGACAGCTCGAGCGGAGGCCTCCGCGGCTAAAGCCGGGTTGACTTTGTGACCGTTACGGCACGGCTAAAGCCGTGCCCTGGCGTAGAAGATGAGTTCTGAACTATGACAACGGTGGACACGGCGATCGGTACCCGGAAGACGATGGTCCTGAACATGGGACCACAACACCCGTCGACGCACGGAGTGCTGCGCGTGCTGCTGGAGCTGGATGGGGAGAACGTGGTGTCGGCGATGCCGGACCTGGGCTACCTGCACACAGGAATCGAAAAGAGTTGCGAGGATAAGACGTACTCGCAGGCGATTACCCTGACGGATCGCATCGATTACCTGAATCCGCTGGGAAATAACCTGGCGTACTGCTTGGCGGTGGAAAAGCTGCTGGGGCTGGAAGCGCCGAAGCGCGCGCAGTACATCCGCGTGATGCTGGTGGAGTTGCAACGCATTTCGTCGCATCTGGTGTGGCTGGGAACGCATGCACTGGATATGGGCGCAATGTCGGTGATGTTGTACTGCTTCCGGGAGCGCGAAGAAATTCTGAAGATTTTTGAGCGGTTCGCGGGGCAGCGGATGATGACCAGTTTTATCCGCATTGGTGGAGTGGCGCTACAGCCTCCGGCGGGATGGCGGGAGATGGTGAAGAAATTCGTGGACATGATGCCGCCACGGATTGACGAGTATGAGGCGCTGCTGACAGAGAATCGCATCTGGCAAGGGCGGCTGAAAGGTATCGGGTATTTGTCGCCAGAGACGCTGATCGGATTGAGCACGACCGGGCCGGGGCTGCGCGCGTCGGGCGTGGCCTTCGACAACCGCAAGGCGTTTCCGTACTCGTCGTACGAGGAATTTGAGTTCAACGTGCCGACACGGACGGAATCGGATTGCTACGCGCGGTATCTGGTGCGCGTGGCGGAAATACGCGAGAGCGTGAAAATCGTGCGGCAGGCGATGGAGAAGATTACGGATGACGGCGCGATCAAGGCCGATCTGCCGGGGGTGATACCTCCGGAGCGCGAGAAAATGAAGACGGAGATGGAAGCGCTGATCTACCATTTCAAGATTTTCACGGAAGGATTTTCGCCGGCGCCGGGCGAGGCGTATGCGGTGGTGGAGTCTCCGCGAGGGGAGCTGGGATGCTTTGTGGCGAGTGACGGATCGCCGAAGCCGCTGCGGGTGCATTTCCGCGGGCCGTCGTTCGTGAATTTGCAGGCGCTGCCGGACATGGTGAGGGGCCGATTGATCGCGGACACCGTGGCGTGTATCGGCACGATCGATATCGTATTGGGAGAGGTCGACAGGTAAGGTGTATGGAATTATCGCCAAAACTCGCAGCGAAGTTTGAGCAACTGCAGAATCGTTATCCGGTGAAGCGCAGCGCGTTGATCCCGATGATGATGTACGCACAGGACGAATACGGCTGCGTGACGGACGAGATGATCGAGGAGATCGCGAAGCGACTGGATCTGCGCACCGTGCAGGTGGAAGAGACGCTGCAGTATTACTCGATGCTGCACCGCAAGCCCATCGGGAAACACCACGTGCAGGTGTGCACGAACATTGCGTGCATGCTGCGCGGCGGAACGGAACTGCTGGAACACGCCAAGAAGCGGCTGGAAATCGGGAACAAGGAAACCACCGAGGATGGGATGTTTTCGCTGGAAGAGGTAGAGTGCATCGGAGCGTGTACGGGCGCGCCGGCGATCCAAGTGAACTACGATTTTTACGAGAACGTGACGCCGCGGGGGCTGGACCGAATCGTTGAGGAGTTGGATAAGGGGCGGAAGCCGGAGCCAGTGCCGGTGATCACCGGGGCGTTGCACGAGCGCAATAAGCTGGAGACCCCGCTAATCAGCACGAAATTCGGAGTGAACGATTCGCACAAGATTGATGTGGCGCTGCAGTTGGGGGCGTACCAGGCGCTGGGCAAGGCGCTGCAGGAGATGTCACCGGAGCAGATTATCGATGAAGTGAAGAAATCGAATCTGCGCGGGCGAGGGGGAGCGGGATTCCCCACGGGGATGAAGTGGTCGTTTGTGCCGAAGGATTCGCCCAAAGCGAAATACGTGATCTGCAATGCGGACGAATCGGAGCCAGGCACGTGCAAAGACCGGCCGTTGATGGAGATGGATCCGCACCAACTGATCGAAGGAATCATCATCGCGGGGCGGGCGATTCACGCGCATCACGGGTTCATTTATATCCGCGGGGAATACCGCTATGTGCTGGACATTGTAGATGGCGCAATCAGCGAGGCGTACGCGCGCGGGTATCTGGGCAAGAACATTCTGGGAAGCGGGTTTGATTTTGACCTGGTGATTCATACCGGGGCGGGCGCGTATGAGTGCGGCGAAGAGTCCGCGCTGATGGAATCGCTGGAGGGCAAGCGCGGGAATCCGCGGATTAAGCCTCCCTTCCCTGCGGTGGTGGGGCTCTACGGCTGCCCGACCATCATTAATAATGTAGAGACGCTGAGTTCCGTACCCGCAATCATCAACGAAGGCGGAGAGGCTTACGCGAATCGAGGCACGCCGAAAAACGGAGGCACGCGGCTGCTGTGCGTATCGGGTCACGTGAACAAGCCGGGAATTTATGAGATTCCGCTGGGGATGAACATGAAGAAGTTCATCGAAGAGGTGGCGGGCGGAGTGCGCGGCGGGAAGAAGTTGAAAGCGGTGATTCCCGGGGGGAGTTCCTGCCCGGTGTTCAAAGCCGACGAAATCGATGTAGCGATGGACTATGACGCGATCGCGAAAGCAGGCTCGATGCTGGGGTCCGGCGGGATGGTGGTCATTGATGAGGATACGTGCATGGTGGACATGGCGCGCCGGATCATGCACTTTTACGCGCACGAATCGTGCGGGTGGTGCATTCCCTGCCGGGAAGGAACGGCGTGGCTGCAGAAGATGCTGGATCGATTCCACGCGGGCTACGGGCGAGTGGAAGACATCGACCTGATGAACGACCTTTCAAAGAACATGCTGGGAAGAACATTTTGTCCGCTGGGAGATGCGGCGGCGATGCCGACAATCAGCATCGTGACGAAATTCAGGAGCGAGTTCGAAGATCATTTGCAGGGCAAGTGCGCTTATAAATCCGCCGAAGCGTTGCTGAGTTCGCGGTAGGGGTCCATGGCCGAAACGAAACTAGTGAATCTGAAAATCGACGACCGGGATGTGCAAGTTCCCGCGGGAACGCTGGTGATTGAGGCGACGAGGCGGATCGGCATCGAAGTGCCGTCATTCTGCTACTACCCGGGGCTGGCGTTGCAGGCGGCGTGCCGGATGTGCCTGGTGGAAGTGGAAAAGATGCCGAAGCTGCAGACGGCGTGCACGCTGGTGGCGAGCGAAGGCATGGTAGTAAAGACCAACACCGAACAGGTGCGCGGCGCACGCAAGGCCATGCTGGAATTTTTGCTGACCAATCACCCGCTGGATTGTCCGGTGTGCGACAAGGGCGGGGAGTGCGAACTGCAGGACATGGTATTCCGGTATGGCGCGGAGACCAGCCGATTTGTCGAAGAGAAAATACATCGGCCGGAGGAAAAGTGGTCGGACCTGGTGTATTACGATGCGCCGCGGTGCATCTTGTGCTTCCGGTGCGTGCGTGTCTGCGATGAAGGGATGGACGTGAAGGCTCTGGGGATCGGGATGCGCGGGGCGCATTCGATCATCATTCCGAATCGTGAAGATCACCTGGAATGCGAAGAATGCGGGATGTGCATTGATATTTGCCCGGTGGGAGCGCTGACCAGCGGGACGTACCGTTACAAGACGCGCCCGTGGGAGATGCAGTATGTGCCCACGATCTGCACGCACTGTTCGAATGGATGCAAGACGACCTTGAGCGTGCGGAACCACGAGATATTGCGCGCGAATAATCGCGACCTGTCGGGGATCAACAAGGAATTTTTGTGTGTGAAGGGGCGGTTTGGCTTCGATTTCATGCGACACCCGGACCGCCTCAAGCAGCCGATGCTGAGGAAGGGCGAAAAGCTGTTTCCGGTGTCGTGGGCGGAAGCGGCCGATGAAGCGGCGAAGCGTTTGAACCAGATTTATTCGGCGTACGGCGCGGATGGGATCGGGTTCATCGGGTCGAACCGGACTTCGAATGAAGAGAATTACCTGCTGCAGCGGCTGGCGAGGGGTACGTTTGGAACGAACAATATCGATCACCATCGGACGGCGGATTACACGGGGCTGATCACGGCGTTGGGCGAGCGCGCGGGCGATTCGCTGCTGACGATCGAGCAACTGTACGATGCGAAAGCGGTGCTGCTGATTGGCAATGATGCTGCGAATCAGAACCCGCTGGTGGCGTGGCAGATGCGCTCGGGGATCCGTCACCACAACGCGAAACTGTTTTTGATCCATGCGCAGGAAACGAAGCTGGAGCGCAAGGCCACGGCATCGGTGGTGCTTGGGCCCGTACTGGAAACCGCGGCGGTTCGTTGGCTGGCGACGGGCGAAGGCAATCTGCCGCAGGATGTGGCGGGACCGCTGGGAGCGCTCAAGCAGGCGCTGGAAGCGGCATCCGACGTGGCCATCGTGTTTGGAGCGGGAATCAGCGGGGCGGCGATAACGCCGTTGGTGGAATTCGGTTCGAAGCTGCAGGGAAAAACGCGGTACATGGCGCTGGGCGATTATGCGAATTCGCGTGGGGCGGCGGACATGGGGGTGCTGCCGGATCGGCTGCCCGGGTACGCCTACCTTGATAACAAAGCGGCAGTGGAAGTGCTGGAAAAGCACTGGGGCGGAAAAGTACCGAGCAAGGTGGGACTGACGGCGCCACAAATGGTGGAAGCGGCGCAGGGCGGGAAATTGAGCGCGCTTTACGTGGTGGGAGCAAACCCACTCGCGCATTACGGGACACTGGGATTTGGTCGCGGCAAGCTGCAGTTGCTGATCGTGCACGACCTGTTTTTGACGGAAACCGCGCTGCAGGCGGACATCGTGTTTCCGGCGGCGTCAGCCTATGAAAAGGAAGGAACGGTAACGAACACGGCAGGAGAGATACAACTGCTGCGCAAGGGCGGGGACGTGATGGGCGTGCGCACGGATTTTGATTTGCTGCGGATTGTGTCGCACCAGCTGGAAAAGCGGGGAGTGGGTAAGGCGTTTCATTATAGGAATCCGGCGGCGGTGTTTGAAGAGATTCGCAAGGTTGTGCCCGGATACCACGTGCAACTGGCGGGATTGCTGACGGGCGGGGCGGAGCCGACGAGTTTGCAGTTTTCGAGGAACGGGCACGCACCGTATGACGTGCCTGCGCAACTGATCCGTTCCGCGAACGATACGCTGTTCAGCAGCGGGACGCTGGGCCGATTCTGCACGATGATGCGATCCCTGCCGGAGGCGGAAGCCAAACCGTGAACGAGTTCCTGACTCACTACGCGTTTCTGATCGTTCCGATCGTGAAGGTCGCGATTTTAGTTTTCATTTTACTGACCGTGGATGCGTACTTGACGTGGATCGAGCGCAAAGTAATTGCGCATATCCAGGCACGCTGGGGACCGCACCGCGTAGGTCCGCACGGACTGCTTCAGCCGCTGGCCGACGGCGTGAAGTTTATTTTCAAGGAAGACCCGATGCCCGCGAGGGTGGATAAGGCGGCGTATTTTATCGCGCCCTTTATTACGCTGACGCTGGCGCTGACGTCGCTGGCGGTAATTCCCTTTGGGCCGCAGCACTTCACCGTGTTTGGATACGAGACGAATGTAGGCATCGCGGACGTGAACATCAGCTTGCTGGTGCTGTTTGCGATTACCGCGCTGGGTGTATATGGGGTGGCGCTGGCAGGATGGGCTTCGAACAACAAATACTCGCTGCTGGGCGGATTGCGGAGCTCGGCGCAGATGATCAGCTACGAACTAGCGCTGACGCTTTCCGTGGTGGGGGTACTGTTGATGGCGGGCGACTTCAGCTTGAGCAAGATAGTGGACCAGCAAGTGGGGTCCGGCCACGGGTTAATCAGCTGGAACGTGTTCCCGCAGATTATCGGGTTCGTGTGCTTCTTTATTGCGGCGATTGCGGAAACGAATCGCGTGCCATTTGACCTGCCGGAGGCGGAATCGGAACTGGTGGCGGGATTTCATACAGAGTACGCGAGCATGAAGTTCGCGATGTTTTTCATCGCGGAATACACGAGCATGATCGCGGTATCTTGCCTGGCGACGATCATGTTTTTTGGGGGGTGGCTGTCGCCGTTCCCGGATTCCTGGACATTTACGCATTATTTGCCGAGCTTGCTGCTGATTCCGTTTGGGCTGTGGGTGATTTTTGACGGCATCCGCTACGAGAATATGTTTGGGCGGCTGGTGTTGCCGGTGGCAGGCACAGCGCTAACGGCGGTGGGCGTGGCGCTGGTGATCTTTCCGGCATTCAACGATGCGATCCAAGGGATTTTCTGGTTTCTGGCGAAGGTCTTCACGTTCCTGTTCGTGTACATCTGGATGCGCGGGACGCTGCCGCGTTTCCGGTATGACCAGCTGATGAGTTTCGGGTGGAAGTTTCTGCTGCCGGTATCCATAGCAAATGTGATTCTGACGAGCGTCGTGATTTTGTGGAGAATGCACTGATGAGCGCGGCGGTGATCATCTTTTTCGTGTTAGCCGCGGTGGCGGTACTGGGCGCGGTAAGCCTGATTCTACAGAGGCACCCGATTCATAGCGCGCTGTCGTTGATCGTGGTGATGGTGGCGCTGGCGGGGCTGTATCTACTGATGGGCGCGGAATTCGTGGCCGCGGTGCAGATCATCGTGTACGGCGGGGCCATCATGGTGCTGTTCATTTTCGTAATTATGCTGCTGAACGCGGGCGAGGAAGAGCGGACGAATTTATCGAAGGTGGCGCGGTATGCAGGGGTGCCGATGGCGGTGGCGGTGACCGGGCTGATCGCGGCGGCGCTGGTGAACTCCAGCACCATGGCGGCAATGCCGGCGGCGCAACCGGTCACGCTGACCTCGACGAGGAAGCTATCGAATTTGCTGTTTACGGAGTTTGTGTACCCGTTCGAGTTGACGTCGTTTCTGATACTGGTGGCGATTCTGGGCGCGATTGTACTGGCGCAGCGGGAGAACTGAAGATGGTCCCGACAAACTATTATCTGTTGTTGAGCGCGATCCTGTTTGGGCTGGGAGTGGTGGCGTTCGTGTTCAAGCGCGACATTATTACGATATTCATGGCCATTGAGCTGATGCTGAATGCGGTGAACCTGGCGTTTGTGGCGTTCAGCCAGTCGTTGGGCAAGCCGGATGGAGAAGTTTTTGTGTTGTTTGTGATCATCGTGGCGGCGGCGGAGGCGGCGGTGGGGCTGGGAATCATCATATTGACCGCGCGCAACCGGCGTTCGCTGAACGTAGAAAATGTGAACCTGCTGAAACTCTAATGCCGACAACGCCGATACTGGATCATCTGTGGATTATCCCGCTGCTGCCGCTGCTGGGCTCGGCGATCAATGGACTGCTGGGCTGGAAGTGGCCGAACAAGATAGTGCACAGCGTGGCGCTGGGCGCGACGGGGCTGTCGTTCGCGTGCGCGCTGGAAGCGGTACGGGAATTTGTGGCGCATGGGCAACAGCCATTTCGAAAGGAATTTTTTGACTGGATGGTGGCGGGAACTTTCCGCGCCGGGTTTGATTTGCAGTTCGACCAGCTTACCGTGGTGATGGTGCTGGTGGTGACCGGAGTGGGCTTCCTGATTCACATTTACTCGACCGGGTACATGGCCCATGAGGAAGGCTACTTCCGGTTCTTCAGTTACTTGAACCTGTTTATGTTTTTCATGCTGATCCTGGTGCTGGCGGCGAATTACACCCTGCTGTTTGTGGGCTGGGAAGGCGTGGGGCTGTGCAGCTATTTGCTGATCGGGTTTTATTACCTGAAAAAGTCGGCGGCGGATGCGGGCAAAAAGGCGTTCATCGTAAACCGCATTGGCGATTTTGGATTCATGCTGGGGATGTTCCTGCTGTTCCGGACGTTCCACACGCTGGATTTCGCGGCACTGTACGCGCAGGCGGGGCCGCTGCCGTCGGAGGCGATGGGTCAGTTTGGAACTTTGACGGTGGCATGCATTCTGTTGTTCGTAGGGGCGACAGGCAAGTCGGCGCAGATTCCGTTGTATGTGTGGCTGCCGGACGCGATGGAAGGGCCCACGCCGGTGAGCGCGTTGATCCACGCGGCAACGATGGTGACGGCGGGCGTGTATGTGGTGGCGCGGTCGCACACTTTGTTTTTGCATGCGCCGACGGCGATGTACATCGTGGCGATCATTGGGTGCGCGACAGCGTTCTTCGCGGCGACGATTGGATTGGTGCAATCGGACATCAAGAGGGTGCTGGCGTATTCGACGGTGAGCCAGTTGGGGTACATGTTCCTGGGCTGCGGAGTTGGAGCGTTCAGCGCGGGAATTTTCCACTTGATGACGCACGCGTTCTTTAAGGCGCTGCTATTCCTGGCGGCCGGCAGCGTGATTCACGCCATGGGTGGCGAGCAGGACATGTGGAAGATGGGCGGGCTGGCGTCGAAGATCAAGGTGACGTTCTGGTGCATGCTGTTCGCGACGATTGCAATTGCAGGATTTTTCCCGTTTGCGGCGTTTTTCTCGAAGGACGCGATATTGGCGGCAGCGTTCAACTCGGAAGTGCAGCCGGCGGGTACAGTGTTGTACGGAGTAGGACTGGCGGCCGCGATTCTGACGTCGTTTTATATGTTCCGCCTGATCTGGTTGACCTTTTTCGGTAAGCCGCGGTACGACGAGCATCACGTGCACGTGCACGAATCGCCGTTGAATATGACGATTCCTCTGATGATTCTGGCGTTCCTTTCGTTGACGGGCGGGTGGTTCGCGTTGCCGGCGCTGTTTGGCGGGAAGGATTACTTCGCGGATTTCCTGAGCCCGGTTTTGGGTTCGGCACAAGAGCACGCGAATGTGGTGAACGCGCACGCACTAGAGTTGACGCTATCAGGTGTGGCCATGGTGGCGGCAGCGTTGGGATTGCTGGTGGCGTGGCGCATGTACCGGAAGGACGTGAAGCAGGGGCCGTCGAAGGGGCTTCACGAGGTGCTGTACCACAAATACTACGTGGATGAACTGTACCAGGCCGTCGTGGTGGGCCCGCTGCTGTGGATTTCGCGCAATGTGCTTTGGAAGGTTGTGGACGTGGGCATGATCGACGGAACGGTGAACGGGATTGCGCACGGGACCGCCGCGGTTGGCGATACGGTGCGGCAGCAACAATCTGGAAATACGCGAAGCTACGCGGTGTGGGTGCTGGTAGGGGTGGTGCTGGTGTTTGTGATCATATTCTGGCCGGTGCTGTGGCCGGCAGGGTTCGGGGCGGTGCGCTAATGGCGCTGAACGGACATTTGCTGACGTCTCTAGTGTTCTTCCCCGCGGCGGGCGCGCTGGCGCTATTGTGGCTGAGAGGGGATGACGAGGTATGGATCCGGCGATTTGCATTGGTAGTTTCGCTGGTGGAGTTTGTGGCTTCGCTACTGATGCTAAGGGCGGTGAGCATCGGAGAGAGCGGCTACTCCCTGGTGGAATTTACGCACTGGGTTTCGTCGCCGACAATCAATTACCACCTGGGCGTGGACGGGATCAGCATGTTCCTGGTGATCCTGACGACGTTCCTGACCCCGATCTGCGTGCTGGCGTCCTGGCAAGGGATTCACCACCGGATCAAAGAGTTTCACGTGATGTTGCTGTTGTTGGAAGTAGGCGTGGTGGGCGTGTTCCTGTCGCTCGATATGTTCCTGTTCTTCCTGTTCTGGGAAGTGATGCTGATCCCGATGGCGTTTCTGATCGGCATTTGGGGCCACGGCCGGCGAATTTACGCGGCGGTGAAGTTTGTAATCTACACGATGGCCGGTTCGATTCTGATGCTGGTGGGAATTATCTGGCTGTATAGCGTTACGGGCACATTCGATTTGCCAATCCTTCAGAAGATGGTGCAAAGCGGACAACTGGTGCTCACGGCCAGAACGGAAACGTTGTTGTTCCTGGCCTTCTTCGTGGCGTTTGCGATCAAGGTGCCGTTGTTCCCTTTGCATACCTGGCTGCCGGACGCACACGTGGAAGCGCCGACGGCGGGGTCCATTATTCTGGCGGGGGTGCTGCTGAAGATGGGAACGTACGGCATGATCCGGTTCTGCCTGCCGTTGTTCCCGGAGGCGTCGCACCGGGCGGCCCCGTGGGTGGCGGCACTGGCGATTATCGGGATCATCTACGGGGCCTTGGTGGCGCTAGTGCAACCAAACCTGAAGAAACTGGTGGCATATTCGTCGGTGAGCCACTTGGGGTTTGTGGTGCTGGGAATTTTTGCGTTCCGGGAAATTTCCATGCAGGGAGCGGTGTACCAGATGCTGGCGCACGGGATTTCGACGGGCGCGTTGTTCTTGCTGGTGGGTATGTTGTATGACCGCCGGCACACGTTCGAAATCAGCGAGTACGGCGGGTTGTGTAAACCGATGCCGCGGTATGCGGCGTTTTTCCTGTTTGTGGCCTTGTCCTCGATGGGCCTACCGATGTTGAACGGGTTTGTGGGTGAATTTCTGATTCTGTTGGGGACGTTCGAGGCGCACTGGCAGTGGGCGGCATGGGCAGCGACGGGCGTGATTTTGTCGGCGTGCTACCTGTTGTGGGCGTACCAGCGGGTGTTCTATGGCGTAACGCATGAGGAGAACCGTCAATTGAATGATATTTCGGCGCGCGAGAACGCAATGCTCGTGGTGCTGGCGATCGTGATCCTGTGGATGGGAATCGGTTCGCCGTTTTTTACTCGGAGGTTCGCGGCGCCCTGCAAAACGGTGTTGGAAGAGATGAATCCGAACCTCATGCATGAGGCGGTCGTGCCGACGAGCAAGGGGCCGGCAAGGATGCCGGCGCAACCCGTGGAGATGGCGGAAAGGCAGGCGTCGCGCTAAATGGAATCCTTGAACCAGGAAATGCTGCGCAACGTGTTCCACGTGCTACCGGAACTGGTGTGGTGTGTGTTTGGCGCGATGCTCATGCTGCTGCAACCATTTTTGAAGAACCGGCAGGCGCTGACGTTTGTAGCGATGGTTGGGGCCGCCGGTGGAACGCTGGTCACGTTTTCGACGCTGATGGGGAGCGGCTTCTACGGCTTGGTGCAGTTCGATACCTTCGCGTTGTTCTTCCATTGGCTGGTGGGGTTAGTGGCGTTTCTGGTGATCCTGGCGAGTGACTCGTATCTGGAACGCGAGAGCCTGGAGGCAGCGGAGTTTTATGCGCTGGTGCTGTTCGCGACGGCGGGAATGGGCGTGCTGTCGTCGGCGCAAGAGTTGCTGACGGCGTTCATCGGACTGGAAATGTCGTCGATCGCAAGTTACATCCTGGCCGGATATAGAAGAGATTCGATCAAGGCGAGCGAATCGGCGATGAAGTATTTCTTGCTGGGATCGTTTGCGACGGCGTTCTTTCTGTACGGCATAGCTTTGGTTTATGGCGTGACAGGGTCGACAAACCTTGCGGCGCTAGCGGACGCGAATCCGAAGGGGACACTGCTGCGGCTGGGGTTGACGCTGATTCTGGTGGGACTGGGATTCAAAGTGGCGGCGGCGCCTTTCCAGATCTGGACGCCGGATGTGTACGAGGGAGCACCAACACCGGTGACGGCGCTGTTTTCGGCGGGACCGAAGGCGGCAACGTTCGCGTTATTGCTGAGAATCTTCAGCACGGTTCACGCTGCCACGGATTTTTGGTTTTGGGCCTTCTGGATCCTGGCGGTGTTGACGATGTTCGTGGGGAATTTGGGCGCGCTGGTGCAGAACAACGTAAAGCGGATGCTGGCGTACAGCTCGATTGCGCATGCGGGCTACACCATGGTGGCGTTTGCGGCGGTGACGTTTGTGCGAACGGACCCGGAACTGGTGGGTCCTGCGTATGCGGCGGTGCTGTTTTATTTGGCGAGCTACGCGCTGGTTTCGGTAGGATCGTTCACCGTGGTATCAGAAATTGGAGGCCGGGGCGAGCGCTACCTGACGTATGACGATTATGCCGGACTTGGCACGAGGCAACCGTTCGCGGCCGCAGCCCTGACGCTGTTCCTGCTGTCGCTGTTGGGCTTGCCGATAACGGCAGGATTCTTTGGGAAATTGTACATATTCACCGCGGCACTGAAATCCAAGCTGGTGTGGCTGGCGGTGCTGATGGCGGTGAATAGCGTGATTGGCGCGTATTACTACTTCCGGCTGATCGTGGTGATGTATATGCGGGAGTACAAAGGAACAGTGCCGGCAGACGCGAGTAAAGGACTGAGCCCGACGGCAGCGATGGTGGTGGCGGTAGCGGCGCTGCTTACGCTGTATTTAGGGCTGGCGCCGAATCATATTTTGGGAATCGTTTTGTCGCAACCGCTGATGCTTTCCGCGCGGTAGGATACCTCGCGAAAAAATATTAGTAGGAGCTTCGAGCCAGGGGCGTTTCGCGCCAAGGGCTGGAGGCCGCGGTTTGCGAGGCGGATTCCATTGCCGCGGCGGCTGAAGCCGCTTTCATTTTGCACCCGTGCCGGCACGGCTGAAGCTGGGCCCTGACGCCCGGCGTCTCGTTGCGCCTTTATGGTCCAGCTGTGCGTACCTAGGGCGCAGGGATCTTGCGCCCTACGAAGAGAAACGCGGGCTGCAGGCTGTGCGCTGAGGTAGTACGCGACCAGGATGGTTGGCGCGGAACTAGGTAGTGAAGTAATATAGCGGAACTCGAAGCGGTCAGGACCGGGACTCGCGTTATGGAAGATTGGCAGCGCTCCGCCAACCAGAATTTCCCCATCCCACAACCAGGGAAGTACGACGAATTCCGCGCGTTGCTGGAAGCAGCGCCGGATGCCATGGTGATTGCGAACGACCAAGGCAGAATTGCGCTGGTGAACGCGCAAACCGAAAAACTGTTCGGCTACAAGCGGGAAGAGTTGCTGGGGCAGCCGGTAGAAATGCTGGTGCCGGAACGATACCGCGGGGGCCACGTACACCACCGGAAGGATTATACCGACGCGCCGCGGCGGAGGCCCATGGGAGCGGGAAGAGAGCTGTTTGGGCTGCGGAAAGACGGCAGCGAGTTTCCGGTGGAAATCAGCCTGAGCCCGTTTGGCGGCGAAAACGGGATGCTGGTGTTCAGCGCGATCCGCGACATCACGCTTCAGAAAAAGGCTCAAAACGAATTGCGCGAAGCGAAGGAAGCGCTGGAGACGCGGGTGCGCGAGCGGACCGCGGAGTTGGTGACGGCGAACCAGTCGCTGCAAGCGGAGATGATGCAGCGCGAGTTGGCGATGCGCCAGCGGGACAGCGAGCAGGAACGCGCGCGGCGGCTGGAAGAACAACTGTTGCTGTCGCAAAAGATGGAAGCCATCGGGCGGCTGGCGGGCGGTATCGCGCACGATTTTAATAATCTGCTGGGCGTAATTTTGGGGAATGCGGAAATGCTGTTGAAGGCCGGACCGCCGGGCGCGGCGCATGTGGAAAGGGTCGAGCAGATCAAGATGGCAGGAGAAGAGGCTGCGGCGGTGACACGGCAGTTGTTGGCGTTTGCGCGGCAGCAGGTGTCCGAGCCGCAGAAGCTGGATTTGAACATCGTGCTGACGGACCTGGAGCCGCTGTTGCGGCGCATTCTGGAAGAGAATATTCAACTGGAGCTGGTGTTGTCGCGGAGCCTGGGCGACATCAAGAATGACCGCAGCCAGATTTCGCAGGTGATTCTGAATCTAGTGGCGAATGCGCGCGACGCGATGCAGAAGGGTGGACGCCTGACGGTGGAGACGACGAATACTTATCTGGGCGAGGCTTATGCCCGGGACCATCTGGATGTGGTGCCGGGACCGTATGTGCAGCTCTCCGTAACGGACACCGGGCAAGGAATGGACAAACAGACGGTGAGCCGAATTTTCGAACCGTTTTTCACCACCAAGGAACAGGGCTCCGGGTCCGGGCTGGGCCTGGCCACCGTTTACGGGATCGTGCGCCAGAGCGGCGGGCATATCTGGGTGTACAGCGAGCCGGGAAGGGGCACAACGTTCAAGATTTACCTGCCGCGTGTTTCCGGGGCGATGGTGGACGAGATCGGCCACGAGCCGGAGGAAGTGTCCAGCGGAACAGAGACAATCCTGCTGGTGGAAGATTCGAAGCTGCTGGCCAGGGTAACGCGGGATTTTCTGGTCTCCGCAGGGTATGGCGTGCTGATGGCGGGGGAAGCAGCGGAAGCGCTGCACATCGCCGCGGAGTACCCTGGGCGGATTCATGTGCTGCTCACGGACGTAGTGATGCCGCAAATGAACGGGCGCGAACTGTCTGAGGAGCTGCTGAAGAAACGACCGGACGTGAAGGTGTTGTACATGTCGGGGCATACGGCCGGAGTGATTTCGCAGAATGCCCTGCTAGCAGAGGACGTAGCTTTTATCGAGAAGCCGTTTACGCATGAGGGACTAGCCCGAAAGATCCGGCAGTTGCTGGAAGTGGAGCCGTAGCGGGGGAGAATCGGCATAAAGTAAGCGGAGGCGGCGGCAGCGGAAGTGATGAAGATCACACAACTCTGTGCGATATAACCCACCTGAGTGAGACCCCGGAAGAGGAAGAATTCCCGGGCAGTTCTGTAACCCTCTTATTTTCTGAACATTAAGGAAGTGTACCGGCTGCGCGGGAGTGGCCAGCCACCTGCTTTTTCCCACAATGCCGGTCGAGATGGCAGGAGAAGAGAAAGGACGGTCCCCATGGCGAGCAGCGTAATGACAGCGAAGAGCGTGGTTGGATATGGCCCGACGCCGACGCAACGGAAACCGCGAAGCCCGTACGGATTCCCGGTAGTGGATGACTGCTCGGAATGCGGATGGCGGAACGACAGGTTCTTCTGCAACGTATCGACGCAAAGCGCCAGGGCGCTGGCACAGATCCGGCGCACGAGTTCGTACCCGGCGGGGGCGATCTTATTCATGGAAGGCGAGCCGGCACGAGGCGTATACATCGTGTGCCAAGGTCGGGTGAAGCTGCTGACCACGAACAGCGAAGGAAAGACGCTGATTTTCAAGATTGCGAAACCGGGCGACATCCTTGGGTTAAACCCGGCCATTTCCGGACAGCCCCACGAGATCACCGCAGAAACGCTGCAGCCAACGCAGTTGGCCTATGTAAGCCGAGAAGATTTTGTGAAGTACATCAAAGAGTATGGGGATGCGTGCCTGCAAGTGGCCCAGCATTTGGGACGCGATTGCCATTCGGCGTATGAAGTGATCCGGTCGATCGGGCTGAGCAATTCGGTGGAAGAGAAGCTGGCGCGGTTCCTGGTGGAATGGTCGGCGGGTGCTCCGGTGACGAATGGCGGACTGCGGGTGAAGCTGGCGCTGACGCACGAAGAGATCGCGCAATTGATCGGATGTTCGCGGGAATCAGTGAGCCGGAGCTTCAGTGAGTTCAAGCGCAAGCGGTTAGTGGAAGTGAACGGGTCGACGTTGTTGGTTCAGGATAAAGCAGCGTTGCAGACCTTGGCGACGCTGTAACGATTCAGTGTTTGTTGATCGCCGACAGGAGGGAAGTTACTTGCTGGGTTACTTCCCTTCCGGCGGCGCTTGGTGCAGTTCGCGAGTATCCGCCCACAAATGCAAAACGCCCGCTCGGGGGATTCCCTAGCGGGCGTTTTTCGTATGAATTAACGAGAGATTCCTCACTACGCGGACTCCGTTCGGAACGACGGAGGGGGAGCAGAGAGAAGCGTTAGACCTTCAGCATGATGATCGCGAGGGTGAAGAGGGCCAGGGTCTCGACGAAGACCAAGCCCAGGATCATCGAGGCGCGAATGGCACCGGCGGCCCCGGGATTACGGGCCATGCCTTCGCAGGCGGACGAAGCAATTTTGCCTTGCCCGAGTGCTGCACCGAACGCGGCCAGGGCCATACCGAAGCCTGCCGCGATGGGGCCCAGGCTTTTACCTGCACCTGCACCGGAGTCTTGAGCGAACACGGCCGGCGCAACGAGCACGACGAGCGCGAGTATTGCCAACATCAGGACTGCTTTCTTCATAACTGCCTCCTAAGATGCCGCCAGTGGGTGGTTCCCGGATCTACGTGGTGCAAACCGGTCTCACGCTAAACGGCAAAGCCGAAAATGGTTGTTCCGTACCGAGAGAAGAGAGATTCCTCATTTCGCGGACTCCGTTCGTAATGACGGATTTGTGTTAAGTGGTGCATGGAGTTAGTGCTCGTCGGCTACGGCCAGGCCTACGTAGATGGCCGGCAGGACGGTGAAGATGTACGCCTGAATGATGGAAACAAAGATGTGCAAGGCTACAAAAACGATGGGGATGGTCAACGGGAAGATGGCCATGATGACGCCGAAAAGTGGATTTTTGGACCAAGCCCATTCAAAGGGACCAAGCAAAAGTCCCAGAAAGATGACGTAGATCAAATCGCTGGCAAAGATGTTGGCCCAAAGCCGGACGGTGAGAGAGAGGAGGCGGGCGGTGGTGGAGATGATTTCCACCGGGAAAAGCAGGAGGGCCAGGATCCAGTCACCGATGTGCTTGGGAGAGCCGGCGAAGGTCAGAAGGTAACGAACGGGGCCGTGATGGCGGATGCCCTGCCAGTTGAAATAGAGAAAGACGAGGATAGCGCAGGCCAGGGGCACGACGGCGCTGACGGTGGGGGAGGAAAATTCCGGGAAGATGCTGAGAAGGTTGGAGAGCAGGACGAAGATGGAGATGGTGCCGAGGAACGGAATGTAGTTGGCCGCGCCGTGCGCGACGTTTTCTTCGAGCAAATCCTTGATGCCGAAGCCCATGGGATTGGTGAGAAGAAGTTCGGCAGCTTGCTGGAAGACGCCGGGACGCTCTACCGAGAGGCGGGAGCGAAGAAGAAGCGCGAGGATAGTGCCGAGGATGAGTACCACAAGGGACATGACGACATATTCGGGGATGGGATGGTCGTAATCAGCAGGTTGAATGCCGACGGAGTGGAGTAACTGAAGGGCTAAGGGGCCCAAAACGTAGTTCACCCAATGGGTGAGATGCTTGAGTTCATGTTCCATTCGATCCGTCCGAGGGACGCAAGATGCTGTGCACACTAACCACGATGGTGGCCGCTCCCAGGGCACACAGACCAACAACCATGCTTAAAACGGGAACGTTCAGATACTTAAAAATAACATAGACAATCAGAGCTATCAACCCATAGCGGAAGAACGCTTTGAAGTAGGCGCTGAGGGGGACGGCGGTTTTTTTTGAACTGGATTGTGCGGTGATGGTGTATGTGAGGGCGTCGAGACCCTGTTTGAGCCAGCGGAAATTGAGCCAGGCCAGGGCGGCGCCGATGAACAGGCCGAGGCCCCAGCGCCAGTTGTGGAAGCAGGCGACCGGGAGGGCGGCGAGGGCGCCAAACAGGAGGGTGAGTTGGGAGATGCGGGATTCGGTGCGGTCGGGGATGGGAGTGGTGGTCACGGGCTACGGGATTATAGCGTCGGATGAGGAGAGCTTGTTGGTGAGTGATTTGGGGGCGGGACGAGGGCTGGCATGGAGGCATGGAGGTGGCGGTCATGACCGAGTGAAGAAAGATTCCTCACTCCGCAGACTCCGTTCGGATTGACGTGTCGTAGGCATGCGACGTGGGGTGCCCATTCAATCGTAAAAGCGGCGGCAAACCGCCGCACTCAAAGACAACCGAGACGAAGGGGGTAAAGGCGGCGCTACTGCTTATTGGCGCGGCGGAGCATGTCGCGAAGGCCGGCGAAGAAGCCGAGGAAACCGAAAAGGAGCATGAGGTAAGGCTTGGTGTGCAGCCAGTGGTCCAGGAAATAGCCAATGACGCCGCCGACGGCCACGGTGGCGACCAGGATGAAAGGAAGTTCGAGGGCGGTGGCGAACTGGCGGCTGAAGCCAGCGACGCGCTGTTCGTCGGGAGAGAGCTTGCCGGATTTATTGTCGTTATTGTTTAAAGGCATAGCGAGCCAACCTGGTGAATGGCTCAGGATACAACCCTGCCGCCAAGGTGACAAACAAAGCCACGCCCAAGGCAACGGCTTGCGCGTTGGTGAGATGCGGGCTGGGGGCTTCACCGGGACCGCGCATCCAGGCGTGAACCACGACGCGGAAATAGTAATAAAGCGCGGGAACGATGTAGAGGGCGGCGAATACGGCCAGGACCGGGTGATGGGTTTCGATGAGCGCCTGGAAAATAAAATATTTGCCCATGAAGCCGGCAGTGGGAGGAATGCCGGCGAGGGAGAGCATGAAGATGAGGAGAAGCAGAGCGGCGGCGGGATTGCGCTGGTAGAGGCCGTCGAGGTCGTCGAGGGTGTCTCCGATGATGCCGCGTTGGCGCATGACGATGACGACAGCGAAGGCGCCGATGGTCATGAACCCGTAAGCGAGGAGGTAATACATGATGCCGGTCATGGCGGTATTACTCTGGCCCGTGGGATCCCAGGCAACCAGGCCGAGAAGAATGTAGCCGACATGGGAAATCGAAGAGTAAGCCAGAAGGCGCTTGAGATTATTTTGCGTGAGAGCGGCGAGGTTGCCCCAGGTGAGTGAGGCGACGGCGACACCAGCGATGAGGTAGAGCCAGGTGGGATGGGAAAAGCCGAAGGTAAAGAACATCAAGCGGAGGAGCAGCGCAAAGCTGGCAGTTTTGGAAGCAACGCTGACGAACGCGGTGATGGGGGTGGGAGCGCCTTCGTAGACGTCGGGAGCCCACTGATGGAATGGAACAGCGGCGATTTTGAAGAAGAGGCCGGCGGCGACGGTGACGAAGGCAAGAACAACGAGCCAGTCGATGATGCCGTGAGCAAAGGTGTAACGCATGCGGCGGTCGAGCATGTCGCCGATCTGGTAGACGTTGGTGGAGGCGCTCATGCCGTAGAGGAGGGAGAAACCGTAGGCGAGAATGCCGGAGCTGAAGGCGCCGAGGAGGAGGTACTTCATGGCCGCTTCGTTGGAACGCTTATTGGCGCGAAGGAATCCGGTGAGGACGTAGAAGCTGAGAGCCATGGTTTCCAGGCCAAGGAAGAGCACGAGGAGATCGATGCCGGAAGCCATGAACATCATGCCGATGCAGGCAAAAAGAAGCAGGGCGTAGAATTCGCCTTCCTGCTCGCGTTCGAGGTCCAGGTAACGGATGGAGAGAAGGATCACCAGCGCGGTGGCGGCCAAGAACAAAATGGCGAAGACAATAAAGAAACCGTCGATGAGGACGGTGTCCTGAAAACCGAGAATGCCCGGAGGCGCAGCGGGATCATTACGAAGTACGTTGTAGCGCTGGACCTGCATGTAGACGCCGAGGGCGCTGGCGAAAACGCCGAGAAGGGCGAGAACGGCGTTGAAGTGCTTTTCTTTTTTGTCGAGCAGGAAATCGAAGATAAGGATGCCGAGCGCGAAGAGGAGTAACTCCATTTCGGGCAAGATGACCAGACCATCGCCGTGGATGTAGTTGATGACGGATTGGAAGGCCGAGGGCATTGGCGTTATTTATTTGACTCCGGTCTCAGCGGATGAGGTTGAGGAAGTAGAGGAAGTTAATAAGGAGGTAGAGGAAGACAGTGAGGAAACGGTGGAGACCTCGGTAGATGAGGCGCAGCAGTGCTGCGCCCCTACGGGGACGGAGGCGGAAGCGTTGGCGGGCGCGGAGCCGGGGGCTGCGGCGAATTGGCTGCGCGTGGGCTTGTAGAAGTCCGGATTGACCTGGTGGACGATTTTGTCGACGGGGCTGTTGATGTAGTCAAAAAAAGGCTTGGGGTAAATGCCGATCCAGAAGGCCATGATGACGAGTGGGAGAAGCACGGCGTACTCGCGAAGATTGAGATCGGGGAGGGTTTTGTTCACTTCGTGAGTAACGGAGCCGAACATGGTGCGCTGATAGAGCCACAGCAGATAGGCGGCGCCAAGAACGATGCCGAGTGTGCCCCAAGCAGCCCAAGCCTTGCTGACCACGAACGTACCCTGAAGAATGGTGAATTCCCCGATGAAGCCATTGAGAAGGGGCATGCCCAGGGAACTGAGGCTGATGATGAGGTAGATGGCGGCGAAATTGGGCATTGGCGTGGCGAGTCCGCCGAACTCGGAGATGAGGCGGGTGTGGCGGCGTTCGTAGAGAACACCGACGATCAGGAAGAGCGCGCCGGTAGAAATGCCGTGGTTGATTTGTTGAAGGACGCTTCCGGAGAGACCCATGGGCGTGAGCGCGAAGATGCCGAGGGTGCAGAAACCGAGGTGGCTGACGGAACTATAGGCAATGAGCCGCTTCATATCTTTCTGCATGAGACAAACGACCGCGCCGTAGATGATGCCGACGAGAGAAAGTACGATGACGATGTGAATGATTTTGGCGCGCAGGGCCGGGTCAGCAGGAAGCAGCGGCAGCGAGAAGCGAAGGAAACCGTAAGTACCCATTTTCAAGAGAACGCCGGCCAGGATGACCGATCCGGCGGTGGGGGCTTCGGTGTGCGCGTCGGGCAGCCAGGTGTGGAATGGAAACATGGGGACCTTGATAGCGAAGGCGAAGAAGAAACCCCAGAAGAGCCAGACTTTCAGCGCGTCTGGAAAGTGCTGAGCCGCGGCCAGTAGCGTGGGGATGTCGAAAGTTTGCACGCCGGAGGCTTTGGCAGCGTTGAAATAAAGGGACAGGATAGCGAGGAGCATGAGAACCGAACCGGCCAAGGTGTACAGGAAGAATTTGATGGCCGCGTACAAGCGGCGATCGCTGCCCCAGACACCGATGAGGAAATACATAGGCACGAGCATGACTTCCCAGAAAACATAGAAAAGGAAGAAGTCGAGGGACATGAAGACGCCGAGCATGCCGGTCTGGAGCAAGAGCAGGAGGATGTAGTACTCCTTGGTGCGCAGTTGAATGGCGGACCAGGAGGAGAGGATGGCGATCATGCCGAGGAAGGTGGTGAGCATGACGAGAAGGAAGCTGATGCCGTCGAGGCCCAGGGTGTAACGAGCGCCAATCGAAGGGATCCAGTCAGCAGATTCGACGAAGGTGAAAGTCTGGTAGCCCGCGGGAAAGTGGATGACCAGCGGGATGGAGACGGCGAAACCGAGAATGCCGAAGAGATTGCCGACGAGGCGGTGAAGCGTTTGCGCGCCGCGCGGAAGCAGCAAAAGCAGCAGGGCGCCGATGGTTGGCGTGAAGAGGATCACGCTGAGCAGATGATGAGAAAACATGCGAATCGCCTTTCAGCGCAAACTGCGCACTAAAACCTGCATGTGATGGCCGTAATACGCGAGCAAAATGGCCAAGCCGATCAAGATGAGCACGGCATAAGAGGAAAACAGGCCGTTCTGAATCATGCGCACCGGATGGCTGAGCGCCCGAGTGAACTTGCCGATGAGATTGACGAGACCATCGACAATCCACTTATCCCACCACATGGAAATTTTCGAGAGAACCCGAGCAAGCCAGGCCGCTCCGTTGATAAAGACACCATCAATAATTTTGCCGTCGAAGAGCGCGAAGGCGGTGCTGAGGTCCTTGATGCGATTGACGAAGAGCGCATCGTAAATTTCGTCGACGTAATACTTGTGGATCAGAAGATTGTGAAGGCGGGGCCAAGACGCGGAAACTTTGGTGTGGAGTTGCGGGCGCTTGATGTAGAGGTCATAGGCCAGCCAGATGCCAAGAGCGGCGATACCGACAGAGATGCCCATGAGAAGCCACTCCACAAGCAAGGAATGGCGTGCAAATTTGACGGTGACCGTTCCGGGGAGCACACCGCGCATGACTGGCTCGAGAAAGGATTCGAAAGGACTCTGTTCACCCCAAAGCGTGGGCAGGGCGAACCAACCTCCGACGATCGAGAGGGCCGCCAGGATCATGAGGGGGACGGTCATGGTCTTGGGCGATTCGTGAATGTGGTGTTCGACCTGGGGGGAAACGCGCGAGAAGCCGAAGAAAGCAAGGAACAGCAAACGGAACATGTAAAAGGCGGTAAGGCCGGCGGTGATCACGCCGACGATCCAGAGGAAAAGATAGCGATCGACGGAAGCAGAACGGGAGAAGGCGTGACCGAGAATTTCGTCTTTGCTGAAAAAGCCGGCGAGAGGAGGCATGCCAGCGATGGCCAAAGTGGCAATCAGGAATGGCCGGGAGGTGGCGGGAACGGTGTTCCAGAGACCGCCCATCTTGCGCAGATCCTGTTCGCCGGAAAGGGCGTGAATCACGCTGCCCGCGCCGAGAAAGAGGAGAGCTTTGAAGAAGGCGTGGGTCATCAGATGGAAAATGCCAGCGGAGAAGGCGCCGACACCAAGAGCAAGAAACATGTAGCCAAGCTGGCTGATGGTGGAATAGGCGAGGACTTTTTTGATGTCGTTCTGCACCAGCGCGATGGAGGCGGCGAAAATGGCGGTGAGGGCGCCGACCATGGCCACGACGTCCATGGCGATGGGAGCAAGCTGATAGACGGCGTTCATACGCGCTACCATGTAGACGCCCGCAGTGACCATGGTGGCCGCGTGGATTAAGGCGCTAACGGGCGTGGGACCTTCCATGGCGTCGGGTAGCCAGATGTAGAGAGGAATCTGGGCGGATTTGCCGGTGGCGCCGATAAAGAGGAGCAGCGCGATCATGGTGAGAACCGGGCCACCGTAAAGCAAACGACCTTGGCTGAGCATGGCGGCGAGGGTTTCGTTAATGCCGGAATAGGCAATCGGATCGACCAGGCCGTAAGAGGTGAAACGAATGGTGCCGAAAGTGGTGGCGATAAAGAAGATGCCAAGGAGGAAGCCGGTGTCGCCGACGCGATTGACGATGAAGGCTTTCTTGCCCGCATCAGAAGCGGACTTCTTGAGGAAATAGAAACCGATCAGCAAGTAACTGCAGAGCCCCACGCCTTCCCAACCCACAAAGAGGAGCAGCAGATTGTTGGCGAGGACCAGGGTGAGCATGGAAAACATGAAGAGGTTCAAGTAGCCGAAGAAGCGGTAGTAGCCACCTTCATGATTCATGTAGCCGATGGAATAGACGTGGATGAGGAAGCCGACCCCGGTCACGACCAGAATCATCACGCAGGAGAGCGGGTCAAGGAGATAGCCCCAGTCGGCGATGAAGGGTACCGGGACGCCATCGGTGGGAACGGGTCCCGGAGTTACCCATTCGAAGAGGATCTGCTGGAAGACGCGATGGGCGGGGTCAAGCGCGAACAAGGCGACAGCAGCGCCCGCGGCGTAGAGGAAGGAGAGGAGCACGCTGCCGACGCACAAGAAGTTGACGGCACTTTTGGGGAGCAGGCGGCCGAAGAAAAGCATGAGCACCGCGGAGATCAGGGGGAAGAGCGGAATGAGCCAGAGGTGTTGGAGGAAATAGCTAGAGGAGGTCATGGGAGGGGTCCGTGGGTGCGGAGTAACGAGGGGTCAGTGGCGAAATAAGGATAGGAGCAACCGAAGAGCCCGGGTGCAACGACGGCACCTGGGGCACCCGCAAGGCGGAAGAGAGATTCCTCGCGCAAAAATCGCCCTCGGAATGACGGGGAGGTTGGGGAGAAGGTCACCATTTGAGGAGATCCATTTCGTCGGCCAGGACGGTTTCGCGATTGCGGAAGAAGGCGATGATGATGCCGAGGCCGACGGCGGCTTCGGCGGCGGCGTCGGCAATGATGAAAAGCGCGAAGACCTGGCCGGAAACATCGCCGAAGACGCGGGAGAAGAGGACGAGGTTGATGTTGACGGCGTTGAGGATGAGTTCAATGGACATCAACACGACGATGACGTTGCGGCGCGTGACTACGCCGATACAGCCGATGAGGAAGAGCGCCAGACTGAGAAACAGGTAATGTGCCGGGGACATCATGACGCGTCACCTCTTCTGCGATTCTTGGCCATGACGACCGCGCCGACCATGGCCACAAGCAAGAGCACGCTGGCAATTTCGAACGGCAAAAGGTAATTACTGAACAGGCTTTTGGCGAGTTCCTCGGAGTTGGGAGGGAGCTTATCGGCAGGCGCACTGCCTTGCACAAACAGACCGCCGCCGGGCAATTTTCCGGCGAGAAGAACGATGACGGTGACTTCGAAAGCCAGCGCCAGGATGACCAGAACGGCTACGAACTTCTGCATCCGGAAACGAATGTGATGGAGCGGCGTGTCGAGACGGACAAGCATGATGACGAAGATGAAGAGCACCATGATGCCGCCGACGTAAAGAATGATTTGGGTGATGAACAGGAATTCGGCGCGAAGCTGGAGGAAGATGCCGGCAGTGGCGAGCAGTGTGGTGATGAGAAACACGGCAGAATGGACGGCATTGCGGCGCGTAACCATGAGCGCGGCGCTGAGCACCGCGACGCCGGCGAAGAAGTAGAAAAGGACGCTATCCAGCATAAGAATCCGAGGGCACCGCTGTGGCGGTAGAAGCCACAGCGGTGCGCTTGCGCTGCAAATGCACGAGGTACATAGCAACGATCAAGGTGAAAGCGGTGGTAAGGACCAGAGCGAGCCAGCGATTCCAGCCAAACTCCGACTCGAGCAGCATGGCGATGCCGACGGAGAAAACGTTGATGATGGCCAGCGGAATCAGGATGTACCAGCCGAGATGCATGAGCTGGTCGAAGCGATAACGAGGCAACGTGAAACGCAGCCACATGAAGATGTAGATGTAGGCGGAGACCTTGAGGAGGAACCAGAAGGCGCCGTTGAGGCCGGGGATGGCGAAACTCAAAGGCGCTAAGAGCCACGGTGCGAGGAAAATGGCAGCGACGGCGAAGCAAGCAAGGGCCACGGCCCACATGAACCATGTCTGGACTTTCACAGGCTGCTTCCCTGCCCTGTAGACCGAGTAGGCGCCGACGCCAGCGATGAGCAGCGCGGGCAGCACGCCGAGTGGCTTGTCGAGCCAGTGCACATTGGGAAACGGGCGCAGCCAACCACCAAGGAAGAGAGTGGTGGCCACGGAGGCGACGACGATCATGTTGGCGTATTCACCGAGGAAGTAAAGCGCCCAGCGGAAACCGCTGTATTCGGTCATGTAGCCAGCAACCAGTTCGGACTCGGCTTCGGGAAGATCGAAGGGGGCGCGGTTGGTTTCGGCGATGGAGGCGACGAGATAGATGAAGAAGGCCACGGGGGCGAGGAAGATGAACCAGACGTGGTGGTCGGCCTGGGCGTCGACAATGGCACTGATTTTCAATGTACCGGCGAGAAGCAGCGCGGCGATGATGGCGAGGCCGCCAGCGGTTTCGTAGCTGACGAGTTGGGCGGTGCTGCGAATGGCGCCGATGATGGAATAGTGACTGTTGGAGGCCCAACCGCCGAGGATGATGCCGAGAAAGCCGAGAGAGCTGACGCCAATGACGAAGAGAATGCCGATGTTGATGCCCTGGGCTACGCGAAAGCAGGGACCAAAGTAGAGCGCGCCCATGGAGGTGAGCGCGGCAACCATAGAGATGACGGGGGCGAACCAGAAGATGAAGGCATCCGAATCGCGCGGGACGATGTCTTCCTTGATGAGGAGCTTGACAGCGTCGGCAATGGGTTGGAGCAGACCGTGGGGGCCAACGCGCATGGGGCCGAGGCGAGCTTGCATGTCGGCCATGAGCTTGCGTTCGACGAGGACGACGTAGCCGGCGATGAGAGGGACGACGGCGACGATGACAACACCACTGACGAGTTCGACCCACCAGGTTTGGAGGAATTGGAGGATTGGATTCATGGGAGGTCATCTCCCGGGGAGGAAGTGGCGAGTGGGGAGCGGCGAGAGGCGAGAGAAGAATCGGAGCAACCCAAGAACCCGGGTGCAACTACGGCGCCTGGGGCACCCAGCGCTCCAATTGCGCTCGGGAGGAGTGGGCGACGGGGTAAAAGCGGCGGCAAGCCGCCGCACTCCACACGGATCATCGGTCCACCTCGCCTAGGACGATATCGAGGGTGCCAATGACGGCGACGACGTCGGCGACGAGATGGCCGCGAATCATTCTGTCGAGGGCTTGCAGGTTGACGAAGGAGGGCGGGCGAATGCGCACGCGATAGGGCTGCGTGGTGCCATCGCTGACGATGTAGTAGCCGAGAATGCCCTTAGGCGCTTCGATGGAGTGATAAATTTCACCGGGGGCGGGCTTAATGACTTTGCCCACTTTGCCGAAGATGGCACCGGCGGGAATATTCTCGATGGCTTGGAGGCAGATGAGACGAGACTGGCGCATCTCTTCCATGCGGACCATGTAACGGTCGTAAGTGTCGCCGTTGGTACCCACAGGAATTTCGAACTGGTAGCGCTCGTAGGCGGCGTAAGGCTGTGCTTTGCGAAGGTCCCACTTCACGCCGGCGGCGCGAAGGATGGGGCCAGTGGCACCGGTGGCGATGCAATCGGCGGCGTTGAGCACGCCGATGTTGCGGGTGCGACCGATCCAGATGCTGTTACCGGTAAGCAGGTCTACGTATTCCTGAATGCGGCGTTCGAAATCCTTGCAGAAGCGCTCGACATCTTTTTCGAAACCGTCGTAGGCCTCGTATTGCAGGCCGCCGATGCGGAAGGCGTGAGTGGTGAGGCGCGCGCCACAATACTTTTCGAAGATTTTCAGGATTTCTTCGCGCTCGCGCATGCAGTAGAAGAGCGGGGTGAGCGCGCCAATGTCCAGGGCGTGCGTGCCAAGCCAAAGGAGATGGCTGGCGATGCGCTGAAGTTCAGTGAGGATGGTGCGAATGACTTTGGCGCGATCGGGGGCTTCGACGTTAAGAAGTTTTTCGACAGCTTCACAGTAGCCGAGCCCATTGCTAACGGCGGCGACGTAGTCCATGCGGTCGACATAGGGAGCAAATTGCTGGTAGGTGCGATTCTCGGCAATTTTCTCGACGCCGCGATGCAGATAACCGATGACACATTCGGTGCCACGGACGCGTTCGCCATCGAGCTTGAGTTTGACGCGCAGGACGCCGTGAGTGGAAGGATGCTGCGGCCCCATGTTGAGGACGAGCTCGTCGGCGCCAAGAAGCGTACCGTTTTTTTGTGTCGCGTCGTCTTGCACTGTTTCTGCCACGTCCTCCGGAAGCTACTGACCGCTCTCGATGCCGAGATTTTCCCGGACCCAGGCGGTGTCTTGCTGAAGAATGTCGTAGTCTTTGCGAAGCGGATGTCCTTGCCAGCCGTCGGGAAGAAGAATGCGCGTCAGGCCGGGGTGACCGGTGAACTCAATGCCGAACATGTCGAAGATTTCGCGTTCGAGCCAATTGGCAGTGGGCCAAATGTCTGTGAGGGTGGAGGGATGCTGGTCGGAGGGGATGGCGGTTTTGAGGCGCAGACGCGTGTTGTGAGGAAAAGAATAGAGAATGGCAACGAGGTCGAAACGCTTTTCACGTTTGGGCCAATCGACGGCTGTGAAATCTTCGAGGAGGTCGAACTTTTCCTCGTCGCGGGAATAACGGGCGATTTCGGAGAGTTGCGCGGCATCGATGACGAGGTAGGGCTGCTTGCGATCTTCGAGGGCGTCGAGAATGGCGGCGCCGAAGCGTTCGCGATAGCGGCGAACGAGATCGTTGTCGAGAGGAATCTGCATGGGAGCAGGAGCCTTAGGGGCGGGAGCAGCGGGCTTTGCTACAGGAGGAGCAGCAGGCGCAGGGGTACTCTTCGGCGGAGGCGCGGGCACCCCAGCTTTGGGCTCCGGTTGCGTCCTTTCAGGCTCTTGGGATGGCTTGGACTCGTCTGCCATGGACCCCGGGACCACTCCGTTGCAAAGCAACGATCAGATTGAGAACAGTAAGCCGCAATTTCGAGTTGCGGATGGCAACGTAAAAAGGCTGCACGCGCTAGGAAGGAGCGAGAACGCGCAAGCCATCCTGCAAGGCGGATGCAATCATCCGCGACCTGGCAGCTATTCTCATCGTTCACAGCGTTTCTAACATAGGAGGTGAGGGCCGTCAATGAGCGGGGGCACTGACAGGAGAAAAGACGGTGGTCAGTAGTGAGTGGTCAGTAGAGGATTGCGGTTGAAAGTCAGCGCTACAGGGGAGCAGGACGGGGCTGGCATGAAGGCGCTTCGCTGCTCAGGGCAAACAATGCTGGAGCCTGCGGGCCTGGATCTGCCGCGCCTAAATGAGGCCGTGACGTGACTACCCTCCTTGCGCTTCGCCGGCACTTATGTGCTAGCATCCCTCGAGAGAGAACGCGCTAACACGAACTGGTCATTTCGGCGAACTCTCGTTTCTCTCAAGGAACCCCGCATGCCCGCCGCTTACATCCCGGTCCTGATTTTCGCGCTGCTCGTTCTATCCTTCCCGGTTCTCGCGCTTCTACTATTCAAACTGATTCGCCCCGAATCCGCCGGCGGCCCCGCGAAATTCCTCCCCTACGAATGCGGCGTCCCTCCCGAAAGCAACGCCCGCGGCCGCTATTCCGCGCGTTTCTATGTTGTCGCCATGCTCTTCGTCATCTTCGACGTCGAAACCATCTTCCTGTTCCCTTGGGCCATCCGTTATCGTTTCTGGCTCTCCCAACACATGGGCGGCTTCGCGCTTATCTCCATGCTCGTCTTCCTCGGCATCTTGCTAGTTGGCTACATCTGGCTCTACAAAAAAGGCGCCCTCGACTGGGCCTAATTTACAGTGCGGCGGCTAGCCGCCACACTCCAAAGTCATTTTTCGAACAGGAGTTCGCCGGCGCGGTGAGTGGCTCTGACCACGGCTTTGATTAGGGTGACGCGGAGCTTTCCTTCTTCCAGTTCGAGGATGCCGTCGATGGTGCAGCCGGCAGGAGTAGTGACGGAATCTTTCAGGAGGGCGGGATGATCGCCAGTTTCGAGGACAACGCTGGCGGCGCCTTTCATGGTTTGGGCCGCGAGCAGGGTGGAGATGTCGCGGGGGAGGCCGACCTTTACACCGGCTTCGGCGAGCGATTCCAGGATGATGTAGATGAAGGCGGGGCCGCTGGCGGAGAGGCCGGTGACGGCATCCATATTTTTCTCGTCGACGACGACGGTGCGGCCGACGGAATCGAACATAGCTTTGGCAATTTCGAGATGCGCGGCGGTGGCGTGGGCGCCACGGCAAATGCCGGTCATGCCGCAACCGACGGTGGAACAGGTGTTGGGCATGGCGCGAATGACCGCAATCTTTGGGCCGATGCGCTGTTCGATATAAGAAGTGGGAACGGAAGCGGCCACCGAGATGACGAGAGTGTTTTTGCCCAGCGCGGGCTTTATTTCTTTCAAGACATCGCCGACGACCTGGGGCTTCACCGCGAGCAAGACGATGTCGGCACCCTTGACCGCCTTGCGATTGTCGGTCGAGGCATCGACGCCGAGTTCAACGGCGATGGTGGCGGCCTTTTCCTGGTGGCGAAGGGTGGCGGTGACGCGCTTGGGGGAGCACAGACCTTGCTTGAGAAATGCACGAAGAAGAATGCTGCCGAGTTTGCCGGTGCCAAGAACGGCGAGACGCTTGTCGGAAAGTTTGTGGGTCATGGTGTGAACATTGTTACGGAGGATGAGCGGGTGGTCAACCGGTGGAGAGAGTGGAGGGAGAAGGAACAGAGGAAGGCTAGAGGAAACCCAGGGTGCCGGCCGGAAGGCGCGGCGCTACAGGAAGAGAGCGAAGACATGCGTGGCGGGCGCGGCCCGGGGCGGAGCCAAAAGCATAGCTCGATGCTTAGGCGAAGGATCTCGCCGCGGAGGGCAAAGGATATTGGATTGTGCGGACATGGGGGTCCAGCAGTGCTGGACCCCTACGAGACGCACTCGCGGGAGTTTAATCGTGGTGGGCGCCGCGTAGAACTTGGATGGCATGGGGGAGGAGGTGCGCTACGGCATCGAGGGATTCGACGGCACCTTTGGGGCTGCCCGGAAAATTGATGATGATGGTTTGAAGGCGGATTGCGGCGACACCGCGGGATAGCACGGCGGTGGGAGTTTTCTCGACACCTTTACGGCGGATCTCTTCGGCGAGGCCGGGGATGGTGCGGTCAGCAATGTCGAGAGTGGCTTCGGGCGTGGTGTCGCGGGGACCCAAGCCAGTGCCGCCGGTGGTGAGGAGAAGGTCTACGTCGCCGGAATCGGCGAGGGATGTGAGTTGATTGCGGACGGCAGCGGGATCATCCGAACAGCAATGCTTTGAGATGAGCGTCCAGCCTAGGTCGCGGCAGCGGGCGGTGAGCGCGGGGCCGGAGAGGTCCTGGCGTGCACCGCGTGCGACGGAATCGCTGATGGTGAGGATGGCGACGCGCATGAGAAGTCAGTTTACAGTTAACAGTTCACAGTCGACAGTCAAAAGCGAGGAAAACTCAGGACGGCGGCGTGAAGCCGCCGCTACAGGTGGTGGCACCGTGTCGCGGCTGAATTCCTGCGCCGCGCCTGCGTGAAGTCGGCGCTACTGGGCGACGGTGTCGCGGTTGGACTCGTCCAGGAGGCGCATGGCTTCCATAAGCAGGCCGGTGGTGCTGCGGGTGGTGGTGGTGGCAGTGGAAGCGTTGGCAGCGTTGAAATCGATTTCGAATTCGCCTTCGGTCCAGAGGACAACTTTCATAACCGCATCGTCGCCGGAGAGTTTGTCGATTTTCGCATCGCGACATTGCCCGCCGGCAAAATACAATTCCCCGCGATCAGTTCCCTTCTGAACCACAAGGCGGCAAGACTTCTGGCCCATTTCGAGGGACTGCAGGAGATCGATCATGCTCATTTCTTCGAGGCGGCCCTGAATGACGCCGGGACGTGAAGCCTGCTTCTGCAACTTTTCCAGGTGTAGGCGATCGACGACTTTTTTGGCGGAGCGCACAAGGTCTTTTACCAGGAAAGGTTTGGAGATGAAGTCTTCGGCGCCTTCGATGAGGGGACGGAGTCGCTCTTCAATATCGCTGCGGCTGGCCATGAAGAGGAAAGGAATGTGGCGAGTGGCTTCACGAGAACGAAGCTTTTCGAAGAGTTGACGACCGTTGAGACCGGGCATGTTGTAGTCGCAAAGAATGACGTCGGGAGGCTCGTCGATGACTTTGAGGAGCGCGTCAGCGCCGTCGGCGGCAATCATGACTTCGCAGAAGGGTTCGAGGCCTTTGGCGACGAGATCACGGACCATAGGATTGTCTTCGGCGACGAGGAGCTTGACGCTTTTGTTGGAAGCAGCACTCATCGTTTGGAACCCCTGGAGCGCGGCTTGGTGGAAGCGCGATGGTAGTTGCCACTCTTGCCGCCGGTCTTCTCGAGCAAGTGGATCGCGGAAATTTCGATGCCTTTATCGATGGCTTTGCACATGTCGTAGACCGTGAGGGCAGCGCAGGTAACGGCAACGAGCGCTTCCATTTCCACCCCTGTTTGCGCGGTCGCGGTCACCCGGGAAACCAGTTCCACCCCATCTTTGCACAGGCGTGGGGTCACATCAATGTGAGTGATGGGAAGTGGATGACAAAGAGGTATCCACTCGGAAGTGCGTTTGGCGGCGGCGATACCGGCGATGCGGGCCACCTCGAGAGGATTGCCTTTGGGATTTTGCAGGGTGCGGACAGCGCGAAGGACGCGGGGAGACATGCGAACGAAGGCGTGGGCGGTGGCAGTGCGGGTCGTAACTGATTTGGAGGAGATGTCGACCATGGTGACTTCGCCGCGGGGGTTGTAGTGGGAGGGTTTGGGCATGGTTAGAGGGTGCGGTGCGTGATTTTGAACCTCGAAGAGAGATTCCTCACTTCGCGGACTCCGTTCGGAATGACGTTTTTTTCGAGATCTTAGAGTACGTCGAATCGGGGGAGAACGGAAACTGGCTCGCCGGCGGGGATGCTTGGGCGGTCAGCGGGAACGACCAGGAAACAATTGGCACGGGTGAGGGCGGCGATGTCGCCGGAACCTTGCCAAGGGAGAGCATGGACTTGAGGAGCAAGGAGCCGGCTGGAAGCCGGCGCTACCAAGTTGGACCATCGGAGGTGGGCGGGAAGGAAATGGGTCAGGCCGGATTTTTCGTTGAGGGACTCGGCTAAGGTGGCTTCGAGGAGCGGGAGCGGCCGAGGTGGGGCGCCGCCGAGGATGTCGATGGCGGGAATGACGAAGAGTTGGAAGGTGACCATGGTGGAGACGGGGTTGCCAGGGAGGCCAAAGACGAGGGTGTTGCGGCAGCGTCCGAAGACGGTGGGTTTGCCGGGACGGATGGCGACGGCGTCGAAGAAGAATTCGGCGCCCATGCCTTTGAGGACGGACTCGACGAAGTCGTACTTGCCCATGGACACGCCGCCGGAGAGGACGAGGATGTCTTCGCGCAGGCCTTGTTCGATTTTGGCGGCGAGATCATCGACGCGATCGAGAGCGTTGACGAGCGGGACGGGCTCGCCTTCAGCGAGCTGGATTTGCGCGGCGAGAGAGACGGTGTTGCTGTTGCGGATGTGGAAGGGACCCGGGGCTTCGGTGATCGGGACGACTTCGTCGCCGGTGGAGAGGATGGCGATGCGAGGTTTCTTGTAGCAGTGCAAGGTGGTGGCACCGACTTGGGCGGCTACGGCAAGTTCCGCGAAACCGAGACGTAGGCCGGGGGAGAGTGCGAGATCGCCAGCGTGGGCTTCACTGCCGCGAGGAACGAAGTTCTGACCGGGCTTCGTGGGGCGGTCGAACGTGATGGTGTCGTTGGCGCGACGGGTGAATTCGATCATGACGACGGCGTCGGCGCCGGATGGGATCGCGGCGCCGGTCATGATTTGTACGCAGGTGCCGGGTTGGAGTGGTTCGGAGACGGTGTCGCCGGCTTTGATTTCGCCGACACAACGGAGTTGGGTGCCGGGGCTTGCGGCAGCGGCATGGACAGCGTAGCCGTCGCGGGTGGAACGGTCGAAGGGGGGATATTCGCGGTCGGAGCGGATTTGTTCGGCCAGGACGTAGCCTAGGGCGTCCGAGATTTGGAGAGCGCCGGTGGGGCGAACGCGTGGGTGCAAGTGGGATTTGTCGATGACGAGTTGGCGGGCGTCGGAGTAGGAGAGCATAAGGGGAATATTGTAACGTCCAGGAGGCTGGAGGTTCACGTAGAGTTCGCGGAGAAGTGGGAGACGGGGATGACGGCAGGACCGTTAAGAAAGTCGGAGGAAAGACCCCACACACTGAATCGCTGTGTGGGGCACCCGCGGGACACAGGCTAAAGCCTATGCTGCTCAGAGCCAGCGGGCTAGGAGAGTGCCGGGTTGGATGATGGTGGCGTCGCGCTCCGGGCCGGTGGAGATCATGCCGATTTCGAGTTGGAGGAAATCGGAGACGAAGCGGAGATAGTCGAGTGCGGCTTTGGGGAGTTTCGCGGCGTCTTTCACGCCGTAGGTGTCGGCACACCAGCCCGGGAGCGTTCTGTAGACGGGAGTGACGCGCTCGTACTCTTCGGCAGACGCGGGCATTTCGTGGATGGGGGAACCCTTGTAGGTGTAGCCGGTGCAAACTTTGATTTCACGCTGGGTGTCGAAGACATCGAGCTTGGTGACGGCGAGCGAATCTATGCCGTTAATCATTTTGGCGTAGCGAAGTTCGGCGAGATCGAGCCAGCCGCAGCGACGCGGACGGCCGGTCACGGCGCCAAATTCTTTGCCGCGTTCGCGAACTTCCTTGGCTTCCAGGTCGGGCATTTCCGTGGGAAACGGTCCGCCACCCACGCGAGTGGTGTAAGCCTTGGAAATGCCGAGGACGTGGCGAATTTTTGTCGGAGGAACGCCCGCGCCAGTGGTGGCGCCGCCGGAGGTGGCGCTGGAGGAAGTGACGAAGGGGTAGGTGCCGTGGTCGATGTCGAGCATGGTGCCTTGAGCGCCTTCAAAGAGGACGGACTTGCCCTCGTCGAGTGCATGGTTGACCAGTTCGGCGGTGTCGCAGATATAGGATTTAATTTTTTCGCCGAGGGCCAACGTGGCGTCGACTTCGTGCGAGAAATCGACCTGGGCGCCGTACGCGCCTTTGGCGATGTGATTTTTTTCGGCGACGACGCGAGCGGCTTTCTCGCGGAAGAGCGCGGGATCGAGGAGATCGACGACGCGGAGTCCGCGACGAGCCATCTTGTCTTCGTAGGCAGGCCCGATGCCGCGAGAGGTAGTGCCGATTTTGTTGGCGCCGCGAGCGGCTTCGGCGGCCATGTCGAGTTCGCGGTGATAGGGGAAGATCAGGTGCGCACGATTGCTGACGTGCAACCGGCCTTTGACGTCCACACCGGCCTTAGCAAGAGTTTCGATTTCGGCGACGAGCGCGGCGGGATCGATCACGACGCCAGCGCCGATGACGGCGTGCTGTTTGGGGCGCAGAATGCCGCAAGGAATGAGTTGGAGTACGTAGCGATCTTTGCCGATGATGACGGTGTGACCGGCGTTGTGGCCACCGGCTACGCGAACGATGTAATCGAAGGAGCCCGCCAGGTAATCAACGACTTTGCCTTTACCCTCGTCGCCCCACTGCGCGCCAACCACGACAACCGATTTCATGCGGAGCATCTCCTGGCTCGAGACCGACACGGGTGGGATCTGAAAAACGAGACGCCACCGAACAGAAGTCTATGGAGCAAAATCCGAGCGACACAGCAATTTCAGATCGTACGATGGGCGTGGAGGGAACGCAAGGAGGTGTCTTGGGGTTGCACCAAGACGATGGTTGGCGGTTGCGTAGCGCGGGGGTGCGTGAACGGTTGCACTGATGGCACAGGTCCGCTAGCGTCGAAGGTGCGGGGGAACTCTCCGGCCCGGCATTGCGCGGAAGGCGGGCAGTGTAAAGCCGCCCCTACAGACGGCGGTAAACGATGATTTTTAGGTGGAGAGGGAGAGCGACTTGACGAACCCAATTATTACCTTGACGACGGATTATGGGACGAATGACCACCTGGTGGGGGTGCTGAAAGGGGTCATCCTGAAGATCAATCCGGAAGCGACGATTGTGGATATTACGCACGCGGTCACACCGTTTGACCTGCTGGATGGGGCCCTGGCGATCGCGTCGGCGTATGCGTATTTTCCACCGCGTACGATTCATGTGGTGGTGGTGGATCCGGGAGTGGGCACGGAACGGCGGCCGATCCTGGTGAGCGGGCAGAATCAGTATTTTATCGCGCCGGACAATGGGGTGCTGTCGGGCGTGTACGAGAAGGAGCAGAACTGCACGGTGCGGCAGCTGACCAGCGAACATTATTTTGCGTTGCCGGTGAGCAAGACATTTCACGGGCGCGATGTGTTTGCGCCAGTGGCGGGATGGCTTTCGAAACATTGGCAGCCGGCAAGCATGGGCGAGGTGATCGAGGACTATAAGAAGTTTGCGTTGCCCAAGCCAAAGGAAACAGAGGGCGTCCTGAAGGGCGTGGTGTTGAAGGTGGACAGCTTCGGAAATTTGATGACGAATTTCCGGGTGGAGGATTTGGCGCCGGACGCGGTAGAAAAGGGCGAGATTCCATTGCAGGTGGGGACGCATCCGGTGACGCGGATGGTGGGGATGTTCGCGAGCGGGAATGCCGGAGAGCCGGTGGCGTATATCGGGTCGAGCGGATATTTGGAGATTGCGGTGAATAAGGGGAACGCGTCGAAGACGTTGGGGATTGGGCGGGGGACGCCGGTGCTGTTGACGAAGAGTTAGGCGGTGCGTTTTTCGAAGAGGTAGGTTCCGCGAGTATTTGCGCTGTCATCTTGGGTTGAGATCCTTCGTCGCAAACAGCGCTCCTCAGGATGACAAATCTGGTTTATAGGTTAGGTTAGATGGAGATGGTGGGCTAGCGGGAGTGATCGAGGGCGGAGATTTGGGATCGGGTGCGGGGATCGAGCCAGTCGCGCCAGGCATCGCCTAGAAGATTGAAGGCCAGGACGGCCAGCAAGACAGCAATGGCAGGAAAGACGACCATGTGGGGCGCGTCGAACAGGTGATTGCGCGCGTCGCTGAGCATGGCTCCCCAGCTGGGCAGCGGGGCGAGAACACCTAATCCAAGAAAACTGAGAGTGGCTTCCGCGAGAATGGCGCCAGCTATGCCGATGGTGGCCTGGATGAGCACGGGCTGAAGAATGTTGGGAAGCAGATGTCGAACGAGAATGCGGAGATGGGAAGCGCCGAGGGAGCGCGCGGCGAGGATGAATTCGAATTCCTTGGCTTTGAGGACCTGCGCGCGGGCAAGGCGCGCGTAGCCAGCCCATCCGGTAAGGATCAGGGCGAGAATCACTTTGCCGATGCCGGGGCCGAAGAAGGCCGCGAAGGCGATAGCCAAGAGAACGCCGGGGAAGGAGAGAAAGGCGTTGATGAGGAGGAGATTGACGACGCGGTCGAATGCACCGCCGTGATAGCCAGCAAGCATGCCGAGGGTGAGTCCGGTAAGGCCGCAGCCGAGAACGACGCAAAGGGCAACGAAGAGAGAAATGCGGGCGCCGTAAAAAACGCGAGAGAGGATGTCGCGGCCGAGTTCGTCGGTGCCCATCCAGTGATGGAGCGAGGGAGCCTGGAGGCGCGCGGGAAGATTTTGCGACGCGGGGTCGGCGGGTGAAATCCAGGGAGCGAGCAAGGCAACGAGGATCAGCAGGCAGGCGATGGTAAAGCCGGCACGGGCAAGGAAGCTGTGACGAAGAAAATCACGCAAGGATTGGCGAAGAGTCATGAGAGGCGCACCCGTGGATCGATGAAGGCGTAGAGCATATCGGTGAGCAGGTTGACCAGGACATAGGAAAGGGCGATGACGAGGATGCAGCCTTGGAGGAGCGGGTAGTCACGGGCGGAAATGGCCATAACGGTGAGGCGACCGATGCCGGGCCAGGAAAAAATGGTTTCGGTGACGATGGTGCCGGCAAGGAGGGTGCCGAACTGAAGACCCAAAATGGTGATGATGGGGATGAGGGCATTGCGCAAGGCGTGACGCACGAGAACCGCGGTGTTCGAAAGCCCTTTAGCGCGTGCGGTGCGGACGTAGTCGCTGGAAAGCTCTTCAAGCATGGAACCGCGGACCATGCGGGTGAGAATGGCGGCGAGAGCGGCGCCGAGGGTGGCAGCGGGCAAGATGTAGTGAAGGGGGCCGCCACGGCCGGAGACGGGAAGCCAGCCGAGTTTGATGGAGAAAAGAGTGATGAGGAGCGGACCGAGGGCGAAATTGGGAACCGCGAGGCCGAGCAAAGTGAACACCCCGATGGCGCGGTCGGAAGTGGAGCCACGACGATCGGCGGCGAGCACGCCGGCGGGAATCGCGATGGCGGCGCAGACAAGAAGAGCGAGGAAAGCTAACTGGAGCGTAGCGGGGTAGCGTTCGAAAATAACGTGGCGCACGGGCGCCTGAAATTTGAAGGACTGGCCGAGATCGCCGCGGATGATCTGCCCGAGATAGTGCGCGTATTGAACGTAGAGCGGCTGATCCAGGCCGAGGGAATGGCGCAATTGCGCCACCTGGCCGGGGGCTGCGCCTTCGCCAAGCATCTGCTCGACAGGATCGCCAGGAACGATGTGGATGAGCAGAAATACCATGGTGAGCACGAGCCAGATGGCGGGGAGGGTGAGGAGAAAGCGGCGAAGAAGGTGGCGGGCCATAGGGATGGGTCAGCTTCTCCTGCTATCGGTTGGCCTGGTGGAAGTGACCGCCGTGGTGGTGCCTGGAGAATCGGCGATGGTTGAAGTTTCGATGGGCTTGGGACGAAGCAGTTGAATCTTCACGCGCGCGACGCGGCGGCCATCCATTTCCACGACGGTAAAACGATAATTGCCGAACTCGAAACTTTCACCGCCCCGGGGAATAAATCCGAGTTGATCCATGACGAAGCCGCCGACGGTGGCGTAAGCGGGATCTTCGGGGAGAGAGATGTTGTACTGGGTGTCGAGATCGTGAACGTTGAGGGCGGCATCGAAGATGACCGCGCCATCGGCAAGGGTGAGAGGCTTTTCGACCACGTCGAATTCATCGTGAATTTCGCCGACCAATTGCTCGAGGACGTCTTCCATGGTGACCAAGCCAAGGAGACTGCCAAACTCGTCGACGACGACAGCCATGCCGATGTGGCGGGAACGCAGTTCAACGAGGAGTTCGCTGGCGGGCTTGGTTTCGGGGACGATGAGGATTTCGCGAAGCACGCGGCGTACGTCGAAAGGCGGAGGAGGGGGTAGTCTCTCCTGAAGACGACGTTCGCGGTCGAGCAGAACCCAGAGCATGTCTTTGACGTGGACAAAGCCGAGGACGTGATCGACCGATTCGCGGTAGACGGGGATGCGGGAACGCTGGGTGGTGGCGAACATGCGCATGACTTCGTCGAGGGTGGCCTCGATGGGGAGCAGGTGCATGTCCGGTCGGGAAACCATGATTTCGCGAACCTGGAGTTGGCTGAGTTCGATGGCGCTGAGAATGAACTTCTCTTCCCCGGGGGCCAGCAAGCCACGTTCGCGGGCCTGCTGAATCTGGATCTGCAGCTCTTCGGTGGAATGGGCAACGCCGTGACCGGTGGGAGACATGATGCCGAGGGCCTTCACGATGAGGGTGGAGGCCCCGTCGAGGAAATCGATGGCCCAGCGAAATGTATTCAGGAACCAGAGGAAGGGACGAGCGACAAGAAGAGCGACGCGCTCGGCGCGGGCCAAGCTGACGGTTTTAGGAACAAGTTCGCCGAGGACCACGTGGAGGGCACTCAAGAAGATAAAGGAAATGGTGAGAGCAATGGCATGAACGAGAAAGACAGTGTGGGCACTGGCTTGCGTGGGCATGACCTCCTGGACGAGGGTGGCGAGGGTGAGTTCGCCGAGGGCACCGATAGCCAAGCTGGTCAGGGTAATTCCGACTTGGACGCCGGAAACAACGCGGTGCAGGTCGCTGAGCAAGTACTCGACAATTTTCGCCTGAGGGTTGCCGCGGGAGACGAGTTGGCGGACGCGGGAAAGGCGCACCGCGACAAGAGAGAACTCAACGGCGGCGAAAAAGCCGTTGAGAGCCACGAGTACGAAGACGCCGATCAAACGCAAAAGAAACATTCCGTGTGCCAGCCCCTCAGCGGCATTGTAACAGTCCCGGGAAGGCGTGGATTTTTCGCGCGAGGGGATGAGTCGAGAGTTACACAGGAGATGGTCGGGCTGGGGGCGTAAAAGCGGCTGTCGTTCGCACCGCGCTCAGAATAAGAAAAGGGGCCGCGCTGCAAAAAAGTCACAACCTTGTTGCACGTAGGGAATAGCCTCTCCGAAGGGGTGAGCTACAGGCGGGCATGAAAGCCCGTCAAAGATCCGGGCAAGCCAGGGCCACAGGAAAGAAGGACGATGAAGAATATCGGAGCAAACCTAGATGCCGGCCTGAAGGCCCGGCGCTACCGGAAGAGAGAAGCCAAGAGTGGCCGGGCGAGCCGGGCGCGGGGGCAGGTTGCGTGGTGTGGGCGTGGTCCACTAGACTGGAATTTCCCAAAGGAGCGAGATTCCGAGTGCGGACAGTATTTCGGCTGTTGCTGTGGATTGCGGGAATCGTGGTGGTAATCGTGGCCACAGCGATCTGGTGGTTCGTGTACCGGCCGCTACCGCAACTGGATGGGACCGCGACGGTTCCCGGTCTGCTTACCCAAGTGACAGTGGAGCGAGACAACTGGGGAATCCCGCATATACGGGCCGCGTCCGTAGAAGATTTAGCCGAAGCGCAGGGATACGTAATGGCGCAAGACAGGCTATTTCAGATGGACCTGTTGCGGCGTGCCGCGCGGGGCGAGCTTTCCGAAGTGCTAGGGCCAACCACGGTAAGAATTGATAAGGATTTCCGTCTTTTGAATTTCAGCCGCGCGGCAGACCAAGATTTCGCGATGGTGCGCCCGGAAGTGCGCCGAGTGATGGAGGGGTACGCGCGTGGCGTGAACGACTACCTCGAGCAGCACATCGGCAGGCTACCGATCGAATTTTCCCTGCTGCATTACAAACCGCGGCCGTGGCAACCGACGGACACGCTGATGATTTACTGCTACATGTACCGGACGCTGACGGACACAAGAGAGAAAGAACTGGACCGGGCGGTAGTGACAGCGAAGGTTGGCCCGGAATTAGCCAAGGACCTGTATAGCGCGGATGCCGCGATGGATCATTTTGTGGTGGGCGATCCAAATGCGGGAAAGGACCCGCATGCGACGGAAAAGTCAAACCAAGATCCCGATGAGGATGACGACAACGCAGATTCGGAAGACGTGCTGAAGGCGAGCCGGGAGGTCCATGCGGCGCCGGGGACAGCGGATGCACCGGATTTGACGTCGGCGCTGGCGGGAGAAGTGGTGGATTGGCTGGGAGCATCGCAGCGGGAGATTCGTCAATCGTTGGGTAGCAACAATTGGGTGGTGAATGGAGAACATACGGCCACCGGCAAGCCGCTCCTGGCCAACGACACGCATCTGGAATTGACGCTGCCTTCCATCTGGTACGAGGTGCACCTGACAGCACCGGAGTGGAACGTGAAGGGATTCGCGCTGCCGGGAGCGCCGCTGGTGGTGATCGGCCACAATGACCGGATCGCGTGGGGCTTCACGAACAATGGTGCGGATGTGATGGATTTGTATATCGAGGCGTTCAATCCGGAAAAGGCGGATGAGTATCGAGTGAATGGCGCATGGAAGAAAGCGGATGTCTACGACGAAGTGATCAAGGTAAAAGGCGCGGCGGATGAGCATGTCAGGCTGGTAGTAACGAGGCATGGACCGGTGCTGCGTCAGGAGGGAGATAAAGGATATGCGATGCGCTGGACGGTTCTGGAGCGCGGCGCGCTGTGCGATTCCTATACTTATTTAGGGAAAGCGCAGAACTGGGGAGAATTCCGGGAAACGATGAAAGGGATTTGGGGCCCGGGGCAGAACGTGGTGTATGCGGACGTGGACGGAAACATTGGATATGTGCTGGGAGCGCGCGTACCGATTCGCAAGAAGGGTCACGGGGAAGTACCAGTGCCGGGAGATACGGACGATTACGAATGGACCGGCTACATACCGTTCAACGAACTTCCGCAGGTATTCAATCCGGAGAGTGGATTGATTGTGACGGCGAACGCGCGAGTGACCGGACCGAATTACAAGCCGTACCTCACAGATCACTGGGAAGAGCCGTATCGCACGGCGCGTATCTACGACCTGCTGCACGATAAGCGGGACCTGCGGCCGGAAGACATGCTGAAAATCGAGACGGATACGTACAGCTATCCGCATGTGTTTCTGGCGGAACAGTTGGTGGCCGCGGCGAAGGTGGACCCGCCGAAAGACCCGCGCGCCCGGAAACTAATTCAAGAGGCCAAAGACTGGAACGGGATGGCGGACGCCAACTCCGCGGTCGTAACGTTTCTGGACGTGGCGTTATTCGAGACGCTGGACCTTATCCTGGAGCCGCATCTGGGAAATGACACGGAGGACTATCGCTGGCGCAAGGTGGCGTTTCTGCAGCGGGTGTTAACGGAACGGCCGGCGCGCTGGCTGCCCGCGGATTACCAGAGTTACGATGAACTGCTGAGCACCGCGGCGGACGTGGCGGTAAAGCGGTTGGAGGCAAAGACGAAGGATGCCGATCCGGACGATTGGGCATGGAAACGGTTCAACTATCTGGACATGCTGAATCCGATTGGGCGTGAAGGTATTCTGAAAAAGTTGTTGAGCATCACGAACCAGCCGCAATCGGGAACGGAGTGGAGTCCGCGGGCAGCCAGCCGAACTCACGGACCTTCCGAACGATTCGTGGCGAACCTGGCGGACTGGGATCGATCGATCATGCTGATCACCGGGGGCGAATCCGGGCAGACGGGCAGCGAACATTACCGGGATCAGTTTCCGTACTGGTTCGAAGGCAAGGCGGTGTATGCGCCGTTTTCGGATGCGGCGGAAGGCAAAGTGAAGAAACATACGTTGACGCTGAAGCCGGGGCCGTGAGCGCGACGAGTGTGGCTGAGGGCGAATCTCATTCGTCGAACATTTGGAAAGCATTATGTCGGTTCTTGGGCGTGCTTTAGAATGCTGTTTAACGAAGCAGTACATGTCAGAGGAACGGCGTGAATCAACCGATACCGAAGAAGACGGAACCACCGAAGAAGCCCGATTTCGAACGCTCGCTGGCGCGACTGGAAGAAGTGGTGCGCAAACTGGAGAGCCCGCAATTGTCGCTGGACGAAGCAATGAAGCTGTTCGAAGAAGGTGTGGGGCTTTCCCGGGAATGCCAGAAACAACTGGAGGAAGCAGAAGGCCGGGTGGAAATTCTGCTGAAGAAGGCCGATGGAAAATTGGCCGCGGAACCCTTCGAAGCTGAAGGGGAAAATAAACCGTGAGAGTCGCTTACACTCCTACGAGGAATTACCACTCATTTCGATGAAACTTCCGCCCTTTTTTGAGGAAGACCGTATAGCGGTTGACGCGCAACTGGAACGGTTGTTGCCGGGTGAGTCGGTTCCGCCGACGTCGATTCACCAAGCGATGAGGTATTCAGTATTCGCGGGGGGGAAACGGATCCGGCCAATCCTTTGTCTGGAGGCGGCGCGCATTTTCGAGGCGGACACGGCTCCAGCGTTATATCCAGGGTGCGCGATCGAGTTCATTCACACCTACTCGCTGATTCATGATGATTTGCCGGCGTTGGATAATGACGATTTGCGGCGGGGGAAACCGACCTCGCATAAGAAATTTGGGGAAGCGAACGCGATTCTTGCGGGCGATGGGCTGCTGACGTTGGCGTTTGAGACGATTGCGGCCGCGCCGGTTGAAGCGGAACGACGCGTGTTGATTGCGAGGGAAATCGCGAGCGCCGCGGGTACCGTGAATGGCATGGTAGGCGGGCAAGTGGCAGACCTGGAAAGCGAAGGCAAACAGGTGGGGCCGGGGACGCTGGAGTATATTCACCGTGCAAAGACAGCGGCATTGATACGGGCGTCGGTTACCGCCGGGGCGTTATGCGCGGGCGCCGGCGCGGAAGACGTGGCGCAGTTGCGGCGATTTGGCGAGACGATTGGGTGGGCGTTCCAGGTGACGGACGATATTCTAGACGTAGAAGAATCGTCGGCGGTGCTGGGCAAGACGGCGGGCAAAGATATTGCGCAGCAAAAGGCCACATATCCGGCGGTGTTCGGGCTGGAGCGCTCGCACGAAATTGCAGAAGAGCTGTCGGCGAAGGCGATTGCGGAGCTGGAGATGTACGGAAAGCGCGCCGAACGGTTGCGAACGATCGCGGAATTCCTGGTGCTTCGACGCACGTAAATCCTTCCCATGAGCAGTAAATCCACACGCAAAAGGCTGGACGTGTTGCTGGTGGAGCGCGGCCTGGCGGAATCGCGCCAAAAAGCGCAGGCAATGATCCTGGCGGGGGAAATCGAGATTGACGGGAGAAAAGCGGAAAAGGCCGGTGTGAATGTTGGGGAGTCGGCGCGCATTGAGGTGCACAGCCGTTTGCAGAAGTATGCGAGCCGTGGCGGTTTCAAGTTGGAAGGGGCGCTGGAAGATTTCGGGGTGAATGCGCAGGGGAAGATTTGCCTGGATGTGGGCTCATCGACCGGGGGATTCACGGATTGCTTGCTGCAGCACGGGGCGCCGCACGTGTATGCGGTGGATGTGAACACGGATCAACTGGCGTGGAAACTGCACGAGGATGGGCGAGTGGTTCGAATCAAGAAGAATGCTCGGGAGTTGAAGCCCGAGGATGTGCGAGAAGCCGTAGACCTGGTGGTGGCGGACGTGTCGTTCATTTCAGTGAAGAAGGTTTTGCCCGGGGCCTGGGCTTGCGCGAAGGACGGGGCGGAATTTCTGATTCTGATTAAGCCGCAGTTTGAGCTGGAGCGCGAAGCTGTGGGCAAGGGCGGAATTGTGCGCGACCGGGAACGGCATGCGGCGGCTATCGCGGCAGTGCGGGAAGCGGCCGAAGCGCTGGGGCTGAAGGTGCTGGGTGTGACGCCGAGCCGGTTACCCGGCGCCGAAGGCAATCAGGAGTATTTCCTTCACGGGCGAAAAGCGGCTAAGGTAGAATCCGAATAATCCATGCAGCCTTCTCCACGTTACAAAACGATTGGGATCATATCGCGCCCGCGACGCGCGCTATTGACGGAAGTTGTGCCGAAACTGCTGGAGTGGCTGAAGGCACGGGACGTGTCGACGCTGATGGATTCGGAAACCGCGACGCCGGTGAATCAGGCGGAAGTGGGCAAAACGCGGCACGACATTGCGAGCCAGGCGGACCTTTTGTTGGTGCTGGGTGGCGATGGAACGCTGCTGGCCGCGGCGCGGGAGGCGGCTGCACACGGGATTCCGATTCTTCCCATCAATTTGGGAGGGCTTGGATTCTTGACCAGCTTCACGCTGGAGGAATTGTATCCGGCGCTGGAAGAAGCGCTGGCGGGCTGCTCGCCGATCAGCGAACGGGTGATGCTGCTGGCACAGCGCCTGCACGAGGGCAAGGTATTGACGCAGCAGCGGGTGTTGAATGAAGCGGTGGTGCACAAGGGTACGCTGGCACGGATGATCGAGTTGGAACTGTTTATTGATGATGGGTTTGTATGCCGGTACCGCGCGGACGGTTTGATCGTAGCGACGCCGACGGGCTCGACGGCCTATTCCATGTCCGCGGCGGGGCCGATCGTGCATCCAGCGGTGGAATCGATTCTGATTACGCCGATTTGCCCGCACACGTTGAGCGACCGGCCGATTGTGGTGCCGGATGTTTCGAAGATCGAGTTGCGATTGGGGCAGGATACGGATTCTCTTTTTCTGACGATGGATGGACAAACGGGGGTGCCCTTGCAGGTTGGTGACCGGGTGCGGATTGTGCGGGCGACGGAGCGGCTGAAATTGATTCATCCGGCGAATAAGAGTTATTTTGAGATTTTGAGAAGTAAGTTGAAGTGGGGAGAGGTTTGAGGGGCCGTTGGGCATCTTAGGGAATCGTCGCTTTCGTTGCAGCTGAGCTCCTTCGCGGTTCGGTCGGAATGACGGTGAGTTTTTTGGTGAAACTGAGCAGGAGAGAAGCACGCCGATAGGAAAACACGGGGTCAGGGCAGGCCCGTCGTTGTGGCGCTACTGTTGGGTGAAGCGGTCGGTGCGGAGGAGATCGGCTTGGGTTTCGCGGCGGCGGATGAGGCGGGCGCGCTTTCCGTTTACCAGGATTTCAGCGGGACGGCAGCGGCCGTTGTAATTTGAGGCTTGCACCATGCCGTAAGCACCTACGGTCCAGATGGCAACGGTATCGCCCGGCACCACAGGGCCGAGCGGCCAACCTATGAGGAAGCAGTCTCCGGTTTCGCAAACTGGTCCGACAATATCTACGCGGTCCGACGGATCGGTCTTTGAGGCTCGCGCCTGGATTCGCTTAACGCGGGTGATGGGATGCGGCGCGTCGTAGAGGACGGGACGAGCTAAGTCGTTCATGGCGGCGTCAATAATCACAAACATTTTCGTGGAATTGTTCTTGGTGTAGATGACTTTGGAGAGCAGCACGGCGGAGGGCGCGATGATGGAACGGCCCGGCTCCAGAAGCAGGTGAACCCCGAGAGGACCAACCACATCGGCGATCATGCGGGCATAATCCTGTCGGGGGACGGGGTTTTCCTTGGTGTAGCGCACGCCGAGGCCGCCGCCAAAATCGAGGTACTGGAGAGCGATGCCCTCGCGGCGCAGGTCCAGAACATAGCTGGCCAGGCGGTGGAGGGCTTCGCGAAATGGGGCGAGGCCGACGATTTGTGAGCCGATGTGGGCGCTAATGCCCTGCCAGCGGATGTGCCTGGAGGTCCGGTTTTGCAGATAGACCGCGCGAGCAGCAGGCCAGGCAATGCCGAATTTGTGGTGAGACAGCCCGGTAGAGATGTGCGGGTGGCCACCAGCCTTGACATCGGGATTCACGCGCAGGGAGACGCCCGGGATGGTGGAACGGCGGGACGACTCCTGGAAGAGAACGTCTAGCTCCTCGGGAGACTCGACATTGAATTGGAGGATGCCGGGAGCGCTGTTTCGCTTAGATTTGTAGGCGAGCGCCGCGCGAATTTCTTCGCGCGTTTTTCCCACGCCGCTGAAGACGATGCGATTGCCGGGCACGCCGATGCGACCGAGGTGTTCCAATTCTCCGCCGGAGACAATGTCGAAGCCACTGCCGCGCTGGGCGAGCAGGTTCAGAATGGAGAGATTGCCGTTGGCCTTAACCGCAAAACACAAAAGATGGGGCAGGGAGCGCAAGGCGCTGTGGAGTTCGTCATAGGCGCTCTCGATGGCGCGTTGACTATAAACGTAGGCAGGCGTTCCGAAGCGCGAGGCGATTTCCTGGAGGGCTACGCCTTCGCAGAAAACCTCACGGGAGCCACGGTGGGTACTCTTCCAGGCAAAGTGCGGGGTGAATTCCGCAGGATCTACATAAGGTAGATTATTTCGGGCTGCACCAGGGCCGCTCATTTTACCTTCAGCACCACCAGAGTGCGATCGTCGGAAAGAGGGGCGCTTTGGGTGAACCAGTCCACGTCCTGGAGAACGAGGTCGGAAATCTCCGTGGCGGAACGCTCATGATGCTGCTCAATCAAGCGCATCAGGCGGGTAGTGCCGAAGAACTGACCGTCGGCATTGGTGGTTTCGGCGATACCGTCGGAGTGGAAGACCAGAATGTCGCCGACTTCGAGAATGACGCCCCACTCTTCATACTGAACTTCCTCGAAGATGCCGAGGGGGAAGCCGGTGAGTTCGATTTTGTCGCAGCGTCCATTTTTATAGAGGAGCGGCTGAGATTGGCCAGCGTTGGCGACGCGCAATTTCTGACGGCCTTTTTGCCAGGTGGCGAAGCAGGCGGTCATGAAGCGGCCTTCGATGCGGCGTTCCCCAACGAGTTGATTCATCTGGCGCAGCATTTCGGCGGGTTGAAGCTTTTGAGGAGCAAGGCTGCGCATGATACCGATGGCCACCGCGCCGTAAAGGGCGGCGGCGGTGCCTTTGCCGCTTACGTCACCCAAGGCGACGCCCAACTGTTGAGGGCCGTAGCGGAGAAAGTCGTAAAGGTCGCCGCACACTTCGCGGGCGGAAATATAGCGAGCGGCCACGTCGAGGCCGTAGTCGTCCGTGGGAACGGGGCGGAGCAGCGCACCCTGAATGCGCTTGGCGGCTTGCAGATCGCGCTCCATGCGGGCTTCGCCCTGGGCCACCTGCTCGTAGAGGCGCGCATTCTCCACAGAAACCGCGAGGTTGGCCGCGAGAATGGAAAGCGTCTGGACGTGATCTTCGGTGAAGTAGTTGAGCTGCGGGCTCTCCAGATCCAAAACACCGATGACCTTGCCTTTCAACAACATGGGAATGGCGAGCTCGGAACGGGTTTCAGGATTGACCATAAGGTAGCGGGGGTCCGCGGTGACATCGGGAACGAGGACCGGTTCGCGGAGGGTAGCGGCAGCACCTACCAGACCTTCGGTGGCGGCGGCGCGGAGTTTGCCCTGAACGCGTTGGCCGTGCTTTACGTCGAGGCGATGACGAAAGACTTTCTGTTCGTCGTCGTAGAGCATGATGCTGAGGATCTGGTAGTCGATGACGCGCTTGACGAGTTCGGCGGCGCGACGCAAGAGTTCTTCGACGTCGAGAATGGAGCCGATTTCACGGCTGACTTCGTTGAGGACCAGAAGAGTTTCGGCTTGCATGCGCACCTGCTGGAAGAGGCGGGCATTTTCAATGGCGACGGCCAAGCGATTGGCGAGCACGGAGAGAATGGTCTGCTGATTCTTGGTGAAGTAGTCGAGGTGGCGGCTCTGGATGTCGAGGACACCGACGCATTTGCCGCGGAACATGAGGGGAACGGCTAATTCCGAGCGCACGCTATCGATGGCGTTGATATAGCGGGGATCCTGGGATACGTCGCTGACGCGCACGGGATGACCCGTGGCAGCGGCCGTGCCGGTGATTCCCTGCCCTACAGGAACTTTAAGATTTTCGGCGAGGCCGGGAGGGTAGCCGATGGCGAAGCGATGCGTGAGATATGTGCCATCGCTATCGATCATCAGCACGCCGAATAGCTCGTAATCGATGTGCCGTTTAATGAGGACGGCAGCGTGCGAGAGAACCTCGTCGAGGTCCAGCGAGGCGTTCACTTCCTGGCCGATTTCGGCAAGGGTGGCCAAAACCTCCGGACTGTCGGTGGTCAGTGCAGTTTGTGGTTTGTCAGTGGCTTCCATGAATCTTTCATTATAACAGGCGAGTTAGCCCGACTCGGACGCGGATTAAGGGTTCAGGCGGATTTGGCGTTTCCCGGCGAGGCAAATTCCAAGACGCAAACATCGGGCAGATTGCGGTAGCGTTCGGCGAAATCCAGGCCATAGCCGACCACAAATTCGTTGGGGATGACGAAACCGGTGTAGTCGGCGCGGACATCGGCGATGCGGCGTTCGACCTTATCGAGGAGAACGACGACGCGAAGATGCTTGGGCTTTTTCTCCTCGAAGAAGCGGAGCAGGTATTTCAGCGTAAGACCGGTATCGAGAATGTCTTCGACGACGATGACGGTTTTCCCTTCAATGCTGACATCCAGATCCTTGATGAGCTTGACTTCGCCAGTCGAATCGGCGCCCTGGCCATAGCTGGAGACGGCGAGGAAGTCGAAGGAGACTTCGCCGCCAAGCTGACGGGCGAGGTCGGTGAGGAAGAAGACGGAGCCTTTCAAGACACCGATGAGGTGGAGAGTTTCCGTGGGAAAGTCGCGGCGAATTTCCTTGGCCAACTGCTTGAGACGGGTTTTCACGCGGGTGTCGGAAATAAGTACGCGGACGGATTCGCCAGGGCGGAGTCCTGGTTGAGTTTTGGCAGTGCCAGCCGCACGTTTCTGAGTCACGCGCCCTCCTGGGAAAACTTATTCGACCCAATCGGCAAGGAAGATGTTGGTTTCATGAGGCGCCTTGCCATTGCGATTGGAAGCCCAAACCAAACGCTTGCCGTCCGACGAAAACATGGGAAAGCCGTCAAAATCGGGGTGAAAGGTGAGGCGTTCCTGACCGGTGCCGTCGTCGTTGATCAGGTAGAGATCGAAATCGCGGCCGTTTTTAGGATCGGCCTGATTGGAAGCAAAGACAATGCGCTTATTGTCGGGAAACCAGTAGGGAGCGAAATTGGCCGCGCCATTATGGGTGACCTGGTGCTTGTTGGAACCGTCGGCGTTCATGACCCAGATTTCGAGATTACCTGGGCGAATCAGTCCATCGGCGAACAGGTCTTTGTAGTCCTTGATCTGCTCGGGAGTTTTGGGATGCTCCGCGCGATAGACGATTTTTTTGCCGTCGTAGGACCAGAAGGGGCCGCCGTCGTAGCCGAGTTCGTTGGTGAGCTGCTTCACATTGATACCGTCGGCGTCCATGGTGAAGACGTCGAGGTCGCCGTTACGAGTAGAAGTGAAAACGATATGTTGGCCGTCGCGGGTGATGGTGGATTCGGCGTTATAACCTGAGGCGTGAGTGAGCTGTCGCAAGTCGGAGCCGTCCGGCTTGGCGGTGTAGATCTGATAGGAATTGTAGATGGGCCAGACATAGCCGCGAGAATAGTCGGGCTTGGGGGGACACTCGGGACTGGTGGCGTGAGTGGAGGAGAATAGAATGCGGCCGCCGGATGGAAAGAAATAGCTGCAGGTGGTGCGGCCTTTGCCCGTGCTGACGAGTGTGGGGGTGGCGGGCTGGCCGTCGGGAGTGTCGACGGGCATGGTGTAGATCTGATCGCAGGGCACGCCGGCGCCCTGGTGCTGGAAGATCAATTGTTTGTCGTCGCTGGAGAAATAGGCCTCGGCGTTTTGGCCACCGAACGTGAGTTGGCGCACGTTTTTAAGGTGCTTTTGTTCTTCGGGCAGGAGAACGGAGTTGGCGGGTGCGAATTGCGCATGGAGAAACGTGAATGCCGGACCATAGAGGCAGAGCAAGGTAAACACTGCGGTACTGATGGTTGCCAACCACGTGACCTTTTTCACAAAATCCCCTGAGGTGTGCGTTGTGCTGCTAGAAATTCTGGGCTATTTGCGTTGCTCCAACTTGACGGTGACCTTCAACTCTTTGCCATCGCGTAGAACGGTGACTGGCACGAGGTCACCGACCTTGCTGCGGCGAAGGGCGTCGGTGAAATCGTAAAGATTCTTGATGGGCTTGTCACCAAATTGAATCAAGACGTCGCCGGCGCGCAAGCCGGCTTTGGCAGCGGGCGAAGCGGGCTTCACGTCGGAAAACTTTACGCCGTTTTCGGTTTGCGAGAAATCGGGGATGGAACCGAAGTAGGGGCCGTAGCCGCCGCCGGATACTCCGGAATGGGGATTGTTTTCGACGACGTTGAGGAAGACGGGCTTTTCGGGAGCAGAGGCGAGAGCGACGGTGACGCGGGCAACCACGTTCAGCAAGGCGGCGGATGAGCCGGGATTGATTTTTTCCCAGGTATCGGAGGGCTTGTGGTAATCGGCGTGGAGGCCGGAGAAAAAGAAGAGCACGGGGATGCGCTTGGCGACGAAGGAGGTGTGATCGCTGGAAGCGTAGCCGCTTTGGGAAAGTTCGAAGTGTAACGGCGAATCCCCTTTCGAGTCGTCGAGTACTTTTTGCAGAGTGGAACCGGTGCCAACGCCACCGATGTAAACTTTGTTGTCTTTGATCCGACCAATCATATCCATGTTGAGCATGGCTACGGCTTTGCCGAGCGGCCTGGTGGGGTCTTTGGCCCACGCAGCCGAGCCGAGCAAGCCCAGTTCCTCACCGGCGAAGGACATGAAGAGAATGCCACGCGAAAGCTGGCCCTTGAGAGGGGCGAGAATGCGGGCGAGTTCAAGAACACCGGCGGTGCCGGAGGCGTTGTCGTCGGCGCCGGGATGAATTTGGCCAACTTGCGAAGGAGCGAGGGAATCGAAAGTGCCTCGACCAAGATGGTCATAGTGCGCGCCGACGATGACGTATTCGTCGGATTTGCCAGGGAGATAGGCCAGAACGTTGTTGACGGTGGCGTGGGTGGTGGCGACGTCGACAGCCAGATTGGCGCGAAGCGCGTCAGGAAATACAAAGGAGGCAGGTTTGGAGGTGGAATTGATCTGCTGCTGGAAGTCGGCGAGTGATTTTCCGGCACTGTGGAACCAGTCTTCGGCTGCGGTGTTCTTCACCTGGACGAAGAGAAGGCCGACGTTTTCTGGGCCGCCAACGCTGCCAAAATGAGTGAGCAGATCTTCTTCGCCATCACCGAGCTTGCCATTGACGAGGATCAGGCCTTTTGCGCCATGGTTGCGGGCGTTAATGGCCTTGGTGATGAGCTGGGAATGGGTAGTCAGGCCGTGGTTGCCGGTTTTGGCGGCGAAGCCGCTCGGCTCATAGCGCAAGACGACGACAAGTTTATCTTTGGCGTCGATACCGGCGTAGTCATCGTAGCCAAATTCTTCGGCGGTAGCACCATAGCCGGCGAAGACAAGAGGAGCGTTAACGGAGCCGGAATCGGAGAAGCTGAAGGGCACATATTGTTCATTGAGTTTCAGGGTTGTTTTAGAATCGGCATTTTGGATCAGGAGATGGTTATTGCCCTTGAGCTTTGCTCCGGTGGTGACCGAGAAGGGCTGGAGGTAACCGTTGGTGCCGGCGGGCTGAAGGCCGAGGCTCTTGAAGCGATCGACGATGAGGTGCTCGGCGCGGCTGAGTCCTTTCAAGCCGTCACCGCGGCCTTCCATTTTCGGCTGCGTGAAAGTTTTGATGTCGTTCAAATAGAGCTGAGGATCGGCAGAGGATAGCGGAGTGGTGGTGGGCGAGGCCAGCGCCAAGGAGGCAAGTAAGAGCAGCGCCAGGCGCAAGGCCTGCGCAAGGCTGGGAATTTTCCTTGTTTGACGCAAGAATGCTCCGAAGTTGCGGTTGCTTCCGACCGCGAGTTTTCCCATCCTATGTGCTGACTCGTTGGAGTGTCAAATCGTCTGGGAGCTGCGGGAAGGGTATGAAGGAAACGAGAGTGGCGGTGCCAGAGCCATGGCTGCGGGGAACGTGGAATGAGGCGCCGGTTGTGGCGCGGGCGGTTCTTCACGCACTGGAACTGGCGAAAGAGGATCTTTGGAGATGGTGCTTTGCGCTCTCGGACGAGCAACTGAATGCGCGACCTGGGAAGATTGCGCCGGTAGCATTTCATTTGCGGCATATTGCGCGGAGCCTGGATCGCTTGCTGACGTATGCCGAGGGCGGCACACTCGACCAAGCGCAGGTAGCGTTGCTGGGGTCTGAAACAGAGAGCGAAGCGAAGCACGAGGAATTATTCGAGGAATTGAAGGTTGCGCTCCTTCTCAGCATGAAGCGAGTACGGGCACTAACGGGGGCGGACCTGGAAGTTGCGCGAACGGTGGGAAAGAAGAAGCTGCCGACTACGGTGGGCGGCCTGTTGGTACACATAGCCGAACACACGCAGCGGCACGTGGGCCAGGCAATCACCACCGCGAAGGTGGTGGCCAGAAGTGGGGACTAGCCGGAGCGAGCGCGGTTATACTGATGCGGCAGAGTTATGGCGCAATTGATTAAATCCACGTTCCTGATCCTGACGGCGCTGTTTCCTATCGTGAATCCGCTGGGGGATGCACCCATATTTCTATCGCTGACGCATTACTATTCAGCAGAGGAACGAAAGCTTCTTTCGCGGCGTATCGCGTTGAATAGCCTGGCGCTGATCATCGTGTCGTACTTCATTGGCACGCACATTCTGACGTTCTTTGGGATCTCGCTGCCGGTGGTGCAGATAGGCGGAGGACTGGTGGTGGCAGCGACGGGATGGGCGTTGCTGAAGCAAAAGGATGAGGATACGACGAAAGCTGATGTGCACCGAAGCGTGGACACGCAAGACCTGTTCACAAAGGCGTTTTACCCGCTGACGTTGCCGCTGACGGTGGGGCCGGGATCGATATCGGTGGCCATTACGCTGGGCGCGAATGAGCCGCACACCGACCACCTGATCGTTTTTTCGATGCTGGGAGCGGTGATCGGGTCGGTGTTCATTGCGGCGTCAGTGTATCTCTGCTACGCGTTCGCGGACCGGCTGGCGCGGGTACTGGGCGACACGGGAATGAGCGTGATCATGCGCTTGTCGAGTTTTCTGCTGGTGTGCATCGGGGTGCAAATTATCTGGAACGGGCTATCGACATTGCTGAGGTCGCTTGGAATGGCGGCGCATTAAGGGAGTGGTGCGGCAGAGTGGCCAGCTTATTTCCAATTGGGCAGTTCCCGTTTGCCGAGTAGCGCTTCCGCGGCCCACGCACCGAGATACACCGACTGAGCCACACCGTGTCCTGAAAAGGCGCCAAGGACGATGGCATTTTTGCTTTCGGGGTGATGTTCGAAGACCGGTTTCCAATCCTCGGCAATGCCAATGGGACCGCCCCAACGATGGGTGAATTTCACGTCTTGAAGCGCAGGATGCAAGCGGGCCACACGCCGCTGCAGTTTATCGAAAAGTTCGAGAGCCTCGCCGACGTCGATATCCAAGGTGTACAGGCCTTCGGAGTTTTCGAAGAAAACCAAACCGCTGCCGAAAATGATGGAGTCTTGGAGCAGGCGACCCCAGAGGTAGGGAAGGTCGACGGTGTAAAAGGGCTTGCGCTCGCCGAGCCCGATTTTGTCGAGTACCTCCTGGCTGATGGATTCCGTCATAACCGCGGCCGTGAATGCAGGCTGGACGCGTTCGCGCAGGCCATTCAAATCGAGAGCCAAGGCGTTGGTGGCGAAAAGGACTTGCTGGGGCTGCGTGGTGCCCGCGGCGGAACACAAGGTGATTCGTTCCGCAAAGTGAACTTCAGTGACCGCGGCGTATTCGAAGAGCAAAGCGCCGGCGCGCTCGGCGGCTCGGGCGAGACCACCGACCATTTTTCCCGGATCGAGGGTGCCGCCGGGGACTTCTTTCACCACACAAAGGTCGCCGGAATCCTTCCAGCGGATGGGCGAGTCTGTTATGGCCTGCGCACGCCCGAGTTCGTAAGCGCCGGGGAGGCGGAGATCGGCATGCAGTTGGAATTCACGAAGGATGGATTGGTATCCGGCGAGAATGTCGCCCAAATCGGGCAAGTCCCCTACGGCGGATTCCGCGAGCACAACACCGCCGGTGTGACCGCTGGAACCGGCGCCGATGGTTTCCGCTTCGAAGAGAGCGACGGATTTCTGGGGCGCGAGGGTTTTCAGCCAAGCCGCCACGGCGAGACCGGTAAAGCCGCCACCGACGACGGCGAAATCAACGGTGGGGGGCAGGTCTTTGCGGGTGGGTACAAAATTGATTTCCCAGGGACGATTGCCCCAATTTTTTCGCGTGTTCATGCGCTGGTGGTCACCTCAAAAGACAACTGTACAACGAAGCGCAGGCCGGGGTTTAGGCGGGGAGAAACGGTAGAAAAACGAGGGCAGCAACGTAAAGCCGCTGCAACCGCGGGGCGTCAGAGGTATTTGATCAGGACGACTTCGTTTCTTGTTTCGTTGTAGACCAGTTCGTCGACGAGCTGTTGGGTGAGCATCAGACCGAGACCGCCGGGGCGGAGGCCCTTGGCTTCGCGCTCCTGCATGTGGGCCATGGGATTGTCCTGGGGATTGTTGATGGCAGCGTGCTTGAGATTTTCCAACTTGAAACCGGGGCCGGGATCGTCGAGACGGTACATCAACAGGCGTTTCGTTTTGATGTAGGAGACGCGAACTTTCAGATTGGGATCCAGATGGCCGCCCCATTCGATGGCGTTATTGAGGAGTTCGCGAAAGGCGTAGCCAACTTTTTCGATGACATCGGGAGCAAGGCCCGCATCCATGTGCATGAGGAAGCTCTGCACCCGGGCGACGACGGAACGCTCGCAAGGCACCATGAGTTCGACCCATTGGGAATTGGCGGAGAGCACCTCGATGGCGGGGACTTCCGGCTTGGTGGAAAGAGCGTTTTCAATGGCCGAGAGCAGCGTGACGGAGTCGAGCGGTTTTTTCAGGAATTGATATACGCGACCACGCAAGGCGGCCAGCAGCGTGTCCGAGGTCTGGTCGGAAGTCATGACCATGATTTTCGGTATGAATTTTTCCTCGTGAAGGTGGCCCAGGAAACCGAGACCGGTCATCTTGGGCATCCAAATATCCAAGAGAACCAGGTCAAATTTATTTTTCTGCACGGCGCGCAGAGCGGCCACGCCATCGGCGGCAGTGGAGACGGAATAGCCAGCCTTCTTCAAAATGCCACGAAGCATTTGGCGGGTGGTGGCGTCGTCATCGGTGACGAGGATGCTCGGCATGTACACGCTCCGGGGGAAAGAGCCTGGCACCGGAGCCTCTGGCGGACATAATACGGCGAGACTCGCTCAGGGGGAAGTCCGGCGCTTGATTTTGGAACTCGCTCCCCGCCTAGGGGAACGCTTCTGTCCCGCGTATCCTCTCAAATTCTGTTCCAACTCTGCAATGGCTTCCTTGAGCTGCTGGAAGAGCTTGGAGGCCCCGCGGAGGTCGCCAGAGCGGCCGAGGTCCTGAAGCTTTTCGGAGGAATCGCGAGCGGCGGCAGCGCCGAAAATACTGACGGAACCTTTCAAGGCGTGCGCGAGGGAAGCGAGGCTTGCGCCGTTTTTTTGTTTGAGGGCCTTCTCGAGGTCGGCCATGCGTTTTGGAGTATCGCGGAGGAAGGTGGCAATCATTTTGCCGGCGAGCTTTTCATCGCCTGCGACACGGTCGAGTAAGTTGACGACGGGCGTCTGGGGAGATTCCAACGAAGGCACGGCCTGCGCGGTGGGGGAGAGGTCTCGCGGAGCGTCGCGAAGGAGAGAGTCCAGGGCTTCCAGCCGAAAAGGCTTGCCAATGACGGAGTCGAAACCGGCGTGCAAAAGGCGTTCGCGGTCGGCATCGCTATTGTAGCCCGTGAGCGCAATGATGGACGGGGAGCCGGCGGTTTTGTGGAGCTCGCGGATAGCCCGCAAGGCTTCCAGGCCACTCATTAGCGGCATGTCTTCATCGAGAAGGACCACGTCGAAGGACTCGCGCTGGGCCGCTTCCAGGGCCTCGCGGCCGTTGGCAACGGGGACGACCTGGTGGCCACTGCGTTGGAGCTGCAGAGTGGTGAGCATGCGAATTTCGTTTTGATCATCGGCGAGGAGAATGCGCATGGGGTATTTCTTTGGTTGCAGCAACGGCGTGCTATTGGTTTTAGTTGGTACTTTCGTGGCTGGCGATGCCGGTTTCGACTCGGAGTCCGGCGAAACTTTTGGCAAACGAAACCAGAAGCGGGAGCCGCGCTGCGGAAGCGACTGGCAGGCGATAGTGCCGCCCCAGCGCTCGACGGTTAACCGGCAAAAATATAAGCCCAGCCCGGCCTTTCCTCCTCCCTCTTTGCCTTTGGAGAACAGCGCAAAAATCTGGGCAGGAGTTAAATCGGGCGGAAGGCCCGGGCCCTGGTCGTCGATGAAGGCTTTGGCAAATTCCCCGTCGGATTCGATGCCGACGGTCACGGTTGTGCCGGCGGGAGAATAGCGCAGAGCGTTTTCGAGGAGGTTGGAGAAGATGCGCTCGATACGAGAGGCCTCTCCGCGAACACGCCAATTGGCGCGCGCGTCGATGGCGTCGCTGAGCACGAGCTTCACATTTTTGGCGGCGTAGACGGGAGTGAAGGCGTTCACGACCGATTTCCCGCAGGCCAAGAGGTCGGGAGTTGCGGCGGGGGCGGAGGCGGCGTGCAGGGAGGCTTGCAGGTCCGCAGAAAATACCTGAAGAACATCGCCAATCATGTGGGACTGCTGATCGCTGGCTTTTTTGCCAAGTTCGACGAGGCCGTTGGCGCGCTCGCTGAGGGGCTCGGCGGAAATGCAGTCGAGGGCGACACTCATGACACTGAGAGGCTGCGAGAGGTCGTGGATAATGCAGTGGAGGAGGATTTCCTTCTTCTGAATTTCGCGCTGAAGCTTTTCGTGATCCAAAAGCGAATTGCGGGCAGTCTGTAGAAGGCGAACGCGTTCCTCGAACTCCGGCTTGGGACTGTGCAGCGCGAGGTAGCGCTTCCCTTCCAGCTGGAGTGCGAAGGCTTGCAGGGGGATTTCTTTTGCGCAGGGAGATTTTTCGACCCAGGTTTCAGACGGAAAGAGGCCATGCTGATTGGAAGCCCAGAAGGCGTCGGCTTCGAAAAGGAAGGTCTCCAGGAAGGGAGACTTTTCTGTGACAGGAATGGCTTCGGAGACTGGCGGCGTGATGTGCCAGAGATCCACGAGCCACGGTGGGGGCGGGGAAACCGGTCGGAACAAGCCTTGTCCGCGGTGCTCGAGTAGCACGAAACCCATGGCGCGAAGGAACTGAGGCAGAGGCTCGGCCATGGTCAGCCCACAATCTCGATAATCTTGCGCGCGAGTTGCGAGAAGGCCTCTTCCACGCCTTCGCCGGTTTTGGCGCTGGAGCGCAACATAGTCCAATGCTTGGCAGCCAAACGCGCTTGCATCTCGGGGTCGAGTTCCCATTCGGCCAGGAGATCGCACTTATTCATGACAAAGACGAAGGGAATGGGGCCGATCTCCTGGCGGGCGCGCTCTTCGAGGGCGATGGCCTTTTCGAAGGTGGCGCGGCGGGTGCCATCGGCGACCAGGAGGTAGCCGGAGGCGCCTTGAAAATAGGACCAGCGAATTTTCTGAAAATCGTCGTCGCCGTAAAGGTCCCAGAGGACGAGATTGATGTCTTTGCCATCGACGGTGACAAGTTTCTTGTCGATCTTGACGCCGACGGTGGTGTGGTAGGTATCGGAAAAGATACTTTCAACGAAGCGGCGTACAAGACTGGTTTTGCCAACGGCAAAGGACCCCAGCATGCAGATTTTTTTCTGGATCATGGTTGTGCGGGAGCAGGAGCAACGACGCGAAAGGTGGCGGAGCGATTAAAGCGGCGGTTGTCCTCGTTGGTTTCAGGGCGCAGGGGTTCGGCGGTGGCGACGCCTTTGGGGTGGAGACGGGCTTTGGCAATGCCGCGTTGGGCGAGTTCCCAGGCAATGCGATCTGCGCGGCGCTGGCTGAGGCTTTCGTTGGCTGTTTCCGCCCCGGTGGAGTCGCTATGGCCAACGATATCGAGGCTGACGAGGCCACCGCGCAAGGAAGGAGGCGTATTGAGCAAGTCCTCGATGACGGGCAGCAAGGCGTGGAGATTCGAGCGTTCCGCCGAGGATAGCGTGGAACTGGCCAGGGGAAACTTCACGATGACGGCCTGGATTCTGTTCTTCTCTTCCTCAAAGGCAATCTGCTCCGGGGAGAACGGCCCCAGATCGAGGGCGCGAACGCCGGGAATGAGCAGGGCGCGGGAGCGCAGGTCAGCGAGCCATTTGGCGTTGGGATGGCCGGCCAACTGAAGAACTCCGTCTTTCACGGAAAGGGAGACGCCGGGCGGAGGGGCAAGCGCGGCAGTGGCGCGCTGCTGGATGAGCAGGTCGTCGAGTGCGTAATACGCGCCCCAATGAAACTCTGCCTGTGCCGGGTTGAGATGAGCGGCGGAGACAAATGTCTGAGGATCGGGCGCGAGCGGGTCGCGGAGACCGCGGATGACGAAACGGCCGTGTTCGCTGGAAAACGAAGTGACCGCGAAACCGTGCTGGTCGCCGAGGGTGGCAACGAGTTGACTCCAACGATGGTATTGATACCAGCGCCAGCCGAGCCAACCGCCGAGGAGGAGGAGGAGGAGGCCGCCAGCGGCCAAAGCGTATCCGTATCCGCGGGGTGGCGATTCGTCGTTTTTAAATTTGGCTTCGAGGCAGCGGGAAAGTTGTTTGTTGACATCGATGAATGGCGCGGTGTCGCCGTCGAAGTACTCCAACCGGCTGAAACGCTCCGCGTGAATGTGCTCCAGGGTTTCGGCCATGCGGTCGTGCAGGGATCGCGGGGCCACGCCGCGGATGACGGCGGCGAGAATGGCGTAAGGACCGTTCTCCACCCAGACATCGAGGTCGCCGACGTTCAGGCGATTAACGCTCTGGCCCTTGTCGGCATGAAAGGAATCGCGGACGAAGTCCTGAATGGCGGAGAGCATGCCGGAAACCATGCTGGGATCCTGCACGGCGATGGCGGGAGCGACGGCGTGGCCGATGGGCAATCCGGTCTTTTTGTGGATGAGAAAAACCTGCTCGACCCGGAAGACCAGGCTGTGGAGAAGGGCTACTTCGGTGAAGGAACGGCCGGTGCGCATGGCTTCAAGACGCCACTGCAAACCCTGCCAGGACAAGCTCTGGTCGAGAACCTGATTGAAGGATTCGAGGAAAGAACGAAGAGTTTCGAGAATGGAACGGCGAATCGCGGGACCCATGACGGGGAAGAGCGCGTCGGCGAGAGTGGCGGGATCCTTGCGCACGGACTCTCGCAAGGCAGTTTCGATGGTGGGGGCGAGCGCGTCGCTGAGAGCGTCGCTGCCACCCTGCTGGCGGCGGAGCTGGATGGCTTCCGCGACGACACCGCTGACGTCCTCGGTGCGCGATTCGGGATTTTCGATGCGCTCATGAAGACGCTCGAGCGCTTCCTGCTCCGGAGCGAGAATCAAGTGGCGCAATTCTTCGAGGGACCCGGAACCGTTGATGGGCGATCCGTCTCCGCCGTCATTTGCTTCAGGGCGATTTTTTGGCGTGTCTGCCATGGAGGAGCGGACGTCGAACGGACGCGGAGATCGTTGTGGGGCGGAGCCCATAGTTTGGCGAGCCGGTTACTTTTCCGGCAGTTCCAATTCATCCTTGAGGCGCAGCGCGACTTCGGTGAACAAATCGGCGAGCGCGGCGCGATCGGTTTTTTCGTTGCGAAGAGTCTCGGCCTCGCTCTCGAGCGAAGCTTCCAACTCTTCCTTGGATTTCTGTATCTGGTTGCCCAGGGCTTTGGACTGATCCAAGATGCGCGCCCGTAGATCGGTTTGCGCGGCCTCGAGGGTGTCCTCCAGTTGGGAGAGTTTCTTTTCCAGGGTTTTGTTGGCGTCGCGCGATTCCCGCGTCAGTTCTTTCAGTGCGTCGGTGCGCTCGGTTTTTTCATTTTTGAGGCGCTGGCCGAGGGACTCAATTTCCTCGCGGACATAAGACTCGAGGGTATCAAAGCGCTTCTTGAGGTCATCGCGAAGGGCTTCCGAGGATTTGGTGAGGCGTTCTTCGAGGCGGGCGAAGCGCTTCTCGTACTCGCGCATATTTGCGCCGAAAAGGATGTCGCGGATTTTATCGACGTTTGCGCCTTCGCGCAGTTCGCCATTGGCAGCGTTCTTTTCCTCAGGATCGGCAGGCATGGCTCGATGTACTCCCTTCTTGCGTTTGTGCGGCTTGGTGGCCATCGGGGGGACAGTACTACGGGGAAAAGGGGGTTGGCAACAGGGTCTTTTGGCGCCACAGGAGATACAAAACCTATAGGAATACTGGGCGGGAAGAGGGGCCGCTGTAGGAGCGCGGGGGTCCGGCGGGCCAGTCTAAAGGGTAGCCACTACACAAGGCGGCTACTTGGTTTCCCGAATTTCGCGGGCATGGGTTGGCTGAATGGGCCGTGCGTTCTGGGGATAAATCCTGGCGAAAGCGGCAATCTGGTCCGAGGAGAGGGTCACCGGATTCTTGAGGACGAACCAGGTGACACCCTCCGAACACGGCGGAGTGGTAAGCGAACCGCTGTAAGTGTAGTAGCCCTGATCAGCGGGGAGCAGGTCTTTCACGTTGACGGTGACACCGGACACATCCACGGCTTTTTCTTTTTCCTTGGGGATATTTTTCCAGAGCGGGTCGAGGAAGGGATTTTCCGCGCCAGCCTTCAAGAAAACGGCGACGACCGCGACATGGCCATCGGCATCGGAGTGGACCAAATGTGCAACCAAGTCGTAACGGTGACCGTTCACACGCTCTTCGCTCGGATGATGAAAATGAAATTGCTTCAGGGCGTAGGTCTTGTCGCCGACGGTGAGAGTGCTGCCGGGAGCATAGTTCACGAGAATGGTATGGCCATTGTCGATGATGTTGAGGGGTACGGGGTTGTAATCGAATTTGAGAGCAGGCAAGTCCGCGGGCTTGGCATCTTTAATGTCGATGGGCGACTGCAAGCCGCCGGTAGAGCAGGGCGCATAGGCGGAATCGAGTTTGCCCCAGTCCTTTGGCCCTTCGGCGCCTTTGTAAGCCCAGTGGGGAGATTGTTGAGGTTGTTGAGGTTGTTGAGGTTGTTGAGCTTGTGCCAAGCAAGGAATCAACACGAGGCACACAAAGGCCGCTTTGGAAACTACCAGGAACAAAGATCGCTTCGTCATGGGGCTGCTCCTGTCCGTCAAGGGTGGTTGGCGAGGCGCACCGAGATGAGAGTCCTGTCCGCGCGGGGCAGGGTGCCCCTAGTAAACGACACGGATGCAAGGATTGCCAAGGGAAAAAGGAGGGGCGAAGCGGGAGAAGGCGGAAAGAGCGGAAAGAGAGAAGGATTGACAGGGGAAGGAAAAGAAAGTAAAAGACAATAAAGGAAAGTAAAAGAAAAGAAGGCGAAAGCAGCCCTTCCAACCAGTGGGTCGAGGGCTGCAGGTCATTTCAGGGGATGTGGTATGTGGGCATGGACACGCAGGTGCCATGCTGGTTGTCTAGGCATTGCTGGGAGCGTTGCTAGGCGGCGGAATTTCGCGTTCCCGGACCTGGGATATGGAAGCGCGACGTTCGGCGAACGAACGTCGACAGCACCGGGCAGCACGCCGCGCGATACCCAGTTTGGGCTAAGGTTCCAGTTCTAAGCCAAGGACAAACAAATGCATCGACGAGAGTTCATGAAGACGGGCATGCTGTGCACGGCCGGGGCGGCGTACGTGCCACCGCACAATTTCGATAAATACGATTTTGGGGCGGGACCAGCAGTTCAGAACCGGCTGAATCAAGGTCCGTTCCCGGCCGATTTGTATCCAAGTTGGAATGTGGTGATGGCGCTGACGCCGTCTGAAGAGGTGGTGGCGAACTTCGGGATGGGTCTCATTACTTACCTGTGCGATGAGGTGGGGCTGCTGGAGATGCCAGGGCGCACGCAACAGGCCGCGCTCGAAGAGCTGGCAAAGTTTCCGTTAGGGACGAAGCTGTACCTGCGAGTGAACTGGAAGGATGTGCAGAAGCGTTCAGGGCGGCTGGAGCCAAACGAGATTTGGAAGACTTCGTTCGCCTTGGCGAAACAGTATGGCAAGGGCATTGGCTTCCGCGTGATGATCAGCAATCCGGATATTCCGGGGTATGCGTTGCCCGATTTTCTGAGGGAAAAAGTGCCGATGGTACGGCTGGGGACGTGGCAGGGGCGCGAGCGCGAGGAACCTCGTTGTGACGATGCAAATTTTCAAGCGGCGTTTCGGGAGCTGCAAGACCTGCTGGCAACGGAATACGACGGAAATGCCGATGTGGAGTATGTGGACACGTGCATGTATGGGTTCTGGGGTGAGGGACACACCTGGCCGCTGGAGAAGAACCCGTATCCGGACTATGCGACCGCGGAGAATACGTTTGTCAAGATGTTCGAAGAGCAGACGAAGCGCTGGAAGAAGACTCCGCTAACCACAAACACGCAGCCGGATTTCAGTAAAGTGGGCAATTCGGAACTAGTAGACCGCACCGTACGCAGCGCGAACTGGTTGAGGACGGATACGATATTCATCGAAAACGAGCAGATTGAGGCGCTAAGCAATCGTCCGGCGTGGACCGGTGCGGCGATTGAGGTGGGAATTTCCGATGGATCGGACAAGCGCTTGCTCTTGGATGAGGGGATCTCGTACTCCGACAATGAAGTGGACCACGCGCGGGACGTGGGCGCGAATTATTTCTCGTTGTGGAACTGGCACCGAATTTCCGCGGAGGGTTTGCAGCGCTACTACCGGGCGTACCCGGCGGCGCTGGATCGCCTGGCGCGGAGCATCGGTTACCGGGTGCGGCCCTCGTGGGTATGGACGTATGACGAACGCGGGACCCCAGGGCTGATCATTGGGTTCGCAAACGACGGGATCGCCGGAGTACCTGGAGCTTTGCGGGTCAGCATATTGAGTGCGGCAGGCGAAGACCTTTGCAGCGGCTCGCTGGATGCGGGGTATCCTTTGCCGGGCAAGATCCGCCAGGCATTATTTCCGCTGCCCAAGGGAACCGCGTGGCAAGGACTGCGGTTGAAGGCGGAGATTGAGGTGAAAGGGCAGCGGCATCCGGTGCGCTGGGCGTGCCGCCAAAGGCTGAATGAGGATGGAACATTAACACTGCGAGTCATGAATGGATTGAACGTGTCTGACCCAACCGGGGGAACGGGCGTATGAAACCGGCGGGCATCGTTAGTTCCCTGATGATTGCGACTGCAGTGCTGGCGGGCGTGGCCGCGGAACAGCAACCTGCGCAGAACTGGACGAGCTATGTGCGCATTGCGGCTTATGGGCTGAAATCCGGAAACGCCGAAGCGATCGTACGGGACGCGCAGAGTTCTCGCGTGTATGGGATAGAAGTAGATAACGATATTCCCGGGCGTTACGAAAGCTTTGTGGATCCACGCGAAAAGCTGGCAGCCATTTCCGCGGTGGCCAAGGCGGCGCATGGCGTGGGGAATAAAGCATTCGTGTACATCGCGGGAACGGAATGCATCACGGCGAATGCGGACAAAGCGGCGCACTCGGTGATGAAGGATCACCCGGAATGGGTGCAACGGAAGATTACCGGGGAGCCGGCGGTGTTCACTTCCGGGGCGGCGTTCTGGATTCGTGCGGGTGATGAGGATGTGTGGATCAGTCCGTACGCAAAGGATTGGCGGAACACGTACATGGAACGCGTGCGGCAGATCGCCGGGACCGGCATTGACGGGATCTACGTGGATATTCCGTACTGGATGACGCATTTTGACGGCTGGGAGGACACCTGGGCCAGTTTTGATGATGCCACGGTAGCGGAGTTCCATAGCCAAACGGGCCTGGATGCGAAACACGATTTGAAGCTGGGAGATTTCCAGGATACGAATTTCCGGAAGTGGGTCGATTTTCGAATTGCGACCATGACGGATTTTGTGCGGAATATTCAAACGAACGCACGAAGCGTAAATCCGGAAATTATGGTGATACCGGAGATTTACCCAGGGATCGAGCAAGAAGCCACGCGAGTGGGCGCGGATGTTTACGAGATGTATGCGGTGGTTGACGCGATCGCGCATGAGTATGAGTTCGGGTCGGGCGAGCACATGGCCGCGTCGCGAAGCCAGTTGGACTGGTTCCTATACCAAGCCGGAATGTTGTCGTTCCGGGCGTTCGCACAGGGAAAGCCGACGTGGATTCTGAATTATTCCTGGGACGGCGACAAGGGAGTGGACAAGCGGGAAGCGATGAAGAATTTGGCGATGTCCATTGTGATGGCCGGCGCGAACTTCTGGGACGCACCGGGCCATTCGATGGCGGGTTCCAACGATCCGGCAACGCGGAAAGAGATTTTCGAGTGGATCGCGAAGAACGAAAAGACACTGTATCTGCCGCGAACGCCGATGCATCCGGTAGGTGTGTATTTTTCGCCGAAGAGCCGGGACTATACGCAAGACCAGTTTCTGGCCTCGTATCGCGGCGCGCTGGTGGCGCTGCTGCAGGCGCACCGGGAAATCGAAGTGGTGACGCCACGAACGCTGGAGAGTTTTCGCGGAGAAAGGCTGGTGTTGCCGGAGGTGAGTGTACTAAGCGAGGCGGAAAAGGGAGCGCTGAACGCGTTTGTGGACCGCGGGGGACGGCTGGTGGCGCTGGGAACGAACCATACCGGGATGCAATCGGCGAGGATAAAGACGATTACGCCTGATGCGGCGAGCGCGTATTTCCGCAGACTGCAGAAGGATTTCGCTGGCGGTGAAAAAGCGCCGCCGGTGCAGTTTTTGAAGGTGGTAACAACCGGCCGCGAGATTGAATTGGTGGCGCCGCAGACGGTAGCGGCGAATTATGGGATGGTAGGTGGCACGCCACATATATTTATCGCCAATTTCACGGGGCTGGTGCCGAGCAAAGTGGCGGTTGCGGCGGCAGTGCATAACATTCGAGTGCGAGTGCCAGAGGCACAAGGAAAAGTGTTAACGTTTCTGCCGTTCCTGGGGGAGGCGCGAATGGTTCGCGGCGAAAAGCAGGGAGACAAGGTGGAATTCCTGCTGCCGCCGGTGGAGCGCGGCGCGGTTGTGTGGTTGGGAGGGAGCGAGTAATGGTGCGGCCTGCGGTGCCCGGGAGGCACTCCAGAAAAGAAGGCGGGTCGTTGGCCACCCAGCCGAGGCCGCGCAGCGCGTCAACGGATCAACTGCGCGAACTGCTCAATGCGAATCGCCGGGGAAAAAGCGTGGGAATTTATGCGGTGTGCTCGGCGAATCGGTTTGTGCTGGAATCCGCGATGCAGCAAGCCAAGGCGGATCGAAGCCTGTTGTTGATTGAGTCGACTTCCAACCAAGTGAATCAGTTTGGCGGGTACACGGGACAAACTCCGGAGCAGTTTGCGCAATTTGTGGGCGGCATTGCGACGGCGATGGGGTTCCCGCGAAGGCAGATTGTGCTGGGCGGGGATCATCTGGGGCCACACGTGTGGCGCAAGGAAGCGTGCGGCGCAGCAATGGAGAAGGCCAAGGAGATGGTGCGGGGGTATGTGCGCGCGGGGTTCGGCAAGATTCACCTGGATACGAGCATGCCGTGCGCGGACGACCAGGTGCAACACCAGCCGCTGACGGACGAAGTGGTGAGCGCGCGGGCCGCGGAACTGTGCGAGGCAGCAGAAGCGGCGCATGGCGAGATGGCGAATGCCACTACTGCTCCGTTGTACGTAATCGGTTCGGAAGTGCCCACGCCAGGGGGAGAGGTGACTGGTGCAAAAGCTCCGGAAGTAACGACGACGAAGGATGTAGGACACACACTGCACGTAGCCAAGAAGGCTTTTCAGGAGCGGGGCCTGGAGGCCGCGTGGGAGCGGGTGATCGCGGTGGTGGTGCAGCCGGGCGTGGAATTCGGAGACGCGGTGGTTTTCCCGTACGATGCGAAGAAAGCGAGGCCGCTGGCGCGGTTCATCACGCACGGGTGGTCCGGTGTGTATGAAGCGCATTCGACGGATTACCAGACGCAAGCGGCGCTGCGCCAGATGGTTCTGGATCATTTTGCGATTCTGAAAGTGGGGCCGTGGCTGACGTTTGCGCTTCGCGAGGCGGTGTTTGCGTTGGCGACGATGGAAAAAGACTGGCTGGCGGGTAAGCGTAGCGTTTCCCTTTCTGCGGTTCCCGAAATTGTGGAAGCAGCGATGCGGGAGAATCCGGTTCATTGGAAGAGTCATTACCGGGGGGATGAGCGGGAGTTGCGGGTGGCGCGGAAGTTCAGTTATAGCGACCGGATGCGCTATTATTGGCCGCACAATTCGGTCACCAGAGCCGTGGAAACGCTGATTCACAACCTGAAAGAGAACCCCGCGCCGCAGTCGCTGTTGCGCCAGTATGTGCCGCGAGAAGCGGACGCGGTGCGCACAGGAGCTATCGCGAACGATCCGGTGGCGCTGATCCGGCACCGAATTTTAGAGGTATTGGAGCAATACGCGTCCGCGTGCGGGATGCGGCCATGAGCGGCAGCGGGAAAGCGAGTACGTATGCTGAGTGAAGAGCGCCGCAGAGCCATTTTGGAGGTGATCCAGGAAGATGGCCGGGTAGTGGTGCGCGAGCTGGCCAAACGCTTTCATACCTCGCTCATCACGATTCGGAAGGATCTGGAGTTTCTGCATCATCAGGGCGAGCTGGAGCGGACGCATGGTGGCGCGCTGCCGGTGAAAACGAGCGCGTTGCTGGACAGTTCACTGCAAGTAAAAGAGCACCTGCACCGACAGGAGAAAACGCGGATTGCGGCGGCAGCCGCGCGGATGATCGGCAAAGACCAGGTAATTATTCTAGATTCGGGAACCACCACGACGGCGATTGCGCGAAGCTGCCGGCACGTGAAGAACCTCACGGTCATCACGAACGGCATCAACATCGGAGCGGAGCTTGCGGATTCGTCCGTAGAGGTGATCCTTACCGGCGGAACGCTGCGCAAGAACTCTTTCTCATTGGTGGGACCGTTGGCGGAGGAGTCGCTGCGAAAGCTGAGCGCGGACCTGTTTTTCCTGGCAGTGGATGGATTCGATGTGCACTACGGCCTGACGACGCCGAATCTTCTGGAGGCACGGGTGAACCGGGCGATGGCCGAATCCGCGCGACGTACCGTGGTGGTCTGCGACTCCAGCAAGTTTGGAAGGCGCAGTTTGTCGTTGATTCTGCCGACGGCGGCAGTGCATGAAACCATTACGGACAAAAACATTTTGAAGCGCGACTTGCTGACGTTGCGGGAAGCCAAGGTGGAAGTCACGCTGGTGTAAGAAGCGGGAGACGATCGGAAGAGTCAGGAACACACATGACGATGCAGCACACGAACTCGCATACCTGGAATGAAATGCACTCGCAAGCGGCAGTCTGGCAGACCGTTTTTGACGAAATACCAGGAAACGCGGTGGTTGGCGAGATGGTGCGGTCCGCCGGAAGCCAGCGCGAGTGGATCTTTATTGGATGCGGCACCAGTTTCTATCTTGCGGAGGCCGCGGCGATTTCCTGGACGCTGTTGACGGGGCAGCCGGCTCGGGCCATTCCTGCCTCGGAAATTCTGCTGTTCCCAAGGCTGGTGCAGGCGGAAGGCGCGGGTCTGCAAGCGGTGGTGATTTCTCGTTCGGGGCGGACCTCCGAAGCGGTGCGCGCAGCGCAAGTGTTGCGAGGTGCGCTGAGAATAACGACGGTGGGGATCACCTGCGCGGAGAAGTCCGAGTTGGAAGCAGCGTGCGATGCGACAATTGTGTTGCGAGCCGCAGATGAACAGAGCACGGTAATGACGCGTTCGTTTACGAGCATGCTGCTGACGCTGCAAGCGCTGGCGGCACAGTGCGGCGGGAACACCGGCTTTGTGGATCAATTGCGGGCGATGGCGAAGGCCTTTGCGTTGCGAATTCCGGCGATTGCGGAACAGCTGGAATCGTTCGTGGCCGCACATGCGTTCGCAGATTACATATTCCTGGGACAAGGACCGTTTCACGGAATCGCGCGGGAAGCAGCGCTGAAAGTGATGGAAATGTCTTGTTCATACAGCCAATTCTTTCATGCGCTGGAGTTCCGTCACGGACCGAAGGCGATTGTGAGTCCCGCGACATGCTTGACGTTTTTCGTGAGTGACAGCGCGCGCCAGCCGGAAACCGAAGTGCTGGAGGAAATGCGGGAGTTGGGCGGCGTGATCGTTGCGGTGTGCAACCAGGCGACCGAGGGGATTCGGCGCGCAGCACATCTGGTGGTGGAGCTGAAGGCATCGGCCGACGAACTGGTTCGACTGGCTCCGAGCATCGTGCCCGGTCAGTTCTTCGGGTACTTTTCCGGCCTGGCAAAAGGATTGAATCCGGACCAGCCAAAGAATTTAACGCGCGTGGTGATCCTGGATTGAGCGTGGAGGAGTGAGGCTTTGACGAAGTTCGACGTCAGTGTGATTGGCGAGTTGAATCTGGATTTGATTTTGTCGGGCCTGCCGACGGAGCTAAGCCTGGAACGGGAACATCTGGCGGATCATTTGAGTATTACTTTGGGCAGTTCATCGGCGATCTTTGCGCACAATCTGGCGTCATTGGGAAGCACCGTGGGTTTCAGTTCGTCGATTGGCGACGACCCACTGGGCGAGATTTGCCTGCAACGCCTGGGCGCGAGCGGCGTGGATTTGGCCAAGGTTCGCCGGATGCCAGGCAAGACTACAGGACTGACGGTGATCCTGCCGCAGGGGAAGCAGCGTTACATCCTGACCTATCCGGGAACGATGTTTGAGATGAGCAAGGAGAACCTCGATCTGGATTACGTTTTCAGTGGCAAACATCTGCACGTGGCGTCTTATTTTTTGTTGAAGAGCTTGCAACCGACCCTGCCCGATATCTTCCGTAAAGCGAAAGAGGCTGGATTGAGTACTTCGCTTGATACCAACGACGACCCGGAGGATCGCTGGGACGCGGGAATCCATCAGGTTCTGCCGCATGTTGACATTCTTCTGCCCAACGAACGCGAAGCCTGCAAACTGGCGCAAGTGGACGATGCGGAGCGCGCTGTGGAAATACTTTCACGCACGGTGGGAACGGTGGTGGTCAAAAGAGGAGCAAAGGGCGCGCTGGCGCGAGTGTCGAAGGAGAAATTTGTGGCGCCGGCGCTGGCGGTACCGGTGGCCGACCATGTCGGCGCGGGTGACAGCTTCGACGCCGGGTTCCTTCACCAGTTCCTACGAAGAGCAAGAATCGAGGATTGTTTAAGGTTTGGGAATATTGCCGCGGCGCTTTCTGTGACGCGACCGGGGGGGACGGAAGCGTTTCGCGACACAGGATATCGAGAATCGTTTCTACGGGAGCAGTTGAGCAGGGCGGAGCTGCTGTTGTAGTTGCCATCATTGCGCAAGCGTGCGTACCTGGGGCGCGGGAGTGCTGCGCCCCTACGAAGAAGCGTGCCTCATCCGGAACCCATCCTTCATACCGTAAAGCCGCTCTCACAGAGGAAGAGATTCGGTTCGTCCGGAAAGCCCCACCCCTAAAAGGGGTGCGCTACAGGATGACCGCGCCGTGACGTAGAGCACGAGTTCTCTCACAGACTCTGAAAGCCCCGGAATTCCCCAAGAGCGCCGGGCGAACCAAAAGGGTGTAAATGTTGGGAGTGGAGTGGACCGCCTCCCTTCGCAACTCAGGGTCGTTCGAGGCTCAGGGTAAACGGAAGGCGGTCGCGACAAAAAACATATTTTGCCGGTTGCTTCGGTGGCCAATGCTGACTTGAAAGTCGGCGCTACATGGCAGACTTTACGGCGTAGGGGTGACTTCCAATAGGAGATTGTCGGTGAAGTTCACATTTAGTTTGGCGAGGGGGCCGGTGACGGTGCCTAGATCGCGTTGATGAACGTAATCGGTGACGTGGTAGGTTTTGGCGTTCAAGCCGCGCAGTTCGATTTCGCCACTCCAGTCAGCGGATTCTCGATGCACGGGATGCGCTGGCGAAGGCGCGTAGAAGGCGTAATACATGTTGCCGTCCTTCTCGATGGCGTAAGCCTCAGGAACGTCAAATCCGTAGACGTAGAGATCCAGAAACTTGCCCTTGGAAATCATTTTCTGGTTATAGAGGCCAATCCACTCCTTCCAATGCACTTCCTTTTGCGGCGTGAGTTCGACGTTCTTAAATTTAGGACCGTAATCGGGCCAGGTGAATTTGGTTCCCAAAACGCCACCGGTGCCCAGGGTGGAAGCGAAATCACTGCCGAGGTCCTGTTCGTTGTCACTGGAAGCGCCGGTAATGCGTGTCAATTCGACGTGGTCGCCGTAAATCGCGGCGCGCGGACCGAGCAGGGCTTTGTACATTTTGACGCGGCGGCGGACCTGGATGGAGCCGACGGGATCGGCGGTGACGGCCTGATCCATGTAACGGAACCAGGCGAGACTCGGCGGAGTGCCACAGGGGCAACTCTGCGTGACACTGTCTGGCTTGAGCGCGCGGGTGGTCTCGAAAATGGTTTTGTACACATCGCCCATGGCGTACACGGAATCGTAGGGGGATTTGTGATGGTGTTTCGGGTTGTAGCAGAGCGGCGGAGTATAAATATTGTCGAGCTTGTGGCCGTCGAAATCCCAATCGCGAATGAAGCGTTCGGTTAGTTGCTTGTAGTAGGCCTGCACCTCGGGCAGAGCGGGGCACAGTGTGGCGAGATTGCGTGCCATACGCGCGGGCTTGCCGTCTTTGCCGAGCACCAGCCAGTCGGGATGCTGCTTGAGGACTTCGGAGGTGACGAATTTTCGGCCACCGTAGCCGAACTTGCCATCCTCCGCGCCGAGCGGGAGCCACCAAAGTTGCACTTTAATTCCCTGCCGGTGAAAGCTTTTGACCATGTCCTGAATGGCGGAACCCGCGAAAGCCGGAGAGCGGGGCTGCCAATCGCCGTAATTGTTGAACCAGCCGTCGTCGAGAGTGGCCCAGTGGATGCCGAGTTCTTTGAGCTTCGGAACAGTGCCAAGCATCTCTTTTGGCGTGACACCAAATTCGTAGCCCCAGCCGCACCAGGCGACGGCGTAGTTTTCTTCATTACTTGGAGGCTTGCTGAGCCCTTCTTTTTCGATGGCATCGGACCACATTTTGAGCGGCTGGTAGAAATCTCCGCGGTAGACGGAGAGAAATGTTCTGGGGGTGGAATAGACTTCGCCGGGTTTGAGAAGGGTGTTGGCGGGGACGCTGACGCCAGCCTGCACTTGGCCGTTTTCCGTGGTGCGCACGGGCACGGAAAGGACCAAGGGCAAAGTCTCCATGTGTCCGATGGCTTCGCCGACGCTGCGGGACCAGAAGGCCACCACGGGAATTCCGCCGCCCACATGGCCGAGATCGTCTTTGACGCTGACCGGCGCGCCGAAGGGATTATCCTGGGAGAATTTTGCGGGCATAGGGAAGATTTCGTCTTTCCCCCAATGCAGGCTCGCGCCCTGGAAGGTCCAGAGAGCATGGGAAGAGCCGTCGGCAGACCGCGGGGCAGAGAAATCGTGGCGCTGCAGTTGTATCTGGTTCAGCCAGACGTCCTGGTCGCCGCTGTTGCGCAATTGGAGTGAAAGCAGGGCGAGGTTGGGGAAGGCATCGTAAACCTCGACGGTCAGGGTTTCGTCGAGGCCGGTGCCAGGAATTTTGCCGGTGACGTCAATATGCTTGCCGAGGCTGCCGAGTTTGCCGGTGGCCTCGCGGAGCTGCGCATCGGCGAGATCGAGCGCGACGCCGGGAAATTCCCTGTTGGATAGGGTGACAACCTGAGGGGCGGAAGGAGCTTGGGCGTCCAGTGTTTGCAGGGCATTTTGGGTGGTGAGGGAGGCTCGCAGCGCGCCGTTGGACGTGAGCGTGAAGGCCGCGGTGGATGTTCGAAGCACGATAGACTGCGGAGACTTGGTGATATCAATCGTGGAGCGGGACTGCGTCGGCGCTGTGTTGGTGTGCTGATGCTGGCAGCCTGCAAACCACAATAAGGCGCCGGCGAAGGGCGCGAGGAAGCAGCGCACGGTTGCCGTTTTTGCGGCCCAGCGGGACGAGCGAAATTCATTTCGATGATGGTGTTTCATCTCAGCGATTTCCTTTGAAGCGCGCAAAAATGGCTTCGGCGTTCCGGTGATAGATCTTTTCCAAGACAGGGTCAGGTAAATCCATTCCGTAGATCATCCAGCGCCCCTGGCCAGGATATCCGGCGTAGGGGAAATATTCATCGGGGGTTTCAAGCCAGCGGAAGTAGTTGGCGTACATTTTTTCGGTGGGCTCGCTGTCGGTGCCGAAGAGAATGCGGTCCTGGTAATCGCTAAAGAACTTGCGCGCGCGCGATGGCTGGCGGCCAAGTTCCGCTTCGCGCGCTCCGAATTCCACGTACATGTTGGGATATTTGTCGAGCCAGGCGGATACCGCATCCAAATTTTCCGGCCAGTTGGCGACATGCAGGGCGATAAAGGTGGTGTGCGGATGCATTTCGACGATGTGATTGCGTTCCGCCAGCAATTGGTCCTTGCTAGGAAACTGCGAATCGGAAAAATTCCAAGTGGGGTTTTCGTTCAATTCTTCGTAGCGCTCGTTGTGGCGGTCAAGAGGTGTGAAAAAGGCCTCGGGATCGGAGGTGTGCATGGCCACCGGAATGCCGAGGCGGCCACATTCTTCCCAGATGGGATCCAAGCGGGGGTCGTCCACCGGGATATCGTGGCCGGTTTTATCTTTTACGCCCAGGCCGAGGTCTTTCAGCACTTTCAAGCCGCGAGCGCCACGGCGCACGGCGTCATCGAGTTGAGCGACCATTTCCTGACTGAAGTTGGCATCATTGATTTTGCTCCAGTCGATCTGGGCAAAGACGATGAAACGATCGGGATAGGGCTTGACCATCTGGTCGATGAGTCCTTGAAGCTGATCTCCCCACATGCCGGTAAGGATGACGATTTTTTGCACGTTGGCGGCGTCCATGCGGCGGACGACTTCGGCTGGGGGAATGTCGACAGCGTGGTCACCGTAAGGGTCATTCACGTGGTTGTGAACGTCGATGACCGGGAATTTGGCTCGCGGGGTTTCATGGGCCGCGGCATGAAGCATGGATTTAGGATCGTAATCCTTTAGCAGCAGGGTCTCGTGCTCGGCGGCCTTGGGGTCGGGATGATATTTGAGGTCCTGGGCGCTGGTCAGGCGTGAGCCCGACGCGAGCAGCAAGAAAAGGATGAAGCGGGGGACGAGTCTCATGCGGAACACTCCCGTCAGCCAAAAGGAACCGCGCATTCCGGCGGAGCGGATGGTGCGCGGAAACGAGTGTAACATGAGCGAAAGAAAAGGAAATAATGAGAATACAAACGAAAGCCAGGCGACCGCATTTGCTTAGGGCGCAGGAGCCAGCTCAAAATTCAAAACTTCAAAGGGCCGGAGGTGGAAGTTGTGAAGCTGTCCGGCGGAAAGTGAAAAAGGCTTGCGCTTCTGATCGCGCTGCCAGGGCGAACGGGCCACAAATTTTGCGGGTGCGCCGGGAGGCAACTCCAAGGCATGAGCGACGTCCAAGGAAAAGTTCTGCCTGCGATTGCTGGGATTGCGCAGGGTGATAATTCCCTTTTCAGGGGACCAGGCGGCCCAGCCGTACACTTCCAATTTGGCGGGATCGCCGCCAATCCAGTGCGTGTCGGCGAGTGTGGCGGCGTTGCGACGGGACCAGTTGGCGGCTTCCGCGAGGATGTCCCAATCGGCATCGGACAACAAGGAATGCGTGATGTACATTTCCTGCAGTTGCGTGCCGCTGGCGAAGTAAGAATGAACCTCGTGGGCAAAGGCATGCGACGGATCGTCAGCGAGATGTTCGGCTTGGCGAGCGTAGATGATTCCGTGCAGCATGAGGGAATTCAAGGGGAATAGCGGGCCCTTCTTGACGATACCCGCATAGGTGTCGGCGTCGCGATAGGTGATCCACTTCTCGCGCCAGGAGCCCACGCCGGCAAAATTGCTGTCGTCGCCGCCGCGCCAGATGGAATCCGCGTAGCGTAACCAGAAAGGCGAGGGGTAGGTGCCGGTGGTGAGATTGACGAAGATATCGGGTTTGAAGGCGCGCCACTCGCCGATGAGGTTGATAGCGGCATGAAAGTCACTGTCGAATTCGCTGCCGGGAAAAACGCTATTGACGTTGCCGGTGCCGTCGATCTTGAACTGATTGATGCCGTATTTGCGGATGAAATCGAGGGTAACCTCGCGGAAGCGCGCGAAATACTTGGGCCCGGAAAGGGCAAATCCGCCTGCGTTAATCTCGAATGACTCTTTCGCACCGTACTTCAGGCGCTCCTCTTTGGCTTTGTCATAGCCGCCCCAAGGAGAGAGCCAGATGCCGGGGGCTGCGCCGAATTTCGCGGCGGTGTCTTTTACGGAGATGAATCCGTCGGGGAAGCCGGAGTCAAAGTTCCAGAGGGAACGAGGATCGTCCCAGCCGTCGTCGAACAAGAAGGAGTCGAGCTGCACGTTGCGTTTGACATGGAGTTCCTGGCCAAAGGCGTTGATGGCGTCGAGGGCCGCAGCCTGGTCGTAACGATTGCCGAAGCCGATGTCGAACCAGGAGTTATAGTGCAGGAAAGGGCGGTAGGGATGGGCACGCTCGCGTTCGACATAGTTCAGGAAGCCACGGCGCAATTGGCCTTCGGGTGAAACGCCGATGACGGAGGAATATTGGATCGTTTGGCCGGCTTTGAGTGGCAACTCGCGTTGGATGGAACAGTACACTTGATCGCCCTGTACGGTGCAACGGCTCAAGGGATGCTCAAATCCAAGGAACAGATTGCCGGCAGTTACGGGGGAGCCCTTGACGGAGCCTACGAGCTGGGCCGAAGAAAGCTTGGAATCGAAGAGGCAGACTTCGCGAATGAGTTGGTCGCGAGACGAGGAAAAAGATACATGCTGGGTTATGTAGTTATCTCTCTCGCGCAGATCCGCCGACCAGATGACGGCAAGACTGGATGCGGGATCTTCGAGGTGCACGGTGACGCGCTTACCGGGAAAGTGCTCCGCCAAACGAGCGGCCTGGGCGTCCGCGGGTAGCTTCTCGACCTGCGGGGGACCGGCGATGCGCAGCGAAGCGGCGGCGAGTGACGTGCCGTCCTGAAAGGTCAGGGTGAATACATTCTCGGGGAGCGGGACCGTAGCGCCCGCAGGTGCCATGGCGAAGGAGACACCGCGGAGTTGTTCGTTCGCGGTGGACCAGGTAGCGGTGAGCACGGAGTTCTTCAACGTGATGGTGTCCGTTTGCGCGGTGACATCTGGCGCTCCGGGCTGCATTCCGTAGAGGTAGCCGCTCTGCGCGAGAGTGAAAGAGGGATGGGCAATGGAAAGCCCAAGGAACAGGGCGAGGTGGGCCGGTAACCTGGTGGTGATCACGAATTCTCCTTCGAACGAGGAAGCGAGGCACGCCCAAGCGAAGCAGAGAGGACGGTCTAAAGTCCAGTCGCTACACGAGCCCAGCGTGGGGCACGAGTGTGACAGGTTCATCGAGATTGTACTGCAAGGGCATAAAAAAGGCGGGGCATTTGCTAGTATGATTTCGGTGGTTTCGAGGACGCAATGAGCGAAGCAGGCAAGAGCAAGGATCCGTTTGTCGCGATGGTGACCGCGAGAGCAGACGTCGACCTGCGGCTGAGCGATTTTCACCCGCGTTCGATGCTGGCGGCACCGCAGCACGACGTCGTCAAAGCGAAATTTCCCGTGATTGATTATCACAACCACCTGGACGCCCAAGAGCCGCGGGAAGTGTTGCGGATAATGGATGAATGCGGGGTGGAGCGGGTGGTGAACATCACCATGCACACGGGGGAAACGGCGCTGGAGATGATCCGGAAGTTTCACAGCGCGGCCCCAGAACGCTTTGCGACGTACGGGTGGATGGACTGGAGCGACGTGCAGAGCGTCGGCTTCTTTCAGCGAAGCGTGGAGAGGTTCGAACAACTGATCGAGCACGGAGCATGCGGGCTGAAAATCTGGAAGGACCTGGGCACGAGGGTTCGCGATGCGGACGGCAGCCTGCTGCGAATCGACGATGAGCGGCTTGCCCCGCTTTATGAGAGGGCTGCGCAACTGGGCGTGCCGATCATGTTCCACATTGCCGATCCTGATGCGTTTTTCCAGCCGATTGACGCGACCAACGAGCGGTACGAGGAGTTAGCGGCGCACCCGGAGTGGAGTTATTACGGCTCGCACTACGGCAAGCTGGAGCTTCTGGAGCAGCGCGATCGAGTGATTGCGCGGCATCCCAAGACGACATTTGTGGGCGCGCATGTGGCCGAGCATCCCGAAGACCTGGCGTATGTGACAAGACTGATGGAGAAGAATCCGAATCTGTATGTGGATATCGGCGCGCGCTGCGCCGAGCTGGGGCGTCAGCCGTATACCGCCCGCGAATTCTTCCTGAAATTTGCAAATCGCATCCTGTTCGGGACGGACCTCATCCCTGACGTCCAGATGTACCGGTTACACTTTCGGTTCCTGGAGACGCGCGACGAGTATTTCGAATATCCCTCGCACGCATCGCGGCAGGGGCGCTGGAATATCTATGGCTTGTACTTGCCGGACGACGTGCTCCGCAAGATTTATCGTGATAATGCGATGCGCCTGCTGCCAAAGCGCTAACGGGAGGACGAAAGCACCGCCACTCCATAATTGGGCAAATTCACGGAACGCTTCGAGCCACCTTCCAGGACGTCGGTCATTTCGCTGGGCAAGGAAATGGATTGCGGCGAACCGGAGAAATTAATGACCACAAAAACCGTGCCGTGGACACCATAGCGCGGCGAGACTTCCACGCCGGCAGGCACGGGACCGAAGGCAGGCTTGACGCCGCTTGTGGAGGTCATCCATTCGGCGGCTGCGGCCATGGTTTTAGGATCGAGCCAAGCGCCGATGTAAGTGATCTGCCCTTTGCCGACCTTACGGGTAATCGCGGCAGGTTGACCGTCGAGCCAACCATTGCTTTTGCCGTAGCGCATGAGAACTTCAGTGCCACTTTCACTGGCGCTGAGAAATTCCGCCCAAAGTTGGGACTGACCAGCGCCCCAGTTCCCTTCCACGGGGACTGGCTGAGTCAAAGCATAGTATTGCTCGACGCGCCCGCCGAGAAGGCTGGTGAGCGGACCGGGTTGGCGATCAGGCTGGAGGGAGTTGTCCTCGTCTTTCATGCCGGAACGCTGGCCGAGAACGAGGTGGCCGCCGCCCTGCACGTAGGCGATCAGGTTTTTCGCGGTCGCGTCGGACAGAACGTTTAGTCCGGGAGCTACGACCAACTTGTACTGGCTGAGGGAAACGGTCGAGGGAATAATGTCGATGGATTGCGCGATGGCGCGCAGGGGACCGTAATAACTGACGAGCTCGTCCTCGGGACTGTATTTGTGATTGTGCTTCTGCCACTGGATGGTCCAACGGCTGTCGTAGGAATGGAGGATCGCGACTTCGGATTTCACGGAAGTGCCCGCTAATGCCGGACCAGCCGTTGCGAATTCCTTGCCGACCTGAGCGACCTCTGCGTACAAAGGAACCGCAGTGCCGTCGCTTCCGACCAAGGTGCCGTGATACTGCTCCTGGCCGTTCAAGGCGCTGCGCCATTGCCAATAGCTGACGGCATCAGCTCCGTGAGCCACATCGTGCCACGCCATGGCACGCACTTCGCCCTTATCGAGGGAGTTGTTGATATCGGCCCAATTGACGGAGCCTGGTTGAGTTTCGATCACCCAGAAATTTTTTTGCTTAAAGCCGCGAGTCAGGTCGTGGGTGGCTCCGTTGCGGACGGGGTCGAGGTGGCCTTCGCCAACGTAGTCGTCCCAGGCGGCCAAATCGAGGTCTTGCTCGACGGTGTAATGGTCGAAACCGTCGAACCAGCCCATGGTGTTGGTGGTGACGAACTGGCGAGGATCGGAGTAGGCGTGAATGACGTCGAGCTGGTTCTTCTGGTAGCTGCGCCAGGTGTCGCTGACGAAGCGCATCCAGCTGAGCAATAGGCCGGGATTGCCGTAGCCGACTTGGATGGGAATTTGATCCCAAGAGCTGTAGGTTTCGCTCCAGTAGGCGGTGGTCCAGCGAGCGTTCAGGTTGTCGAGCGAGCCATAGCGGGCTTTCAGCCACTGCTGAAACTGCGCCCGGGTTTCTGGATCGAAGGAGACGCTGGCGTATTCGTTATCAATTTGCCAGCCGAGGACGTAGGGATTGTGTCCGAAGCGCTGGGCCAATTGTTCGGCGATTTTCCGTGCCATTTCGCGGTATTTGGGATTGGCCCAATTGAATTGTTGGCGATTGCCGTGTTCGGCGCGACGGCCGTCCTGCTCCATGCGCAACGTTTCCGGATATTTCTGGGTAAGCCAGGCGGGAGGCGCGGCGGTGGGCGTGCCGATCACGGTGTAGATGTTGTGCCTGGCCGCGGCGGTGATGGCGTGATCTAACCAGTCCAGGTCGTAATGCCGTTCTTCGGGTTCCATGCGGCTCCACGCGAACTCTCCGACGCGGACCATGTGAACGCCGGCTTGCTGCATGAGGACGAGATCGGCTTCCCAGCGCGACTCGGGCCACTGTTCGGGATACCACGCGGTTCCGAGGAGCAGCGGTGGAGGCGCAGGAGCGGGGGTTTGCGCGGCTTTGGTGCGCGCCAAGAGCGACAAGGTGAGAACCGCAAAAACGCAGAGCGAAGTAACGCACCATTTCGATGAGATCACGAGATTTTGCTCCGAAGATCGTGGCTGCATTTTAAGCGAGGCAGACGATAGAGGGATTATAGCGGCGAATGCTCGGCAGTCGGGCTGAAAATTCCGCGTTTCGTGAAAGGCAAGCCGCGCGGCATTTTCAATGGCTGGGCCCTGTTGCAACTCTTGGGGCCAAAGCGTGTTTAACGGGATGTAAGGTGCTTCACCCGGAGAAGGAATTGGATAGCCTTTCCGTCCAGTTCCACTGAAGCTTCTCCGGGCTGGAAAGAGGTTAGGCTATGCGATATCTAAAATATGTTGCGTTGCTGGGCATTTTGGCGCTGGCCGCCGCGGGAAGCGCACCGGCGCAAGTAGCGGTTGGTGTACGCATGGGCCCGGTGGTGGCGGGAGTTGGTGCTGCGCCGGTTTGCGCCTACGGCTATTACAGCTACTACCCGTACGCGTGCGCGCCGTATGGTTATTACGGATCGAACTGGTTTGTAAATGGAGTGTTCATTGGCGCAGGCCCGTGGTATCGCGGCTACGGTCACGGATGGTACGGCGGTAGGCCGGGATACGGCTACCACCGAGGGTCTGGCTATCGCGCTCCGGTACACGGGTACGTCGGCGGGGGTTATCACGGTGGTAGTTATCATGGCGGTGGATTCCATGGCGGTGCAGGATTCCACGGAGGAGGCCATCGATAATTAATTTGCCGGGTGCCGCATCCCGACTGGAGGTCCGGCACCCAACCCACCTCGCATACCTTCCGTTAAGAGTCGATCAAGCTTTGAAAAAGCGGTGAGCCCTCACACAACTTCAGAATGGCTTCGCGGATGTTCGGCGGAACTTCCGAGAATTCGAAGCCGTACATTGTGCCGTGTCTCCGTCGAACGATCGCTTGCACGTATTTGTTCATTACCGCTGACAACTTAACGATTTCGCCGACCGCGAGGTCGGCTGTGGTGGCGGCTGTTCGTACCGGCACGGCTGAGTCGAATGAAAGAGAAGAAAATGGAAGATGGACGGGGCGGATAAAAGGTACCGGTACGGCAGCGTGGTTGCGTTGCGATTAATTTGAAGTTGAAGTCTGCCACGGGTCGTCCAGCCGGTAGAATAGGATGGGGCTGTATTGTGAAAATGTTGAAACACTCAGCCGTCCGGTATGCGGTCGCACTGGCCGTTTCCCTCTCCGCTCTCTACCTGCGGTATCTGCTGACGCCGTGGCTCGGCACCGAGAGTCCCTATCACACAGTTTGGCTGGCGGTCGCTTTGTGCTCGTGGTACCTGGGATTAGGGCCGTCGATTCTCAGCGGTGTGGTTTGTTCTTTAGGGGTGGCCTATTATTTCCTGCAACCCATACATTCTCTTCTGATTCACGACCGGGCGGAACAATACGGGCTGGTGGGTTTTGTGATTTTCGCGGGGGCGATGATCGCGCTGGGGGAATCGCACCGGCGTGGAGTGGCGTCGAGGTCGCTGATGGGCGCCATCGTCGATTCGTCCGAGGACGCGATCATATCGAAGAACCTGGATGGAATCGTCACCAGTTGGAACCACGCGGCCGAGCGGATGTTCGGCTGGACCGCCAACGAGGTCCTTGGGAAGCCGTTGACGGTCATCACTCCGGAGGAGTTGCGCGAGACGGAAGCGGAAATACTAAAACGACCCGAGTATGGAGAGGGCATTGACCGGCTGGAAACAGTGCGGGTGAGGAAGGACGGAGGGCGAGTGGAGGTGGCGCTCACGGTCTCGCCGATTCGAGACGCCACCGGCAGCATCGTGGGCACTTCGCGAATTGCGCGGGACATCACGCAGCGGAAGCTGGCGGAGGCGCAGTTGAAGGCAGCGCACGACCAGATGGAGCAACGCGTCAGCGACCGAACTTCTGAACTGTGGGAAAAGAACCGGGAATTGGAAAGACAAAGCGTTATGGTTCGGCAGCTTTCGGGGCGGCTGCTGCAACTGCAAGATGAAGAGCGGCGGCGCATCGCCCGGGAGCTGCACGACAGCGTGGGACAGATGCTGGCAGCGATGAGCATGAACATTTCGAAAGTATCGCGGGAAAAAGGGAAACTCAGCATCGACGGGCAGAGATGTGTGGAAGAAAACTCGGCACTGGCAGCGGAAGCCCTGACGGAGATTCGCACCATGTCTCATCTGCTGCATCCCCCGTTACTGGATGAGATTGGGTTGGGATCGGCGCTGAAATGGCTCATCGAGGGCTTCGCGCAGCGCAGCAAGATCGCCGTTCAACTGGAGATGCCAGCGAACTTCGACCGGCTGAACAGCGACCTGGAGATTGCGATTTTCCGCATCGTGCAAGAGTGCCTTACCAATATTCACCGGCACTCGGGCAGCGCCACGGCCGCCATTCGCCTGGCGGTGCAAGACGGGTCCGTGGTTTGCCATGTAAGCGACCACGGCAAAGGCATACCGCCTGAAAAGCAGCTTGCGCTGAACTCCTCGGGTTCGGTGGGAGTTGGTTTCCGTGGGATGCGCGAGCGAGTCCGGCAGCTCGGAGGGGCAATGCAAGTGGACTCGAATGGAAATGGCACGGTGGTGAAGGTGACCCTGCCGCTGCCGCAGGGTAGAGCGGCGGCGCCCGGCGACGACTAGCCAAGGGCTCTTCCCTGCCACGTCGAAAGTGACCCGGAACGGCAGCAAGCGAACCTCCCCCTGCGATTAACTAGAAAAACGATTTTGTGGCGATGATATACTTGCCGCGATTCAGCCATTCCTGGAGGAATACGCTTCCATGAGACTCGGATTCCGATCGTACGCCAGAAGCATTTCCTGCGTTCTTTGTTTGAGTTTGTTCGTTGCCGGCGGGCTTGCCGCGGATCAATACAAGAATTTCCGCGTGGCGATTTACATCCCGGTGTTCGTAGTGCAGCAGATGCAGGACCCACAGTGGTTACAAACGAGCTGGGACAGCATCAGCGCGCAGGTCAAAGTGGACAAGGTGTACATCGAGACGTATCGCAGCCACCAAATTGCGGATGAAAAGGTGCTCGAACAGGTGAAGAAGTTTTTTACCGAACACGGGGTACAGGTGGCGGGTGGAATTGCCTTCACGGGAGATGAGGCGCGACAGTTCGAATCGTTCTGCTACACCGATCCCCAGGACCGGGACTATGTGAAGCATGTTTCCGAGCTGACGGGGAAGCATTTCGACGACATTATCCTGGACGACTTTTTTTTCGTAAATTCCAAGCGGGATTCCGACATTACTGCCAAGGGCGACAAGAGCTGGACACAGTTTCGCCTGGAGTTGATGGATGACGCAGCGCGCAACCTGGTGATTGGTCCGATCAAGGCAGTGAACCCCAAGGCCAAGGTGATCATCAAATTTCCGAATTGGTATGAGCATTTTCCCGGGCTGGGTTTCGATCTGGACAAAGAGCCGAAGCTGTTTGACGGCATCTACACGGGAACGGAGACTCGCGATCCGGTGATTACCGACCAGCATTTGCAACAGTACGAGAGTTATCAGATTTTCCGCTACTTCGAGAACATCAAGCCGGGCGGCAATGGCGGGGGATGGGTGGATACATTTGGGACGCGGTACGTGGATCGCTATGCGGAACAACTTTGGGACACGATGTTCGCGAAGGCGCCGGAGATTACGCTGTTTTTCTATGGAGGGCTGCTGCAACCGGTGACGCCGGGAGATCGCGACGGGTGGAAAGGCATGCACACCAGCTTCAACTATGACGAAATGCTAGCCTATCGCAATGCGAACCATTCTGATTCGACCATGGCACGGGTGGCGGGATATTCGCTGGAGCAGGTGGATCCGATTGTGGGGCAATTGGGAAAACCCATTGGCATCAAGAGCTATAAGCCATACCAGTCTGTGGGTGAAGACTTCCTGCACAACTATCTGGGCATGATTGGCATTCCGATTGATCTGCATCCTGAATTCCCCACGGATGCGGACGTGGTTCTGCTGACGGAATCGGCCAAGTTTGATCCAGAGATCGTCAGCAAGATCAAAACGCAACTGCAAGCCGGGAAGAATGTGGTGATCACTTCCGGGCTGTTGAACGCACTGCAAGGCAAAGGAATCGAAGACATCGTGGAACTCCGGTTAACGGGCCGCAAAGTGGCGGTGCAGGGGTATTTGGGAGCGTCTGGCGCGGGAACTGGAAATGCGTTGCACGACAAGCAGAATCCCGAAGTGTTAATTCCGGAGATTCGATTTCTGACCAACGATGCGTGGCCGCTGGTGCGCGGTATCGCCAGCGGCAATGGTTTCCCGATTCTGCTGATGGATCGCTACTCCAAAGGCATCCTGTTTGTGCTGACCATCCCGGACAATTTTTCCGATCTGTACAATTTGCCGCCGCAGGCCCTGACGTCCATCAAGCATTACATTTTGGGAAATTTCCCAGTGCGTCTGGAAGCGCCGAGCCAAGTGAGTTTATTTGCGTATGACAATCAGACTTTTATCGTGGAATCTTTCGCGGAGCATAAGACGGACGCGACCATCGCAGTCACCGGCGGCGTATCGAAACTAAAGAACCTGGTGACGGGTGAAGTGATCAACAGCGAGCCACCCGCGAAGCCGGTGCCATGGCCGAGAGTGTCGTTTGGGCCGGAGCGCACGAGTTTCAAGATCAGCGTGGAACCACACAGTTACGCCGCATTTGCGGAAGTGCAATAAGCAAAGAGGCTGGACCTCCCCAAACATTCGACCGGCACTTTTCGAACAGACGCGTGTCTCTCGTCAACCGCTTTCATTAAAATGGGATGGTGGTAAGGAGCGAGTTTCATGTGCAGGAATATCAAAACGCTTTTTAATTTTGAGCCACCAGTCACTGCGGAAGAGGTCCGGGCGGCATCGCTGCAGTTTGTGCGCAAAATCAGCGGCTTCAACAAACCATCGAAGGCCAATGAAAGCGCGTTTCTAGGCGCGGTGGATGAAATTGCAAATGTTTCGTTGTGGCTGCTGCGGTCGTTAGAAACGAACGCGCCGCCGAAGAATCGGGAAGAAGAAGCGGCCAAGGCGAAGGCACGCGCGGCAGAGCGGTTTGGCGGGTGAGTTGGTTGTGAGCCGGCAATAAAAGCCTAACCCACGGTCATGTAGTATTTCAGGATTAGCAGCGCTTCATAGGCGGTGGCAAAAATGGCAAAGCCCGCATGGTAGCGTTCGCTGGCAATTTTGATGGCCAAGATGCTTAACAGGATGTAGAGACCTGGCCCCCTTTTGCTAGATGCGTTGCAGTTGGCGTGCGCTATTCTACCACCGGGGTGGGGCTTGCGCCTTACTGTTCGAGTGTTGGCAACGATTCCGCAACGAGTGTTGGCTGAGGTGGAACTTAAGTAGGTTTAGAGCAGCGTTGAAGCGTTTCTGGCCAAGAGACGGATGAGCAGGGTAATTCGCATAGCTTTTCGAGGGTGAATAACAGGTCCACGGGGCCATTTTGAGGAGTCCACTGACGGGAAGACCGCGATGCGGATTCCAGGGGCGAGTCGAAGTTCGGACGAGATAGTGCGGAAAACTTCAGGGCGACATGCCGGCGGGGGCTACCTCACTGTAGAGTTCAGCAGCGATGAGTCTGGCCCAGAAGATTTGCGTCTTACCCTGGCGTACGGAGGGCTTCACATTGCGCGCCAGGAAGACATGAAAAATGTTGTAAGCCAGGAAGGCCACGAGCAAAAAGCATTCGATGGCGCCTGGGTTATGCTTGAAGACGTGATCGGAGTGCCATTCGTTGGCCAACTCGTTGAAGGCATAATTCTCGATATCCCATCGTTGGTGCCCTAAATGGACGATGCGATCGACGGGAACTTGCGCAGGCGGTAGCGTGGTCGCCCAGATCCAATCACTCGTTTTTGACTCGTGTTGCTTGTGGAGTTGTCGGCGAACCGTGTAGGTCTCCAGGGAACGAACGACGCGCACCGGGGCCTGCACCTGGGGCCAGGAGAGTAAGTCTGGAAAATCCCACCAGCGGCACGAGCGGGATCGATAGCTACCCGGCTGAGGCGCCACATGGTCGAATAACCCAGCCACGTCCTGATAAAGATTGCGCCGTTCATCCTTGAGCACCACCAGAGCGTGTTTGCCGCGAGCGAGCAAGAAGTTGAAAAAAGGCGCCTCGGCATAGAGCGCGTCGGCGAGCACCAAGTCGAAGGCCCGCGGATAGGCGGGGATCACGCGCGCCAACAGGCGCAGGGCCGTTTCCACTTCATCCTCGCCGGGCCGCTGCGGCTCATGATCCAGGAGCAAGCGCACGGCCTCCCGTCCCGGCAGCGCACCGGGCAGCAACAGCAACGTGACCTGCCGATGATAAAACTGGATGCGATCACCTTCCGCACCGTGAATGGTTCGCTGCAAACAGCCGGAACAATGACGCAGGTAACTGGCGTGGCTTTCGTGACCGTCGAGCACGACCACTCCCAAGCCGTAAATATCCGGCAAGGCTTTGTTACGTTTCAGACGCTCGTAAACATCATGAATCCCTTGCCGCAGCCCATTGGCATTGAGCAGAGCGTGGACGCGTCCCAGGGTGTCTGCACTGAAGGTCGGCTCTTCGAGCCAACACTGCCAAAAGCGGGCTCGGCCGACCTGTTCCCAAGCGTTGATGCTGCCCATCCTGGCCCAAAACAACACGAGCGACGATTTCACCACCGCTGCGGTGGAAATGCGCGGTTTCTCTCTTCGGTCGGAAACCAGTGTGACAATGTCTTTGGAGAGTTGAAAAATCTTTTCCGAATAGGCGATCAGGCGACGAAGAACGATTATCGTTTCTTTTCCTGAAGTCGTTTCCATTCCAACTCGGAAACTTCCTCAATCAGTTCCTGCATCAGGTGATAGTCGTTAACGGCTTGGCGAACGCGTTGCTGCCAGGCTTTTGGGACACAGATCTGACGAAGCTTCCCCGCTTGGCTCTGCACCAGGTACAAAGACTTATGCAGTTCCCCTCGCGCGCAACGGCAATTCGCCTTGCCACAGGTGCCCGCACGTTCCGAGAGAGTGCCACGAAGAAACCATTGACCGGAGGAAAGCTGTGCAATGCGGGAACGGAAGTTGCGCTCCGTGGCGGAGAGTTTGGTTCGGCTGAGAGGGTCGCTCATACCTTATACACAGTACATATACAAGATTCAAAGAAAAGTCAAGAGCAAAAACACAATGCGAATTTGCTCTCTGAGCGTACCTCGGCTAAAACATGAATGGAATCAAACAGTTTGGTCGGTTAACAATCTTCGTTGCGGAACCGCTGGAGTGTTGGCAAATGGACTCAACGTAGGACCGCGACAGACGCTGGGCGGCGGACTCGGGAACGGGTTCCCGAGCGAGCACTACCGACTGTATGGGTAATGCCTCGAGGCCTAAGCCTCTTCCAGAATTTCCAGAGTGTAGCGCTTGTGAAGTTTCATGCCCCCGGCTCCCAACAGGGTGCGGATGGCCTTGGCGGTGCGTCCGTCGCGGCCAATCACTTTACCCACATCGGTAGGATGAGTGCGCAACTGAAGGACCGTGACGGTCGTGCCTTCGACGGCATCGACGTGCACCGCTTCCGGCCGGTCGACTAAAGCTCTCGCGATATCCTCGACAAGTTCTTTCATGGGGGGCCTCCTCGGAACAGCTTGGAGTCGGCCGTGGGGTGCCGAATCGAAGCTCGAAATTCTGCCCGCGCGCGATTCAGAGTTGTGGGCGCTGGTCTCCGTTCTTGCCCGGTTGGGGCGCAACGAACAACAGGCCATCCGCAACATCCCAAGAGCGCCGGAGCGATTGGAGTACAAAACTACTAATGGTGGCGCTGCGGGTTTTGGCGGCGAGGCGAATACGATCGGCCTCTGGTACCGAACAACGCAACAACATGGTGGTTCGAGGCCCTGGGATGGGGGCGCGTTGGGTTGGAAAGGTGCGGGCCCGGGAGAATTCCTGCAGGCCTTTGAAGCGATCGAGGGCCTCTTCATAGAAGACCACAGCCCGCATGACGATATTCAAGACATAGCCGCTGACGGTGCGGCGTTCCAGAGCGGCGCGCTCACGAATACTACGAACCTCATGTTCCGAACAGTGAATGAGAAGAGCCGTGCGGTGGGCCACGGTGGGAAGATATCAGGTGATATCTGGAATAGCAATCGGGCAAATACTCGAGGTGAAGACAAGGCACGGCCGGACCGGGGCGTTTGTCAGGGTAACGAGCCCAGGCGAAGGGTCCAAGGGGCGATCTGCCGAATCAGCAGAAGTTGGCTGCGGGTCCAGGGATCCGCGGCTAAGCGGGATTGAATCTCCAGGTGGTGAAGCGCGCGGATGATGAGCAAAACGTCGGCAGTACCCTCGAGCGGTCCCCCGAGTAGAATGAAACCGTCGTGGTGGAGAGCGTTCATAAAATCGGCATGGGCACGCCAATCTGCTGCTGGTCCAGCGGGAGCTGGTGATTCCAAGCGGGCCCAAGAACGCGGGTGACGGCGAACAGTTTTTTCATGAGTCCTCCCCGAGGGATGAGTATGAGAACGGCTAACTGGTTTCCGTGGTACTTTTGGCAGATGGCGCGGCCGTGACGGACTGTCGGGCAAATAATTCGGCGAGGCGGTCAAGTGTATCGATTTCCGAGACAGGCTTGTCGGTGCGAATGCGAACGATGCGGGGAAAGCGCAGGGCGTAACCGCTGGCATGGCGAGCAGATTTTTGAATGTTATTGAAGGCCACTTCCAGGACCACCAGGGGTTCTACGTTTCGCAGCTGCCCGTGATCTTCGATGGTGTGAGCCAGGAAGAAGTCCGTGTACTGGAGGATCTCCGCGTCGGTCAAGCCAGAATAAGCTTTGCCGACATTCAGCAACGTGGCGCCGTCACGTACGGCAAAGGTGTAATCGGAGAGGACCTTGTGGCGCTTGCCGTGGCCATATTCCACTGCCGTGACTACCACGTCGAGAGTAGCGAAGGGCTCCTTCAATTTGAACCAGTAGCCACCGCGGCGGCCTGGCGTGTAGGGAGAATCGGTAGCCTTGGCGACAATTCCTTCATGCCCGGCTTCGAGAGCGCGGCGGAAGGCCAAGCGCACGCCGTCGGGTGATTTGCACGGAGTGCAGCTCGCGACGCGCAGAGATTCTGGGCCATTGGCCAGCAAGGCATCGAGACGGGCTTTGCGGTTGGTGAGCGGTTCGTCGAGCAGCAGAGCGCCGTCCTGGAGGAGCACGTCGAACGCCACGTAGGCCACCGGGATATCGGCTTGTATAAACATGTCCAAGTGTTTGCGGCCCAGGCGCTTCTGCAACTCGGTGAAGGGCAAGGGACGATGGTCACGCCAGCCCAATATTTCGCCGTCGAGAATGAGCGAACCCGGCAAGGCGCCGATGGGCCGCGCTAACTCCGGGAATTCGGTGAGTTCGTCGAGGGTGCGACTGAAGAGTCGAACCTTGCCGTGCTGGTCTTTGTGGACCTGTGCGCGAATCCCGTCGTATTTTTCTTCCACCAGGAGCGCGGAGAGCTCGACGCCGATCCGTGCTTTGTCGAACAGATCGTCGGGAGTATCGACGGGAGCCGCGAGCATAAAACCGAGCGGGTGGAAGAGACGCACGACCGCGCGGGATAGTTGATTCTGGGCCGCGAGCGTTAACGTTTTGCCGATGTCGCCGGTCATCATGTTGGCGCGGCGTACGCCGGAGAGAGCCTGATTGTAGGCTTTGGCAATGGCTTGTTCGACGAGGCTTTCCTTGGAGCCAATGCGCAAATCGCCGGTGATGATTTTCACGATGTACTTGATATCGCCGGCGCTGGCGGCGCGAAAGGCCTTGGTGAGCAGTTCGGCTTTCTGGGAGTGGCCGCGCGCGGCAGCCAGTTCTTCGAACAGGCGGGCGACCTCCGCGAGCGGCAGGTCACCATCGAGATGAGTGGGACGAAGAAGTTCCTCGGCCATATCGCCCAGATCTCCATGCTTTCGGTAGGAGGCGCCGACGGTTTGGTTGGCGTTGCCAGCCGCTTCGGCGATCACCCGGGACAGATTCGCGCCGCCAACCCCGAGGGTGCGCTGGTCATGGCTGGCGAAGGGATAGGCGGAGAGGAAACGGGCGGCGACGACGGCGTCGGAGATGTTGAGGGACTTGAGAAATTCGCTGATAAGGCGGAGTTTCTCGAGTTTTTTGGTGGTAGCGGCGATGGCGTCGGCGGTGATTACGAAGGAGCGCATTAGGGTGTCTATTGTAGATGGAAAGGGTTTTACACAGGCGTGCACAGATATGCACAGAGAAATGTGGGCAGACCTCTTGTGAAGCGACGATTTGCGGAATACTGTGATGCCAGATTGAGCCGAGGAGCTTCAAAACCTTCGCGGCACAATTTAAAGAGGGCGCAGGGATCGAAAGGTCCAGGCGCCCTTGATTTTTTTTTGGCGGACTCTACGAGCCGGCTGGAAGGCAGCCGCTTGCAGGGGCCCATGCTGACGTGAAAGTCAGCGCTACCGGGAAGGACTGGCAACTAGGTGGGCTGGCGGGCCAGAGGGAGGCGGATCTGAAATGAGGTTTGGCCGGGGCGCGAATTGAGATGGATGGTGCCCTGATGCGTGCGGACAATGCGGGCGACGATGTCGAGACCGAGGCCAGTTCCCTCCCCTACAGGCTTGGTGGTGAAGAAAGGTTCGAAGATGCGGCCACGAATTTCGGGGGGAATGCCCGGGCCATTGTCGGTGAATTCGACCATCACCTCGCTGGGCTCGAGCACGGTGCGGACGGAAAGCACTTTTTCTCCGTTGGGCAGAGAATTCATGGCGCCGATGGCGTTGTCGATCAAGTTGGTCCAAACCTGATTTAGTTCACTGCCATTGGCGGGAACCTTAGGCAGATTGCCGGCGAATTGGCGGTTGACGGTAAAACCGTGCTTCAACTGGTGCTGGAACATGCGCAGGGTGACATCGATCCCATACTCGACATCGACATCGCTGATGGGCACTTTGTCCATGTAGGAATAGGCCTTGACTGCCTGGATTAGGTCGGAAATGCGGCGGGAGGCTTCCTCAATTTCGCGGGTGAGGCAAAGAATCTGGTGGTCATAGACCAGAATGCGCATGCCGTGTTGAGAATTTTCGTGAGTCAAGAGTTGGGTGAGACGTTCCAGATCTTTCGAGCGAATACCGGCGTCGACCAGATCGCCCGCGAGGTCTTCGGGGAAATTGCGCTGCTGGAGCCAATCGGCAAGCTCGGAGGATTGGTCCGCGCGTTCCAAGGCATCGAGTGTGCTGTGGTCGGCGCCACATTCCGCGATGGTTTCACTGAGCGTGGTCATCAGGTCCTGAGCTTCCGGGGAAATCACTTGTCCGTGCAAAGCGATGGCTTCGGCACGGCGATTATTGAGCGCTTCGCGCAAGAGCGTGGCAGAGCGCAAGGCGGCGGAAGCGGGATTGTTGAGTTCGTGGGCGAGTCCGGCAGAGAGCTTGCCAAGGGCTAGCATCTTCGCGGTGCGTTCTTCTCCACGGACAAATTCGCGGGTGCGATCGGTCATTTCACCGACCAGTTTTTGAGCCAGGTTTGGCGCCCGGTAGACCAACTCGCGGAGCTCCGTGGCGGGCATAACGGCGACCCGGGTGCGTCCTACCGCGACACCGCGGCCGCCAATCACTTTTATGCGAGAAAACGGAAGAACGCCGGTGGCTTGGCCCGCGGTGCGGACAAAGACGGGGGCGTAGGGGTCGCCGGTGCGGCGGTAGTGCAACTCGCCTTCCAGGATGACCACAAAATCCTTTGCAGGCGAGCCCTCGTGGACGATGATGTCGCCCGATTCGTAGCATTGTACCGCGAAATGATCGGCAAGCCACTGAAGAGCGGGGCGATCGTCGTCGGCAAAGAGAGAAATCCGGGCGAGTTCGTCGGGGGTGAGACGGTCACACGGAGTTGAGGACATGCACGCGCCTCCTTAACGGTTGGCTAAATACTGATGCACGAAATAGAGCACGATGGAACCTTCGCCGACACTGTTGGCCACGCGGCGCACGGCGCCATTGCGCACGTCGCCGACGGCGAAAACGCCGGGAACGTTGGTCTCCAGCAGAGCGGGATCGCGATCGAGGCTCCAGCCGGGAGGGCGCTTGCCGTCGCGGAGCAGATGCTGCCCGGTAAGAAGAAAGCCTTTGGCGTCGCGGCACAGGGTGCCTTCCAGCCAATCGGTGCGCGGTTCTGCGCCAATGAAAATGAAGAGCGCGCCGGCCTGGCGCTGTTCGGTGGTCTTGGTATCGTGATGGCGGATGGTGAGGCCGGTGAGGCGATCTTCGCCGTGAACTTCCACAACTTCGGTGTAAGGCTCAACCTGGATATTGGGAAGAGTCTGGATGCGCTCGACGAGGTAGTGGGACATCGCGCGCGCGAGGGACTCCGCGCGAACCAGCATGGTGACGGTTCGCGCGTATTGAGAGAAGTGGACGGCGGCCTGTCCGGCGGAATTCGCGCCGCCGACGATGTAGATGTCTTCTCCTTTGCACAAGGACGCTTCGGTGTTAGCGGCTCCGTAATAAACGCCGGCACCGGTGAGGCTATCCATCCCCGGAATGTCCAGGCGCCGCCACTGTACACCGGAGGCGATCACGACACTGTGGCCGACCAACTCCTGGCCGGTGGAGAGTTTCACGGTGCGATATTCGCCCTGGACGCAGAGCGACTCCGCTTGCACCGGAGCGAGAACTTCGGTGCCAAAGCGCTTGACCTGGCTGACACCGCGACGAGCGAGGTCGGCACCGCTAAGACCGGCGGGAAAGCCGAGATAGTTTTCGATGCGGGAGCTGAGACCGGCTTGGCCGCCGGGAGCTTCGCGCTCGACTAGAATCGTGCGCAGACCTTCGGTGCTGCAATAGAGGGCACAGGCGAGTCCGGCGGGTCCCGCGCCAATAATAATGACGTCGTAAAAATCGTGAGTGGGCGTTGTGGTGAGGCCGAGTTTGGAAGCGACTTCCGGCAACGCGGGCTTCAGGAGCACGGAGCCGTCGGGGAAAATGAGTGCGGGCAAAGCCGCTGGGGAATCGCCAATGGCGGCGTTGATGCGCGGGTCGGAGGTGGTGCCGGGCTCAATCCAGCGGTAAGGGATCTGGCTTTTGGCGAGAAAATCTTTCAGTTCGTGGGTGCTGGGGGACCAGCGTGTGCCCACAACGTAGATGCCGTCGAACGATTCGCGGCTGGTAGCGTTCCAATCCTCGAGCAAGTCGGAGAGGATGGGATAAAGATTCTGTTCGGGGGGCTCCCAAGGCTTCATGAGGTAATGATTCAGTTTCACTTTGTTGATGGCATCGATAGCGGCGCTGGAATCGGCATAGGCGGTGAGCAGCACGCGACGAGCATCGGGCTGCAGGGTGAGCGCGTTGATCAAGAATTCCGTGCCGCTGACACGGGGCATGCGTTGGTCGACCAGAAACAAGGCGACACGGTCGCCGCGGGTGGTGAGTTGTTGGACGAAGGACATGGCTTTTTCGGGGGCGTCGGCAGCGAGAATGCGGTAATCGGCGGAGAATTTGGATTTCAAGTCGCGCTCGACGGCGCGAAGGACCGCGGGGTCGTCATCGAGCGCGAGGATAAAAGGCTTTTTGTTCATAAAAACAGTCCCGCGAGAGCGTCAAGTTGGCGCGCTCGCCTGCAAATAACTCTTCAGATGCTAGGAGCTGTGGGCGTGGTACTTAAAAGTTCATGAGCAGAGACGCGGTGCCGCGAAGAAGGGTTGTAACGGATTAGCGGCTGACGGCCTTCTCGGCGCCGAGACCGGTGTTGGAGCGAACGAGCAGCTCGTTGAATTTGTGGGTTGAAGACGGTTCGTGACTGAGAAGCGTGCCGAGAATCGCACCAAGAAAACCCAAGGGGATGCTGAAGATGCCAGGATTTTCGAGTGGAAACCACGGCTTGGCTTGGAAGAGATGGCGGGCGGCGCCGGTGACATTGGGCGGATCGATGCCCATCAAACTGGGACCGACAAGAATGAGTCCGATGGAGGCAGTTAGGCCGATGGCGAGACCGGTGACAGCACCAGTAGTGTTGAAGCGGCGCCAGAAGATCGAAAAAACAATCACCGGCAGATTCGCGGAGGCGGCCACGGCGAACGCGAGGGCAACGAGGAAGGCCACATTGGCGGTTGGCCCCAGGAGAATGGCGATGGTAATAGCCACAGCACCGACAGCGAAGGCGGAAATGCGTGCGACGCGAACCTCTTCGCCAGGCTGGCGCTCGGAGCCTTTGTGGATGACGTTAGTCCAAAAGTCGTGCGCGAAAGAAGTGGAGGCGCTGATGGTGAGACCGGCAACCACTGCGAGAATGGTGGCGAAAGCGATGGCACAGATGAAGGCAAAGAAAATGTCACCCGCTAGGGCTTGGGCGAGGAGAGGCGCGCTCATGTTGTTTCCGCCGTGGGTAGAAATGTAGTCGCGTCCCACGATGGTGGCAGCACCGAAGCCAAGAAAAGTGGTCATGATGTAGAAGGTGCCAATGAGAGCCATGGCCCAGACTACACTGTGGCGAGCGGTTTTCGCGTCGGGAACAGTATAGAAGCGCACGAGGATGTGCGGAAGACCGGCGGTACCGAAAATGAGGGCGAGGCCAAGAGAAATGAGTTCGAGCGGCCCGTAAGGAGGCTTGTACCGCAGGCCGGGCTGCAGAAAGTCTTTCACGACTTCCTGCCCTTTATCGTGATAGGTGACGTGACCGATGGCGCCGAAGAACTCCGCAAAACTGAAATGGAAGTGGGACATCACCAGAATGCTGAGGAGAAAAGTGCCGGCCATCAGCAGAATGGCTTTGATGATCTGCACCCAAGTGGTGGCGAGCATGCCGCCGAAGACCACGTAGACGATCATGAGCAATCCCACGCCGATGACGGCCTGGTTGTAGCCAATGCCGGAGCCCTTGAGGAGGAGAGCGACGAGCGCGCCCGCACCAACCATTTGGGCGATCATATAAAACGTGCTTACGGTAAGGGTGCTCAGCGCAGCCATGGCGCGAACGGGACGAGGCTTCATGCGATAGGCCAACACGTCCGCCATGGTGTACTTGCCCGCATTGCGCAAGGGCTCGGCAATGATGAGCAGGACGGTGAGATACGCGACCAGCCATCCCACGGAGAACATGAAGCCGTCATAGCCCTGAAACGCGATGATGCCGGCGATTCCCAGGAATGAGGCGGCACTCATGTAATCGCCCGCGACCGCGACACCGTTTTGCCAGCTTTTGATCTGGCGACCCGCAGCGAAATAAGCACTGGCCCCGGAGGAGCGCCTGGAAGCCCAATAGGTGATGCCGAGGGTGATGGCAATGAAGATCAGGAACATCAGCAGCGATGCGGACATGACCTAGTTGGCTCCTGCGCTTCGATCGCGATCGATGGCCCTGCCAATGATGTCTTTCGAGATGCGATCAAACGTGTTGCCGGCCTTCACGTAGAGCCCGGCAATGATCCAGGCCATGAAGAACTGCGAGAGGGCAAAAAGATAAGCGAGGTTCACGTTGCCCCATACCTTGATGGACATGAACTGCGGGGCATAGCCAACGAGGATGGGGAGAAGGAAGTAGTAGACCAGGAAGAAGAGAAATGCCGGAATGATGAAAATTTTCTTGGTGGCCATGAGGTCCTTGAATTCCGGACTTTCGGCCACGCGATCCCAGTTGGTCTGGGCGTTCTGGTCGGGCTTGCTGGCAGCAAGCATGGGTCCCCCTGTTGTCGAATCGCTTGATCGGAACTGGTTGTTATATCTGGAGCGCCTGGAACGAACCGACGCGCATCCTACAACGAAGCGGTTGCGTTGTATAGCGGGCAGAATGGTGGGGTGAACAGGAAAGGCAGGCGGAGTAAAGCCGCCCCTAACAAGGCTTACGTTCCTGGTGGGACGGGTTGAGCGGCGTCTTCGTCTAGGATTTCAGCGAGGGTGGAGGTGAAGAGGTTGGCGTCGGCGTCGGAAAAAATGAGCGGCGGGCGAAGCTTGATGACATTGTGATGCGGGCCATCGGTGCCTGCGAGAATGCCGCGGTCACGGAGACGATTTACGACGTAGGAAGCTTGCTGTGGCGCGGGGGTGCGCGTGGATGGGTGGTAGACGAGGTCGAGGCCGAGGAAAAGGCCGGAGCCGCGCACGTCGCCGATGAGGGAGTAAGTGGACTGGAGTTGGCGCAGAGCTTCGAGCCAGCGGGTGCCGACTTGTCGCGCATTGTCCTGGAGGTTTTCCTCGCGCAAAACATCGAGGACAGCCAAGCCAGCGGCGCAGGCGACGGGGTTTCCCCCGAAGGTACTGAAAAACTCCATGCCGTTGTCGAAGGAGGCCGCAATTTCGGGTGTGGTGACAACGGCAGCAAGGGGAAAAGCGTTGCCAATGGGTTTGCCGAGCACGACGACGTCGGGAATCACGTGTTGCGTTTCGAAGCCCCAGAAATGGGTGCCGAGGCGTCCGAAGCCCACCTGCACTTCATCGGCAATGCAAACTCCACCGGCGGCGCGGACGTGTGTGTAGACTTCGGACAAATAATGGGGCGGAAAAACAATCTGCCCGGCGAGGCTCGGAAGGGTTTCTGCGATGAAGGCTGCGACTTGGCGCCCGTCTTTTTTTAGATTTGCGAGCAGGTCTTCCACGTAAGAGCCATATTTCTTGCTTAAATTCGGTTCGCCGCGAAGATGGCGGCCACGATAGTCGTCGGGAATGGGTGCCACGTGAACCCAAGGTTTTTGACCTTGGCCGCCCGGCCCCTTGAATTTGTAGGGGCTGATGTCGATCAGCGTGGTGGTATGTCCATGATAGGCGTGCTCGAGCACGATGATGTCTTCACGCCGGGTATGCGTGCGCGCCAAGCGAAGCGCTAATTCGTTGGCTTCGCTACCGGAATTCAGGAAATAGCAAACGCGCAGGGGCGAAGGAAGGAGCGCGGTAAGGCGTTGGGCATAGCGGAGAATATTGTCGTGGAGATAGCGGGTATTGGTGTTCAAGAGCGCGAGCTGGTTTTGGGCGGCGCCCACGACGCGGGGGTGGGAATGGCCGACCAGGGGAACATTGTTATAAACGTCCAGGTACGCGCGGCCCGATTGGTCGAAGAGGAATTGGCGCCAACCGCGGACAATTTTGAGTGGCTGATGGTAAGAAATACTGAGATTGCCGCCGAGGAGCCTCTTTCGTGCAGCGAGGGCGGATTCGAACGAGGGCTCAGGCGACGAAAGTAAGGTTTCGGGAATGCCGAGAATGAGATTGGGGTCGGGCGAGAGGCTGGTAAAAATGTGGCGCTGCGACGCAAACGCCACACCTGGGAAATCGGTGGAGAGATCGAGCAGGTCCAGGATGATCTGAAAATGAAGATGTGGCGTCCAACCGCCGTTTTCTTGTGCGGCGCCGATCTGTGCGAAGGATAGCCCGCAGGAAATGCGGTCGCCGATACGCAGGTGAGCGAGGGACTGGCGCGAGAGGTGACCGTATAAAGTGAAGAACTCACGTCCTTCGGCGGCCTGGTGGCGGAGAATGACCACCGGACCGTAATCGAGTGCAGCACGATTGTCGGCGAAGGCGTGGATGGCACCGTCGAAGGGAGCGGAGACCGGAGTGCCGGGAGCGGCGAACAGGTCGACGCCGAGATGGATGGAGCGGCGCTCACTAGTGGGACTGGGGCTGGCGGCAAACAAAGGTGAGGCGTAGACGGGTCGGGCTTCGTTGTAACGGCCGACGGCGACGGCCGCGTTGGCTTCCCGTGTTATGGATTGAATTCGTGGGGTAGCGCGGGTTTCTGCAAAATTGGCGGGATCGGCACCGAGAAGAGGGCTGCCGACACTGAGATCGAGGACGACACAGTTCCCTTCCCGGAGGTTCACCGGAAGGAGACTGGCCGCGAGATGAGAATGGTGTGCGAGCCACGTTTGAATTTCTTGGACGTGGGGGACCGGCGGGAAACCACAGGCCGCGCGGAAGGTGTAATGAGCCAACCGCGGGTGAATCCCGGCCAGGCGCTCGAGCGCTTCCCAAGCCACCGATTCCGTGACCGTAACATAAGGATCATCAGGCACAAGCGATTGGCGACGGGCGGAATTGATCACACTGACAGTCAGGCGAGCACACAAGAAAGGATAAAATGCGGCGATTTCCTGCTCATGGAGCGGGAATTCGTGGTGATAGGTGCCGAGTATAGCGGAAGCCGCAGCCAGTGGATTCTGCTGGCCAAGAATGGCATAAGCGGCGGCGACGGCCGGCTCAGCCACGATGAAACTCTTGTGCATATCGCCGAAGTCGATAACGCTGACGACGTGACGAGGCGCGGGTAAAGGCGGAGAGAGCAACACGTTGTGATCGTTGGCGTCGCCATAGATGACGCCGCGGCGAAGGTCAGGAAATCTGGGCAGGGCTTCCGATTCGAAGAAGGTGAGGAAACGGGCGGCGAGGGCACGGCGTTCGGGATTGTGAATGTGCGGCAAGTATTCGCGGGTCCAGAGAGAGCGGGAGATATCCCACTTCAATTCGCGTTCCGCGGCGGGATGAGAAAAATCCACGAGAGCGGCGTCCATTTGGGCAAGCAGTGAGCCGAGCGACGCGAGCAAGTGCGGCGAGCGAGGTTTGGCGTGAGCGAGGGTGGCGCCTGGAACAAAGGTGAGGAGCCAGACGAGGCGGCTGGTGCCGTCAGGCCAGCGGACACGGCAGAAAAGCTCACCTTTCCGGGAGGCGATTACCCGAGGAAACGCGCGATACGGAAGGCGGTCCGCAAGATGCTGCAACGCGCGGCACTGCAAGTCGACGAAGGAATCCTCGCGAGCGGGATGCATGATTTTTAGGACGAAAGCGGACGAGTCCGAAGTGGTCAGCTGAAAGTTGTCGTCGTACTCTCCGGGAAGCGGGTGCGCGGAGGTGTCGAGGCCATAGAGATCGAGGGCAATACGCGACGCGTCGGCGGGAGAAACGGGAGCAGCGACGCGGGCTTCCGGCATCATGCGGAAATTGTAATGGCGGGTTGCGCCGTTGGGCAAACGGGATGGCGCGCTGAGAAATGATGGCCCTACGAGTTAGCGGTGGTTGCGTGGGCAGCGGGGCGAGCGCGGAGAACAAGGAAAATCATCAAGAAGCTGACCGCCAGGGGGAGGAAAAGCCCAGCGCGGAGAGAGCCAGTGCGAGAGGAGACAACCCCAACGAGCCAGGGCAGCGCGCCGCCGCCGATACCCGCTGCGCCGAAGAAGAGCGCGCCGATCCAGGGAGAGTCCTGTTTGAAAATAGCGGCGAGCCAGGTGATGAAAATGGGATATTGTGGTGCGAGTCCGAAACCGGCAATGGCCGCGCCCAAATACAACACACTCGGCGAACTCGACAGGGCAATGATGGCGCCGCCGAGGGTGGCCATCGAAAGCCCTGCGACGGACACGGTGATCTCCGAAAGGTGACGGAAGGTAAGCGGCGTCACGCCGCGGCCGAAAAGTAGCGCACCATAAAACACGGATGGGGCAATCACGAGGGTTACCATGCTCATACCGGGTAGGCGTTTCTCGTAGGTGGCAACCCAGCCGCCGAGGGCTACTTCGACGCCGACATATAGAAAAAAAGTCAGAAGGAGCGGGATTGCTTCCGGTGCGCGGAGATGCGCCAGCCAGTCGGCTAGCGGGTGGGTCGCGTGGGATGCGTGGGCACTGACAGGTGCAGCGCGCAAGGAGAGATGAAGCGCGACGAGAATGACGGAGGAGGCCGCGATCAAAAGGGAGAGCCCCCGCAGATGAATCCCGGGAAGCAAAGCGCCAACCAGAAAGGGGCAGAGCACCGCGCCGATGCTCCAGGAAAAATTCAGGAAGGTGACGGCGGCCGCAGTGTTTCTGGATGGGAGCTGGGTGCCGCGCAGATTAATGCCGGGGTTGGCCAGGCCGTAGCCGAAGCCGTTTATGCCGACCATGAAGACGGAGATAAACCACGGCCCGAGACCGAGGAAGGCGAAACCGACAAAAAACGCAACGAAACCGGCAGCAATCACCTTGGAGAAACCGAAGCGGGGGAGGAAAAATCCGGTCAGAATCACGCCGAGAGTGCTGAAGAAATATTGCGAAGTGAAAAACAGACCGAGTTGTGCGTCGGTGAGCGCCCAGCGGTGAGAAAAGTTGGGCAGAATCGGTCCTAGCAGCGTGGTGATGACACCGATGAGAATGAAACTGAGGTGCAGCAGGCCCCATTCCTTGCGCGTAGACGTCGGAGGTGCAGCGATCGTCGTTGAGGCCATCGGAAAAGGAGTGTGGCATAAGATGAATGAGGGAACAAGCACGGGCCAATCGAATAGAAATACAAGTGTTTTCAAGCGCGTCTTGAGCTGCGCGGGTGCTTATGGTTCCTTAATGTGGCACTCACCCTTTTCTTAGGGTGGGGGAGTACGCTGGATGACGGTTCAGGGAGTCCTTTATGAGTGATGTGATTTTTCTGGTGTGCACCGTTCTGTTCTTCTGGGTAGGAGTGTTGTACCTGAGGGCTTGCGAGCGGCTGAAGTGAAGATCTGAGGTAAAGGTTGCCATCATGCTTGGAAATATCCTGCTGATCCTGATTTCGATTCTGTTGTGTGGTTATTTGTTTTACGCGCTGTTGAAACCGGAGAAATTCTAAAAATGACGGGTAATGGCTGGTTCCAGATATTTCTGTATCTGCTCGCGGTGCTGGTGTTGACCAAGCCGATGGGGGTGTTTCTATACCGGACATTCGAGCGGAAAGGGACATTCTTGGATTTTGTGCTTCGACCGATCGAGAAGCTGATCTACCGAAGTTCCGGAGTGGACGAAAGCAAGGAGATGAGCTGGAAAGAGTATGGGGTGGCCATGCTGCTGTTCAGCGGCGTATCTCTCGTGTTGCTTTACCTGATTGAGCGATTGCAATACTGGCTGCCGTGGAATCCGCAGAAGTTCTCGAACGTAGCGCCGGATCTGGCCTGGAACACCGCCGTGTCGTTCACCACGAACACCAACTGGCAATCGTACTCGGGCGAATCCACGATGAGCTATCTGACGCAAATGGCGGGGCTGGCTTATCACAACTTCGCGTCCGCGGCGGTGGGCATTGCGTTGGCGATTGCGCTGATCCGAGGTGTGGCGCGGCGGGAGTCGAAGACCATCGGGAATTTCTGGGTGGACACGACCCGCGCGTTTCTTTGGGTGCTGCTGCCGATGAGCCTGGTTGTCGCGCTTTTCTTCGTGTCACAGGGGATGATCCAGAATCTACGGCCGTACACGACGGCGCAACTGCTGGAACCGCAAGTGGTAGAAACGAAGAATGCCGACGGCACGGTGAAGAAGGATACGGTCAGGACGCAGGTGATCGCGCAAGGTCCGGTGGCGTCGCAAGAAGTGATCAAAATGTACGGCACGAATGGCGGGGGATTTTTTGGAGCCAACAGCACGCATCCATTTGAAAATCCTACACCGCTGACGAATTTCGTGCAGGTGTTGCTGATTTTCGCGATTCCGTCCGGGTTGACGTATACGCTCGGGCGCATGACGGGGTCGCAGCGCCACGGCTGGGCGGTGTGGAGCGCGATGGCCGCGATGTTTCTGGCCGGGGTAGCGGTTGTTTACGTTTTCGAAGCGCGGGGAAATCCCTTGCTGGCGGGCGTGGACACGAAAGCCAGCGAGGTGCAGCCGGGCGGGAACATGGAGGGCAAGGAAGTGCGGTTCGGAATCGCGGACTCCGCGCTGTTCACGACGGTGACTACCGATGCGAGTTGCGGAGCGGTGAACAACCAGCACGATTCCCTGACGCCGCTGGGGGGCATGGTGCCGCTGATCAACATCATGCTGGGAGAAGTGATTTTTGGCGGGGTGGGCGCGGGGCTGTACGGGATGCTGGTTTTCGTGATTCTGGCGGTGTTTATTGCGGGGTTGATGGTGGGGCGAACGCCGGAATATCTGGGCAAGAAGATCGAATCGTTCGACGTGAAGATGGCGGTACTGGCGATCCTGGTAACTTCTTTGACGATTCTGATTTTTTCGGCGATCGCGGTGGTTTCCAAGTTCGGCGTGTCGAGCATCAGCAATCCGGGGGCTCATGGCCTTTCGCAAATTTTGTACGCGTACACGTCGGCCGTCGGCAATAACGGCTCGGCGTTTGGAGGACTGAACACCAATACGCTCTGGTACAACTCGAGCATGGCCGTAGCGATGCTGCTGGGCCGATTCTTTATGATTATTCCGATTCTGGCCATTGCGGGGAATCTGGCAGGGAAAAAGCACGTACCAGAATCATTGGGCACTTTTCCGGTCACTGGACCTTTATTTACGGTGCTGCTGATTTCCGTGATCCTGATCGTGGGAGCGTTGACGTTCTTCCCGGCGCTGAGCCTGGGGCCGATTCTGGAGCACCTGCTGATGAATGCGGGAAAGGCGTTTTGAGGAGACGATGAGCACGGCACAGGCAAAAAGCAGTTCGATGAAAGACCGCAAGATATTGAAGAACGCGATTGTGGACTCGTTCTGGAAGCTCGATCCGCGGATGATGTGGAAGAATCCGGTGATGTTCGTGGTGGAAGTGGGCGCGGTGATTACGCTGATTGTGCTGGTTGTGAACGTATTGCAGCATAAGGGCGGATACTGGTTCGGGCTACAGATTACGTTGTGGCTGTGGTTCACGGTGTTGTTCGCCAATTTCGCGGAAGCGATGGCGGAAGGGCGGGGCAAGGCGCAAGCGGAGACGCTGCGCAAGGCACGCGCGGAGACCGACGCGCACCGGCTGCGCGAAGGCGGGAAGATCGAAGTTGTGGCCAGTTCAAAGCTGCGAGCCGGCGACGTGGTGGTTGTGAGTGCCTGCGAATTCATCCCCGGCGATGGCGAAGTGATCGAAGGAGTGGCGTCCGTGGATGAATCGGCGATTACCGGAGAATCGGCACCGGTAATTCGTGAATCGGGCGGCGACCGCTCGGCAGTGACCGGCGGAACGCGCGTGCTTTCCGACGAGATTAAGGTGCGGATTACTTCGAATCCGGGAGAGACGTTTCTGGATCGGATGATCGGGCTGGTGGAAGGGGCATCACGGCAAAAGACGCCGAACGAAATTGCCTTGAACATTCTGCTGGCGGGGCTAACGATCATCTTCCTGTTGGCGGTGGTGACGCTGCAGCCGTTCGCGATTTACTCTGGCGCGCCGCAAAACGTATTCGCGCTGGTATCGCTGTTGGTATGCCTGATTCCGACGACCATAGGCGGACTGCTTTCGGCCATTGGGATTGCGGGGATGGACCGGCTGATCCAACGAAATGTGATTGCCATGTCGGGAAGAGCGGTAGAGGCCGCGGGTGACGTGGACGTGCTGCTGCTGGACAAGACCGGGACGATCACGCTCGGGAACCGGGAGGCCACGGCGTTTCATCCAGCGCCGGGGGTCACCGATAGCGAACTGGCGAGTGCAGCGCAATTAGCGTCGTTCGCGGATGAAACGCCCGAGGGGCGATCCATCGTGGTGCTGGCGAAGGAGAAGTACGGGCTGCGGGGGCGCGAACTGGCGCCGCACAACCCGCTATTCATTCCGTTCACCGCGCAGACGCGGATGTCTGGCGTGAACATGGACAGCACAGAAATTCGCAAAGGCGCACCGGAAGCGATCAAGAAGTACGTGAGTGAAAAAGGGCAAGTGGTGCCGAACGAAATCCAAGAAACCGTGGAGAAGATAGCCAAGTCCGGCGGCACGCCGTTGCTGGTGGCGTTCAATCATCGCGTGTACGGAACCATTGAGCTGACCGACATCGTCAAGGGCGGCATTCGCGAGCGCTTCGACCACCTGCGCGCCATGGGCATTCGTACCATGATGATCACCGGGGATAATCCGTTGACCGCGGCGGCCATTGCGCGGCAGGCGGGAGTCGATGATTTTCTGGCGGAAGCCAAGCCGGAAGACAAGATGGCGCTGATTCGCACGGAGCAAAGCAAGGGCAAGCTGGTGGCGATGACCGGGGACGGAACCAACGATGCGCCGGCGCTGGCCCAAGCGGATGTGGGGGTAGCCATGAATACCGGCACCCAAGCGGCAAAGGAAGCCGGGAACATGGTGGACCTGGACTCCAACCCTACGAAGTTGATCGAGATCGTGGAGATTGGCAAGCAGTTGCTGATCACCCGGGGATCGCTGACAACGTTTTCGGTGGCCAATGACGTGGCGAAGTATTTCGCCATTATCCCCGCGATGTTCGCAGGCACGTTTCCGCTGTTGAACACATTGAATGTGATGAAGCTGCGCACGCCGGAGTCGGCAATTTTATCCGCGGTGATTTTTAATGCGCTGATCATCATTGCGCTGATTCCGCTGGCGCTGCGCGGGGTGAAATACCGGCCGTTGGGTGCGGCAGCGCTGCTGCGAAGGAACATGCTGATTTATGGATTGGGCGGGGTGATTGCGCCATTTTTGGGAATCAAACTGATTGACATGATTGTGGCGTGGATGCATTTGGCATAGAGGAAGAGATGAGAAGAAATCTGATGGTGGCGGTGCGGTTCACGGTGGTGACGACGATTGTGTTTGGTCTGGGCTATCCGTTACTGGTTACGGGACTGAGCCAATGGTGGTTTCCACGTCAGGCGAATGGCAGCCTGATCGCGAAGAACGGTCAGGTAGTGGGCTCGCGACTGATCGGGCAAGCATTTTCCGGGGACAAATATTTTCACTCACGCCCTTCGGCGGCGGGAAATGGGTATGATGCGACGGCGTCCGGCGGGTCGAATTTGGGTCCGACAAATCAAGCACTGGTAACGCGTGTCGCGCAAGACGTGGCGAAGTGGCGGCAGGAGAATCCCGAAGCGCCCATTCCGGCGGACCTGGTGACGGCCTCTGGATCGGGGTTGGATCCGGACATTTCCCCGGCGAGCGCGGAGTTTCAACTAGCGAGAGTCGCAAAGGCACGGGGAATGAGCGTAGAGGAGTTGCGGCGAATGGTAGCCAAACATACGCAGCCGCGGGAGTTTGGAATTTTGGGCGAGGCGAGGGTGAATGTGTTGGAGTTGAATTTGGATTTGGATGGGGTGGCGAGGCGGTAAGTTGTCGCGGCGGGTAGCGACGAGGTGGAAGCCCGCAGGTTACGGCAGGGCTCAGGGCACCTGACTCGGAGGCTGCGGCGTTCTGTAGCGCAGATGATTCTCAACCGTGCGCCCTGGGGCGCAGGGGTCCTGCGCCCCTACGAAGAACGGGCCTTGCGGAGCGCCTCATTCATACCGTAGAGCTGCCCCAACGAGGATCGGAGTGCCGGCCTGAAGGCCCGGCGCGACCAAGTTGGGCGTGGTGGGAAACGCGATAAGAGTCGGCGCTGCCAAGCCGGCAAAGAGAGCGCATTGCGCCAGCGCGGAGCTTTGGTCAGCGAGAGGAGCGGGAGGAGGCTTTTGCGGCGGGTTGTTTGGGCGGTTGGAAGCGGTAGCCGACCCAAGGCTCGGTGAGGATGAATTTGGGCTGGGAAGGGTCCTTTTCAATTTTTTTGCGCAATTGATTGATGACCACGCGAAGGTTTTCCGTTTCGTCCCCATATTCGGGGCCCCATACGATCTGGAGCAGGCGTCGATGAGTCACGGGCTTGCCTAAATTGGCGATCAGATGGCGGAGGACCTCGAACTCTTTGGGGGCGAGGTGGACCGGTTCGCCAGCCACGGTAACGCGGCGCAGTTCGAAATCCACGGAAAGTTCCCTGGAAACAAAAGGAGGAAGGGCGTCGCCGGAAGGATGACGGCGGAGGGATGCGCGAACGCGGGCGAGCAGTTCTTCAATGCCGAAAGGCTTGGTGACGTAGTCGTCGGCGCCGGCATCGAGGGCAATCACCTTATCGCGCTCGGCACTGCGAACGGTCAGCATGATGATGGGCGCATCGGTGGAACGGCGGATTTCGCGACAGGTTTCGATGCCGCTCATGCCGGGTAGATTGACGTCCAAAAGAATGAGATCGGGCTTGAGTTTTGCCGCCAGTTCCACAGCCTCTTCACCCGAGGATACTTCGCTGATGGTGTAGCCACGGAACGAGAGTGTGGAACGCAAAACGCGGCGAATCTGCGGCTCGTCATCCACAACCAGGATGTTGGCGGAACTCATCGCCCGGAACCTACCAGTTGTGCCACAGGAAGGGTAAACGAGAACACCGAACCACTCCCCAGCTGGCTGGTGACAGAAATTGCACCGCCATGAGCATTCACAATGGCCTTGGCGATGGGCAAACCCATGCCGGTGCCGCGAACCTGATAGCGCTGATCGCGGCCGCGATAGAACTTATCAAAGATGAGGCCTTGTTCGAAGGAGTCGATGCCCGGACCATGGTCCGCGACGCTGATGGTGACGGAATCGCCAGTGGATTCGGCGGAAATGATGACCGGCTGATCCTTGGGCGAATAGAGATTCGCGTTGTCGATGAGCTGCACGAGGATGTCCTCGGTCCGCGCCAAATCCGCGCGCACCGGCGGCAAGTTTTCGGCGAGGTTGAGCGCAATCGGGCGGTCACCCAAAGATTTTTTCATGCGATGGAGCGCGCCTTCGACGATCGCAGAAACGGCGATAGGCTCCAAATGGAGCTGAATGTCGCCCGCCTCCAGCTTGGCCATTTCCGCGGCTTCCTCCACGAGTCGATTCAGGCGATCGCACTCCTCGTTGATTATGGTAAGCAGTTCGTGGCGCTGCGCGGCGTCCGCGGATTCAGAAGAGAGCAAATCGGTGGCGGCGGCTTTGATGGCGGTGAGCGGGGTACGAAAGTCGTGGGCGATGGAATCGAGAAGCGCGGATTTCAGGCGCTCGCCCTGGCGCTCGGCTTCGGTTTCGCCGATCTGCTCGATGGCGCGAGCGCGCTCGATAGCGATGGCAACGAGGGAGCTGATGGCTTCGAGGGTCTGTCGGGACAGACGAGCGCCAGAGATTCCGAGGCTACCGATGGGCTTCACGCCGAGACGTACTGGAAGAAAGTACAAGGCCTGGGTGTTGTCAGAAATGGTTTCATCGCGCAGGAAGGCGGTCTTCATCTGCTCTTCATCGACCTGAGCGGCACCAAAACCGGAGCGATAGTATTTGTCTTTTTGAGGAAGAAAAAGCTCGGCGGCACCGGCTTCGAAGCAGTCCACCAGGAAATTGGGAATGGCGTTCATGAGTTGGATGACATTGCCTTCACCGAGCAATTTCTGGCTGAAGCCGTACAGGCGCTCCACTTCGCGGCGGCGGCTGTTGGAAGCATCCGCTTCCTTGCGAATGCGCGCAGAGAGCTGGCTGCCCATGATGGAAGTGAGCAGGAAAGCAAAAAGGGCCACCCAATTTTGGGGGTCGGCGATGGTGAAAGTGCCAATGGGAGGAAGGAAAAAGTAGTTGAACAAGAGCATGGCGGTGACCGACATGGCCACGGAGACGACCATGCCCCAAACCGCGGAAACTGCTAAAATCGCGAGGAGAAACGACAGCGCCACGGTGGTCTGATTGACGTGAAGGAGCTGGTTGTATCCGAACGTGATGGAGGCTAGCAGGATGGCGGCAACCACAAAGCCAATCCCGCGGCCCGCGACCAAGCGCGACATGTAGGTATTGTAACTCAGCAGTTGCCACTGGGGAGAGAAAGCGCACTTGCCGAAAAAGCCCGAGGAATGGCTGGAAGTCGCGTCGCCCACACCGAAAAGCCGTGGAATCTTCAAACTGTTTCTGGGCTACGCGCCCGGGGTGGGAAAAACCTACAGCATGCTGAGTGAAGCGCTGCGAAGGAAAAGCCGCGGCGAAGATGTTGTGATTGGCATCGTGGAAACCCACGGGCGCAAGGGCGTGCTGGAACTGGCCAACCAACTGGAAGCCGTGAAGCACAAGGAACTGGATTACAAAGGAACGCTATTCGAAGAGATGGACGTGGATGCCATCCTGGAACGCAAACCCGAGGTGGTGCTGGTGGACGAACTGGCCCACACGAACATACCGGGGAGCAAGCACCGCAAACGCTACGAGGATGTTCAGGAACTACTGGCGGCGAAAATTGACGTCATTTCGACGCTGAACATTCAGCATATCGAAAGCCTGGCGCCCACGGTCCGGGCGATAACGGGAATCACCGTGCGGGAGACGGTGCCGGACTGGGTGCCGCTCTCCGCATCGGAAACGCTGATGGTGGACTTGACCCCGGAAGCGCTACAAAACCGGATGAAGCGCGGGGACGTGTATAGCCAGGAAAAAGTGGAGCAGTCGCTGAAGAATTTTTTCCGCCGGGGAAACCTGATCGCATTGCGCGAGTTGGCATTGCGCCAGGTGGCGGAGCAGGTGGATCGCAGCCTGGAATCGTACATGGATGCGAAGGACATCCGGCAGAACTGGGGAGTGCGCGAACGCATCGCCGTATGCGTTTCCGGCAGTCCCGCAGGCCAGTATCTGATTGCGCGCGCGGCGCGAATGGCCAGAAGAATGGATGCGGAGCTATTTGTGCTGCACGTGCAGCGCGAGTTAGTGCCGAGGCCGGAGAACCCGCGGATCCTGGAGGCAAATCTGAGGTTCGCCGAGAACCTGGGGGCACAGGTAGTAAAACTGAAAGGACAAAGCGTAGCGGACACGATTGCTGAATTTGTGAGGAGCAAGCACGTCACCCAGGTGGTTTTCGGGCGCGCCCCGCTACGGGATTGGCGCAAGTATTTGTATCTGTCGGTGGTGCACCGGTTTTTGCGGGACTCGCCGCCGGTGGACGTTCACATCGTGACGCAAGAATCGGAAGAGATGTAAGCTAGGACGATTTCCAACCCACAATAAGAAGAGCCCGCTGCCGGGCAATCCTGCGCAGTCCGGAGTATCTCCGCCCAAGAGACTCCAGCAGCTTTGCCATCCGTTCGAAATCAAAATCGATTCAGTTAGCGAACGGCAAAGTTTCTACGCAGGATTACGCGAAAGCGGGCCAGCACAAGGCTTGCTTCGAGCATTCCATCAGGCTCCCAGGGACACCCGCAAGAACCCGACGCGCAGAAGTATAGAAAGGAATGTTGAGTTTAGAAACTGTCAATTGTGACAGTTCTGGGGAAGGCGGGGATTTCGTTGGATTGGTGGTGAATTCTCCTTCTAATTCCTTTACTGAATCGGTTCAGCATTGCGAGAAGCGCGTGCCGGAGCGGGTACTGGAACCTGGCTAAAGGCGCCCGCTACGACACCAGTTCACTGGCGAATTTCTGGATCTTGCGCCAAGCCGAGACAATTTCGTGCATGTCGTCGTCGTCGCCGAGCAAGGCGGGTTGTGGAATCCAGATGGTTTCGAATGCAGCGCGGTGGGTGTTGGGATATGCCGTTTTCAGGAAATTGTGGGGCTCGGTAGCTTGAGAGCCACAGAGGCGTTTGCGGTAGTCGCCGTTCTGGAAGACGTCCAGGGCATGGACTGGCGGATAGCTGGCCTGGTTGGGAATGCCTTCCGCGTTCATGGCTTGTATCAGTTTTTCCGTGGTGGCACCCGCGAATTGGTTGGAATCGACGTGGAAGATGTAGGCGTAGTGTCCGTTTCGTGTGCAGCGGGGATCGAGTTTTTGCGGGGCAATGCCGGGGATCAGGGAGAGTAACTGGTCGAGCAGGCGAGCGTTCTTATGGCGGCGCTGGGTTTGCTGATCCAGGCGCTTGAGCTGAACGCTGAGCACGGCGCCCTGCCACTCGCTGAGCCGATAGTTCGAACCGTTGATGTAATGGCTGTAGAACCACTCGCCAGGCATGCGGCCACAGTCGTGGACGCTGCGGGCCTGCTTTTCGAAGGCATCATCATTGGAAACGATGATGCCGCCTTCCCCGGCGGTCATGAGTTTGCTGGCCTGGAAACTGAAAGTGCCCGCGACGCCGTGGGAACCAATGCGCTGGCCTTTCCATTCCGTGGCGTGAGCGTGGGAGCTGTCTTCAATCAGGGCTAATCCTTTTTTTCTGGCGAGATCGCCGAGCGCATCGAGGTCAGCCGGGTGTCCACCCATGTGCACGGCTATGATGGCTTTGGTCCGGGGGGTAATGGCGGCTTCGGCCAGCTGAGGATCAATGCAGAATGTTTCGGGGGAAACATCCACGGTAACGGGCATGGCTCCCGCGTAAAGAACGGCGCTGGCGGTGGCCACAAAGGTGTAGTCCGGAAGGATGACTTCGTCACCCGGAGCGATGCCGATGGCCGACATGGTCACTTCGAGGGCGGCGGTGCCGTTGGTTACCGCCAGACCGTGCCTGGCGCCATGGAATTTGGCGAATTCCTGTTCGAAGGCCAGAGTGCGTGTGCCGGGAGTGCGCCACCACACGCGGCTGTCGAGGACTTCCTGAAGCGCTGCACGTTCCGCGTCGTCATATTGGGGCCAGACGGGGAAAGGCTTTTGCTTGGATTTCTTACCACCATGCAGAGCGAGTTCTGGCATGACAATCTCCTAATGCAGCGTAGGGCGAGCAATTAAAACTGGTTGAAACCGGTGGCGTATCGAAAAGCCTCGACAAAATGACCCTCTTTGCGAAGTTGTTGGCCGCGTAAATCCTCTTTGGCTTTCGCGAGATCCTTGGCGTCCCAATCCGGCCGGTATTTATTGACGGCGGGCTCAAACTGGCTGACTTGCTTCAGTGCCGCGTCGACTTTCAGGTCCGTTACGGTATCGATGTTCACAAAATAATTGGCTTCCTGCGGCGAAGGATAGAAAAAATACATTTCCGGGACTTTGTAGGGTTGCAGGCCCTGTTGCAGCCGCTGATTCGGGAAGTACAACCAGAATTCCGCGGCGCGGACGGCGTCGATGGTGTTGAACGCGGCCATGCGGTGATCGCTTTTGTGCCAGCGCTCGAACCATTCGCCGGGGTCGACACTCAGAAGAACATCGGGACGAACGCGCCGGATGATGGCGGTAGCTTCTTCGGTGAGCTTTGGCTGCGCGGCATACTCCAGCATGCCGTCGTCGTATCCCATCCATTGGATGTTTTCCTTGGGAGTGCCGAGCATAGCCTCGGAAGCTTCCTGCTCGGCGTGGCGGATCTGCGCCAGGCGCTGCGAGTTCATATCCGGATCGTAGGAGCCCTTGTCGTCGTTGGTGTACACGACGATGATGACCTTGTTGTGATTACGATTGAGCAGCGCGATGGTGCCGCCAGCACCGAAAACGTCGTCGTCCGGATGGGGAGTAAACAGCAAGATGGTTTTGTTCTGCAAGTCCTCCAGGCGCTGCGGCGGTTGCGGCCTGGTATTTTGGTGAGGAATGGCGAAAGCCAAAGGTAAGGCCAAAAGAAGTCCCACAGACGGCCTCATAAGCACGTCCTCCCGGAGGAAATTGAATGTATCGTATGGCAAATTTCCAGTGCGCGAAAAAATATGCCGCTGAATGCACAGATGATACTTGACGAAGGCAAGCAACGGCAATTCTAATTCAAGGCAACGCATGTTTGGATAGTTTCGAAGTTGCCACCGTTTTTGCGGGATTCGGGGCAGCGATCAGCGAAGCCCGATGGTTGGTTGCGCAAACACACGTGATTCGCATCACAGTTGTTCATGTAATTTTTAAGGAACCAACCTGAGACTGATGTACCTTGGGTATATACTGATGTTTCGCTCCCGCCGGTGAGAAGCGATGCCCCTATCTTCGAAGAAGCCCGCACTACCCTCCGACGACAAACGCTGGCGAATTGTAAATGGCACGATGAGGCGGCACGGATTTGCGCGCGACGCGCTGATTGAAACGCTGCACACGGTGCAGGAGTATTTCGGCTATCTGGACAAACCAGCGCTGAAATTCGTGGCGGAATCGTTGCGGGTGCCGCTGAGCCAGGCGTACGGCGTGGCCACCTTCTATCACTATTTCACGCTGAAGCCGCCGGGCAAGCACACTTGTCTGGTGTGCTTGGGCACGGCGTGCTACATCAAGGGGGCGGGGCAGTTGCTGGCCGCCGCGGAGCAGTCTCTGAATATCAAGGCGGGTGAAACCACGATGGACGGAAATGTCTCGCTGGTCAGCGCACGGTGCATCGGCTCTTGCAGCATGGCGCCGGCTCTGATTTTTGACGGAGAGACAATAGCGAATGCGAGTGCAACGGTGCTGCGCGGCAAGCTGGAAGGATGGAAAGACTGATGACCCTCGAGGAATTGGAACAAATCGCGAGCGAAGCGCGAGCCGCGAAGGAACAATCGCCGCGGGAGCTGAACGTGTGCGTGGCTGCCGGATGCTTGTCTCTGCACAGCGATGCGATTAAATCCGCGCTGGAGAAAGAGGTGCAACGGACCGGGGCAACGTGCCGGGTGCGCGGGACCGGCTGTATGGGGCTATGTTCCTTAGGCCCGCTGGTGAGCAGCGAACCGGAAGGCATTTTGCTGAAGAACGTAGCGGAATCGGATGCGGCGGAAATTGTAGAAAATATGGAGCAGGGGGCGCCCGAACGACTGCGGTGCTCTCGCGAACAGCCGTTTTTTCAGCGACAGACGAACATTGTTTTGGAGAACTCCGGAAAAGTTGATCCAGAAAAGATCGAAGAATATATCGCCGCGGACGGTTACGCCGCGCTGCTGCATTGCTTGACCGAGTCGGCGCCCGCGCAGATTGTGCAGGAAGTTTCGAAGAGCGGGCTGCGAGGACGCGGCGGGGCGGGATACCCGACGGGATTGAAGTGGGGTACGGTGGCGAAAACGGGCGGGGCAACGAAGTATGTGATTTGCAACGCGGACGAAGGAGATCCCGGCGCGTTCATGGATCGCAGCGTGCTGGAAAGCGATCCGCACCGGGTACTGGAAGGCATGCTCATCGCCGGCTATGCGGTGGGAGCGAGTCATGGCTACATTTACGTTCGAGCAGAATATCCGCTGGCCATCAAGCGCCTGGGAATCGCATTGCGCGATGCACGGAAGATGGGTTTCCTTGGGAGTCAAATCTGCAGCACCAAATTCAGCTTCGATATTGAGATTCGAATCGGCGGCGGAGCATTCGTGTGCGGAGAAGAGACCGCACTGATCGCGTCGATTGAGGGCCGGCGCGGGACGCCGAGGCCGCGGCCTCCGTTCCCGGCACAGTCCGGACTTTGGGACATGCCGACGCTGATCAACAACGTGGAAACGTACGCGAATATTCCCACGATTCTGCGACGGGGAGGGGAGTGGTACGCGTCGCTGGGATCGAAGAAGAGTAAAGGCACGAAAGTGTTTGCGTTGTGCGGGAAAGTGCAAAACGTCGGGTTGATTGAAGTGCCTATGGGGATGACCCTGCGGCAGATCATTTTTGAAATTGGCGGCGGAGTGCCGGAGGGACATACATTCAAAGCGGTACAGACGGGCGGGCCTTCGGGTGGCTGCATTCCCGAACAATTTCTGGATCTGCCGGTCGATTACGAATCGTTGAAGGAAGTCGGGTCGATCATGGGCTCCGGCGGCATGATCGTGATGGACGACAGCGCGTGCATGGTGAATGTGGCGCGGTACTTCATGGAATTCTGCATGGCCGAGTCGTGCGGCAAGTGCATTCCGTGCCGGGCAGGCACGGCGCAAATGTTCGAACTGCTGACGCGCATGACCATGGGAAGCGCGTCGCCGCAGGATCTGGAATTACTCGAAGAACTTTGCGACATGGTCAGCAGCACCAGCCTGTGCGGGCTGGGGCAAAGCGCGCCGAATCCGGTAATCAGCACGCTGCGATATTTCCGGGACGAGTACGTGGAGCACATCGTACAGAAACGCTGCCGCGCGGGTGTGTGCGAATGTGGCCGCGCGGCGGAGGTGTCCGCATGAATCCGGCACCCACGGTAAAAACACTGCTGATTGACGGCAGCGATGTGAGCGCACGCGCGGATCAAACCATTCTCGATGCCGCACGCGAAAACGATATTCAGATTCCGACACTCTGCCACCTGGACGGATTGAGCGAGGTGGGGGCCTGCCGGATGTGCCTGGTAGAACTGAAAGGTTCGAATAAGCTGCAGCCCGCGTGCGCGACGCTGGTGGAAGAAGGCCTGGAGGTCACCACGCACTCTCCGCGGCTGGACCAATACCGGCGCATGATCCTGGAACTGTTGTTCGCGGAACGGAACCACGTGTGTTCCGTGTGCGTTTCGAACAATATGTGCCAGTTGCAGGATCTGGCGAAAGCGCATGGCCTGACCAATGTGCGATTCCCGTATCGTTACCCCCAATTGGCGGTGGACGTTTCGCACGAGCGCTTCGCCATGGACCACAACCGCTGCATTCTTTGCACGAGGTGCGTGCGGGTTTGCAGCGAAATTGAGGGCGCGCACACGTGGGACGTGCTGGGGCGCGGGGTGAGTTCGCTGCTGATCAGCGACCTGGGGCAACCCTGGGGCTCGTCGGACACTTGCACGAGTTGCGGAAAATGCGTGCAGGTATGTCCAACGGGCGCGCTGTTCGATAAGAGCAAAGTGGGGAGCAAGGTGCGCAAGGATCCGGACTTTCTGTCTTACTTGAATGACATGCGGGAGGGTTTGCGATGAGCAAGCAGACGCTCGCAACGGTCTGGCTGGACGGCTGCTCGGGGTGCCACATGTCGTTGCTGGACATGGATGAGCGCCTGGTGGAGTTGAGCGCACAGTTCGAACTGGTGTACTCGCCGCTGGTGGACAACAAGCAGTTCCCTGCTCATGTGGATGTGACGCTGATCGAAGGTGCGGTAGGCACGGACGAGGATGACCACAAACTGAGGCACATCCGAGCGCACACGCGGGTGCTGGTGTCGCTGGGCGATTGCGCGGTGACGGGAAATGTGCCGGCGATGCGCAATTCCGTGCCAGTTGTCGCGCTGATGAATAGCGTTTACACGGAGAATGTGACGCTGCAAGCGCAAATTCCGACGGAGCATTTGCCGCAGCTGTTATCGCGGGTGCGGCCGGTGCACGAAGTGGTGAATGTGGATGTGTACGTGCCGGGCTGTCCGCCGTCGGCGGATACCATCTACGCGGTGATCAGTGAATTGCTGGCCGGGCGCGTGCCGGACGTGGGCGTGCTGACGCGGTTCGGAGCGTAGGAAGACAGGAGTATGTCCAAAACGATTACGATTGACCCGGTAACCCGCATCGAAGGGCACTCCAAGATCACGTTGCAATTGGACGAGCGAGGGGAGGTTGCCGAAGCGTATTTTCACGTCACGCAGTTCCGGGGATTCGAACGATTCTGCGTGGGGCGTCCTTTTTACGAAATGCCGTATCTGATGGAACGGATCTGTGGCATTTGCCCGGTAAGCCATTTGCTGGCGTCGGCCAAAGCGTGCGACGCGCTGCTGGCGATGAAGGTCCCGCGCGCGGCGGGCAAGCTGCGGCGCATTCTGGAACTGGCGCAATTGATTCAATCGCACGCGCTGAGTTTTTTCTATCTGTCGTCGCCCGATTTCCTTTTGGGGATGGATGCCGACCCGAAAGAACGCAACATTTTCGGGGTGATGCGAAAGAATCCGGAGCTGGGGCGCGGCGGAATCCGCCTGAGGCAATTTGGGCAGCAAATTATTGAAACGCTGGCGGGCAAGCGCATTCACCCGGGTTGGGTGGTTCCCGGGGGAGTGAATGAGCCGCTGAGCGTGGAGAAGCGTGACAAGCTGCTGGCGCAAATACCGGAAGCCATCGCCATCGCGCAGAAAGCGCTGGCGTGGTTCAAGATCGAATTCGAGAACTTTCGCGAAGAAATTCGTACCTTTGCGAACTTTCCCAGCTTGTTCATGGGCCTGGTGACGATAGACGAACGCGCGGGCTACTACGAAGGCAAAATCCGCTTCACCGATTCGTTGGGGAACATCGTGGCGGACAAACTGGAAGCCGCGGATTATCCGGAGTATCTGGGCGAAGCGGTGGAACCTTTCACGTTCATGAAATTTCCGTATTACAAGCCGCTGGGCTATCCGGACGGCATGTATCGCGTGGGACCGCTGGCGCGCCTGAACCTGGTGGACAATTGCGGAACGCCGCTGGCGCAGCAAGAGTGGGTAGAGTTTCGTGCGTTGGAACGCAGCGCGGTGCAAAGTTCGTTTCATTATCACTACGCCCGGCTGATCGAGATCCTGTTCGCGTTGGAGCATATCGAGGAGTACTTGACGGACCCGGTGATTACGCAGAGGCATGCGCGCTATTCGGCGTCGTTGAATAACCTAGAGGGGGTAGGCTGCTGCGAAGCGCCACGCGGCACGCTGATTCACCACTATCGCGTGGACGAACAAGGACTGCTCACCTGGGCGAATCTGATTATCGCCACGGGGCACAACAATCTAGCGATGAATCGCGGAATTCTGCAAGCGGCCCGGCACTTTGTACGCAGCGAGAAACTGACGGAAGGCATGCTGAATCGTGTGGAGGCGGTAATCCGCGCCTTCGATCCCTGTTTGAGCTGCTCGACCCACGCGGACGGCCATATGCCACTGTGGGTTAGGCTGGTATCGCCGGACGGAAAGCTGCTGGACGAAATCAGCAGGGGATGATGAACCGGACGCTGTTGCTGGCTTGCGGAAATTCGCTGCGTGGCGACGATGGCGTGGCGCCTTACCTGGCGGAGTGTCTCCGTGAAGGCGCCCTGGCAGCGCAGATTCACTCCGCACGACAATGGACGCCGGAACTGGCCGAGCCGATCAGCCGGGCAGAACTGGTGATTTTTCTGGACGCATCGGCGAGTCTACCGCCGGGAGAAATCGCGTGCGTGGCGGTGAGGCCCATTTACAAATCACCTTCCAGCCTTACGCATCAGACTTCCCCGGCATCCTTGCTGGCGCTGGCTGACGAACTCTACGGGAAGGTGCCGGCACGAGCGTATCTCCTCACCATTGGTGGGGCGTCGTTCGGAATGCGCGAAGGCTTATCCGCGGATGTGCAGCGCGCAGTTCCCCGGGCGATGGAGCGGATTCGAACGCTGCTGGCGGAGTGACGGCGCGGTGCTCGCTCTTCAGTGGGTTACTGCCGGTTAGCGCGCGGCGGCGGAGTTCTTGATATCTGTTGCGGCGGGCTGTTCTTTCCTGGAGTAGTACCCGTCGCGCGCCTGCACCACCAGGTCTTTGTTTTTTGTGGTGAGCTGAATGCGGTGATAGCCGGGGCCGGTATCCTTGTCGGGCGTGTAGCCCAGGCTGTATTGGCTGCGCAGTTCTTCTTCAATTTCCGCGTAAATTTTTTCGACGGTTTCTTTTTTGGAGACCTCGTATAGGCGCCCGCCGGTAGCTTTTGAGATTTGTTGCAAAACCTTCTTGCCGTCGGGCCGCTCTTCTTGCGGATAGCGTCCTCCGCCCCCGCCGTGATGACCACCGCCTCCGTAGGGGCCGCGGGGTCCCATCATCCCGCCGCCGGGATAGCCGCCGTAGCCCTGGTCGTCCTTGAACAGGATGGAATAGACGACGGTGTCGCTGCGTTGCGCGGTTTCAATGGCTTCGGTGAGGGTTTCCTTGCTGCCGCGATCGACGCCATCGGAGAGGACAATCACCGCCTTGCGTCCCTGCTGCTTGCTCATCAATTCGTCGGAAGCCAGAAAGATCGCATCGTACAGCGCGGTGCCGCCGCCCCGGTGGTGCGACCCGTGGCCACCAGACCCGCCCGAGCCGCTGTCGTCGCCACCATTGCCGCCGCGACTCGATCCACCACTACTGCCGCCGGCGTGCCCGCTGTCCATTTGTGGGCTCTGCAAGGATTGGAGCGCGGCCTGCAATTTCGGCTTGGAAGGAGTGAAATCCTGGAGCAGTTCGACGTCGCGGTCGAAATGAATGACGAAGGCGAGGTCTTTGTCTTGGCGAAGCAAATTGTCGAGGAAGCTGTAACTGGCGCTGCGTTCCTGATCGAGGACGTGGCGCTGGCTGAGACTCGTGTCCACGAGCAGCCCCAGGCGCAGGGGCAAATCGGTTTCGCGAGCGAAATAGTTGATGGTTTGCGGGCGGCCATCTTCTTCCAGGGCAAAGTCGTCCTTGGTGAGATTCGCGATAATCTTTCCGTGTTTATCGCGAACGGTGGCCAGCACGCTGACGGTATTCACCTGCACGGCGATTTTGGGATGGGGCGCCTGCTGGGCGGGAGTTTGCGGCGCCTGCGCATGAAGGACGCGTCCCGCCAGCAGCAAAAATCCCAGTGCGGTAAAGCAGGCGCGCCACAGCAAAGCGCTGAAACAATTCTTCAGCTGAGTGGCGTTCATGGAGTACGCGAAACCTCAAGCATTGGACGCGAGTTCATTCGATTGTGTTGTCCGGCGAACAAGGCGATTGGCCGGACAACTGGGTATTCCCAGCGGAGGGAAGATTGGTTCCCGGGCGAGAACCAAATGGGCAAGTAGACTAAACCTTGACGGTTTTGCCGGTTCGCGCGGATTCGTAGATGGCCATCATCAACGCGATATCGCGAAGCCCCTCTTCGCCCGGGGTGAGCGGTTCCTTATTTTCCATGACGCACTGGGACATGTGGTCCATTTCCGCAGTGAAATGATCGCAGTAGGGCAGCTCTTTTTCGGTGATGCCGTTGCGGCCGCCGACTTTGAGGCGAATGCCGCGATACCAAGTGGCCGGATCCATCTCGAACCACCCCTGCGTCCCGATGACGCGGAAATGGCTGGTGGGATAATAGCCATAACTGGAGGTGCAGTTCGCGAGGGCGCCGCTGGGGAAACGCAATTGGAAGTTGACGGTCTCTTCCACTTCCTTGAAGCAAGGATCGTTCGGCGCACTGTAAATCATGGCGTTGACTTCGGTCGGCTCTTCGCCGGAAAGATAGCGCGAGGCATTGAGGGCGTAAATACCGATATCAAAGAGGGAGCCGCCACCGGCCAAGTCTTTTTTCAAGCGCCACTGATCAGGATTGGTAGCATGCCAACCGGCGTCGGCTTCGATGACCTGGATGGGACCCAGTTCACCAGAGTGCGCCAGGCGGATGGCTTCCCGATTGTAGGGTTCATACCGGCAGCGATAGGCGACCATGAGCTTTTTGCCGGCTTTGCGACCCGCATCGATCATTTGCTGGCAATCGCCCGGGGTGCTGGCCATGGGCTTCTCGGTCAAGACGTTCTTGCCGGCCTGGAATCCGCGGATGGTGTACTCCGCATGCATACTGTTGGGCAGAACAATATAGATGATGTCGACTTCGGGGTTGTCTCGAATGGAATCGTAGTTCTGGTAGTTGTAGATGTTTTTGGGATTGATTCCATAGCGGAGCGCCAGTTTGTTGGCCTTGTCGGGATGGCCGCTGACCAGGGCCACCGGCTTGGACGTTTCGCACATCGCAAAGGCGGGAAGAATTTCGTCGATGGACAGCCTGCCCAAGCCGACGATGGCCCAACCCATTTTCTTTCCGGGCGCATCGGGGGCGACCACGGGTTGCTGGGCCAGCGACTTCTGGAGCAGCGTACTGGCAGCGCCGGCCACCGCTAAACCCTGGCTAATTTTGCCGAGAAAGCCTCTGCGCGAGATTTCCTTGGATGGCGTATCCGACATTAGCCCTCACCTTCTTACTGTTGTTCGGAAGCGCGTTGCTTGCGAAGCTCTTCCAGTTTCTGCTTCAGATAATCGTCGTATTCCTGTTTGAGCTTGGGATCTTTCGGCGTGGAGTAAATCTCGCTGGATTTGTACTTCCCTTCCGCAAATTTCTTTTTGGTCCACTCGTCGTGAATATGGATTTCGTCCGCGCGATCCAGCACTTGTTTGACGAATTGGGGCGGGATGAAATAAACACCTTCGCGATCGCCGACCGCGAGATCGCCGGGCATGACGGTGACATCGCCAATGCGAATGGGGATGTTGATGCCCGTAAGCATTACATTGCCGATGGGCGTGGGGTCGACCGCGCGGATATAGCCGGGCATATCGATCTCGGAAATGCCATCGAGATCGCGAACGCTGCCGTCGACGACCAAACCACCTTTGTGGGTAGCGGTCATGACGTAATAGAAAAGGTTGTCACCGACGATGGTGCCATTCACTTTTTTGCCGAAGAGGTCCACGACCAGGACGTCTCCGGGCTGGAGCATGTCGATGGCCGTCTGGTTCATGAGCCGCGGAAGGCCGTGCTCCTTGGCTTTTTTCTCGGCCACGCTGGCCAGATCCTCGCGCACGGGCATAAACTGAACGGTAAAGACGCGCCCGACCATGGTGGTGCCGGGCTTCAACACGATGAAGCCGTCGGCATATTGGTTGTTGTATCCCTTCTCTTGCAATGTGGCCCAGATATCCTCGGCGGAAAGGTCGTGAGCGCGCTTGAGAAGGTCGTCGGGAATTTTGGGCCGACCATCCGGAAAACGATCAAAGGGATTCGCGGCGGTGTAGTCAATCAGATCCTGCTTGGAAAAGGTCATTAACTGGGCGTTCGAGGCAGCGGGGAGAAGGAGAATACCGAGAAGCGTGGAGCAAAGGAGTACAGCAAATCGAGCGGAACTACCGTGAGCCGCGTGGGCCATAGGCAACCTCAGTGCTGCAGAATTTTTTTGTGAGCAATTCGAAAAGCCAGCTACCGTGCTTCACCCTGTTTTTCCATCGCCCGCCGTTCCAGACCGCGGACAATTTATCATGCTCCAAACCGCGGCGGCAATGATACGATACTTTGCAAATCACGGCATAACGATATTCTGAAGTCAATATCCAGGGGTTTTGCGGCTGCCGGCAGAAACCGTGATTTTCGTGGTCTGAATCAGCCGCTGGCATCTGGCAAAGTTTGGGACTATAACACTCCCGGGAGGACGAGCTTCCATGAGCAAAGGCAATGGAAATGTATTTGGCCGGCGTGATGTGCTGAAGGCTTCGGCGATGGCATTAGGGGCAGGGTTGCTGACCCGCGAGAGTGCCGAGGCGTACCCGAAAGGGGTGAATACCAACTCGAGTCCTGCGACGCTGAAGATCACCGATTTGCGCATCGCCACGGTGGTGAAGCCGGGCCCAAGTCCGTGTCCCATCATTCGGCTGGATACCAACCAGGGTGTGTATGGGCTGGGCGAGGTGCGGGATGGCGCCAGCGCCACGTACGCGCTGTTCCTGAAGAGCCGCCTGGTGGGCCAGAACCCTCTACAGCTGGACAGAATTTTCCGGGAGATCAAGCAATTCGGCGGACACGCGCGGCAAGGTGGAGGAGTGTCTGGCGTCGAGATGGCTCTCTGGGACATCACGGGAAAAGTGTATAACGCTCCGGTGTATGCGATGTTGGGCGGCGGGAAGTTTCGGGACAAAATTCGCATTTATGCCGACACGACGGAATCCGATGATCCGAGAATTTACGCGCAACGCATGAAGGAACGGAAGGAAGTGATGGGACTGACCTGGTTGAAGATGGATTTGGGAATCGAGATGGTTTCGAAAACGCCGGGCACGGTGACCAATCCCACAGACATCGAGCAGTGGCACCCGTACCAACTCACGCACCCGCTGATCGCCATGGAGGTGACGGACAAGGGTATTTCGATGCTGGAAGAGTATGTTGCCGCAGTGCGCGACGCGGTGGGCATGGAAATTCCGCTGTCGATGGACCACCTGGGACACTTGGGGGTGAAGTCCATCATTCGGCTGGGCAAAGCTTACGAAAAATATAATTTGTCGTGGATGGAAGATGTGATTCCGTGGAACTACACGGAGCTGCTCCGTGAGATTACGCTAGAGAGTCCCACGCCGATTCTGACGGGCGAAGACATTTATCTGAAGGAACCCTTTCAAGTGCTGTGCGAAAACCACGCAGTCGGCAAGATCCAGCCGGACCTGGCGACGGCCGGGGGCATCCTGGAAACCAAGAAGATTGGCGATCTGGCGCAAGATTATGGCGTGCCGATGGCGATGCACTTTGCGGGAACACCGGTCAGTTGCATGGCCAATGTGCATTGCGCCGCGGCTACGGAAAACTTTCTGGCACTGGAGAACCACTCGCTGGATGTGCCGTGGTGGTCTTCGCTGGTCGAGGAAGGCGTAAAGACGCCTATTGTGAATCATGGCTGGATTGATGTGCCGGACCGGCCGGGCCTAGGCGTAACGTTAAATGAAGAGGTGGTGCGGCAGCACCTGGCTCCGGGGACAGGGTATTTTGATCCGACGCCGCAATGGGACAACGAGCGCTCCTGGGATCGCCTGTGGAGTTAGGGTGGGGTCCCGCACGATAGACGGAGGTTTCTCGCTGCGCTCGAAATGGCGGGTGGTTTTTTCATTGTGGGGAAATCGGCAGGGCTGAAGTTTGGCCCTGACCGAGGGCGGTCCCCACGGAATGATGCGTCGCATGGACGCAGTTGAACCCCCGGAGCAGTTTCTTAGGAGGCGAACGCAAAAAATTACAATTTGCGCGGCGGGCCGGTGGAACGGCGGGTGATCAGTTCCGGCTCCACGGCAATCTCCGGAACGAAGGTGCTTCTGTCTTCGATTCGTTCCAGCAGCGTTTGGGCGGCGATCTTGCCCATCTTCTCCAGCGGCTGGCGAACGGTGGTTAAGGGGGGAATGGAGAAGGACGCGATGGAAATGTCGTCGAAGCCAACAACGGAAATGTCATCGGGCACGCGCAAGCCGGCTTCCTGGAAAGCACGCATGGCGCCAATGGCGGATATGTCGTTATATGCAAAAACTGCGGTGAAGGGAATGCCGCGAGCAATGAGCGCTTTGCCGTAGGGATAGCCGAGCTCCGGGGTCGATTCCATGCCTTCCAACTGCAAAACCAGTTCCGGGCGAATCTGGATATCAAACTCCCGGGCCACATCCTGGATGGCTTCCCACCGGGACGCCGAGTCCGAGCTCTTCGGTTGTCCCCGCAGAAACGCGATACGTTCATGGCCGAGTTCTTTGAGGTGCAGGAGCGCAAGCTCCGCCGCGCGGCGGTGATCCAGAACAATGTTGGTGACATTTTCGACTTTCTGGTGACCCGCCACGGCTACGGTGGGCAACACGGGCTCCTCGTCAACGGAGGTGTCGATGGTGATCAAGCCTTCGACACCGCGGGAAGTGAGTAGCTGAGAATAGCTCCGGAGCAAGGTGGGGTCGTGACGATGGGCCACGGTGAGGAAAAAGAAATTGTTATCGCGGAGGTGCGGTTCGATGCCATTCACGATCGAGCCGCCGTAGGTGTCCCCGATTTCTTCCACGATGACCCCAACGGTATAGGTGCGCTTTACGCGTAAGGAACGCGCCAGAAAGTTAGGCTGGTAGTTCAACTCGCGGGCCGCTTCGATGATTCTCTTACGGGTATTCTCAGGAATGGTTCGAGCGGCCTTGGTATTGTTCAATACCGCCGATACCGTACCAGGAGTAAGGCCGAGATACTGAGCAACGGATTTCAGGGTGACGGTTGCGGAGTGTTTAGGGCGGGATGGTTTCGCACCGATCATGAGTAGGTCCTTCTGGCACCCTCGACAGGAGCCACGTTTCCGCGAAAATCGCGGCAGTCATTCGCAGAAACCCTCGACGGCTGGTTAATCGGTATTCTACTGCTTCTTTGGTCAAAATTAACAGGGTTGTATTCAATCGAATTAATACACGGGGGGACGCGGTTGATTCTGAAGCAGAAATGGTGGCAATAGAGAAACGTTTATCTAGGGCGCATCTGAGCGACATGACGTATAATCGCGCGTTGCCCCGGAGATCCCCATGCTGCGCCGAACGTTTGTGCGGGACTTGGCCCTGCTGGCCTCGATTACCCCGACTGTCCCGCATCCCGCCTTTAAAACCACTGGTAGCCCAACCGTCGACGACATAACCGCCGCGCATATACCGCGTTGGCGGGGCTTCAATCTGCAAGGGCGCTTTCCCCGGCCCGGACATCCTTACGACGGGCCCGCTTTCGACGAGTTTGATTTCGCGACCATGGCGAACTGGGGCTTCGATTTTGCGCGCCTGCCGCTTTCCTACTGGGTGTGGGGCAGCCGCGACGATTGGTCGGTGATCCGAGAAGAGCCGCTGCAGCAGATCGACCGGGCCGTAGATTTAGGGAAGCAGCACGGCATCCACATCAACATCAACTTTCACCGGATTCCTGGCTACTGCATCAACGAGCGGGAGTTGGAACCCGCCGACCTCTTCACCGGCACAAAAGAACAGCGGGATAGAGCGCTGGGGGCGGCGACATTTCATTGGCAGGCGTTCGCGCGGCGATACAAAGGAATACCCAATCGTCAGGTGAGTTTCGACTTGATTAATGAACCTCCGAAGATGCGTTCGTACGAAGGCGCGTTGGAAGAACGCTACGTGGAAATCGTGAATACGCTGGTTGCGGCGATACGTGATATCGATGCGAACCGACTGATCTTCGCGGACGGCATGAATATCGGGCAGGCTCCTGTGGTCGGTATTGTGAATCTTGGGCTGGTACAAAGCACTCGTGGCTACCAACCCAAGGCTGTCAGCCATTACACCGCGACGTGGGTGCCGAAAGATGAGTTCGAGACGTTAAATCCGCCTACGTGGCCGCTGAAGGATGATCATGGTGTTCTGTGGGACCGCGCGCACCTGCAACAGGTTTACGTGGATCTGTACAAAGTCATTACCGACAAAGGCGTGCAGGTACACGTGGGCGAGTGGGGCTGCTTCAACAAAACGCCACACGACGTTGCGCTGGCGTGGATGACCGATTGCCTGGCGGTGTGGAAGCGGGCCGGATGGGGCAATTCCCTTTGGAACTTGCGCGGCGCCTTCGGCGTGATGGACAGCGAACGCCCAGACGTAGCGTATGAGGATTACAACGGACACAAATTGGATCGCAATATGTTGGAACTACTTCGCAATGCCTGAGGCCATCAAATGAAATCACTTGTAAGAGGAATTCCCGCTTTTCTCGTGCTGTTCGCGCTCGCTCCCACCAGCTTTCCTCAGCATTCTTCTCCCGCGCTGCAGTTGAATGATAAAGAGTACTTCTCCATGCCCGGGTTGGACGTGATGTCCTTTCAGGACATTTACCCGGAGGGACACCAGGCTGGGGTGAGCGTCATCCTGAATGGGGTGCGCGTGGCCACGAACGGCGACATTCGGCTGGACGTAACGCCGGGGCAATGGCAGCCGATGCCGAAGCAGGACAGCCGGGTGGTGGATAAAGAGCATGGCGAGATTGTGACCACTTTGTCGTATCCGGACCCTGAGCGAAATCGCAAAGGATACAATCCGATCGACTATCCCGATCTGAACTTTACCTATAAGGTGCGAGTGCGTGCGGAAGGGCAAAGCGTACGCGTGATCGTGGACCTGGATAAGCCGCTGCCCGCGGAATTTGTAGGCCAGGTCGGCTTCAATATGGAGTTGTTCCCTGGCGTTTTATTCGGCCATTCGTGGTATCTCGGCGGGCGGTCAGGCATTTTCCCGCGGCAGCCGAACGGACCCGAACAGGTGGCCAAGGATGGAGATGTGGAGCCTGAGCCGTTTGCGTCCGGTCCCAAGCTTTCGCTCACCCCGGAACTCGAGGCGCAGCGCATGACCATCGAAAGCCGGACCGGGGATTTGCAACTGCTGGACGGGCGCAACAAACATAACAATGGGTGGTTTGTGGTGCGCTCGCTGGTGCCGGGGGGAGCGACTCGCGGTGCCATCGACTGGCAGATTTCCCCGCACGCGATGCCCGCGTGGACGTACACCCCTGTCGTTCATGTATCCCAGGTCGGTTATCATCCGGCGGAGAAGAAAGTCGCGGTGATCGAAGTAGACGGAAAAGATGCGGCGGTGGAGACGGCAGTGCTGCAGCGCATTTCCGAAGATGGAGGTGCGCAACAGATCCTATCGGCAAAGCCCACGGCTTGGGGAAAATTCCTGCGCTACAACTATCTTCAGTTCGATTTTTCCAAGATAACGCAGCCCGGCATGTATGTAATTGCGTATGGCAAAACAAAGTCCGATCTATTCCAAATCTCCACGACAGTATTTGAACGAGGGATCTGGCAGCCGGTGATCGAGCACTTCTTGCCGATCCAGATGTGCCACATGCGGGTGGAAGAGCAATACCGGGTTTGGCACGGCGCGTGCCATCTGGACGACGCGCGCATGGCACCCATCAATCACAACCACTTCGACGGATACATTCAGGGTCCGGACACGCTAACGAAATACAAATCGGGAGAAACGATTCCGGGGTTGAACGTCGGCGGATGGCATGATGCCGGGGACGATGATTTTCGCATCGAGTCGCAGGCCGACGAAGTCGCCATTCTCGCCAGTGCTTACGAATTATTCCATCTCAATTACGACGATACTTCCATTGATGAAGCAAATCACCTGGTACGGATTCATGTTCCGGATGGCAAACCGGATACGCTGCAGCAGGTGCAGCACGGCGCTCTTACGATTCTGGCGAGCTACAAAAACCTGGGACGCTTTTATCGTGGAGTGATCAGCTCCAGCCTGCACCAGTACACCATGGTTGGCGACACGATCAACGCCACGGACAATCTTTATTTCGACGCTGCGCTGAAACCGGGCGAGAAGACGGGAACGCATTCCGGGGTTGAGGATGACCGATGGGTGTTCACGGAACAAAACGCCGGGCACGAATACAAAGGAATCGCTGCGCTTGCAGCTGCCGGACGCGTTTTGAGGGCCATGGATGCTCCATTCGCCAAAGAGTGCCTGGAAGCAGCAGAGCAAGCATGGGGCGAAGACCACTCCGTGGGCCATGGATTCCATGACAAGATCGCGGCGGCGGTTGAGTTGTACTTATCGACCAGCAAGCCGGAGTACATGCAAGTGCTGTTGGACAATCGGAAGGAAATTCTAGACGAGTTCGACAGAGTGGGCTGGAGCGTGGCGCGGGTGGCGGAGCGAATTCCTGACGAGGGGTTCGTGAAGCAACTGCAAGCCGCCGCGGCGCAATATGCTGAATCCGTGCGCGACAAACAGGCGGCCACTCCGTTTGGAGTTCCGTACAAACCGTACATCTGGGGAGCCGGTTGGCAGATCGAGCGCTTCGGCGTGGAACAATACTATTTGCACCGCGGCTTTCCCGATGCGGTGTCCAGCGAGTATATGCTGAACGCGTTGAATTTTATGCTGGGCGTGCATCCAGGGGAAAACACGGCATCTTTTGCGTCGGGGGTGGGAGCGAACTCCGCCACGGTGGCTTACGGTTTTAATCGCGCAGATTGGACGTATATTCCCGGGGGGGTGGTTTCGGGCACCGCGCTGATCCGGCCGGACTTTCCGGAATTGAAGGTGTTCCCGTACCTGTGGCAGCAGACCGAATACGTTCTGGGCGGCGGCTCTTCGAACTACATGTTCCTTGTACTGGCAGCGGAGCAGGTCTTGAACCAAAAATGAGGGTGAGGCAAATGAGCCTGATCGCGGCGGTGACGCGTCGTTGGTTGTGGCGCGCATTTTTTGTGATGACGCTGCTGGGTGCGATCCTGGGAGCCGCGCCGTTCCCTTCCCGAGCCCAGCAACCGGAGAAGGTATTCAATGTTCGAGAATATGGCGCCGCCGGTGACGGAAAAACGCTGGACACCGGCGCGATTACGAAAGCGGTGCAGGCGGCAAATCGTGCCGGAGGTGGACGCGTCCTATTCCCCCCAGGGATTTATGTTTCGGGAACTTTCGAACTGCTAAGCAATGTGACTCTGGACTTGCAGGCGAATGCCGTGATTCTAGGCAGCGCGAACCTCGCTGACTATGGTGCGATCTCGCAGTTTGGATTTGCGCATGTCTACGGCGAAAACAGTACCGGGGAGGGCGAGCGCGTCGGGATCATCGTGGCGCGCAATGCGGAAAACATTGCGATCATCGGCCAAGGAGCCGTTGATGGGAACGCCGATCTTTTCTACGATTTTAAGAAGCCGCACTACGGGCAGGATTTCGATGAGCAATACACGCGCCAGGGGAAAGAGTTCCAAAAATCGATGCTGGCATTAGGCGACGGCCCGGTGGAAACCAAAGCGGCCGGCCGCCCGGGCACAATGATTGTGTTCACAAACTCACGAAATACTGTGGTGCGTGACGTCAGCTTTCGAAACGCGCCAAACTGGACGTTCCACCTGAATCACAGCAGCCATGCGGTAGTTCAGGGGCTGCATATCCTGAACAGCCTGTTACTGCCGAACAACGATGGAATAGACTGCCTGGGCTGCCGGGACGTGCACATTTCCGACTGCGACATTGCGGCGGGCGACGACGACTTCGCCTTTTATGGAAGCGACGATGTGGGCGTGACCAACTGCTCGTTGGTGTCCCACTCCGCGGGCATTCGCATGGAAAATACGCGCTGGGCGACTTTTTCAGACCTCACGATTCATTCCAACCGCGGAATCGGTATATTCGAACGGACCGGCACCACGGCGAACGTGTCCTTTTCCAACATTGCCATGGAAACGCATCTCCGCACCGGCCACTGGTGGGGAAAGGCCGAACCCATTTTTATCGCGGTGGGGCCACCGTCGGCGGGAAAAACTCCGGACGTGCACGATGTGCATTTCTCCCATGTTTTCGGTACTGCGGAAGCGGGGATGGTGCTGTACGGGGACGAGCAAGCGTGGTTGAAGAACATTACTCGGGAGCAGGTGCGCTTCACGATTCGCGCGCCGCGCAAGGAAGTCGCGGAGCTGGCAGGTGGCAATTTCGATTTTCGCTGGACCGCCGGCAGTCTGGCGCGCGCGGTTTTCAAGCACGATATTCCCGGGCTGTACCTGCGCTTCGTGGATGGCATGGACATTCACGGATTGTATCTGGACTGGGAGAAGGAGCTGCCCGATTACTTTGCCGAAGCTATCGAGTGCGAGGACTTCCGGAACCTCTCGGTCGATCGCTTTGCGGGCCGAGCTGCAAAGTCGGACAGCAATCTGACGACGGTTTCCTTGCGTCGGGGTGAAGGGGTGTCGATCACAAACAGCAAAGCTCTGCCTGGCACGGGAACTTTTTTAGGCACGGAGTCAATATCGGGCCAAAGGCTATTTGCACTGAACGATCTGCGCGAAGCGAAACGGGCGTTTTCGAATGATGCAGGGGGCTTTTCTCTGACAGGCAATCTGATGCCCTCGAAGAAGTAGGATGGCGGCGGGCAAAAGCTATCGAGGTTGCCAAAATACAAGCGGATGGGAGTTCGTTATGTGGCCCTTCGAAATCAGGTTGGTCTTTATCGCGTTCCAGGCTGCCCTGCTGGCAACGGTTTTCTCCGGTCGCGGATTCGCGCAAACGGCGGGTGCGGCCGGCTCCGTCAAATACCTGCCGGCGACGCGCGATTCTTATCTGAAGCTGGCGAAGGAGATGGATGCGATGCTGGACCGGGACGTCCTGAAGGTTTGGTTTCCGCGCTCTCTTGATGATGAGCATGGCGGATTCCGGTCTAACTTCTCGCGGGAGTGGAAACCGCTAGGCAAAGAAAGCAAATTTTCGGTCTTTCAGGGGCGCATGACGTGGATTTCCTCGCAAATCGTGCAGCGGCGTCCAGAGCTGAAACAGCAATATCTGCCGTACGTCACGCACGGAGTGGATTACCTAACCGGGACGCTCTGGGACAAGGAGAAAGGCGGCTTCTACTGGGGCTTATCGGAAAGCGGAGAAATTTCGACAGTTTATACCGATGCAAAACAGCTCTACGGGATGAGCTTCGCGATCTATGGTTTAGCGTCCGCGTACCAGGCCAGCAGGGATCCGCGCGCGCTGGAATATGCGCAAAAGGGGTTCCAGTGGATGGAAGAACACGCGCATGACGCGAAAAATGGGGGCTACTTCGAAGGGCTGAAGCGGGACGGGCAGCCATTTGTGGCGCATCCGGAAACCGGCAGGGTGGAGTTGATGCCGGGATCGGGTTTCCCCGCCGGCTACAAATCCATGAACACGCACATCCACCTGCTGGAATCGCTTTCACAGCTCTACGAAGTCTGGAAAGATGACTTGCTCCGGCAAAGAGTTGAAGAACTGTTGACCATCATCCGCGATAACGTGTGTGTGGATCCCGGGGCTATGAATCTTTACTTCACAAATGCGTGGCAGGCCTTTCCCGATCATGACTCCTACGGCCACGACGTAGAAACCGCGTATTTGATGCTGGAAGCGGAAGAGGTGCTGGGCAAGGGTCATGATGTGCGCACGGAACGCATGGCGAAGATGCTGGTAGACCATGCGCTTCATTACGGCTGGGACGAACAGCTCGGCGGGTTCTATCAAGAAGGCACGACGATGGGCGAAGCCGAACGCCAGACCAAGGAATGGTGGGTGGAGTTCGAGGGGCTGAATGCGCTGTTACTGATGCACGAGCGTTACGGCAAGCACACCGATGTATACTTCAAGGCCTTTCAGCGTCAATGGGAATTTATTCAAAAATATCAAATCGATTCCGACTATCACGGCGTTTACACCGTGGTGGGAGAAGACGGCAAGCCCAGCGTAGATGGGAAAGGCAGCATCTGGAAGGCTGCATATCACGACGGACGGGCCTTGCTGAATGTGTCGGAACGACTGAATCGACTCGCAGATAAAGGGGTGCAATGATGCGATTTCACGGGAACGATTGGCGGTGGCCAGGCAGATTGGGTATTCCAGCAGGGGTCGTTCTGGTATTGGGGCTGTGTTTCGCTGGGATCGGATCCGGCGACACAAAACTAGGGATATTCGAGGGCAATGGTGATATCGGCACGGTGTTACACCCGGGCTCCGCAACGTACGACGCCGCAAATGGCACATACACCGTGGCAGGCAGCGGCGAAAACATGTGGTCCACCAAAGACGGGTTCCGATTCGTTTGGAAAAAGGCGAGCGGCGACAACGTGATTCGCGCGGACGTGGGCTTTCTGGGCGAAGGCACCAATCCCCATCGCAAAGCGGTAGTGATCATTCGCCAGTCGTTGGATCCGGATTCGCCCTATGTGGACATCGCGCTGCACGGAGTGGGCCTGACGTCGCTGCAATATCGCGAAGAAAAGGGCGCGAGTACGCACGAGATTCAAGCCAACATTTCGGCCCCCCGCACGTTACAACTGGAGAAGCACGGGGATTACTTTTCCATGCTACTGGGAGTGCATGGGGGCGAGCCGCAAGTGGCGGGCGGCTCGATTCGCGCGCTGATTCACGGCGAATATTACATCGGCATCGGCGTGTGTTCTCACGAAAAGGACATTGTGGAGAAGGCTGTTTTCTCCAGCGTGAATATCCATCCGCCGAGTGCCGCGACGGCGCAGGCAACGCTGTACAGCACGCTCGAAACGATCAGCATTGATTCCACCGATCGCCGCGTGACGTATGTTGCGCCCGAGCGCTTCGAAGCGCCGAACTGGACGCGGGACGGAAGCTACCTGCTGTTTAACCGCAACGGACATCTCGAGAAAATTCCGCCCGCGGGCGGAACTCCGGTACCGGTGAACACTGGATTCGCCAATCGCTGCAACAACGATCACGGGATTTCGCCGGATGGCAAATGGCTAGCCATCAGCGACGGGTCGCAGGAGGACCACAAGTCGCTGGTTTATGTATTGCCGATTGAAGGCGGCCTACCTAAGCGCATCACGCAAAACTCGCCGTCGTATTGGCACGGCTGGTCGCCGGACGGGAGCACGCTTGCGTTCGTGGGAGAGCGCAATGGAGACTTCGACATTTACACCATTCCGGTATCGGGAGGTGCGGAGACGCGCTTGACCACCGCCAAGGGCCTCGACGATGGCCCGGACTATGCACCGGATGGATCGTTCATCTACTTCAATTCCGAGCGCACCGGGCAAATGCAGATCTGGCGCATGAAACCGGACGGAAACGCCCAGGAACCAATCACCTCCGACGAGTTCAACAACTGGTTTCCGCATCCTTCGCCAGATGGCAAGTGGATCGTGTTTCTGTCCTATGGGAAAGAGGTTTCGGGTCATCCGGAGAACAAAGACGTGAGCCTGCGGCTTATGTCTGTTGCGGATAGAAGAATTACGGTGCTGGCGAAACTCTTTGGGGGACAAGGAACGATCAACGTGCCGTCCTGGTCGCCGGATAGCAAGAGACTCGCGTTCGTGAGTTATCAGTTGCTCCCCTAATCCGCGCCTGGAAGCAGTCGCACCTTCGAAATTCGGCGGGTCGTGCCAGATTCGTTTGCACGCAGGGATCGAGAGAGAACTGCATCTGGTGGGTTACACTCTAAAGAGAGCGCTCAGGCTGAGGACCAGGTGATATTTCCGCGAAAAGTTTTCACTGTGTTTCTGTTTGGAGCATTGTTGGTGTGCCCCGCAGCGTTCGGCCAGGGCATCGCTACAGGGGTCGCACCTCCGTCGACAGCGAAGAACCTGAAGTGCAAAGATCGGGCGATTCCTGGACTTGAAGATGTGACGCAAAAAGCGGGAATTCATTTCTCGCACGATTCCGCGCCAGAAGCTCGCTACATTCTCGAGTCTATGAGTGGCGGGGTACTGCTGCTCGACTACGATCGCGATGGGTGGTTGGACCTATATTTCACGAATTCCCCGACGGTGCAAGACGCGCTGCAAGGGAAAAAGGCGCGAGGCGCGCTATACCACAACAATCACGACGGCACGTTCACGGATGCGACGGAGAAAGCGGGGATCGGCACACCGTGCATGGCGCAAGGTGGTTCCGTAGCGGATTACAACAACGACGGCTGGCCGGACATTTACGTGACGTGCTTTGGTGGGAACGTCCTGTATCGCAATAATGGCGACGGAACATTCACGGATGTGAGCAAGCAGGCGGGGGTGGCCGATGGCCGTTGGTCGACCGGTTCCGCGTGGGCGGATTATGACCATGACGGCTTCGTGGACCTGATGGTCAGTAACTATGCGGACATCGACATCCACCACCCGCCGGCTTTCGGCAGCGGAGCCACTTGCCGGTTCATGGGAGTGGATGTGCAATGCGGGCCGCGCGGCCTGAGGGGCTCGGGCGATTCGCTATTCCATAACAATGGCGACGGCACGTTCAGCGACGTTTCTAAAAAAGCAGGCGTGGATGATCCCCTGGGCTACTACGGCTTGAGCGCGATCTGGGCGGATTTCAACAATACGGGGCGGCCGGATATTTATGTAGCCAACGATTCCATGGCGGCGTTCCTTTATCAGAATGAAGGCAACGGCAAATTCAAGGACATCGGGTTGGAGTCTGGCGCGGCGCTTGGGGAAGACGGGCACGAGCAGGCAGAGATGGGAATTGCCGCCGGCGATTTCAACCATACCGGCCGGCCGTCGTTAGCGGTTACGGATTTCGCGCTGGACAACAGCCCGTTGTACCGCAACGACGGCAAATGGAATTTCGAAGATGTGTCGTATGCCTCGGGAATGGGATTGGCCTCCGTGCCGTATGTGAAATGGGGAATAGCCTTCGCGGATCTGGATAATGATGGTTGGCTGGATCTTTTTACGGTGACGGGTCATGTGTACCCGCAGGCGGAGGGTTTCGTGTCTGGCGCGAAATACCGTGAACCGAAGCTGCTGCAAATCAACCAAGGCGACGGCACCTTCTGCGATGCCAGTGACCAGGCCGGCGCGGCGATTCAGGAGCCAAGGGTATCTCGCGGCTTGGCGGTCGGCGACCTTTTCAATGACGGCAACATGGACCTGGTTGTGGAAGACCTGGTGGGACGGCCGATGGTTCTGCGGAATCACGGAATTCCCGGAAGGCATTGGGTGAGTTTCGAATTAGCGGGAACGAAGAGCAACCGCCTGGCGATTGGCGCCCGGCTGAAACTTGTGGCCGGCGGCATGACGCAGACCGACGAGATTCACAGTGGGGGGAGCTATATCTCGCAAAGCGATTTTCGCGTCCATTTTGGGCTGGGAAGCGCTACAAAGATTGACAGCCTGGAGATTCGCTGGCCATCGGGCACAGTGGAAACCATCAAGGATGTCGATGGCGATAAGTTTTACAGCGTACTAGAAGGCCAGGGGATCGTGACGCCGGAGAAAATTCGTCCGACGGCATCAGCTGCAAAGGAAAAATAGTTTTGGGTGGCGGTGACCGGGGCCGAGGTGTTTCTTGAGGGCGTCGAGCTACTTCTTTTTCATTCCCTCTTTGGCCTTCTGAAGTTCGCTTTCCAGCTCGGCGGCCTTCTCCACCGCTTCCCGCAAGGCTTTGCGCCATTCATCCGGAGAATACAGGGGATCGCGGCCCTTGCGGCGCGCCACTGTCAATCCAAAGGCGATTCCAGCGGTGAAAATTTCCACGATTTCCGGATCGGCCACGGTCCACGGTTCACTGAGGCGTCCTTCCGCCTTCCAGCTTGCTGTCAATCTAGCTTGTTCAGCTTTCATGTCTGAAAAGCTGGGTCGGTCGGCCATTTTTGGCGCTCCTTCACCTCTATGCAGTCTGGCGTGTATGGCAAGCAGGCCCAACGGTACGAAAGGACAGGTGTGCCGAAACGATTTACGTTCTCAATCTGTTTTACAGCGGCTGAGGCTCTTTTTCTTTGTCGCGATTGGAATCTCGGGAGTACTGCTCCAGGAAGCGTCGGGCCAGGTGCTGTCCGCCTAGTCCAAAGGCAAGGGCCAGTCCGAGCATGAGCGCCCCGAAAACGATGGAGAAGGCGGCGATGACGGTCTGGCGGGCGACCCCCAGTTCCTCGAGGGTCATGGTCACCGCCAGAATCCAAATCACGAAGCGAATGCACCAACTGAGGATGCGGGCGTAGGCCAGGCCGGCGTTCACAGCGGCAAGCAAGGCAGCGCGCGAGAGAAAGTTCGCCAGTGCCACGCCGAGAAAGAAGATAAAAATGGCGACGAATACTTCCGGCAAAAAACGGAGCAACCGCGAGATCTGCTCCTGGAGGCTGGCAATGTCCAGAACACTCAGTCCTATCAAAATAAATGCAAACCAAGTTACCCAGAAAAACGAGCGGCTGAGCAACTCGGACATAGGGGGAAGATGGGCCATGCGCAGCACGCGGGTAGCGCCCGCGTCCTCGGAAACCCTATCCAATCTGGTGAGCCGCAACAGCGAACGCAGAGTATAGCGGAAGGCCAGGGCGACCAGCAGACCAATCGCGATGACGATGAGCATAACCACAAAACGTGGAAGAAACTCCGCGATCATGTGGCCCAGATTCTGATAAACGCGTTCCAAGCCCTGCAGGATGGTGTCTCTCATGATTTCACCTCCATCTTCGTCTTCGTCTTCCATCGTTCACGTAGATAGGTCTTTTGCAGTTCGAATTCAGCACAGAGCATTTCATTGGCCGCTTCTATCTCTGCTGGGGAGGAATCCGCGTGTTCCACCAAGAAGGAGTGGGTCATGCCCCGGTATAACGGGGCGAGCGCCTGGACCAGGTGATCGCGTGTGATGACCGCATGATGGTAGGACGCGGCGAAATCGTAAAGCGTGCGCACCCACACGTCGGGCTTGAAGCGAAACTTCCCTTCTTCCACGGCGGTCATGCCTTTAATTTCGGCGTGGGTTTCCGGATCGAGGATGGTACTCAACACCGGTTCGAGGTCGGTTACGCCAGTGCGGAACATCTCGAAGATGCGGTGGCTATCCATTTCGGTGGGCTCGGAGGTCAATTCGTGCACCGTTCCAAAGGTAGGAATGGACTGCCCGTGGTCGTGATCCAGCCAGAAAGCTTGGTCTTTTTCCAGACACCAGAACAGGGCACCCACGGTCTGGCGCAAGACTTCGACGATGTCAGGCACGCCAACGAGTTGGCCCTTCTTGCCGACAACCACCTGGCAGCAGCGATGATCTGTAGCGCTGGCGGTAATGGCCATCCATGCTTCTGGTTGGGCGCGAATGGCCTCTTCGTGCCACACGTCCTGATTCAGGCAGTAGGAGGCAAAGCGTCCAGAAAAACTCCACTCCGCCGGGAATACTTCGTGCATGCCACACCCGAAGAGGGCGCGGCTCATGGGGTAGAGCAAATTACGCATGAGCAGGCCTTGAAATTTGTGGCGGGTGTAGAGCGGGGCGGCGAAATCGAATTTGTCTTGATAGACGGGCGTAAGGAGATTGGCGATGGAGTCTGAGGTTATATTCGTGCTGTTGGCAGAGAAGACCGCGCAGGCGCGAGCGCGCACGAGATCGGCAATGGCTAAGGTGGTGCGCAAGGCCACGCCGGGGGAAGGAGGGCCAGGGAAATTGGCGACAACGCGGTGAACGGTGCGAAGAGAGGTTAACCCGTGGGTGCGTTCCCTTTTTTGCTCTGGATTCTCGGGAGCCGTGGGCAGCACACTGTCCTCATTTTGACTCTGGCCGTCGAACAGAACTATGGCCACGCGCTGGCGTAGAAAATGGTCGCGGCAGGTTTGCTCAATGGTTTGCAGCGCCGGCCGGACCGGATTCGCGGGATTGTGCGCCGAGACGCCCACCAGCAAATCCACTTCGCCGACGCTGATCAACTGGCGAAGCAAATCATCGGTTAGAAATGTATCCTCAGCCATAGTTCTCAGGATTCTACTTTCCTGCAAAGGGTTGGCGAGGCGCTGCCTAGCACCGCCACCGCTAAATTCGCCGTAGCTGAAACCAGAAGAACTGGTAAGGCCCCAGCGTCAAAGGATAGGGGGAATTCCCGAACCTCGGAAACAAGTTCCTCCCAAACATCTCAATCGGCAGGTATCCTTTATATCGCTGCATATCCAGTTCCACGGCTTGCGCGGAATTCGAGAGATTATTGACCACCAGGACGATCTCGCCACCATATTGGCGGACATAGGCGAGCACGCGATGATTCGTGGGATTCAAGAACTCTATGGTGCCGCGACCAAAAACGCGAAAGGCGTTGCGCACCTCAATCAGCGATTTCATCCAATGCAATAACGAATGCTCCGACCGCTCCTGGGCATCCACGTTCACCGCCTGGAAGCCATAAACCGCATTCGAAACCACCGGAGCGTACAAGCGCTCCGGATCGGCGGTAGAGAAACCCGCGTTCAGTGTGCTGTTCCATTGCATGGGAGTGCGAACGCCGTTGCGGTCGCCGAGATAGATGTTGTCGCCCATGCCAATCTCGTCGCCGTAATAGACGATGGGAGTTCCGGGCATGGACATGAGAAGTCCATTGAGGAGCTCGACTTGCCTGCGATCGTTGTTCATCAAGGGAGCCAAGCGGCGGCGGATACCGCGGTTGATGCGCATGGTCTTGTCGCGGGCATACTCGTCGTACATATAATCGCGCTCGACCTCGGTGACCATTTCCAGGGTAAGCTCATCGTGATTGCGGAGAAAGATAAACCACTGACAGGTATCGGGAATTTCCGGGGTCTGCTCGAGAATTTCGATAATCGGTTTACGATCCTCCAATTTTACGGCCATGAACATGCGCGGCATTAAGGGAAAATGAAAGGCGGCGTGAAACTCGTTGCCCTCGCCGAAATAGACGCACACATCGGCTGGCCATTGATTGGCTTCGGCCAGCAGCATGGTACCGGGATAGGCCAGGTCCAGGCGGCGGCGGATCTCGCGAATAATTCCGTGCGTTTCCGGCAAGTTTTCGCAAAGGGTGCCTTCGCGTTCGACCAGGAAAGCCACCGCGTCGAGGCGGAAGCCGTCCACGCCAAGATGCAGCCAGAACTGAACGACATCCCAAACGGTTTCGAAGACCGCGGGATTGTCGAAATTCAAATCGGGCTGATGACTGAAGAAGCGATGCCAATAGTATTGTTTGGAAACGGGGTCCCAAGCCCAGTTGGAAGTCTCGGTGTCCACGAAGACGACGGGCACGCCCTTGTATTTGTCGTCAGTGTCGCTCCAGACGTACCAATCGCGTTTTGGATTATCGCGGGAACTTCGCGCTTCCTTGAACCAGGGGTGCTGGTCGCTGGTGTGATTTACAACCAGCTCGATGATGACGCGGATTCCGCGATTGTGGGCTGCGGTTAGAAACGTTTTGAAATCCTCGAGGGTCCCGTAGCTGCTGTGCACCGAGGTGTAATCGGCGATGTCGTAGCCGTCGTCGCGCAAAGGGGAGGGGTAAAAGGGCAGCAGCCAAATAGCGGTGACGCCCAGTTCGTGCAGATAATCGAGGCGCTGGGTGAGTCCGGGAAAATCTCCAATGCCGTCCGCGTTGCTGTCGCAGAAGGTGCGCACGTGGAGCTGGTAGATCACGGCGTCCTTGTACCAAAGATTGTCCCTGGGGGGCGCCAACGCTCGACTCTCCTTAGCGTGTGTTGGTTGACTGGTTCGGCTTCGGGCGGCTCGTAGTCTGCTGCCGTGAGCCGGGGGCGAAAAGTCAACGATTCAGGGTGACGTAATTTGAGATTCCAAGCAAGCGAGGAGAGTCACCTGCGCGGGTGATCGCGGTGGAGCGCGAAGATGCGGGTGTGAGCGCCGGTGCAACTTGGGAGGTGCAACGTGATGTTTGGAAGGATGAGAGCGAAGGGATGCACAAGAACCCCAGAGTGCTAACTCATGAAGTACAGTCTCTTCACACTCCTTGCCCGCTCTTAGCGTTACACCGGAGGGGCTACTCCGTGTCTGGGTCAAATTTTTCGGCGCAGGTTCCGGCGAATGTTTCTCATGGTTCGGACCTGGCCGATCGGGGCTGGGAGTTTCTTTTGCGCGGTTGGCTTACTGGGCTGCAACGACTGGTGGCGGTTGCCACGTTCCGGAACCGGCGGGCAAGATCGAAGGTGGAGTTTCCTTTGGCCAGTACAATCGCATGACCAAGTAGATGGATCCGTTCGGCGCCGGCAACCAGTTCGATTCTTTGGCTTTTCCCGGTGAATCTTTCTGGATGAAGAGAGTGAGCGAGCCATCGTCATTCTTTTTCAACGCGGGCAGCATCGGCGAGTTGATGAGATAACGATGGATGGGATTGTCGATCAGGAACTGAGTTTTCCCATCATACATGGTGACCGACCAAAAAGCGTTCACGGGCGGCAGTGCGTCCTTGGCAAAGGTCAATGTGTAGGTGTGCTTGCTGCTGTCCAGGGTGTCTCCGTTGGGAAGAACCCTGGTCATTGGATACATGGCCTCCACAGCGCTGTTGCCGAAAATTCCGCCCTTGGCGGCCGCCGCTCGCTTGAGCCAGTCGGCGTTGTAGAAGGAGCGGTCGCCAAAGAACGATCCGACATTCCACCCGTTGATTACGGTGCCTCCACTGGCAATGTACTTGTCGACGGCGTCGTCACCGGCCTTCATGCCCAACAGCATGGCGGCTTTGTGCTCGGGCGCTAGATCTTTCATGTTGAATTTCTTACCCGGACCGATACCGATGCTGGCCAGCTTGGTGCAAATGGCAGACTCTTCGGGGCTCGGGGGAATATATTGCAAGGCAAAATCGAGCACTTGCCAAAACTGTTTTTTCGCAATGTCCGCATCGACTTTCATATATGGGATGGCGGGAGGCGCGGCCGGTGCGGGTTGGTGCAGATACTTGGAGAGGGGCTGAACTTTGTATCCGGCCTGTATCTTGACGACATTGGGCATGTCCGCGGCGTTGAATAGCTGGGTGCGAAAAATCACCACCGAGAACGGCGTGGTCGAGTGAAAGACTTGCTTGATGTGAGCAGGGGTCTCGCCCTTCCAATCAGAACCAACAATCATATAGTCGCCGGGAGAGGGGCCGGTGGTTCGGCTGCCCATGTAGCCGTAGTTGAAAGTGTTGGCATCGGTCAACTGCACGGAGTAGTAGCGCGGTTTGGGAACCGCGGGAAGAGAGACAACGGTGGGCTCGGCGCGCAGGTCGATCTCCATCAGGGAATAGGGCGTGTCGCTGTTTGGAGTAATGACCGCCGTGTCTTTGGGGGTGAACACGCGCGCTTCGTTGACGAGTTGGCCGATAGGAGCTTTGTACTGGGAAGAAGTGGTATCCACAAATAATTCGTAGGCTGAAGTGTAGTACATGACGATAGGGAGCCCGAAGATAAAGCCTTCCTGGGCTATGGTCTTGGTTTCCGCAAGACTCGGCACGGGGATGCCGTTGACCGCATCCTGCTTCTCGGCCTGACGGATGGCGTCATTCTGGGAACAGCCGCTACTGAAGAGCAAGATGGCGGCGAGCGCGGCCGGCAAGATTCTGAGTGCAAAAGGACGTTTCCTAGAGCTGAGGATCAACGATAGAGGAATCATGGGGGGAAACTAAACCAAAGGCAAAGCGTGACGTATTGTCAAAAGTACCATGCGCCTGCTGGCCTGTGATCGATAGGAAATTCAATGAGGACGATGACTGACGCAATTGGTCACCGACGTTTCCTGGGAGTTTTGTTCTCACGAATCCATCGAATAAAGACATAGAGGAAAAGACAGCCAGCCAACGCATTTTTAGCTTGGCGGCATGCCGATAGTAGGCGTAAGCAGAGTGGAAACGTGACTGAGGCGGGCCGGTGAGCTAAAAATGTTTTGGACTAAACCGCTGCAAGGTGTGTGCGCTATGGGTTTTGCTTGATAAGTGGGACGCGACGTAGAGGGCATAGGCGGTAGGTAAGTGCGGAGACGAGCATACTGGGTCGCAGTTCGGTGTCATCTGCGGGAACTTGTGGGGCAAAATGCGGGATGCTTGGCTGTCTGCGGGGTGATCTGAACGGCAACAAAGCACAGCACTCCGTTGGCTCGAGAGTGTCGAGCTCGTGGGGAGAGCAATTTGGATTCGTTTACGGTCGCTCATGAAGTGTTTTGGATGGTCGGTGAAGAGCGAACTTGGGGCAGCGCCTTGACCGCGATCATGCGACCTCGATGACAAACGGGACATTCCCGAAGAGAGCGGCCCGTGAGCCTCTCGTATCGATCACGATAATCCTCTTGAATCGTGGGCTCAGCAGAGCCTTCCTTGGGAGAAGCCATGCCGAGAAGTTGGCGGCAATGCTGCAACTTCTCCTTGCGGTGTCGATTGCCGAGGAACCCGTAGTAGCGAATGCGGTGGAACCCACTCGGTAGCACGTGGAGCAAAAATCGCCGGATGAACTCGTCTGCCGTGAGGGGCATGGTTTTCTGCTGATTGTTGTCGCGGTAGTCTCGCCATTTAAATTTCACTTGGCCATCTTCGATGTCGACGATCCGATGATTGGAAATGGCTACGCGATGGGTGTAGCGGCCGACATAGTCCACCACTTGCTGTGGCCCGGCGAAAGGTGGCTTGGCGTAGACGACCCATTCCACGTCTCGCACCAAATCGAGATGACGATTGAAAGCCTGCGGATCTTGGAGCGCCTGAAGCGAAGTGAAGAACCGCAACTTGCCGGCGTCGAAGGCCTCCTGCAGATACTGCAGGAACAATCGGCGGAACAGCCGAGAGAGCACCTTTACTGGTAAGAAAAAGTTGGGGCGGCAGGAGATCCACCTGGCACCATCAAGTGAAATTCCGCCGCCTGGAACGACACAATGCAGATGAGGATGGAAAAACAGGTTCTGTCCCCAACTGTGCAGTATGGCGAAAAAACCGATCTCGGCGCCCAGATGTTGGGGATCGGCGGCGATGGTCGACAAGGTCTCGGCCGTGGCGCGGAAGAGAATGCCGTAGAGCAGATCTTTGTTCTGGTAAGCGATGGAAGCAACCGGTTCGGGAAGGGTGAAGACGACATGAAAATAGTGCGTGTCGAGAACTTCGGAGGTTCGTTTTTCAACCCACTCGGCACGTGCGAGTGACTGACATTTTGGGCAATGACGATCCCCGCAGCTGTCGTAGCAGGGCCGCTCGTGATTGCAGCAGTCGCAGCGCTCGAGATGACCGCCGAGAGCTGCGGTGCGACACACCTCGATCGCGGTCATGACGCGCCGTTGAGCGGGGAATAGCGACGCAGCATGCTGCTGACGATAGGCTTCACCGTAGCGGCGGAAGATGTCCGCCACTTCCAGTTTCGGGCGATCCAAGGGGCCCGGCGGTTAGAGGTGTTGCGACGGAGTACGTTGGACCTCCATCGAAACAGGGCGAGGCAGCAAATCCAGTGGGCTCGATGTCGAGCACACTTTGCTGGTCGCGATGTGCAGATATTTTGCGGTGGTCTCCAGGCTGCGATGGCCGAGCAAGAGTTGAATCTGGCGAATGTCGGTGCCCCATTCCAGCAAGTGACATGCAAAGGCATGCCGCATGGAATGCGGTGTGATCGGTTTAGGAATTTCGGAAATGCGGCGGGCTTTCCGACACATCGCCGCAACCGAAGTGGTGGTTATGTGTTGGTCCGGGGTGCCACCCGGAAAGAGCCAGTGCCCAGGCCTTTCGATTCGCCACCAGGCTCGCAGGATCTCTAACAGTTTCGGTGAGAGCATTACGTAACGATCTTTCAGTCCTTTCCCTTGCTCGACACGCAAGACCATGCGCTGGCTGTCGATCGCCGGGAGTGTAAGAGCAACGGCTTCGGAGATGCGCAAGCCGGCGGCGTAGCAGGTGGTTAAGACGGCGCGGTGCTTCCTCATGGCGACACAGTCAAGAAATCGAAGGACTTCCTCTGGGCTGAGGATGATAGGCAGTTTTTTAGGCACCTTGGGAGCCGGGAGCATGTCGGCCATAAACCAGTTCTTTTTGAGGGTCACCCGATAGAGGAAGCGAAGCGCGGAGGTGGCAACGCTGATCGAAACTACCCCCAGCTTCCTTTCGTTGGTCAGATAGACCTGATAGGCACGAATCTGTTCCGGGCCCAACAACTCTGGTGACTTGTTGAAGTAGCGGGCAAAGCCCGTGACTTCTCGGGCGTAGGAGGCTTGTGTTACAGGCGAAAAGTTTCGGACCTGCATATCCTCGATAAATCGTTGTCGAAGCGACGTCATGGAAAGCTCCTTTGCAAGATGGAATGTGCTGCAGTGAGCAGCCGCTCCATGCTTTAACAAAGAGGACTTCCGTAGCGGGGATATGTTCAACTGGAACAGCGACGAATATGACCGGATAAGCCGACACAACTACACCGCCACCACTACCGCGCTAGCGGTTTAGTG